>JABXHW010000068.1 GCA_013373425.1 Flavobacteriia bacterium
CGTTTCTGAAGTAACGGCGTGGCAAACCTGCCATACCCGTAAAGTGCATTGGGAAGAATACACCGTAGGCACATACGAATGTGATCCAGAAGTGTAGATAACCCATTGTCTTATTCATTCTGCGACCGAACATCTTTGGGAACCAGTGGTATACACCGGCGAACATACCGAAGATTGCAGATAGCCCCATCACAATGTGGAAGTGGGCTACTACGAAGTATGTATCGTGAACGTTGATGTCCAATGCTGAGTCACCCAAGATGATACCTGTTAGACCACCAGCAACGAATGTAGATACGAGACCTACTGAGAAAAGCATTGCTGGAGTGAACTGAAGATTACCTTTCCATAGCGTGGTAATGTAGTTGAAGGCCTTCACCGCAGATGGGATTGCAATCAACAATGTTGTAAAGGTAAATACAGAGCCTAGGAATGGGTTCATACCGGTGATGAACATGTGGTGACCCCATACGATGAATGAAAGAAATGCAATCGCTAGAATAGATCCAATCATCGCACGGTAACCGAAGATCGGTTTGCGTGAACTCGTAGAGATTACTTCTGAAGTGATACCCAATGCTGGAAGTAGAATGATGTATACCTCAGGGTGACCCAAGAACCAGAACAAGTGTTCGAAAAGTACTGGGCTACCACCTTGATTTGGTAGTACTTCACCCGCCATCATGATATCAGATAGGTAGAAGCTTGTTCCCATTGAACGGTCGAATAACAACAAAAGAGCTGCACTCAACAATACTGGGAATGAAAGAACACCGAGGATAGCCGTTACGAAGAACGCCCAAATGGTCAATGGCAAACGCGTCATGCTCATGCCCTTGGTACGTAGGTTAAGAATCGTAACGATATAGTTCAATGCACCCATCAACGAAGAAACGATGAAGAGGGTCATAGAAACCAACCAAAGTGTCATACCTGCTCCTGAACCTGGAATCGCAGACTCAACGGCGCTCAAAGGTGGGTAAATCGTCCAACCTGCAGATGCCGGTCCCGCTTCAACAAACAAGCTGGCTACCATAACAACGCTGGAAGCGAAGAAGAACCAATAAGAAAGCATGTTGATGAAACCTGATGCCATATCACGGGCACCAATCTGCAATGGAATAAGAAGGTTCGAGAACGTACCACTCAATCCAGCTGTAAGTACGAAGAATACCATGATGGTACCGTGAATCGTAACCAAAGCCAAATAGATACTAGGTGTCATTATACCATCTTCAGCGTGGTGACCTAGAAGTGCATCGATAATCCAGAATCCTTTCTCTGGCCATGCCAATTGGAGACGGAAAAGTAGAGACATTACTACACCAATTACACCCATCACCATACCTGTGATGAGGAATTGCTTGGCGATCATCTTGTGATCCGTACTGAACACATACTTCGTGAAGAAGGTCTCGTGATGCTCGTGGTGTTCGTCGTGTGCGTGTGCTTCTGCCGACATAATTACGCGTTTAAAATTCTTTCTGTAGCACTATATTATTAAAGCTCTGAGAAGGTAGATTGTTCAGAGTACCACTCGTCAAATTCCGCAGGTTCAACCACCTTAATTGGGAATCTCATGTTGTAGTGAGCGGCTCCACAAATCTTGTTACAGAGGAGCACGAAGTCAAATTCGTAAGGGTCTTTCTCAGGATCGAGCTCACGAATCTCGTTGATACGAGCAACTCTCTCTTGAATATCCGCTTTCTCACGCATCTCTGAAGTAGAGATTGTCGGTGTGAATTGGAACTGCGTAACCATACCTGGAACACAGTTCATCTGAGCGCGGAAGTGCGGCATGTATGCTGAGTGAATAACGTCTTGTGAACGGAACTTGAAAAGAACCGGACGGCCTTTAGGCAACACTAGCTGCTCCATGGCAACGATATCATCAAAGCCATTGGCATCTTGCGCGTCAATACCTACAACATTAATTCCTTCGATGTTGCGTACGTTCGCAGCGCCAAGAACGTTGTCCTGACCTGAGTAACGTGCGGTCCACTGGAACTGCTTTGCATAAAGCTCGATAACCAAAGGCTCAACTTGCGCTTCTTCGTTATCTGGGTTCGTTATGTCAGACCAAGTAGTCAAACCGTAGGTAATCAAGATAGCCAAAGCAATAGCTGGAACGATTGTCCAGATAGCCTCCAAACGGTTGTTGTGCGCATAGTAAACAGCCTTGCGATCTTTTGTTCCGCGGTACTTCCAAGCGAAGTAGAACAAGATTGGCTGAACTATGAAGAAAACGAATACGATAAGACCCATTGAGATGTCCCAAAGAAAGTCGTAATCAATACCGTGCTCTGAAGCAGGTTCAGGCAAGAAGCGGTTGCCCCAGGCCATGACCATCGCTATAAACGAAACCATAAATAGCACACCGAATAGGAGCATCAAGCGCCCTTGAGTGTTGTTGTCCTTTTCGGTCACGTCGTTGACATCCTTGTCTTTCAACCTTGTGGATGTCTCCCACACCTTTACCAATTGCGCGATAGCAACTACGGCAAGGATAGCGACGATGATTGCAATAACTGTGAACATTTTATCCTTCGATTAAGCGATTAAAGTGAAAAATGCTTGCTCTCCGTAACCATCGGGTGGTTCTTTTGTAACAAAGGAGCCTTGGAAAGGTTGCGGAATACAATCAAAATATAGAGGCCTGCGTAGAAGAGGAATCCTCCAACTTCAGCCCAACCAAATCCGTAGTACTCACCTACAGAACCTGGCATAATCATAACGTAGTGGTCCAACCAGTGACCCACGAGAACGATTGTCGCTGTGAATGTAACCAAGCCCATCACACGCTTAGAGTCGCGTGACATAACTAGGAGAACAGGAGCGATAAAGTTCATAGCCACCATTGTCAAGAACAATGTATTGTACTGGTCGAAACGTTGCATGTAGTAAGTAACTTCTTCTGGAATATTAGAGTACCAGATGAGCATGTACTGTGAGAACCACAAGTAAGTCCAGAAGATAGAGAACGCGAACATGAACTTAGCCAAGTCGTGCTGGTGGTTCTCATTCAACCATGGGGTGTAACCGTTGTAGCGCAAGAACACAACGAGGAGGTTCAAGGCAGCCAATGCAGTTACGAACATACCTGCGAAAGTGTACCATCCAAACAAAGTAGAGAACCAGTGTGTGTCGATAGACATAATCCAGTCCCAAGCACTTGTTGAAGATGTCACTGCATAGAATACTGCGAAGAAAGCAGCAATCTTGAAAATCTTATAGTAACGCGCAGTTCCACCTTCTTGATCTTCCTTCAAGCTGTGGCGACGAACCAAAACGATAACTCCGTACCAAACTGCAGCATAAACAACTGCACGAATGATGAAGAAGGTGTCGTTCAAGTATGCCTCTTTACCTGCGATAATAGCGTCGTAATGCTTTGATGCTGGGTCCATGATACCGTCTTGCATCCAGTGCCAAATGTGGTGCTGGTCTGCTACACCAGTAAACACCAAGATCAACATACCGATCAATGGCACGATAACGAAAAGACCAACAGCCTCCATTACACGGTTGATACCAACGGTCCAGCCGGCACGAGCTACATATTGAATCATAAGGAAGAACACAGTTCCCAAGCCGATAGCAAGGAAGAAGATTGTGTTCACCATGAATGCAGACCAAGGACGGTTCTCCTGTTGGTGACGAGCGTGCTCAGCGTGAGCTGCATCGTGGTCACCATGCTCTACATGATCGCCATGAGCTGCTGCTGCATGCTCTGCGTGATCGTCGTGTGCATCCTCAGCATGATGCTCTTCCGCATGCATTTCTTCTGCGTGCTCTTCAGTAGCTTCATCAGCGTGTGCATCGTCTTCAGCGTGCATCTCTTCTGACTCGTGCTGATCAACAGCATTTTGATCATTCATTGCAAACAACTCCCCACCTTCGTGAGTCGTAGCCGCGTGATCATCACCGTGCTCTTCGTGAGCACCGTCGTGGTGTTGTTCTTCGGTATCATGACCGCCTTCATGGTGGTCACCTGGAACAGATGTAAATCCAATAACAAGCGAGATTGCGCCGAGAACAATCAACGCATACGCTAGGATTTTTGCCTTCGAAGTGAATTGAAACATGGCTCTTCGTTCAGGTCAGATTATCAGTATAATTTATTCCTCGTCTGCAACTACGGCTTCAGGAGCCTCGTTAGCAACACTTTCTCCAATATCAGGAATTCCTGATTGCTCAGCGCGAAGCATCCACACGTAGCGAATAATCTTCCAACGCTCTTCGTAGTTAATTTGAGAAGCGTGAGATCCCATCACACCTTTACCGTACATCACAACGTGATATGCGGAAGCTGGCGTAATGTCTGGGAGACGAGTGTTATCGTAACCCGGAACACCTAAAATCTTCTCATTTTCAACGAGAACTCCGTTCCCATCACCCTTTGTACCGTGGCAATGAGCACAGAAAATATTGTAAAGCTCTTCTCCTTCTGCAGGGTCCATTGAAGCAAAGTTCGCAGGTACTACAGAGTTGTCGCTTTTAGAGCGTGCATACCCTTCAGCAGTGTTAGGCACTTCATAGGGGTGATATCCTCTCGGAATAGTTCCTTCAGCAGGCAAACGCGCTTCCATACCATTCTCGAACAAGTCGGTTTGGTCATAAGCTTCCAATGAAGGAGATACATACATGTCGTCCATGTAAGTGTACCCTGGCGTAGACTTATCATTGTTACAAGAAGTAACGCCGATTGCCAAGGCTGTAACCGCGATAGTGTTGCGGATGACAGTAGACATCTTCATAGCTATGGAATTACGCATTTTCATTTACATCATTAATCTCGATGGCTCCAGTGCTCTTGAGGAGTTCAACCACTTCGTCGCGGTTTGCTCCTACAGGGACCTCCATCATGAACTTGTCGTCCGTAGTGCGCTTGTCAGGATTCTGACGCTCTGCACCCGGGTACAACTTGTTCACAGCGAAATAGGTCCACACCATAAGGTGAGCCGCAAAGAAAACTGTGAGCTCGAACATCACCGGAACGAAAGCCGGCATATTCTGACCCCAAGTCATGCTTGGCTTACCACCGATGTTCTGTGGCCAGTCGTGGTTCATCATGAACCAAGTAATCAATATTGCAGTAGTCAAACCGGCACAACCATACAAAAAGGCTGCAATGGCAATGCGTGTTGGTTTGAGTCCCATTGCGTGATCCAACCCGTGAATCGGGAATGGAGAGTAAACCTCAGACACGCGGTGGCCCTTCGCACGAACGTCCTTGACGGCCTTCAAGATCACGTCATCGTCGTCGTATAGAGCACGAATGATTTGTTTGCTATCAGTGGTCGCCATGCTGCTCGTGGAGTTTTTTATAGTTTTCACCTGAAGACTTCAAGATAGTCTTGAGTTCCGCTTGAGCGATAACAGGGAATGTTCTCGCATAAAGAAGGAACAAGACAAAGAAGAATCCAATTGTACCCAAGAAAATGCCGATGTCAACGAAGGTCGGTGAGAACATCGACCAAGAAGATGGCAAGTAATCACGGTGAAGTGAAGTCACGATAATTACAAATCGTTCGAACCACATACCGATGTTTACTACAATCGAGATGAAGAAAGTAAACATCAAGCTGGTGCGGAGTTTCTTGAACCACATGAACTGTGGTGAGAATACGTTACACGTCATCATACTCCAGTAAGCCCACCAGTAAGGACCGGTTGCACGGTTCAAGAAGGCATACTGTTCGTATTCCACACCGGAATACCAAGCGATGAACAACTCAGTGATGTAAGCCACACCTACAATCGAACCTGTAACCATGATGATGATGTTCATCATTTCTACGTGTTGGATGGTGATGTAATCTTCCATCTTGAAGAGCTTTCTCATGATGATGAGAAGTGTCTGTACCATGGCAAATCCAGAGAAGATCGCACCCGCAACGAAGTACGGTGGGAAGATGGTGGTGTGCCATCCAGGAATCACCGAGGTTGCGAAGTCCATAGATACGATGGTGTGTACAGAAAGTACGAGTGGTGTTGCCAAACCTGCGAGTACGAGAGAAACCTCTTCGAAACGTTGCCAGTGCTTAGCCTTACCACCCCAGCCGAAGCTGAGAATCTTGTACACGTGCTTTGTTACAGGACGAATGGCACGGTCGCGAATCGCGGCGAAGTCAGGAATAAGACCTACGTACCAGAATACGATTGATACCGAGAAGTAGGTAGAAATCGCAAATACGTCCCACAACAGTGGTGAGTTGAAGTTTGGCCAAAGTGAACCAAACTGATTTGGAATCGGGAATACAAAGTATGCCAACCAAATACGACCCATGTGGATACCTGGGAAGAGTGCCGCCTGGATAACCGAGAAGATGGTCATCGCCTCAGCGGAACGGTTAATCGACATACGCCACTTCTGCTTGAAAAGAAGAAGTACGGCAGAAATCAGTGTACCGGCGTGACCGATACCTACCCACCAAACGAAGTTGGTAATATCCCAAGCCCATCCAACGGTCTTGTTCAATCCCCACACACCGATACCAGTTCCAATGGTGTAAAGAATACATCCTACACCCCAGAGGAACATTACCAATGAGATAGAGAATACAATCCACCATGAACGGGGAGGTGCCGTTTCGATGGGGCGAGCCACGTCCACTGTAATATCGTGGTACGA
>JABXHW010000008.1 GCA_013373425.1 Flavobacteriia bacterium
CAAGAGATTTCGAGGGCTGACATTGTTGCTGGAAAGCTTCGTGCGACCGGTGCTCAAACATTCCAATTTACAGTATCTGACGGGTTTCAGTTTAGTGCGGCCGCGTATACTGCGACCGTTAATATCTCTCCTGTCCAAAGCTGTTCGAGCGGTAGTGCTGAACTTTGGTTCTTGAACGATGAGTCTGGCAGCGTTGGGCCGACCAACTTCGACCCGACTGATGAATTCACGGATGCAAAGAGTTTCTTGTCTTATGTGGCCAGTGGGTTCACGTTTTCAGATTCTGATTTTCGTGGCGCAATTGTTTCCTGGTCAGGAAATGGCCAGCAGACGATTGAGCAAAGTCTGACGACGAATTTTTCCTCAGCTGTAGATAATTACGTTCGAAACTATGAAGGCATGACGGATCCTGCTTATGCGTTAAATGCTTCAAAAGCTGCCATCCTTGCCGGAAGCAGGACAAATGTTCCTTCGGTCGTAGTTCTACTTACCGATGCTACTGCAGATCAACTTACTACTAATGCGGAAGCTTTCAAGACAGCAGCGAACAGCATTCGTGCTACAGCAGGAAACGAGATTGTCGTTATGCTTATCGATGAGGCTGCGGATGCTTATGGTGATAGTAACACACCATTGGTCAAGACAACGATTGACGCCGTAGCCGGCTCTTCCGCGAACGTTATTGTTGGCGCAAGTTATGCTGAAATTGCCGACCCAACGAAGACACACATCAATTCTTTGGTCGGTAAGGTTTGTTCGGTCGCTTCAAATGCTGCTTTGGCTCTCGATACGGCACCTCCAACGATTGCGTGGGACGATCCTCTTGAGAGCGATAACGTAATTGATGCGGACGAGGTAGCAACCGTTGTTTTGTCGGGAACGACAGATGCTGAGGACGGCCAAACAGTCTCTATTGAGGTAACCGATGGTAATTCAACTCTGAGCTTCACTGCCACTGTTTCGTCTGGGGCTTGGACCACGACGCAAGATCTATCGTCTTTGCAAGATGGGTCCTTGTCTTTGACTGCAGATGTGGATGACGCCGCAGGAAACTCTGCGACACAAGCGACAGCTACCTTGACTAAAAATACAGATTTCCCAGCATTCACTAACTGGGCTACTCCATCCAACGTTTGTACGGGGAGCTATAACTACGCGGCCTACACATCGACGAACTCGACCTATTTCGGCGTAGATCTTAATGATGATGGAGAGCTAACGTCGATTTATGATCATAGTTACAATAGCTCGTCGTCTGGAGCCGGTACCAGCTTTACCTCGCCGTTCATTCTTTCTGGTAGCACACCAGGGTACAAGGCATCTGCTCCAGTATCGATGAGCTCAGCGACAGCCCTAGCAACTACTGTCGTTTCCGATAAATTTTATCTTTCTGGCCCAGACTCTTCGGGAACAGGAAATTCGGACGTCATTGTATACTCGTTCAAAATCCCAGGTGATGCGTCGGAAACGGTCAAAGTTCCCTATGGAGATTATGGAGGTGATGATCAGATGTTGGTCACAGTACAGGGATCTTCCGGTACTGTCTTGGCCTCTCAATTTATTGCTGGCTTTGGCACAGGTAATCAAGACCATAGTGGGGACTTGACGTTTACGATGCCATCGGACGGTGTCGCATATCTTCGCTACTATGTAATTGACTTGGGTGGTGGTTATGGCGACGTGTTGGACGGCGGCTGTGCTATTTATGATGTTACAGGCCCAGAGATCACAGGTCCGGTTGGTCCATCTTTGACGGATGGTACGACGACGGGCATCACTTCTGCGATTAGTGTGAATGAAAACCAGACTACAGTAGTACAGGTAAGTGCCACTGATGACGTGACCGCGTCTGCTAATATTACTTGGGCCTTGAGTGGTGATGATGCTGCGAAGTTCACAATCGCTGCAGATGGTACCATTACGTTCAATACGGCTCCTGACTACGAGAGCCCGAACGATGTTGGCGACACAGCGAACAACAATACTTATGTGGTTGTCATTACGGCTGAAGATGAAGCCGGTAACACGACATCGCAGACGCTGACAGTTACAGTTCTCGATGTTTGGGATACGCTCCCTGGCACCGTCAATGATGGTGATGCAGATGGGGATGGCATTGCAGATATTCTCGAGAGCACTTCGGAAGATCGCGATGGCGATGGAGTGCCTGACGCTATGGACTTCGACCCTCAAGGTTATCTGTACTGTGAAGACGATGGCCGTATTCTGACGGGTGGCTCTATCTCGGTAACTCGTGTTGGTGGCGGTACAAGCACAGATGAGACAGCCACTTACGACGCTAACGGGATCTGGATCCGTAAAGACGGTTCTGATGGCGAATATCAGTGGTTTGTAAATGCGCCGGGTACTTACACGATGGCTGTTACGTATCCTTCGACAGTCGGTGTTGCGAGTACAACTACGACTTCGAGTGGTTCATTAGACCTCACGACACTGTTGCCGGCAAACCCTGCCTCGATTGGTTCAAGTGAGTATGGATCAGAGGGTATTTTGGCAAATTACCGAGCCGGATACGCTCTGAGTACTCCCCCTGCCAATTCTGCTACAGCGTTTTACACAACATTTGTCATTGCTGATGGAGATCCAAATATCATTGGGAACAACATCCCTGTGGCTCTCTGTGGTCAAAATGATGTAGCAGTCTCCGGTACAACAGCCGGTGCCGAGGCGAACGGTGGTACGCCTACACAGGCAATGTTCACTGTATCGCAAGGTCGAGTATCCTCACAGGATACAGTGTTGTCATACTCCGTATCAGGTACAGCGACATCAGGTGCTGACTATTCCGCTCTCAC
>JABXHW010000076.1 GCA_013373425.1 Flavobacteriia bacterium
GATGCGAACGGCTGTACTACTACAGAAAGCGTGACCATCACTCAACCGGCTTCTGCGCTTAGTGCTTCTGCGGTGGTGAATGCCAACGTTCTTTGCTTCGGCAATGCGACAGGCGCCGCAACGGTTATGGCAACTGGAGGAACTTCACCGTACACGTATTCTTGGAGCAACGGCGCAACAACAGCTTCGATTAGCAACGTGATTGCAGGAACTTATTCTGTAACTGTGACCGATGTGAATGGTTGTCAGGATACAGCAAGCGTGACAATCACTCAGCCGAGTGCTGCACTGAGCGTACAGACTATTTCATTCCAGAATGTTAGCTGCTTCGGTGGAAGTACCGGGTCGGCTTCAGCAACGGTTACAGGCGGTACGCCTCCATACTCACATTCATGGTCGAGTGGTGGAACTACAGCAAACGTTACCGGTTTGGCTGCGGGTAGCCATACATATACGGTGACTGACGCTAATGGATGTACCGCTTCCATGACGATTAATATCACTCAACCAGGTGCCCCAGTAACGGCAAATAGCACGGTGTTGAGTAACGTGAACTGTTTTGGAGGCTCTGACGGCGAAGCTTATATCACGTATTCTGGAGGAACCCCACCTTACACCGTGACTTGGAATAATGGGTCTACTGCTGATACCATTTCAAATTTAACAGCGGGCACATATGTAGCCACTATTACAGATGCCAATGGTTGTCAGGTTACGGAAACGGTTTCTATCACTCAGCCAGTTTCAGCGTTGTCTTCTAATCTGAGCTTGGTTAATCCAATTCTCTGTAATGGAAGCATGACTGGTTCAGTTAACGTGATTGCTTCAGGCGGTACAGCTCCTTACTCCTATAGTTGGAGCAACGGTTCATCGGCGACGACACTGATCAATCTTCCTGCAGGCACTTACTCGGTGACGATTACAGATGCGAATGGATGTACTGTTCAAGATTCCATCGCAGTCACGCAGCCTTCGCCACTGATGGCTCACATTTCCATTCAGAATGCTGTGACCTGCTTTGGAGGATCTGACGGTTCTCTTGCTGCATCAGCGACAGGAGGAACGGGTCCATACACCTTTAGTTGGGGTAACGGCTCAACTTCTCCAAATATTAGCAACCTTCCCGCGGGGACTTATACAGTAACTGTAACGGATGCTAATGGTTGTATTCAGCAAAGCACCGTTCAGATTTCGCAGCCTGCTTCGGGAGTCACAGCCAGTACAGTTTCTACATCACATGTAAGCTGTAATGCCGGGTCTGATGGATCAGCTACAGTGAGTGCTACAGGTGGGTCGGGTCCGTATAGTTATAGCTGGAGCAACGGTCAGACAGGCACTACTGCAACGGGATTGGCTGCCGGAACATATACTGTAACCGTGACTGACGCGAGCGGGTGTACAACATCACACAACGTGACTATCAATGAGCCTACGCCTATCGCGATAACCAAGACCAGTTCTGTCAACGTGAATTGTTTCAACGGCAATGATGGATTTGCAAGTATCAGCGTCAGCGGGGGCACATCTCCTTACAGCATTTCATGGGACAATGGTGGTACAGGGAACTCTATTGGAAACCTTACAGCCGGAACCTATGTCGCTACTGTGACCGATGCGAATGGATGTCAGGATACCGCTGTATTCGCCATCTTCCAACCTTCAAACGCCCTATCAGCAGCAAACGGCTTTATCCAAAACGTAAGCTGCTTCGACGGAAATGACGGTGCGGCTTATGTGGATGTAATGGGTGGAACTGCACCATATTCCATCAGCTGGTCGAACGGCTCGAGCAATGACACCATCTCCAATCTTGGAGCAGGTAGCTATACAGCCGTGGTAACAGACGCGAACGGATGTATCGATAGCACAACGGTAGTTATCACTCAACCAGCTACAGGAATCACAGCTACATTGACTGTTCACCAGCATGTTTACTGTAAGGGCGAGCTCACGGGAATTCTCGCTGTAGATGTAACGGGTGGAACAGCACCATATAGCTTGAACTGGTCCAATGGATCGACTTCTGATAGCTTGTCGTACATCGCTGCGGGCACCTACACTTTGACAGTTACGGATGCGAATGGATGTGTTGAAACATACACGGCAGTAGTTAATGAGCCGAACAATGCACTGGCATCTACTCCAACCGTTTTAAACCCTGTTTACTGTTATGGCGAGGCGAATGGTATGGCCCGCGTTCAGCCTTCTGGAGGTACAGCACCTTATACCATTACTTGGTCGAATGGTGCAACAGGAGATACCGCTCAGGGACTTGCTGTTGGTCGCTACTACATCACCATCACAGATGCGAGTGGATGTTTGAAAACGGATAGTGTCGACATCAATGGTCCGAACCAGGACTTGAACGTGAATCCATCCGTGGTTAATGTGAATTGCGGTGGTATGAACAGTGGAGAAATCAGCCTGAATCCAATTGGGGGAACTCCACCATACAATGTAACCTGGGCACATGGTGCGTCGGGAGCGTACATTGGAAATCTGCCGGTAGGCTCCTATCCGGTGACTATCATTGACGGTGCAGGTTGTACCGTAGAAGACACTATTGAGGTGACTGAAAATGATCCGGTAATTTCCGATATCGATGTCCTATTCGCTACTTGTCCGAATTCAGCAGATGGTTATGTGAGCATCACGAGCCAAGGCGGTACGCCACCTTATCAATACTACTTTGATGGAGTGCCATTCAATGGAACGCGTTCTGACTTGACTCCAGGTTCACACGAGTTGACGATTCAAGACGCCATTGGGTGTGATACCACGTTCTTCATCTATGTAGGTGTTGATCAAGAGTCGAATTACCTGCACATACCGAATGCATTCACGCCGAATGGCGACCGAATCAATGAAGACTATAAGATCTTTGGTAGCGAGTGTATTGGACCTTCGAGATTCCAAATCTTCGATAGATGGGGTAACCTGGTGTTCAGCAGTCATGATCCACTAAACGAGTTCTGGGATGGATATCGCCCAGATGGAACTCGATGTAAAGAAGATGTATACGTTTGGGTGTTCAAGTCAGCAGACTTTGAACGAAGAGGCCACGTAACCGTGGTGCACTAGATGCCTAGACTGAGACTTAAATATAGGCTGCGTGGGCGTATTGGGCCGAAGAAATAGTTTGCATCGCGCTCCCAGCCGACCTCAACATCACTTTGATAGCTGTTGAGAATGTTATAGACGCCTGCTTCCACAGTGAAGTGGGCGTTTTTAATGTCCCATGTTCTCTGAACCGATAGATTAATGTCAGCGAAGAAAGGTGTAGTTACCAAAGTGGCCAGGCGCTCGTTCGGTGTAATCATGGATCCGGTAAAAGTTGCTGAAGCATCAATTTCCCAATGTTCTGCGGGGAAGTATCCAATCACTGCATAACCATAGCTCCAAGGCGCACGGAGCATTTGTTTTGAGCTGAATCCATCATACCATTCAATTGGTTCTTCATAGCGCGCTCTTTGGAGCGTCCAGCCCGCTTGAAGCGTCCAATTAGGTGATACCCATTCAGTTTCTACGTTCACACCAGCTACGAATGCCCCATTTGGATCATTGACCTTGGTGTCAAACAGTGCCAATGTATCGCCATTTTCAACCAAAGCTCCAGTGAACGGTACGTCTACGAATGGCTGAATGAGACGTGTGTAAAACCCATCAATTGAAGTTCGTCCTTCCCATGGACCGACTTTGTGGTCCCATTCCAAGCCTAGGTTCCAGCTATTTGAACGCTCCACTTCAAGGTTGTTGGAAAGAACTACAATTCGAGCTGCTCCACCGAGCGTAGACAAATGCAGGTCTTCGTCGAACGCTTGCGGTGCTCTAAATCCTGTAGCAAAACTCGTTCTGATGCGAAAGTTGTGTTTCGCCTTGTAGAGCAGACTCAGCCTTGGATTCAAGGCGTCATATGTGGTTGTGTTTTGGAACGCAGGTTCGCCGCCAAATGTGTTGGTGCTTGTGATCATGGGGCGGTCATATCGCGCTCCTGCTTGGAAGGTGAGGAATTCGTTGAGGTTCCATTTCCATTGAGCGAATACTGCGGGAGTGGAAACGGTCTGATCGATATTCCGTCCGTATCCAGGCATCACATCACTCACATGATTGTACTGATAGTCGAGCCCCACGAGGAGCGAGTGAAACTCATTGGGTCCCCAACCATAGAGCATTCCTCCGTTGGCGATTTGGTCCTCAGTATCTCCATAGAATAATTGAGCACGTTCACGAACATCAGGATCCGGATCATTACCACCTGCTCCGTAGTAGCTCTCCCGCTGAGTAAAAGTAGTGGCGCTATAAATGGTCCATCGTTGAAGCCCGTCGCTACTCATCCACTCATACTGTCCGTTAAACCCGGCCACCTTGTGAATGAGCTGCTCTGCGATATCTGCTTCGTGGGGCTCATATGCGAATCGATTACCACCTCTTCTGAACTCGTACAAACAGCGTCCTTCTACTTGCAATCTTGAGTTGGAAGTTGGTCGATACCAGTATCTTCCGCCAAGGGCAATCGACCGAAGTTTGGTGATTTCCGAGAAGTCATCTTCTGTTTCTGCATTGCCGTCCCCATCTCTGTCGTACAACGCATCTGGATTTGCATTGAAAGGCTCCCGCGATCGAGCGGAAGTCCAAAGTTGGAAGCCCGACTTACCATAAACTCTGGAGCCGTGAGCTTGAATTACCTGGTCAGGTGTGCGCATACCCAATAATGTAGTTTGAGAGCGAACTTCCCATTCGTCCATTGTTGGCTCTTTGGTTACGAGGTTGATGGTTCCGGCAATGGCATTACCGCCATACATACTCGAGCCTCCTCCACGAATTACTTCAACGCGTTCAATCATACTTGAGGGAAGTTGCTCAAGACCATAAACGCCGGAGAGTGCGGAAAAAACAGGACGACCGTCAATTAAGATTTGGGTGTACGGTCCGCTTAGGCCGTTGAGTCTAACTTGTGAGAAACCACAATTCTGACAATTGTATTCCATTCTCAGTCCGGGGCGGAACGATAAGCCTTCCGCCACGCTTACACTCTGTGTTGCATTCAATAAATCCTCTCCGAGTACTTGAACCGCAATGGGTGATTCTCGTCGGTCGAGATGCGTGCGCGTGGCAGTGACTACCACAGGATTGAGCTGTGTAGAACCCCGAGATTCAAGCTGAATGGAGTACGTCCCGCCGGGGGTAATCCAAATCGACTTTGGCTTGGCTTGAGGGTAGAGAATGATGGCGGTGTCGGGATGCTGCAAGTTAAAACTTACCTGTCCTTCGAAGTTGGTGCTCTTGCGATGTTGGCCCACACGGACCTCTGCAAAGGAAGCAACCTCATTTTCAAACTCCACAAATAAATGAGTCGATTCCTGCCCCATTGTAATTACTGGCAAGACCAACATCATTAAAACCCACATTCTCCGAATCATGCAGCAAAGGTAGTTCAATTTTTAGATTCGTCTAAAAATATCTTTTTAATCAACGAATAACATATCTTTGCTTCTCGAAAATGGAGACAACGTACACAGAAGAGAATTATCTCAAGGCAATTTGGAGCTTGTCGAGCAACACCCGAAACGGGGTGAGCACGAACAAGTTGGCGGAGCGATTGGACACTAAGGCATCAAGCGTAACCGACATGGTTCGTCGGTTATCCGACAAGGGCCTTGTTGATTACATCAAGTATCAAGGGGTGAAGCTGAGCGATGAGGGCAGGGCAGTGGCCGTGCGTGTGATTCGCAAGCACCGGTTGTGGGAGTCGTTCCTCGTGGATAAGCTCCGGTTTAACTGGGACGAAGTTCACGAACTCGCAGAGCAGCTAGAGCACATTCGATCTCAAGAGCTCACGGATAGGCTAGACGCCTTTTTGGGCCACCCTGCGTGTGACCCACATGGAGATCCGATTCCAAAGAAGGACGGAACCTTCCCGGAGTTAGAGCGAAAGGTCATAAGCGCCCATCAGCCTGGAGAGCGGGTGGTGATTACTGGAGTTACCGATTCGTCTGCTAGTTTTCTCCAATTTCTCAATAGACTCAAGTTGGGCTTGGGAACTGAATTGGAAATTTTGGAGCAATTTGATTTTGACAAGAGCATGCTCGTAAAGCGCGAGGCTGGTGACGAACAGCTCTTGCCGGCGGGCGTAGTTTCTCAACTGCTGGTTTCAACTAAATAAGACATGGAGGCATTACAAGATTGGTTTTTAAGTCAGACTGGTGTGATACAGGCCCTATTGGCTACTTCCTTCACTTGGTTTTTGACTGCACTTGGTGCGAGCACTGTATTCTTCTTCAAAACGGCCAGTAGAAAATGGCTCGACGGTATGTTGGGCTTCACGGGTGGGGTTATGATTGCCGCGAGTTATTGGAGCTTGTTGGCTCCAGCCATCGAGATGAGCGAGAAACAAGGCGACATTCCTTGGCTTGCTCCTGCCATTGGTTTTGGCTCGGGTGCGTTATTTCTTTTCTTGCTGGACAAATTTGTTCCTCACCTTCACATCAACTTTAAAAAAGAGGAAAGCGAAGGGGTTCAAACCAACTGGCACAAAACAACCCTTTTGGTGCTTGCCATCACCCTCCACAATATTCCTGAAGGTCTAGCTGTAGGGGTAGCCTTTGGTGCTGTAGCTGCTGGAATCGATGGTGCTGAAATCGGTGCAGCGGTAGCGCTAGCGATTGGAATCGGCTTGCAGAACTTCCCTGAAGGTATTGCTGTTTCTATGCCACTCAAGCGCCAAGGTGTATCGAGTCGAAAGAGTTTCTGGTACGGTCAGCTTTCAGCCATTGTTGAACCTGTAGCCGGCGTGGTAGGCGCTCTTGCTGTACTCTACGCGACCCCTATTCTTCCCTACGCATTAGCATTTGCTGCGGGCGCCATGATTTATGTGGTGATTGAAGAGGTGGTACCAGAAAGTCAGCGGGACAAATACACTGACATATCCACCCTTGGATTCATTGGAGGATTCTTGGTGATGATGATTCTGGACGTCGCGTTAGGTTGACGCCCAAATTCCGGCATTGATACTACGTCGTTTTTGAATCCATGAGAAGATTACTGCGGTAAGTCCGAAGTGGATAATTCCAGCTATTTCAAATCCGATGAGGTGGTAAGGAAACTTGCCCACCACAAACGGGTTTTCTGCGGCAGGGGGCTCTAACACATACATGTAGTTTGCGCCTATTTCCCAATCGATTAGCCCTACAGCAATCCAAACGACGTGGGTGTAACCAAATACTTTGAGGAAAGATCTTTTCGGGATGCCCCATTTCTGAATGAAAAAGAAGTAGAGGGGCCCAATGATGATAGAGGCGTGCCACAGGTTGTACGACCAAAAGAAAAGCGGCTCTCCTCCCAATGTGTGTTCTGGCGTTAGAAATGAATGGAGTCCGCCACTCACTCCCCAGAAGAGGACGAATAGATAGGTCCACTTATTTCGAAACCAAAGGGTGAAGATCAACAGAAACCCGCTCAAAGAACACATTTGAAGTGGAAGGGAGTATTGTAAATCCCAAACTCCAGCACGAATCATTTCGAAATGTTCGATACCCATCATCAGAAAGAGAATAGCTCCCCAAGCAATCTCAAAATGTCGAGGATTCAACGATTGAATTTTGGGTATAATGCGGAGGGCGAATACCCCTAAAATCAGGACCACGAGCCAGCCATAAAGCCAGTCGAGCGATCCAATTTCAACGATATAATGATCCATGAACGGTAGGTTAGTTGACTGTAAAATACACTTTTTCAATCGGATGACGATTTTTTTCAACCGATGAAAAAGCCCTGCACAGCCCACCAAAACTGGATTTGTCTCGTATAGGTAAGAAACTGGGTTAAAAAAAGATGAATTTTTTTTCATCTCTACCAACCCTTTCTTGGAAAGCGACGTCTATACAATTAGAAAGAGTCTCCAGGACCTTATATAAAGAACAAAGATTAGGTTAGTTGTTCAGTAGGTGGATTGTTCGATGATCCGGAGATCTGTGTCGATTA
>JABXHW010000039.1 GCA_013373425.1 Flavobacteriia bacterium
CGTATCTATGTAAAAGTGGTTAGAAGTCGTCGGTTCGATTCCGACTATCACCGAGAAGGAATCGGAAGACTATCTTCCATGGGAGTCTCAATCTCTATCCACGTAAATAGTGGCCGGTTATAGAGCTCAAGTGACTGATGTTCTATAATCATCTGTGCTACTTATTGATCTCTATTCCATCGAATCAATTCAAGAGAACAGAGAGAATTTCTAATTGCTATTTTCTAAATAGGTAAAAAAGGAGACGCCATGGCAAGACGAATCTCACCATGGCAATCAAGCCAAGAGAACAAGCTAGTTATCCTTCCATTTGGGCATAAACTTTTCTCCATTCCGAGGCGTCATAGATCAATCGTGACTCAGTGATTTTGCCATTTTCGACCTTGAACCACTCCGTCGCAAAATTTGACTCTAGGCCTGGAATCTCCGACTTGAAAATATAGCTTACTGCCACCCATTCCCCTGAGGACGCTATATTCTGGATCTCTACTCCGGTCAACACCTTGCCCATCTCAACTGCCAATCCAATAAATTCTGCCTTAGATGTAAGGTGCACCATAGGGTTCTCGAATTCATAATCATCAGTCAGCAGGTCAAGTGATGCTTGGATTTTTGTCGGATCATTAAATCCGTTGAGGAATGTTTCAACTACTTCTTGATTACTCATAGTATTTCTGTTTTGCGCGTAAAGAATTCCGGTGATTAGTGTTAGACCGAGAATTGTTAAAAGTTTGAATTTTCTCATCTTTCCTTTTGTTTGTTTTACACGACAAAGATCAGCTGCCATCAACACCTATGTCTTGGTTTAAACCAAGATTAGATCTTGATGCGATTTATGAGTTTGCTAAAATTCGTTGGGTCGATCCTTAAGTACGCGGCTAGGTCCTTCTGAGGCACCATTTGAAGAAGATGAGGACTTCGTTTAACGAATAAGGTAAATCTCTCTTCAATGGGAAGAGCCATGACCTCATACAGTCTCTGGATTATACCTCTTAAGTAATTCTCTGTGAGCTTGCGAAAGAACGTATCCAAATCACGGTGCATTTCTAGAATCCTTGAATGGTCGTTGTAAGAAATCCTCAGCGCAGTAGAGTCTCCGATGCTCTCCAAGTAATATTTTGATTCACTTTGCGTCAGAAACGAATCTATCACACCACTAAAGGAAGGCGGATACGCAAAAGCTATGATGTGTTCCCTCGTATGCAGGTAATAAGACTTGTGAACCCCGGTGAGAATAAAGTATAGGTACCTCTCTGTCTGACCGGGGGCCGTAATGACCTGTTTATTCTTGAACTCCACCGTCTCCCAGCAGGCGTAATAGTCATTTATCGCAGAATCGGAGATTCCAGATACTTCGATTAAAAACTGTGAAAACGTCTCTTTAATGGAATTTTTCATGGCGTGAGCTTCAAAAGAAAATAGCGAAGGAAATTTGGCACATGGAATCAAAGGTATGACTCATATCGTTGATGATAGCTGATTCTTTCTTGGAGAGTGAGAGAGTCAAATTATTGAACGTTCATATTTAAAGGTACTACTTCTACACTCAAAAACCTTGCATTTACGCCACTTCGGAATCTCTGTCGATTCCGAAGTCCTGCTTCGCAATATTGCGAAGTAGAATTGCCACTCTCTTCGGAAAAACAGAGCAGAATACTACCTTAGTCATGCTGTTATGAGATGAGCAAACTTGAGAAGCAAAGTCCTCCGTTTCTCTTGTTGCCAATTTGTAACCCCTCTGAGAAGCACTAAGTCTTTTCAATTGACTTTCAGAATGATACAAGAGATAGTTCAAGACCGACTATCTCAGCTCTTTAGATTCCGAAGTCTCCTGGAAATGACTTTTCTTAAAATGCTAGGTTGAATATTACTTGGATTGGATCCTCATCTTTATCCGTATCAGAACACGAGCCAGCTCACTAGCGTTCCGCAAACAGCAAAATAATTGAAATACTAAAGTTCTTCTTTTGTAGCATTTGCTAATACGCGATAGTATCGATTATTCTCAATCAACAGGGCCTCTGATTCTCGATGAGGCCAATTCTTGTGAAAGTCATTAGGATGTTGAATATCGATACCAATCACTTTACCATCAAAAATGCGATTTACCTTTCGCTGTATTGTGTGTCCAACGACCACAGCAATAGCATTGAATTTTTTTAGACCTGATTCCACTTGAGCCTGACTTAGATCTCCATCCTTGAAATAACCTCGATACCATGCCGGACCCGTATTTGTGGACGTAAGTATTTGTTCATCAGACATTTCTCTTCTAGGGAAGTAGCCTAGTCGATACCTAGACCGAATGATTTCATTCATTTCGTCTATGTCTAAATCTAAACCAGCAACATCTGGATGGATGCCTCCATGCACGAATAGGTGGCCGTTTATTAACTCAATTGAGTTTTTTGACGCCATCCATCGACCCAAGAAAGAATTTCGACCATATAATTCATGTAATCCTCTTTCTAAGATGTATGAAACAATGGTGTATTTAGGAGATGAAGAGTCAAAATTGGCTTGCATGTTCTTTATCTCATGATTGCCAATGATAAAATGAACATTACCTCCTTTTGCTTTAGCCTCTTGTTCAAGTTTATATATAAACCAAAGTACTTGAGTAGTAGAGAGCCCTCTATCCACGAAATCACCGACCAAAACTAAGTGCCCATTTCCAAAACACCAATGGAGGTTATGGTCTATAATCTTATTGTTAATCAGTAAATCTCGGAAAGTCCTAAAGCCACTTTCTATATCTGAAACAGCGAAAATAGAGCCTTCATCCATGTAGCTACTGGGAGGGGTTCGAATTTGACTTGTATCAACAACGATATCAAAGCTTGAACCATCTAAATTGAAATAGCAAGATGTTTCAAACTTGACGTTGCTGCTAATCTTCTTGGTAGTAAGATCAAACCCTTCTTCTCGATTTCCGTGTATGTATTGAATGCTTAGAATACTATCACCTTCAAAGAAAATATAGGGTCCATCATTATTCCAATTCATTCTAAGTGGATTATCTCCATAATGAATTGCTCCATTTTCTGATAGTAAAATAGCCAACCCCAAGAGCAGTAAAATTATTATTGTTGAGGTTATATGTACCAAGTATCGTATTATTCTCTTCTTCATTTCTTTGATTGTGTTTGTTTCGGTGGTTAACTATTTATTATACAATTAGGAATGGCTAATCTCTAGTTTTTATGATGACGATGCCGGACATTGTTCACAGCGGCTGGAGATATCCGAAATAGGTTGACTATTTCACTGGTGTCGAGATTAATCTTTTTCTTAATAAATAGTTGTCCTAAGTTGAGTTAAGCGGTAACCATTGCGGAACTATCCCCATTTTCGGATGTGGGCTCGGGAACAGATTTACATATTGTGGTAGCTTGCTTCACGTCCTCTAACTAAGTAGTGAGTATGCCAATATTACCCATAGTTGTATTTATTTCGGCGTGATGTGTCAATATTTCGAATAAAACTAAGGCATTGCTATGGTCGGCCACTTTGCAGTATAGAATCCAATTAACTCCATTTACCTTCCCAGCTTTCGTTCTGCGATGTTCTTTGAGCTTTCAGAAGAAGTGGCGTCCATCTAACTGTCCAGAATGCAATTATTCTGAAGAGGAAAAATTTGAATTTGTTCTTAGTGTTCTTTGTGAATGAAATTTGAATTCCAAAGATAAAAACAGGTGTACCAAAATCTTCGATTTCTGGCGTAGAATCAGGCATGTCCCCCAATTGTCCCCATATAAATTTTGCTTTCCATACGAGGCAAGTCTTCATTTGTTTCGAACTATAAACTCATGGAAAATGAAAATGCTAAGGACAATATCCGTCTCTTTGTTGATGACTTGTTTCAGTAACATAGCGCTGAGCCAGATGATTCATTCATTACACACTCGCAATATGAATCTAACTGAATCGGCCCCGGTGATAGAGTACGATTCTCAGAATAACTTAGTTATGGGGTTGGATCGAACTTTTGTATTGGGAGGGACAGGGAGCCAATTTCCTTCAAATGTATGGCTGGAAAAGTATGATCAGAATGGAAACTTGTTATGGACTCTTTCCTCTAATATCACCAACCAACAATTTGACAGTCAGTTTATAGATGTCACTGTTGATGACCAAGATAATATATATATAGCTGGACTTTACTTAGGGCCTAACTTCACACTTGGCGGTAAAACGATTAATGGGTTTAGCAACAATGGTACTGATTTTTTTATCGCTAAAGTCAGTTCGTCAGGCAACGTAGTATGGTTGAAAGGAGTTGATAGCTCTCTTAGTCATGACTCGAGAAGATTTGTGAATAGTATTACTGCTACTCCCGATGGTCATCTCTTAATATCCGGTCAACATTATCGTGACTTTTATTTTGGAGGGGTGAACTTTGAGGGTGACTCAACGGTGCCGTACATAAACAATAACTATGTGCCTGTAATGTTTTATGCCAAGTTGAATGCTGATGGCGCCGTGCTATGGCATCATCGTGCGCTTAACCGACATTCCGGACAATGGAATAGTG
This sequence comes from Flavobacteriia bacterium, assembly GCA_013373425.1. Taxonomy (GTDB): domain Bacteria; phylum Bacteroidota; class Bacteroidia; order Flavobacteriales; family Schleiferiaceae; genus Phaeocystidibacter. Next base: position 4,535 of record JABXHW010000039.1, read on the forward strand.
GAAATGGTTTTGGCAAATTATTTCAATCTGAAAATGGCTTTATCTACGGTACTTTTGCCGCTGACAGCAGTATTGTTTTTCCAAATGACACCATTATTACAACACCTCAAAGTGGCTTACCAGATAGTGAGGGGATAGTGAGGTTGAGCCCAAATGGTGAGTTATTGGATTGGAAATTTCTTAGTTCTAATTGGGGTATGGTAAAAGTATTGCGATTGGATAACTGTGGGAATCCGGTTATCATGGGTATTTACAACACATCTCTAACCATAGACTCGCTCAGTATAAACGCTCAGACTAGTTTTGATGTTTTCGTTACGAAGATGGACGCAAACTTAAATCCAATCTGGCTTAAAAGTCATGGTAGTGATCAACCTCAATTGGGACAAGGTTTGGCTATTAATGACCGCAATGATGTTTTTATAGCCTATGATTTTTGGGGAAACCTATCTTACAATAACCAAACCTTCAGTCCTTCAGCTGTAGAGTCTGTGGTGGTTAAACTTGATTCATCAGGTAATTATGTGTGGCATAATCACACAGAAGGATCCGGAGCTTCCATTCAAGCTAGAAATCTCGCTATTGCTCCCAACAACAAACTTACCTTAGTTGCATATTATAATGGAACAAAAAGCATAGATAACCAATCGGTATCAAACGGAACTACGAGTGACTTGATGGTAGCTACGTTCAATGATACTACACACCCAGGAGTTCCTGCGGGGTGTAATTCTGGCATTGGACAATTCGAGCATGGTCGATCCAATTTGCTTAATGTATATCCAAACCCGGCTGATGATCAGCTCCACATAGGTTTACCCGAAGACGTTACAAAGGCCATCAACGAGGTTTCTATCTATAACCTACATGGAAAGCTACTTCTAAACACTGCTATGGAAGTAGGTAGGGAGTTGACTATTGACATCTCAAGTCTTTCTTCAGGAACTTACATTTTGTGTGCGGGAGATGAGATTAGAGTAAAGTTTGTGAAATTCTAAACTTGTCGTTTATCTGGTCGCTTATAATTGGTTACCCATCCGCTTTGTGTGAATAGTTTAATGCGTGGTGGTTAGCGTCCCATTATTTAACGATAGTGGGACGCTTTTTTTTACTATTCAATTGTGTTATCATTTTGAATGATGTACACACCTTTGTATTCTGGTTATATAGGCTAGTTAGAGAGTCTTTTTATTGATTAGAAAGGTTCGATACTTGTCTAGACCCGTTACACTGAGCAGGTTGTAACAGTCCTTTTTTTATCATTCTTGAGGTCTTGTTCTAGAATCTTGATCCTCTCATACTTTCTGCAATTACTTGCCATTAGGCTTGAGTATTTTGTTAGCTCAACGAAGGACTTGTCGTTTTGTGCTAGGCTTAGAAATCATTGGTTTACACTTAATTCTTCTATGAAGTCACGTAAATTGTGATGGCTAATTCCCAATTTCTTGCGAAGACGTTGGCGAGCTTTTTTTACAGAGGCAGGAGATATTCTTAACAGGTTGGCTATTTCATTTGTGTCCATGTTAATCTTTATCAATACACAAAGTCTCTTTTCTTTTTCAGTAAGTCGCGGCTCTAGTGCGTCAAGTGCTTTTTGAAATCTTGGGTGTAGACTTTCAAAATATTGACTAAACTCAATCCAATCATTATCTACGCTAAGAGCATACTTAATGGAGGAGTTAATCGCAACCCAATCCTCCCTGAATTCACCTTTTAACTCAGGATTTATCCGTTGCAGCTTTTCCTGCAACTCTTCAAAGTGTCGGTTCTTTTGCATCATTCGCAAGCTTTCCTTGGCAAGCACTCGTTCTTTCAACTTTAGCTCATCTTCTAACCTTAGTTTTTCAGCCGCTTCTAACGCTATCTTTTGCCGGTGTATTTTATTTTCTCTCTCTCTGAGTTTGTGCACATGTTTAAACTTGAAAGCGATAATCAAAGAAATCGAAACAGCTAAGGAAGATAGGGCGAGGTAAAGCCACTTTTGTTTAGTCTCAGCCGTACTGTGGGCTTCAAGCAGATCTATTTGATGATTTTTTTCGAAGAGTTTGAATCTGCTTTCGGCTTCTGCAATAGCATTTTGTGCCTGTCGGTTATATGCAGAATCCTTCATTGCAATGTGTTGCCAATGAAGTTGAACAGCTTCTTGAAAATCCCCAAGTTTCTCTTTGGATGAAGCCATCCGGTGTAACACATGTATTGCATTTTCCCACGGTTGAATGTTCTCATAGATTTTTAACGCTTTGCTGCCATAGTAGTAAGCTGAATCATATTGGTCCTCCATGTAATAATATCCAGACAAATAATCGTATCCATCAGCCTTAGCTAAAGGAGGGGAATGTCTTTCGCTAAGTAGTATTGCTGTTCTGATATACTGGAGAGCGCTGTCAGGTCGATTCGTTCGGATATACAATTGTCCTAAATTCAGATAAGCAGACACCATAGCATTGCTGTCTCCCTGTTCTGCCGCCAGGCTGCATACAGCCTCAAATTCTTTGGCAGCATTTGCCATGTCTCCTTGTTGTGCGGATAGTATACCGATATTCCCTCTTATATTATACACCTCGGTTAGGTTTCCGAAATCCTCATATAAGTCAAGGCTTCTTCGCAATAAGTCCAGCCCTTGTTCTGTGTCTCCTCGAAGAAAGCTCAGTTTCCCTAGAGTTTTATATGTTTTAGCAAGGAACTCTTCATCATTGATAGACCGAAAATAGGAAAGCGCTTCTTGGAGGTGGGAGTATGCCTTATCGTGGTGGTTCAAATTAACATAGGCGGCACCTTTTAGGTATTCTATCATAGCCCATTGTCTAAAATTAATGGCCGAGCTATCTATACTTTCTATAACATTCAGGCATTGATATGGCTTTCCATCTTGTAAATAGGACATCCCTTCATTCCAGTTAAGATCAAAGCTATTGTCCTCTAGAGTTGCTTGACCGCTTAGTGAAGATGGCGCCCAGAGAATCACCAACAGTATGCAGGTATTAAAAAAACAAAACTTGAGTTTGTCTTTAAGAATCATCTTTAATTGTATTTACTCCAAAGGTATAAACAGCCGGCTCTCATAATGGCTTCATTCCCGCAATTACCAGCTTGTCCCCCTTTTGTCCCCCGCTTGGATTTGCTCGATCCGGTAGGCAAGTCTTTGTTTGTCACAAACTAAAACTTATTCAACATGAAGGTGCCAAGAATAGTATTCCTCTCGTTCTTTTGGACTTGCTTCAGAAACGTATCGCTGAGTCAGATCTTTCTTAGGGAATTCAAATTCTCTCCGTGGAAGGTGAATTTCCATACTTACTAAGAAGACCTAGTTCTCTGGTCTCTAATTTTCCGTTAACAACATTTAAGAAAAACATTCTATGCTATATAATACAAAGCGTGGTTGGATAGGTGCGATATTTCTCTTTCTACTTTTTTTCTCCAGCAATAACATCAGCGCTCAGTGTGCCTTTAAGATTGTTATGAACGATAGCTGGGGCGATGGATGGAGTGGTAATTCTGTTGATATCGAGGTGGGAGGTCTCAGCTCTAATTATACCCTGAATTACGGTGCTCAAGATTCGGCTACTTTTTTTGTGTCTTCTGCAGATTCGATATTTGTTACATTTTTAGACACTGGCACATTCGCTCAAGAAGTCTCTTTTGACATTAAGGATGCTGATGGTACTGTGATTTTCTCTTCTGGGACTAGGTTGTCCGGAGGTATGCTTTTTGACACTTTGGGATATTGCCCACCTTGTATAAGTGTGACCAATATGGCTGTAAGTTCTAGAACAACATCTAGCCTTAATTTATCGTGGAATTCTACAGGAGCATCTTCTTATGATCTTACTTACGGTCCGTGTGGATTCGACCCTTTAATTGCAGGAATTACAGTGTCGGCCAGCACCAACTCTATAGTGCTTTCTGGGTTGACAGGATCAACCTGTTATGAAGTGTATATCACCAGCGATTGTACAAGTTCTGGTAATGGATATTCAGTCCAGTCCGGGCCGTTCCGTTATAATTCTGGAAGTATAACTGTCTCATCCTTTCCTTATTTTGAAGATTTTGAGTTATCAGCAGGAGGTTTTGTCACTACAGGTGCCAACAGTTCATGGGAATGGGGAGCCCCTAATGCAGTGATTATCGATTCTGCACATAGTGGTTCGAACGCTTGGGTAACGGGCTTAGACGGGAAGCATAATCTAAATGAGCTTTCTTATCTCGTTTCGCCAATTTTTGATTTGAGTTTGAATCAATACGGTGTGAAGCTTGAATTCGAGATGCATACGGCCTCAGAGGATTTTGTGGATGGCGCATCTTTAGAGTTAACAAGTGACGGTGTGAATTGGGTGAAAGTATCAGATAATGGAAATAGTCAGAACTGGTATAATAATACACTTGACGAAATTTGGGATGGTGATAATGGAGGCTATCTTTCGACTTCTATATTGCTAGACACTCTTTATGCAAAGAGTCATGTTCAGTTTCGATTCGTGTTTGAATCGGATGGTGTTATAACAATAGAAGGAGCAGCAATTGACGATGTTCAGATCACGGAACTGCCTTGTTCACTACCATCTGGAGTGTCCCTTGCTGACAGCACAAAAACATCTCTGACGTTAAATTGGATTAGTTCGGCAGGATCAAGTACAATTGAATGGGGCGAAACTGGTTTCACACGTGGAACAGGGGCTGTTATGTCTGGCTTAAATTCGCAAGGCGTAATTTCGGGACTCCAGCCGGGGACTACATATGACATCTATTTGAGAGATAGTTGCGGCCCTACAGCTTTAGGCTTATGGGTTGGCCCTTTTACGTACACGACGGCGCAGGATACCATACGTACACTTCCTTATTTTGAAAGCTTTGAGGCTACTGGTGGTGGTTGGATAACCAGTGGGTCCAGTAATCTTTGGGAGTGGGGATACCCTCAAGGAAGAATATTGTCATACGGCTTAAGAGGGTTGAAATCGTGGGGGACAAACTTAGATGGATCTTATGGTTCAAATGAGTTGGCCTATCTCATTACTCCAGTATTTGATTTCTCGTCCTATACTTCAGTCATTGAGCTCTCTTTTTATAGTGCCAGAGATTTTCCAGCTTTTGGGGATGGTGCATATCTTGAAATGACCACGAATGGTTCAACATGGCATAAGGTCGTAAACAAAGGAACCGCTACGAATTGGTATTCTGATACCACGAATCAGTGGTTTGACGGGGTTGATACAAACCCAACACAGAGTGTTTTTGTTTTTGACTCGCTCGCAGGAAAGAGCTATGTACAGTTCCGTTTTGTCTTAGAGTCAAACGGGTTCTTGAATAATGACGGTATGACTTTGGACGCTTTTAGGGTTGAAGAATTGAGCTGTTCTATACCTTCGAAAGATTCGATTAGAAATATTAGTAGCACAAGTGCAACACTGTATTTCACTTCAAATTCAACGGGAGTAAACATCGAATATGGACCTAGAGGATTCGCACTTGGAGGAGGTTCATATGCTCATAATATATCTTCACCTCATACGCTCTCTCGTCTAAGCCCGGGTACTGATTATGATGTTTACTTCCAGGATAGCTGTGGAGTTGGGAGTACTGGTCCGTGGGTCGGTCCTTACAGTTTCAGTACGGTTCAAGACACTATCCGATTATTCCCCTATTTGGAAGACTTTGAGTCGGGCTCAGGCGGCTGGATAACTGCTGGTACCAATAGCTCATGGGAATGGGGTACCCCGAATGGCAATATTTTTACAACCGCAGGTCAGGGTTTGAATTCTTGGGTAACGAATCTGAATGGCAATTATAATGCGAATGAGCTTTCGTACCTCTATTCACCAACATTTGATTTCACCTCTAAATCAAATGATATGCTTTACGAGTTTTTGATGATTTTTGAAACGGAAGATCAGCGTGATGAGGGGTGGGTAGAATATACAACCGACGGTACCACATGGGTAAAGTTGGTTGACATAGGACAAGCCAACGGATGGTATAATGACCCAACAACTAATTCGTGGATGGATACGGATGGAGCATGGTCTTTGAGATCTAATATTGTTCCAGGCTCTGCTGGACAGAAGGTTCAGTTTAGGCATGTAATTCAAAGTGACAACTTCTTTCAAATGGAAGGCTTTGGATTGGATTCGATTTACATTTCTGAAGTTCTCTGTGCAAACCCTTCAAATCTCAGTGCTAGCAATGTTGATTCTGTATCAGCTACCTTGAAATGGGATGGAAATGGCGCTTCCTACCTAATTGAGTATGGCATTGGTTCATTTCGCCAAGGCTCCGGGACAAATGTATCTTCGACTGCTGATTCAATACTAGTTACTGGATTGATGAATTCTACGAACTACTGTTTCTACGTAGCTCAAATTTGTGCATCAGGTGACACTTCAGTATGGAGTGGGCCTCATTGTTTTGATACAGAATGTGCTGCATTCTTAGGTGATGACTATCAGTCGGCTATCCCGATGAATGGAACATCTGCATGGACAGGTGACGCTTCTAAGTGTTTTACGGATGCCGTTAGTTTGAGAGCAGGTGTAGACGTCGTATTTGAGTACACCGCTTCTGCAGTCTTAGATTCTGTACGTTTTGAAACATGTGGTTCTTTGTATAATACCTACTTATACGTGATCAATGCTGATACAACCACACAGTTAGCATCAAATGACGACGCTTGTAGACTTCAGTCCGTTATCGTTACAGATAGCATTGTGCCTGGGAATACCTACTTTGTTGTGGTTGAGGCATTTTCTAGTTTCACATTGATTTCAAACCTTAGTCTTTCTATCACTGAGTATGGTACGTGCCCAACTCCATCGGCAGTTCAGGTCACCAATAGCTCCTGTACTTCAGTAGACTTGAGTTGGAGAGGTTCAGCGCAATCGTCATCATACATAATAGAGTATGGAGTGACTAACTTTAGACGAGGCTCTGGTTTAACGGTTCTTACTAGTTCCACTTCTGAAACAATCGGCGGTTTGTCCCCGGGGACAGCTTATGATTTTTACATCAGTAGTGCGTGCGTAAACGACAGTTCTTCTGCAACACTGCTAACCGATAGTACCTTGAATGGAACTCTAACTGTGGCAGCAACCCGGTTAACATTGGATAGCGTAAATGTTTCCGATGCGGATGTTACTGCAGATGCCTCTGCATCGATAGGTGATAGTGTCTCCGTGGATTTTGGTGATTCCTCTCCGATTCAATGGGGTACAAATCTCAGTCATAGTTATTCTAGTAATGGTACTTACTATGTTACTACAGTAGCTTATGGCATTTGCGGAAGTGACACAGTGGTAGATACCCTCGTTATTCAAGGTATTGAGATCGATGAATACCTATTCGGATCATTCGGTGTGTACCCAAACCCATCTGATGGGATGTTAATAATTTCAATTGAAGACGGGTTTAGCAAGAATGCACTAATCGAAGTTGTTTCAATTGACGGCAGAGTTCTGTATTCTATTGAAATTGACCTCCTAAACGGTTCGAAAGAGGTTCAAATGGACTTATCCAGTTTGTCATCTGGCACTTATGTCATCAGATATCGCGGAGATGTCTATACAGCTCATGAACGGGTGTTCATACACTAGTTTTAGCGACTTATACTTATAGTGAAGGCCTCTTCGAGAAATTGAAGGGGCCTTCATTATTGCAGAAAATTAGTTCTCATATCCTGATAAACTCTAGCTTTATTGAATCCATACTTTGCAGGCTATACTCTCGCTCTTGTAGCTGAGGCATATTGAGCATTCATGTTACTTCGAAGTAGGGCAAGAAAATTCCATATGAATCAAAGGCATGCTTTGCCGAACTTTGTCACGGCTTTTTCGACTAAGCGAGAATTTCATGAGATATACTACGTATTGAATGAATTGTCTGGACTGTGTATTGAGAAGATGTTACTAAGTTCTATTCTGTAAAAGGAATACAAAAAATATTAATGATGAATCTACACGATAAAAAATTTGTCACAATTGGAAATCACTCTGGCCTTTCTTCTGACGAAACAATATTTCATTATTTCCAGGCTGGTGAAGTTATTACTGGTAAATATTCGGGAGGAGTAATCAAAGAAGGCTTCATTGTAGGCAAGCAAACTGGAGACAACACAATTGAATTGTTGTATCAATGCATTACCATTGAGGGCGAGTTAAAAGCAGGAGATTCGAGAGGATTTGTCTCTGGAATGCCTGATGGAAGAATGAGAATTGAGTTCGATTGGAGTTGGCTTAACGGAGATTTGTCAGGAGGTAAATCAGAGTATATTGAGTTATTATGAGTTCACCGAGAAGAAAATTTATGAAAATGCATCCTTCCATTCACTTTGCTCAGTATCAAGAGGCCGTTTCACGTTCGTCTGGGAGAGAAATGGCTGCTCAATGTTGCTTGTCTTCCATTGGTCTTGATGGCTACCCCAATGCTCGTTTCGTAGCGCTGAAAGAGATAAAGGATGAATCTTTCATCATCACCGGATCATTAGCGTCTCGTAAGGGCAGGGAAGTGAAGATTAATCCTCGAGTAGCACTTACTTTTTGGTGGAGTTCTATAGGGGTTCAAGTGAGGATTCAAGGCAATGCCGAGCCCATTTCTGTTGAACAAGCTAAGCGATACTTTCAAAAACGTTCTAGACTTGCACAGCTCTCCGCTCTTGCCAGTGAACAAGGTGAGTACTTTACGAATGGGCTTGATTTACATAAAGAGGTGGATAGAATTGACGAAGAGTTTAGAGCTAAAGATTTACCGCTGCCAAAGAAGTGGGGTGGATTTGCGATTCATCCTGTTAGGATGGAATTTCTTGAGTTCCAAGATTCGCGGCTTCATGATAGAACCCTTTATCAAATGCAAGACGGGAATTGGACTTCAGTAAAGCTTCAGCCTTAATTGCTAGGTAGCGTTCAATAGTCGAATCGCTCTGAGAAGGAAGAGGCACTTCCCGGTCTGACATCACCTTCTGACTGTTAGATTAGAGTCTTCTATTGAGGAGTCGGACCGCTGTGAATTGTGAATGGAAGGAGAGGTTACTTATTTCTTATCTTGATGGCTGACGACCTAGAAGATTCACTCAAACCTATAACAATGTTAAACTCTGGACGCAAAGCAGGTTTCTATTACTTGCTCGTAGTTGTATTGAGCTTTATCTATATGGAATATATCCCTTCGGAGATTGTCGATTGGGAAACTCCGACTAACACGTATCAAAACCTTATCCATCATAAGTCTTTGTTCAGGATGGGCATAGCCAGTGGGATTTTGGTTCATATTTGCTTCATTCTACTGCCTTTGGCACTATACGATCTATTAGGCAACGTTGAACGTGGGTTGTCCATTTTGATGGTGGCCTTTGCGGTGGTAAGTGTCCCGATTTCTTTTCCTGCTTTAATAGATCAGCTTAACCTCTTGGATAAGATTGCTGGAGTAAGTGCAAGGAGCGAAGTTGATATGGCCCTGGTTCAGAGTGTCCAAGACGTGTTTGTTGGTCTTCACAACGGCTTCTTCTTGAATGAGATTTTTTGGGGGCTTTGGTTATTCCCTCTTGGCCGGTTGGTTTTTAAGTCGGGCATTCTTCCAAAAGCGATTGGCGTTCTCCTCATGCTAGGGTCGTTAACGTATATGATAGATGTTTTTGGAGGTGTTCTCTTCTCGGAGTTTCATCAATATGTCAACACACGTATGCTTATTCTTCCAGCGGCTTTTGGAGAGATTGGACTCTGTCTTTGGCTTTTGATTTCCGGTGTCAAGCGACAGAATTAGACGGACTAAATTATAATCACGTTTTCCAGCTTCTTGGTACTGGGTATCTATTGATGACGATTTCGGCGAGAAGAATGTTGATAACCCATGAATACGTCATGAATATATCTCTTGGGAAGCCCTCTAAATCAAGTCCGAATACCGCAAGGGAAATACCGATGATAGCTTGAGTACCAGCCCCAAGGCCTAGTGCATATGCCCGAATCATCCATGATAGATGAGAGAAGAGCCTCTTCTTCATCACCTTAAGAAGCCCTATGATTGTGCAGTATATCATTCCAAATCCGACGAGTATTCTTGCCGTATAGAGTAGGTCACCTTGAAGTCCAGATGGAAATGAATAGAAATGTGTCATCCAAAGTCCTGTTAGGCCAGAAAGAATGCTGAATCCGATAAAAACTCGACCTAGATTTTTATGCGCCCTCGGAAACCTCTTTCCGAATGCAGGAATGAGTTGAAAGATGCCAATGAGTGAAAAAGCTATCGAAGAAACTATGTGAATGGCAATTGGCAGTGGAGTTTCCTCTGCCCTTGGATTTGTGGGCAATGAACCGCTTCCTGCATTCATTTCTACTATTCTTGCCGTACCAACCAAAGATGGTATCAAGCCCCAAATTAGCAGAATTAGCACAAAAGTCATTTCATTTCTAGAGAGCCGTGGTAGGGTTACCTTCATGATGAATATCTACGTGTGTAAGGTTCTATTATGAATAGGTGTCCTTCAAATTTGACTAGTTTCTTGTTCTTCAAGTACTTAATAGCTAGCAAGTGTGGAGCGAAGTCTCAAGACTGTTGAGTATAAACAGAGATATGACAAGGAGACTTCGCAACCTACACTTACTGCATCTTTGGATTTTAACCTCCAGTTCTGGGTGTCGGGAGATGATTATATCTTTAAAACTCTCTGAGTGCTGATTTCACCTTTTGACAATACTTTGATGAAGTAGATTCCAGGCTCGATATTTCGTATATCAATTCTTACCGAATCTTCAATAGAATCATATCTACGTGATTGCACCACTTTGCCGAATACGTCTACTATTTCAATATCAACCCCGCTTGAGGCAGAGTGCATCCGAATAGTCACGAAATCTGCTGTCGGATTGGGAAAGAGATCAAATGTTGGATTATTCTGACTGAACTCTGTTAGGTTTATATTACCTACTTGGATAATGTTCAAATCATCAACAACAGCTCGGCTATAACCTTGATATGCAAATTGATTTGCAACACCACTTTTAAGAATAAAATTGATAGTCATGTACTCAGTGTGCATTCCCGAAAACTTGGTCAAGTCGATTTCGAAGTTCTTCCACGCAGTATCTGCGGATGTTATAGTGAGCACTTCAGCATTATTAGGGTACTCTCTCAAATGAAGATCCATTAGACCTAGGGTGTCCTGCTCTCTTGCGTAGTAGGCCACTATTTTAAATGTGTCTACCACTGAGTTTTGATCTGCACCGTAGTATTTGTAGCGACCCGTTAGTTTTATTTTTGAGTTAGAAGGAATTGAATCACTTCTAAATCTGATGAAGCCACTATTAATTGGAACATTTGCAGCTGAGGGATTGTCTGGCCTTCCTCGGTGCATCAGGAGTGCACTCCCAATTGCATCAGTACTATCATATTTATAAAAGAATCCTTCTCCCTGTGCGAACCTAGTGAAGACATTTGGGACTAAAGACTCCGTCCAATCCAATGGCATATCCCAAGAGAAACCACCTCCATTGGTCAAGGTTTGGAAGTTTTCAAAACTGCCATTTGGAACCTGAGTTTGTCCAGTCGCTACTGTGATGTTAATAGTCAATATTATGACTAGCATAAATTTGTTGATCATGGTTTATTATCCATTTAATTAAGTCCTGTCATTCTCATGTAGGATCTTTACATCTACTGAAACTTGCAATTCTCAGGGTGGTATAACGGGTAAAAAAGAGTGGGACTTTACCTTTGATGACATTACTGTTCATAGGTGCTGGTCCCACTCAACCTACGTCTAACCCCTGAGCTCTTAGGATTTCGGTGTAAATTTTCGTTTTCGCTTTAGAACTGATCAGACTCAATTTGAGTTACGAGAGATCTGAGAAGACTTTCTGCGTTTCTTTCCACAATTAAACTTGATGGAATGCCTGCCCAATGAGCTGTGTATTCAAACATTCCTCTAGCTTTCAGCTCTTTCATCGCCGGAGCAAGAAGTTGACTCTGTAAAGGATATGGTGCAATCGCATCAGACTTAACTGAATCAAAATCTGAAACTAGTTTGCTTGACATTGTGCGCGCCAAACGCCCAGAGAAAATATTGGTCAATTGAGTTGTATAGGAGGATTCTGATCTTAGTAGTTCCTTGTGATGTTCACTAGCGTTCGATTCATCGCACGCGAGGAAAGCGGTTCCAATTTGAACTCCAGAAACGCCGAGTTTTAGAAACTGATTTGCTTTGTATCCGTCGGTGATTCCACCGGCCACTACTACTGGCTTAGAAACATTGCTCAATACTTCTTTTGCGAGCTCCTCTGTAGAGAGTAGAGAATCTGACGCTCGACGTTTAAAGGAAGGCCTATGACCTCCTGCTTCTCGTCCAGTAGCAAGAATGATATCTGCCTTACTTTCTTCGATGGCTATTGCTTCTTCAAGGTTGGTTGCTGCCACGATTACCTTCGTTCCAACTTTCTGCAATTCACGAATAACACTTTCATTTGGAATCCCGAAAATGAAACTAGCTACAGGTGGAGCAGCTTGTATCAGTGCCTCAATTTGCTCGTTGTTGATTGGCCTTTTTGTACGTGGCATTTCAGGAAGAGGTAAGTCTAGCTTTTTATACAGCTTACCGAATTCAGATTTCCACTTCTCAAAATTCTCTCCTGAGTAATCAGTTTGATGACTCTCTTCCAGAGGAATCCAAAGATTAAGGTTGTATGGCTTATCAGTTGCGGCCTTGATTTGCCTATTTATCTCGAGAATCTCTTCGGGCTGGTATGAATTCAGGCCAAAGGATCCAAGGCCTCCTGCATTGGATACCGACGCAAGGAGCTTGGCGGAAGAAAATCTTCCGCCAAAAGGTCCTTGAATAATAGGATATCGAATGCCTAAAAGCTCTGAGACTTTAGTCCTATTCCACATGTGTGAAAGTCTTATTGACAATTACCCATTCATCATTAACAACCGCTAGTGATAAGAAATCTTGGTAGTTGAAGCTGAGAATCGGAACATTCACCTTGGCTAGAGCTACTTGACCATTTATCTCGATTGATAGTACTTTCATTTCATAACTCTCCCCAAGTTCTGATGGACTTTGGCGAGCTTCAACCCCTTCTAGGTACTCATCTAGAGTTTTTAAGTACTCCTTGCCATTAATGTCTCCAAATAGCATGGCTTTCGGGTGAAAAACGGATCGAAGTAGATCCGTTTTCCCGTCGTAAATACCTAAGAAGTAGCTCTCGATTAAATCGAGAATTCTATCAGATTCAGCGATGTAATTCTGCATAATTAATTGAGTCTTTTCAATAACATTTCCGCAACTAAAGCCGACGATTGTGGGTTCTGACCTGTGATAAGTAGGCCATCTTCTACTGCAAAAGATGACCAGTCATCTCCAGATACATAAGTGCCACCAAGGTTTCTAATCATGTCCTCAACCAAGAAAGGAACAACTTCGGTGAGCTGAACTGCAGCTTCTTCGCCGTTGGTGAAACCTGTCACTTTTTTACCTCGAACAAGTGGTTGATTGTTCGGGGCCATGACATTCTTCAAAGCTGCTGGAGCATGACATACAAATGCAATAGGCTTGTCATTTTCATAGAATGCCTCAATTAGCTCGATAGAATTCCTGTCCTGTGAAAGATCCCAAAGAGGGCCGTGTCCACCAGGATAGAAAACCGCATCGAATTCCTCGTGATCCACATGTGCCAAGCTCACGGTGTTGTTAAAAACCGCCTGAGCATCTTCATCTGAATAAAATCTATGTGTTGCTTCAGTCTGATAAGCTTCATTCTCACTTTTAGGGTCAATTGGTGGACGTCCTCCTCTAGGTGATGCTACTACAATTTCGACATCTCTATTCAGCATGTAATAGTAGGGAGTTGCGAATTCTTCAATCCACAAGCCTGTCTTTTCACCCGTGTTTCCTAATTGATTGTGAGAGGTCACAACGAATAATACTTTCAGATGATTCGCTTGCTGGGCAATGCTTTCGATTGCCCCGAAACTCAAGAGAGAAAGTAGAGCAATCTTCAAATTAAACATTCTTTTCATGATTTTGTGTTTTGTTTAGTTGTTGACTATTAAATCGAGTGGCCAACGGTGTGCCCTCCGGCAACATTCAAAGTTTCACCAGTTACGAAGTCCGCACTAGCTAAGTAGTACGCTGCTTCTGCGACTTCCTGAGCTTCGCCAATTCTTCCAAGTAGGTGAAGTCCTGCAAGGCTGTCAGCATCTTCAACACCAATTTTACCTTGAAGTGGACTTCTGATAATACCAGGAGCTATGGAGTTAACACGAATGTTGTTTTTTCCGAATTCCGCTGCAAGTTGTCTTGTAAGCGCATGGATGGCGCCTTTGCTTGCAACTGGAGCAGATGCAGGGAACCCTGCGATGGCATGGTCAACTAGAACAGTTCCTATGTTGATCACAGATCCACCTTCCTCTTGATCCATCATTCTACGAATGGCAGATTGAGACGTGAAGAATGTTCCTTTGAGGTTGATATTCAGAAAGCGATCCAAATCTTCGGTAGTAGCATCCAAAAATGGCTTTGGAGCGAATACGCCTGCGTTGTTGACCAAGACGTCAATAGAACCATAGTTCTTCATTGCAGTTTCTACAAGTTGCTCGCCTGTCTCTTGATTGGCGATATCACCTACTACGCAGTGAGCATTTAGTGGAGAACCTAGCTCGTCGTAAGCTGCAAGAAGATTTTCTTCATTAGCAGAATTCATGATGACATTCATGCCTTTGTCGAGGAAGTATTTTGCAATTGTCTTCCCGATACCGGTAGATGCCCCGGTAATAATCGCTGTTCGATTAGTCATTTTTCTTTGATTATTTCAGAATACATTGTTGAGTTCACTCCCCAGTTGTCGATATTCACTTCATCGATAACAACGTGAGTAGTGCGAGGGTCTTTTCCAAGTACATCAACCACGAGTTTGGTTGCTCCATGAATCAACTCTCTTTTTTGCTCTTTTGTCACATTTTCGTCAGTGACCTTGATATTGATGTATGGCATTTTTCTATGATTTTATTGACACAAAGTTGAACTCAATTATCAAGGTCTTTCAGGACCTATAACACGATTTTGGTGTGAGGTATGTCACTTTTATAAGTGAAGGAATACGCCTCCCCATGCTCGATTTTCCATTGCATCGTAATTCAATGAAATGAATCCTCTCAACAGGAGAGCTTTGTTCTCAAACGGCTTACGCACACCAATGACGGCGTAGCTCATTTGTTCCCAATCGTTTGATACAGATAAATCTGTATAGACTAGGTAGTCGTGAATAGGGGCGATCATAGAGGTTGATAGCGTGCCATATTGATTATATGTGGCTACGACCTCCCAATTTTCATAAGACCATTTAGCGGCAAAGAATGGGTGGCCATTCTCTTGATACGCTGCTAATGAAAATTGCTTGTAGAAGATTCCGGCGTGATGCACGAATTCTTCATTTTGGAAGTACAACCCATATCTGAATCCGACTCCCAATTCACTTTTGTACTGTACACGGGATCCTGGTCTTCCGCCTAATATGGTCTTTTGTGCGTTGGTCTCCACTTGGCTTTGCCAAGTAGTTGGATTAGGTCTGATTAAGGTGGCGGGGGTGGCTAGTACTCCTGCCCTCCCTTCCCATCCCTTTAAGGGACGCACAATAAGCTCATAACCAGTGAACGACTTCGTTTCATCGTTAGTAAATCGCATGGCTCCAAAAGCACGTAGAAGCACTTTTTCGGTTCCTAGTTCTTGGTAGATCATTGCACCTACGTGCAGTGAGACCGAACTTCGATGTGTTTGGCTTCTACCTATGACGTAGGTATCTCCCGATATGCCGCAATAGAGTCGAGCAAGACTCACATCGTCGGTAATAGATAGATCTTCTATCTGTGACAATGCATATTTTGGAAGTCCAACAATCATAAGCGCTAAGCCGAACGTTTTCAAGCTTTGATTCACCCGTGACATTACTCTACGTTAATCCAAAGGATGATTCGTAGATACCGCAAACTTCCCAGGCCCAGCAAAAAGAATGGACAAGGCGCCTAGGAAGTATAGCCCCTGCAATTCAATAGCCCAGCCTCCAAATTGATTAAGCGCAAAGATTTCACCTGCGTGCACCATAAAGATGGCTGCTAGCATGTTGAAAGCCAGTACCGCAGCTGACAATCGAGCTCTGTAGCCAGCGATTATCAGGATGGGAGCGACTATCTCTCCGACGAACACTCCATAGGCAAGAAATGAAGGTAAGCCCATGCTACTGAGTACGTCTTTGATAAATGCATACCCAGAGGCCATGTTACCAATGCCATGTAACAGGATGAGGAGGGATACCGAAACACGGAGAATCATTAATCCAACATCTTGTTGTTTTTGAAAATTTACCATTGCTATTTGTGTTTAAAATTACACTGCAAAGCAACTGGCAATTGACGCAAGCTAACAGGAGTTGAATCACGATTATCATGTGACGTAAATCACACGAATTGGGAGTTTATTCTTGAAATCGGCTTAACGTTTCGCGAGTGACTCCCAGGTAGGCGGCTATTAACCTCTTAGGTACACGTTGAAATAGCTCAGGGTATTGGTTGAACAAGGCATTATAGCGTTCTTGGGCGGTGTCTCTTAGAAGAGAGAGGATTCTATTCTGGAGAGCCACGTAGCCGGCCTTTGTCTTCTTACTCCAGAATCGCTCCATTTTATGAAGTTCAGATGACAGCTTTTCTCTGTCTTCATAAGTGATGTATAATAATTCGCAATCTTCTATACAATCGATGGAGATCTTCGCCTTTGTCCGGTTTACAAAGGCGTCATAATCAGTGGCCCACCAGTCTTCCATTGCAAATTGAAGAATATGTTCTTTCCCGTTATCATCAAAGAAATAGGACTTTAGGCATCCATTGACCACCCAATATTCTTTATTGACAGGCTCTCCTTCTTGAACTATAAACTGATGCTTTCGTCTTTTGACAGGGTGGAAGTAGCTTAAGATATGCTCGAACTCTTCGTCTGTAAGTTTCTGAATTTCCTCAATATGTCTACGTAAAGGATGGGTAGGACTGCTCACAGAATAGATCATTAGAGTGCTCCAATGCACGAGTTAAGGTATAAAGATACCTCTTGACGGCACTAAGCTGCAAGTATCACGAATAATATGGAATGTCGCAGTCATCGGTTAGTCAATCTAACGCTGTCCTTTTGGGAGGATATGTCACAAGGTATAGAGTATTCAGATCGTGAAATGATATGTTACTAAATCAAGCAGTACATGATTTTAGATAGTTTAGTATTTTTTGTTTGTAACTATCAGCGAATTTGGACTTGACTATTTCCGCGTGCTTAGCTTCCTTAACCGTCCAAAGTTCAGAAGTCATCGGTGTATTCTCAAAGAACCGCTTGCCCATAGATACTGGAGTCCATTCATCAGACTCTGAATAGACATATAGGATGGATTTTAAATGCTTGGCTTCTTTGATTTGTTCAATCATCTTCAGCTTCTCCCTGAATCGAGGCATTGTTACATTTAGGAACTTCAATGCTAAATAGGCACCAGGGTAGTGAGACCAAAATTCATCAAGGGTTGTTGTGGAGCTCTCCAGAATAGCAAATTGATAAGGATGTGAGTCGTCTGCAAATGCAATCGTTGCCCATTGGGCTCCTAGAGACACTCCATGATATCCAATTGGAAGGTCGTTGGACAATTCTCGTGCTTTATTGCCAATTGCCAACACATCTTCGTAGTACCTGAAGTTTCCGTTCTCACTTTCTCCAAATCCGTTGAAGTCAAAGACGATGACGTTGAAGCCGTTTTCTAATAAATGGTCGGCATAACCACTTTTCAAGAAATAGCCTTTTGCTTCTTTGCCCATAGGATGACCAAGAACAACAGTGGCTTTAGTAGGAGATTGAGAGCTTTGTGCGAACAAACCCTGGATACGCGCGCCTGAACCACTTAAAGTGTCAATTTTTAGCCATTGTGCTTGTTGATCAATACTAAGTGGATTTCTCCAATCAACCATGAACCTTCCAACGAATGGTTTCTTTAAAAGCTTGTATATCATAAATACTGATTGGTGTTAGAGTATTGTGAATAAAGATGGCTTTTGCCAGTAGTCGATGCAAAAGCAACTCTGTCTTGGACTTAATTCGATGTTAAAAGAGAAGAGAGTTGATCGGAGCTGCCAAAGTTGAGCAATTTCGCCCCGGTCAAGTTTGTGAATTTAGATTTGTACTATCTCAAAACCGACGCCTTTCACTACCTGCATTACCTGTTCTGAAGTTGCAGAATTGGCTTTTACCGTAAGTGGCTTCTTAGGGTTAAGGATATCTACTTCCCATGATTCAACTCCATCTAAACCGTCTAAGGAAGGCTTTACTTTACTTATACATCCGTTGCACTTAATAGTAGTATTGAATTTGAATTCTTTCATAGTTTCAAAATTTAATTTCGATCAAAATTAGAAGCGCGACTCATTCAATGTGTTACAGAATTTTGACTTGCTCCTTCAATTTTTTTACTTCTCCAACTAGAGTTCAGCAGTTCTTAGCCTTAGACTGTTTAATACGACAGAAACCGAGCTAAACGCCATAGCCGCACCAGCAATCATCGGGTTTAAAAGAAACCCGTTGGAAGGATAAAGAATGCCAGCAGCTAATGGAATACCAACGATGTTGTATATGAATGCCCAGAATAAGTTCTGTCGAATTCCTAGGACAGTCTTCTTTGAAAGGTTTAGAGCTTTCGGCACCGACTCTAAATCAGAAGACATCAAGGTTATTTTAGCAACATCTATCGCAATATCTGACCCTGTTGCCATGGCAATACTCACGTCAGCCTGCGCCAAAGCTTGACTGTCGTTTATACCATCTCCAATCATCGCTACAATTCTACCTTTCGATTGTAATTCTAATATGTAGGAAGCTTTTTGGTTTGGTAGCATGCCCCCCTTATAATTATCAATTCCAACAGAATTGGCAACTGATTCTGCCGTTTCTATGTTGTCTCCGGTAAGAAGGTGTACTTCGATTCCTCGACTTTGAAGCTTATTAACGGCACTTTTAGAAGTCGATTTAACTCTATCTGAAATCCCGATTAATCCAATAACTTCTTGCTGATTGGCAAAGTAGACGACAGTTTGTGCTTTTTTACTCCAGTCTTGAGCGAGTTTCTCAACTTCATTAGAAACCTGAATCTTATTTAGTTGAATCAGCTTTTTATTTCCTACATAGTATTCCTCGCCTTGTTGTGACTGAGCTTCAATGCCCTCTCCAGGAATGCTTTCAAAGCTTTTCAAGTCGCTTGGCGAGACACCGTCACTGATCAGTTCTCGTACAATGGCTTCAGCAAGTGGATGTTCAGATTTCGATTCCATCGCCAGCAGGATTGATTTCCAGGTCTCTACATTGTTGCTTTTTGCCCAATACAGTGCACTGATGCTTGGCTTGCCTTCTGTAATTGTTCCGGTTTTATCCAGAACAACAGTATCGACCTTGTGCCCGAATTCTAAGCTTTCAGCATCGCGTATCAATATCTGATTATCGGCCCCTTTACCTACGCCCACCATTATCGCCGTGGGGGTTGCTAGGCCAAGTGCGCAAGGACAGGCAATCACGAGGACTGTAATAGAGGTGAGAAGAGCGTGAGTGAACGCATTCTCTCCGCCGAAGATCATCCATACCGCAAAGGTGAAAACGGCTATAGAAATGATGGTCGGAACAAATATCGCTGCAACACGATCTACCAGCTTTTGAACAGGAGCTTTGCTCCCCTGGGCTTGCTCTACCATTTCAATGATTTGAGCCAAGAGGGTTTCGCTACCAACTTTAGTGGCTCGAAACTCAAAGCTTCCCTTTTGATTGACTGTACCCGCGAAAATTTCACTCGATTTTTTCTTGAGAACTGCGATGGGTTCGCCTGTAATCATGCTTTCATCTACATAGGATTCACCCGAAATAACCTCACCGTCGAGTGGGACCTTCATCCCAGGCTTTACCTTGATAATATCTCCAGCTTTCACGTCTTTTATAGGGACTTCTCGCTCATTGTGACCAGTTACCAAAATGAGAGTGTTGGGCTGTAGTCCAATTAACTTTTTAATGGCTGATGAGGTGTTAGATTTGGCTTTTTCTTCTAGCCATTTCCCCAAGGTGATGAAGGTGATAATAACTGTTGCTGCTTCATAATAGACGTGAGGAACCAAACCTCTCTCTAACCAATAGGAGGGGTAGAGTGTGTTGAAGACGCTGAACAAGAATGCAATACCGGTGCTAAGTGCGACTAATGTGTCCATATTAGCCTTTCTGTGTTTCGCGTTTTTCCAAGCGCTGATGAAAAAGCTCTTTCCGAAGAAGAAAAGCACTGGAATTGACAATACAAGTGAGATCCATTTACCAGGTCCCCAATCCATGGCAAACATTCCAATGGAGAAAATTGGGAAGGTGAGAACAGCAGACCAAATTGTTCTTCGTCTTACACTTTGGTAGTAAGATTTTTGAGCTTCACGTTGTGCTTCCTTCGCACTTTCTTCGTCCTCAATCATTAGGTCATACCCAACGGATTGCAATGCTTTTTTAAGTGAATTTGGGTTGATCTCGTTTTCGTATTCAACGAGCACAGAGTTTGAAGCGAAATTCACATTTACACTTATAACTCCAGTTGTATGTGAGAGTATGGATTCCACGCTAGATGCACAGGCCGCGCAGGTCATGCCTGTTACTGGTAAGGTGCGCTTTATATATGTATGATTTGCTGTACTCATGCCAAAGTTCATTTGTTTCGATACAAATGTCCACTGGCAGAGTGATTAAGACGTTACAGAATTTTGTTTAAGGCTTCTAAGATTTTGTTAGATGCTATCCAATGATTGATGGCCAGGACGGTGAAGTCTTTTGAATTCACTCGGAGTCATTCCAATCTCCTTTTTGAATTGGGTTGAAAGGTATGCCGGGCTACTGTAGTTCAATCGGTATGCGATTTCCTTGAGCGATAGCTCATCATAAAAGAGCAATTCTTTAACTTTTTCAACCCTTTGTCTGGTTATGAATCGCTCTATTGTGATTCCCTCTACTGAAGAGAACAATCTGCTCAGATAGGAGTAGTCGTGCGTAAGCTGTTCAGATAAAAAAGTCGAGAAATTCTCGGACAAGGCCTCTTCGTTGTGGTGAACCTGATCAATTATGAGTGTTTTGATTTTGGAAACGAGGCTCGAACGCCCCTCTTCCAATAGTTCAAACCCAAGTGCAGAAAGCCTATCGGAAATTACCTTGCGCTCATCGTTTTCTAAGGGAGTATTTAGCTCGACCTCTCCCAAGGAGACTTCTTTAACAGGTAGTCCTGAATGCGAAAAAACCTCTATTACGGCAGTGATGCATCTTGGACACACCATATTTTTTATGTGGAGTACATTTGACATATGATGTGGCAAAGGTATATCGTACAGAAATCATAAAGAGAAATGTATTGAGATATTCAAATTCGCACATTTATCCCATTCCATTTTAATGATTATTCCAGATTAGCCTATCATCAAGTTCAGAATAGACGCTCCTTTCTATGAAAAAGGCTATATCACATGAGAACTAAGAAGAAGGCACTATTTTTTTTTGATTGAACAACGAATAATGCAAGAAATACGGAACCAGTTTGAACTTTTTATCAATGGGACCATCTCTGATAGCGAGTGGAGCCATTTCTCTGAGCGTCTTGTTCGTGAAGAATTTCTCAAAGGAGAAATGGTTTTGGAGAATGGTGATATAGAAAATCACTTGTCTTTTATTGAATCTGGAGTTGTACGTTTTTACTTTCCTGATGAAGAGAATGACATGACCTTCGCTTTTGCAGTCGCAAATAGCTTTGCCAGCGCTTACGATTCATTTCTCACACGAAACCCTTCAAGCTATAGCATTCAAGCGCTAGCTTCTACGGCGCTTTGGAGAATAGATTATGAAGATCTTCAAAAGGTGTATGAGTTATCCAATGTGGGGAACAAAATAGGTCGACTAGCGGCTGAAGATCTATACTTGAAAAAGTTTCTTAGAGAGTTGTCCTTCATGAACGATTCTGCCACCGAGCGTTATTTAGCATTACTAAAAACGCAGCCTGAACTTATTCAAATGGTTCCTTTGAAATATCTGGCTTCATACATCGGAGTTACACCTCAAGCCTTAAGTAGAATTAGAAGAAGGGTTGTGAAAGTTCAGAAGTAAATAAAGATTAGACGAAAATTCTACACGCCTATTTCTTAACTCAGGTTCATTGTGTTGTCTGCTGACTCGCCTCAACTTCGCAGAAAATTTAAAGTACAACACAATGAGTAAAATCCTATTGTCTCTTGCAGCATGTCTCTCGAGCTTTGTTAACATTCAACCATCTTCGACTCTGTCTGTTTCGATAAGTAATATTGAAGATAGAGGTACACTTTTTATCGGCTTGTATAACACTTCTAGTAGTTTTGGCGAAACTTCGAGGTCCTTCAGAAATGTGAAACCCTACGCTACAGCTTCAGCGAAGACGGTAAGCTTTGATAGGCTACCGGAAGGAGAATATGCCATTGCTGTTTTTCAAGATATCAATGGAAATGGGAAGCTGGATAAGAACTTTTTTGGAGTGCCAACAGAACCATATGGCTTTTCAAAGAATGTGAAGCCGCTATTCTCTGCACCTACCTTTGAGGACTGTCAATTTAGAATGACAAGTTCGAGGTCTCGAGAGATGGATATTGAATTGATTCAACCGTAATCGAAGGATCATGTATATATTATTTAAAATCATACATGTTCTTTCCGCAATAGTGGCAGTAGGAGTCAATTTGACTTACCCCATTTGGCTGATGAGGGGCGATGGCAGTAGTAAGTATCAATTGCATATTCTCAAAGGGGTTAAGTTTTTAGATAGCTATGTTGCCAATCCTGCGTACATATTGAGTTTAATATCAGGGCTTGGTTTGTGGTATTTGAGCGGGATAGATGTTTTACAGACGCCTTGGCTTCTGGTCTCAATGTCCCTATTTCTAATGATGGCCTTGCTTGGATTCGGTTTGTATTCACCCCTCTTGTCGCGACAGATACATTTGCTAAATTCTTCTGGTATCAATTCTAAAGAGTATAAATTATTGGACCGCAAGCAGAAGTTGACTGGGATTGTATTAACCTCGATGGCCCTTATCATCGTAACGCTGATGGTGTCGAAGATTAGTTAACCCAATTATTCAAAGATTATGAAACCATTGATAGTTTTATTGGTTGTTTTTGTCCTCTGTTTGCTCATCCGAAGATTCAAAAAGGAGAGGCTTATGTTGAGCTTTGCAGGCCGATTAGCTATGACTTTTATGATGATTTTTAGCGCGGTTGGTCACTTCGTTTTTACTGATGGCATGGCGATGATGATGCCCGACTTCATTCCGTATCGCGAAGGCGTCGTGTACTTCTCTGGAGTGTTAGAGATTGGATTTGCCTTAGGACTTCTAATCAATCGATTAAACTTAGTTGCAAGTTGGACACTAATTGTATTCTTTATCCTAGTTCTACCGGCAAATATTTATGCCTCTATTCATCATATTGATCTCCAAACAGCTACTGATAGTGGCTATGGTATCGAGTATCTGTGGTTCAGAGTGCCGCTACAGGTGGTATTCATCACATGGGTGTACATCTTCGGCATATTCTTACCCAAAAAAGAGTCCAAGCTGGGCTGAGAAAGAAGATACCGAAGGTCATTCCCCAAATGTTCAATCGGTAAAAAAAGACCATCTTAGGTCTTTCTAAGAATATGAAATCGAAAATTGGCTCTTGGAGATAAGCTTCCTTTACAAATTTTTCAATGTCCGGTTTTCAGATTTCTTATTCTTATCCAAAAACATTCCTATCACAGCTCCGCCTACCAATCCCAAGCTAGCACCTAATACCTGGCCGAGAACTATCCCATTATCAAATGGAACTCCCAATGAAATCCCCATACTAGTCCCGATGGCGAGGCCAAGTCCAATTCCAAAGGTTAAATAGTAATTGGCAGGCGTGAATTTAAAGTCCTTCATTAATGATTTTCGAAGCATTTTTATGCTAGACTTAAAATCCTTTCGTGATTTGATGTTATCTAATATCGGACTGATAGTTGTCTCGATTCTAGATTTCTCACCCTCATTTAAGTTCTTACTCTCTATCTCTTTTAATAGGTCAATCAATTTATTTAAGGAATTCTTGAATTTAGAATTCTCTGTCTCATGTTTGAGTTTCTGAAAGTTTTCAATGAGCTCGTTTATGTTCATAGTACTTAATGATTAGAGAGGGAGATACTTCAAAGGTTCTTTTTTTTGAGGGGAATTCCCATTAACCTCAAGAAAGAATTAACAACATGAATCATACATTTTTATAGCATCGGTGCTGTTACCCCACCCTCCAAATCACCTCCTGCGGATACACCTCCCCATTCACGAAAGCAATCACATGCGTCTTGTGCGTCAATTGAATCTTCTTCTGGATTCTGCTCCACATGGCATAGGAGACTTCTAATGGATCCCGATTGTACTTGATGTCTTCTTTGTAGAAGGAGTAGTAGACGTTCGTTTCAACCTTGGGATTACTCCCTTCGCTACGCTGCGGTCGTGATCCCAGGAGGGGTATCCTTGCGAAATACAAAATCCACACAGCTTCGTGCCTCAGCTGCTCGGTTTTC
>JABXHW010000046.1 GCA_013373425.1 Flavobacteriia bacterium
GCTTCAAAAACTTCATGGCGAAGCTCTATGGTATCGGTGCAGCGATCGTAATTCTTGGTGCACTCTTCAAGATTCTTCACTTGGCTGGTGCGGATATCATGTTGATCGTAGGTTTGACTACGGAATCTGTAATCTTCGTATTCTCTGCATTTGAGAAACCACATGAAGAGTATGACTGGAGCTTGGTTTACCCAGAATTGGCGAACATGGAGGATCCAGATATGGACGATCGCCGTTCAGTTTCTTCTCCAGCATTGAGCCCATCTCAAGAATTGGACAAGATGCTCGAAGACGCGAAGATTGGACCAGAGCTTATCCAAAGCTTGGGTGACGGAATGCGTCGCTTGGGTGACACTGCTGCAGGTTTGAGCGAAACAACTGACGCAGTAGGTGCAACTAAAGAATACAGCCAGCAATTGACTGCTGCTAGCCAGCACATGGCTGACTTGAACGCGCTTTACGCAGTTCAACTAGAAAACACTTCTAAGCAAGCTGAAACTCAGAACAACTTGATCGAGAAATTGAGTGCTTCTGAAGGAAATGCTGAGAAGTTGGCTTCTGAAGTTTCAAACTTGGTACAGAATATCAGCAACCTCAACAACGTTTATGGTAACATGTTGAGCGCGATGGGTGGCGGCAACCGCGGCTAATTCACATTCACCTGATAAACTCTATAAGTACTAAGAAGAAATGGCAGGAGGAAAATTAACACCACGTCAGAAGATGATCAACATGATGTATCTCGTGTTGACAGCTATGCTGGCGTTGAATGTGTCCCAAGAAATTCTTACGGCCCTGACGAACCTCAACACGAGCATGGAAGAAACCATCTCGCAGGTGAACGAAGGTAACACCCTCGTTTACGGAGCGCTTCAGGCAGAGGCAGGTGAGAAAGAGAAAGCAAAGCCTTGGAACGATAAGGCACAAGCGCTAAAGCCTAAAGCAGAATCAGCTTGGCAAATGATTGAGGATATTAAAAATCACTTGATCGCAGAGACTGATGGCTACGTAGATGGAACAAAGTTTCTTAAAGGAGCAGACAATCGCGATGTAGGCCAGAATTACTTGGTTAATTCTAAGCAAATGGGCGGTGGAGGAAAAGCGAAGGAGATTCGCGAAAACCTCGAAGCTCTGCGCGAAGAAATGATTGCAACAACAGAAGGTGACGAAAGTGCAGACGCGGCTATGGCACGCAGCATCGTTACTGAGTTGCTTACATTCGATCCGGTAAAAGGTATCCACGACGACGCAGCTCGTCCATGGGAAGAAGCAAAGTTTGCTGAACTTCCATTGGCAGGTGTGATTCCTTTCTTGACTGAATTGCAAGCAAACGTTCGTCGCGCTGAATCAGCGATGCTAGAGTACTACGCAAAAGGTATCAACTTGAAGTCTCAAAGCTTTAACACTGTTATCGCAAAAGCAATTCCTAAAACGACGTTTGTGCCTGTAGGTGGAAACTTGGAAGTGGAATTGATGATTGCTGCTTACGACGATAGCCAGAACCCTGAGTTCTATATAGGAGAAGGCGAAGATGCAGTGTTGGTAGATACTTCTATGGTTCGCGATGGTATTGCTTACGTTGAAGTACCAGCGGGTGGTGCCGGAGCAAAGACTTTCACTGGTAGCATTATGCTTCCGGGGGCTGACTCTGCTTACACCTTTAACGTTGATTACATGGTTGTTCCACCAACTGCGGTTATTGCAGCAACCAAGATGAACGTACTTTACCGCCAGGTGAAAAACCCAATCTCTATTTCTGTTCCAGGTGCACAACCTGAGCAATTGAGATTGTCAGGTCCTGGTTCTATTCGTCAGGTATCTCCGGGTAACTTCGAAGTGGATATCACGAACATCAACACTCAGGAAGCGACTTACAAAGTAATCGTGACTGATGAAGAAGGGAACTCTCGTGAAGCGGGTCAACAGAACTTCCGCTTGAAGAGCCTTCCTAAGCCAATTACACTCTTGAGCGGTCGCTCTGGAACAGGCCCTTACTCTAAAGGTCTTGTACAAGGTGGTACAGTTCAGGCGGCTTACGAAAACTTCCCATTTGATTTGGAATTGACTGTAACCAAGTTCGAATTGGTTATCCCAGGTCAAGCACCTTTCCGTGTGAATGGTAGCCGTCTTTCTGATGCTGCAAAGCAAGCACTAGAAAGAGTTAGATCGGGTTCTCTCGTAATGATTCGTAACGTTGAAGCAACGATTAACGGAACAAACGAAAGACTCGCTAACATCAACCCACTCACATTTGAGATTAACTAAGCATAAACGAATATTGTTATGATACGCATGGCATCTTGTTCAAAATGGCTTCTAGGCGCTGCCCTCATGATGGGTACAGTGTCCATGACTGCCCAAAACACGGTCATGGATCCGGAAGCGCAGTCTGGCGGTCATGGTAACATTACACCTGCTGATGACGGTTTCATCGATCGCGTAAACCCAAATCCTTACGCGGAGAATCACGAAACAGCGAATCGTGTGATTCCATATCCTTTCAGAAGACAGGATGACTACATGTGGTCAACCCGCCACTGGGAGCGTATCGATATTCGCGAACGTATCAATCATCCTCTGTATTACCCTTTGCAGGATCTTCCAGACAGACAAAGTCTTTACTCTTGTCTTCTCGAAGGAATCAATGGCGGTGAACTTCAGTACATCTTCCGTGATGACATGTTCCTACAGCCAGTGACTCGCCAAGAGGTAAGCGAATTGATGGTTATTCCTATCTCAGACGTTGACCAAATTACAGGTCAGACGCTTTGGGACACCATTCGAATCAAATCGAACAACGTAGTGGCTTGGCACATCAAGTCTGAGTGGTTCTTTGACAAGGTTCGTGGTGAAATGGTTAACCGTATCATTGGTATCGCACCAGAGGTAGAAGATATCAACCCACAGTCTATTGAAGGAAACACGTATGTTCTCTTCTGGCTTTGGTTCCCAGAGACTCGCCAGATTCTTGCACGCAATGATGCGTTCAACCCTGGTAACCGTACTCAGCGCATGTCGTTCGACAATCTCTTCCACAAGAGAATGTTCAATGCGGTAATCTACAAAGAGGACAATACATACGATCGTCGTATTGAGGACTACAAGGTAGAAGGTATGGAAAGACTTCTTGAATCTCACGCGATTAAAGAGCGTCTACGTACTTACGAGCACGACCTTTGGGAGTTCTAATAGATTAGACTCAACTACTAAAAGCCCTTCGATATTCTCGGAGGGCTTTTTTATTTTGCGCCCTCAATGAAAGATGTCTTAATCATCGGTGGCGGAATCGCCGGAACCACACTCAGCTTTCAGCTTCATCGTGCAGGCTGGACTATTCATTTGGTGGATGAACCCAAGGAATTCACCGCCTCGAAAGTAGCAAGCGGACTGTACAACCCCCTCGTTCTCAAGCGCAGACGCGTTGTTTGGAAGGCTCCAGAAATGCTGGACACACTTCCCTCCTTCTATCGTCAAATGGAAGCTGAATGTAATGGTGATTTCTTCGATGATAAGCCCGTTTGGGAAGTACTGCACGACCCTGGTGTGGAAAACGATTGGGTAGCCCTATCTGATCTACCCAAGTTTGAGCCTCTGATAGGCGCTGTGCTTTCCAATCCAAATCCAAACGTCATTGCACACAAGATTGGAGAAGTAGCTGGAAGTGGACGTGTAGACGTTCCCAAGATGATTCAAGAGTGGAGTAAGCACCTCAAATCAATCTCAAGCTTTTCAGAAGGATGGGTTGAACCTCAAGAACTGACTTATTCAGACGACAGCTGGGAATGGAAAGGTCAGCGATTCAAGCGCGTCATCTGGACAAAAGGGTTTGATCATCATCATCCTCACTTCCCTGACTTGCCCTTTAGTCCGACGAAAGGAGAAGTTCTTATTGTTAAATCTCCTGAGCTGAATCTCGATCATATCCTGCATGGAGGTGTGTTCATAATGCCTCTGGGCGAAGACCTATATAAGGTCGGAGCTACCTACAGCTGGGATCCTTTGGATGTCATTCCAACATCTGAGGGTAAGGAACATCTCTTGGCGGAATGGAAGAAGTTGGTTAACGCAGAGTGCGAAGTCGTAGAACATGTGGCCGGCATACGACCCAATGTAAAAGACCGCAAGCCACTGCTTGGCAAATCGACTGAGGTACCAGAAAGCTACATCTTCAATGGCCTAGGTTCAAGAGGAATTCTCATGGCACCTTGGCTATCTGAGATGATGCTCAACTTTGTCCAAGGTGACCTACAGCTCCTGCCTGAAGTAGATATCAATCGTTTTTCTTGAGTGCATCCTTCCTATACTTAACGTTGATGTGAAGCCATGTGCTTCGACTCAACCGGAAAACATAAGGAGCGCAAGCGAGAAGGAGTCCGACAGCTAAAATTACCGTACCGGTTGCAGAAAGATCAAGTATATATCTTCCCAATACGAAGCTGAAAACAAAGATGCCCGTGGTGTACATGTAGCTGATGTACATAGCGCCGTAGAAGAAGTTCGGCTCAGGTTCGAAGGATTGCTCGCATTTATCGCAACGCTCATTCACCTTCATCATCTCCTTCAAATTGTATGGATTCTTATTTGGGAATACATCACCTTCGTGGCAACGGGGACATTTATTAGCAAGAATACCGTAGGCTTTGGTTCCTTTTCCAAACATGATGTGACAGCTATGTGGTTCAGATTTCCGTCAAAGGTAATGCTTGCTCACCACCTCTGTGTTACTTTTGTCACCAATGCTGAGCGTAAACAAAATAGAACTGCACTTTGGAGGTGAAACCCTGTTTCAGGACATCTCCTTTTTGGTTAATCCAGGAGATAGAATCGGCCTTATTGGTCGAAACGGCGCTGGGAAGTCTACCCTACTTAAAATCATTGCCAATAAAATCACCCCTGATGGTGGTGAGGTGGCTAAACCCAATGATTACAAGATTGGTTTCCTCACTCAGGATATCCAGCATAAGAAAGGGATTTCCATCTGGGAGGAGACGGCAACCAGTTTCGAAGAAATCAAAGCACTCGAGAAGAAACTCGAAGAGCTCAACACAGCACTTGCAGAGCGCGATGACTATGAGAGTCAATCGTACATGGACCTCGTTCACGACTTAACCGAATTCCAGGAACGCTATCAACTCCTAGGAGGATATACTTATCAGGCGGAGATGGAACGCGTTCTATTGGGTTTGGGTTTTACCCAAGAGGAATTTGAGCGAAACATCGAAACCTTCTCTGGGGGTTGGCAAATGCGCGTTGAGCTGGCAAAAATACTTTTGCAGAACAACGACCTCCTCCTTCTCGATGAGCCGACAAACCACTTGGATATCGAATCCATCATGTGGTTAGAAGAGTTTTTGATGGACAATCAGCAAGCGGCCATCATTGTATCGCACGACCGTGCATTCTTGAATAACTCTACGAATAGAACCCTAGAGATAAGCTTAGGCAGAAGCTACGACTTCCCAGTTCCCTACCACAAGTTCGTAGAACTTCGTGCAGACATTCGGGAAAAACAAATGGCTGCTAAGAAGAACCAAGAGAAGGAAATCAAGCAGACTCAGGAGTTGATCGACCGATTCAGAGCCAAGGCGAGTAAAGCGAGTTTCGCTCAAAGCTTGATCAAGCGCCTCGACAAAATGGACATCATCGAAGTAGAGGAAGAAGATGATAGAGAAATGCACTTCCGCTTCCCTCCCGCTCCGCACTCTGGAAAGGTAGTGCTCAAAGGTGAGCACATACACAAAGCATACGGCGAAAAGAAAGTCCTCACCGATATCGACATCGAGATTGAAAGAGGAGATAAAATCGCTTTCGTTGGACAAAACGGTCAGGGTAAAACTACCCTAGTAAAGGTCCTACTCGAGGAAGTGGAGCACCAAGGGAAAGTAACGATTGGTCACCAAGTAAAGGTTGGATACTACGCCCAGAACCAGGCAGACGCCATGGACGGAAACAAAACCGTTCTGCGCACTATTGAAGATGCCGCCGATGACGAAACCCGCAAACGCGCGCGTAGCATTCTAGGTAGTTTCATGTTCTCTGGCGAGGATGTAGAAAAGAAAGTAAAGGTGCTTTCAGGTGGAGAAAGAGGTCGATTGGCGCTTTGTAAGATGATGCTAGAGCCCGCGAACGTGCTCGTTCTAGATGAACCTACGAACCACCTCGACATGCGCGCCAAAGACGTACTCAAAAGCGCATTGGCTCAATATGATGGTACATTGATCTTGGTATCTCACGACCGCGACTTCCTTTCTGGTCTAGTGAATAAAACTTATGAATTCCGAGAAGGAAAGATCAAACCGTACTTGGGTGGAATTGAGTTCTTCCTTGAGCAACGCAAGATTGAGGACATGCGTTTGATTGAAAAGCGCTCTGAAGAAAAGGCCAAAAAAGAGAAGAAAGGAGACACCCGAGCCGACCAGAAGGCTCAGCGTGAAGCCGAAAAGGAAAAGAAGAAGCTTGAAAGAGAGCTCTCGAAGATAGAATCGGAGGTAGAACAGCTCGAAGCTCAGATCGCCGAATGGGATGTAAAGCTTCAAGATCCTGCGGAGTATGAAAAACTCAGCAAAGAAGATGGGTTTTTTAACACTTACGAAAAGGCTAAGTCCGACCTTCAGGCCAAAATGAAGTCATGGGAAGACGTACACTTAAAACTGGAGGCACACTCCTAGCCCTATTTAGCACACTGCTGGTCATTGGACAATCTACCCCTAGAATGGTAGTGGGAATCACAGTCGATCAAATGCGAGCGGAGTACCTATCCCGTTTCAACAATCATTTTGAAGGTGGTTTTAGAAGGCTCCTAGACGAAGGAGCGGTCTTCCGAAACTGTCACTATTCGCACACTCCAACCTACACTGCTCCTGGTCACGCGACTATCTACACCGGGGCACAACCTCGCGACCATGGCATCATTGGAAACGACTGGTATGATCCAAGAACTCAAACCTCGGTCTATTGCGTAGAGGATAGCACTGTGTTTACCGCTGGAGCTGAACGAGACGATGCTGGTCAGCGCTCTCCGCGAAATTTGCTTACTACGACATGGACCGACCAACTTCATTTAGCCACCATGGGCCGTTCCTTTATCGGCGCCGTTTCAATCAAGGATAGAGGAGCCATTCTTCCTGGTGGTCATCGAGGCGATGAAGTATACTGGTTCAACTCCAGATCTGGTCAGTTTATTACAAGCACGTATTACACCGAAGACACTCCAGAATGGGTGAATGAATTCAACACAATGCATGGCGATTTAGCCTCCTATGCACGTGTTTGGACTCGATTAAAAGCGGATGAAACCTACATCAACTGCATGCTCGACGACAATGACTATGAGACGACGTTCGGCCGTGAGGCATCCACACTTCCGCTAGATATCCCTGTACTCATCGAAGAACATGGTCCGGGCATGATCGCCAACTCACCGGACGGAAACCGGTTGGTTACAGATTTCGCACTGAGCATGTTGGAGAACATCTCTGAGGAGCAAATGAATGATAATGCCACCGATGTGCTGGCCATCAGCTATTCATCTCCTGATTATATCGGTCATGCTTTCGGACCTCGTAGTGTGGAAGTAATGGACACATATTTAAGGTTAGACCTTGAACTGGGGCGGTTGTTTGCAGCGCTAGATGAGAAGCTTGGAAAGGGGAATTATATCGTCTTTCTCACAGCTGATCATGGTGTAGCGGAAAACCCCAACTTCATGCATGATGAATTGCGGATGTCAGCATCCAACCACTCAGGATCCGACTTGTTGGCGGAAATGATTAGTAAAGCTGAAACCGCATTAGGCTTCAATCCGATTGAACGATTCGACAACGACGCCATCCATTTTGACGAGGTTGCATGTCGCGAGGCAGGATACAGCAATGCCGATGTAGCTGAAGTAATGAGCACGATTCTTATCGACATGAACGGCATCAAGGCCGTTTGGACTCCTGAAGAAATCATGTATTCAGATGTTTATCAAGCCCAGATGAGACGTCAGTTACTGGAAGTCAGAGCTGCGGACCTTTACATTGAATGGTTCGAGGGGCACTACCTCTACGGCAGAGTTGGCGCCTCCCATGGATCAGGTTATACGTACGATACACACGTACCCATGATACTCATGGGTGGAGACGTCCCATCTGGTGAAATTTATCGCAAAACTGCCGTGATCGACTTAGCTCCAACACTTTCGTTCATTTTGGGTATTTCCTTGCCCAATGCGGCTTACGGTCAACCGATGGAGGAAGTATTGCCTTCCATCGAGGATTAACTACCAGACGTCGAAAAACTAGCCATTTCACAAAACCAGAACTGCCTCTCCATCGTTAGTATGTAAGAGAATTCATACTTTTGCAAATAGGAAGTAGTTTATTGTGAGGTATTTAGATACACATCGAATGACGGTTCGTCTGTTCGGTGCGACACTTTTCGCACTGTTTGGTCTGTCCGCTTCTGGTCAAACTTGGACCGGAAGTGTGGATTCAGATTGGACTAACTCTTCTAACTGGAGCGGCGGTGTTCCTGGCACCAATTCAGCCGTAACCATTCCAGGGAATGTCTCCAATTCGCCCGTTATTACTACTTCTGTGATCATTAAGGATCTCACCATTGGCGATTGGAACAACCTTATCACACTTACCGTAGACGGCGGTTCTCTAACCGTGAATGAAGACCTCACTATTAATGACTATGGTGAACTCAAGTTGCAAAGTGGTTCTATTCTTCTTGATAGAACTAAGAACAACGCCACATTCACTTGTGGTTATAATGGCACCAAAATCACCTTGGTGAACGGTACTTTCACGTCCGACCTCAACATGTCAATTAATGGTGAGTTCAATTCAGGTTCAGCCAACGTAAACCTGAATGGCACTTTCACCATTCCTTCTAACAAAACTGGAACGACTGGTTCCTCAGGCATTTGGACGATTGCCAATACATTTACTGTAAATGGTGTATTTGATGCCGGCGGCGCCAATATGAACTTCAACGGTGACTTCTATGTAGGTAGTGGCGGGCAGTTCGATGCAGGCTCCGGAGCGCTCAATTTCAGTAATATATTCGATGTAGGTAACAACGGCACCTACAACGGAGAAGATGCACATTCTACTATCGTTACAAGTATTTCAGCAAAGAATGGTGCATACATCACCTTAAATAATGGCATCCTTGAATTTCAAGGATCGGTTGACCTCTTCTCTACAGCAACTATGGAGGTGCTGGGAACTGGACAGGTGATTATTACGGGTAGCGGTCAATTCAAGCAGAACGGTAGCCTAATTATTGGGGACGGCTCGCTAGACATCAACGGAAACGTAGATTTTCAGCAGGGTGGAACATTAGATGTTGGTACAGGATCCGTGGCAATTTCTGGTGATGCAACGTTTAGTCAATCTGGAACTTTGAATATTGAATCTGGGTCCTTGGCGATTACTGGGGACGCCAACTTCGATCAGTCGGGCACAGTGAATGCAACCAGCGCAGACATTACTATTTCTGGAAACCTGACATTAGGAAGCAATGGCTCTGAGTTCAACGCAGGAGAATCCACTATCAATTTAGAAGGTGGAACCTTGACGAACAACGGTACATTCAATGCGGATAGTTCTACGGTAAACTTTACGGGAGACAGCACTCAGACCATTTCGGGTGATATCACCTTCTACAATGTCAATATTGAAACGGAAGGTTCCCTTACCACTACAGGTAACATCGTAGTAACAAACAACGCCACAGTGGACACTTCAGCCAGCGTCGACATTTCTGGAGGTGGAAGCATTGAGGTGCAGGGTGAATTAGAAGATCCGAATGGCGGTGTAGTAGCTCCTACTCCCTTTGTGAGAACGATAGTGGCATCAAGCGCTAATTCAGTGATTGTCACCTTCAGTGAAAATATGACCACCACAGTGAATACTGTGGGTAACTACTCAGTAAACAACGGACTAACTGTACAATCGGCCGTGCAGCAAGTCGACTTAAACAAAGTGGAGCTCACTTTCTCAGGTTCGATGACCGTTGGAGTGGAATACACTTTCATTTTCAACAATTTGGTTGGTGCCACGAATGGTCAAACCATCAGTCTAAACCATACCAGACGATATATCTATAAGCCTCTGATTCAGCAACCGCTATCCGGCGTTTCTGGATTCAAGGTGGATAGCAAGACTAGTTC
Source organism: Flavobacteriia bacterium (assembly GCA_013373425.1). GTDB lineage: Bacteria > Bacteroidota > Bacteroidia > Flavobacteriales > Schleiferiaceae > Phaeocystidibacter. The sequence continues at coordinate 10,166 of JABXHW010000046.1, forward strand.
GCAGCTCGTTGTGAGTTGGAGCAATCCTGCTGCAGAAGGAACATTAATCGTGATTAAGAAAGGAAGCAAAACAAGCTTCCTCCCAACCGATTTACAGAGCATAAGTGTTTCGAGCAATCTCGAGACCGCAACGAATATAGGCGACGGCTTTGCCGTATTTGCAGGCTCGGATTCTAGCGTAACCATTGAAGGACTACTTCCCAACGAGAACTACTTCCTCTCGGCCTTCACATACAATGGTTCGTTCCCGAGTACTGCCGTCTATAATACACTTGACTCCGTGGCTTTAGGTGCAACTACCCCATTCGAGTTAGATATTCATCTCGTTCTTGCCGGTGCATATAACGAGGTAAGCGGAACCATGAGTAGCAATCTCACAGAACTAGGACTGTTACCCAATAGTCAGCCGTTTGCCGATGCACCATGGAATTACGCTGGTACAGAAAATATAGCCAGCTATCCAAGTAACGACATTGTGGACTGGGTCCTCGTAGAACTCAGAGCAACAACAGAAGCAGCATCGGCTGTCGACTCTACGATTCGCGCACGTCAAGCTTGTTTCTTGATGAATGATGGCAGCATTGTCGGTTTGGATGGAATCGCCCTTCCTACATTCCAGTTTGAAACTGGAGAACCTTTCATTGTAGTGGTGTATCACAGAAACCACTTGCCAATTATGAGTAGCGATACGCTGACGGTGAATGGAAGCGGGGTATTTGATGTGGACTTCGCGAATGACGCCACTGCTTGGTATGAAACGAATAGTGCGCTTCAAGCTGAGGATGGCGTATTCATGTCTTCTTCAGGATCCTCTCAAAGCAATAGTTTCTATGAGGTCGATTTACAAGCTTTCCAAAAGGCGTGGACGGATAGAAATAGTAGTGGCTATTCGGAGTCTGATGTGAATCTAGATGGCAGCATCGATGCTTCGGATAGAGCAAAGATTTTCAACTCGAAATTGAATTCTATCCAAGTTCCAAACGCAGGGGCTCCCCAATAGTACACGATACTTTTAGGTATAAAAAAAGCATCAAAATTTTTGATGCTTTTTTTGTATATTTTTTCACCTAGGGGAAGGGAGAAATATCAGATAATCAAGGGCTTAGTGTAGGAAAAAAGAGACAAAGATGCTTAGTCTTCTACCTCCATGAAGCGATGTCCAAAGTTCACCAAGTCAACCACGCTTTTTGCACCCAACTTATTCATTAGTCGAATCTTATAGGTGCTTACGGTTTTCTCGGAGATGTCCAGCTGATTTGAGATCTCTTTGTTCGTCAAACCATTGCTCAGAAGTTTGAGCACTTCGCTTTCACGCTTCGACAATTTCATGGCACTTACCTCGCCTCTGCGGTTCTTGCGATATAGGTTCTCATTGAAGTACTCATCCCCACGAATCACGAGCTTGATAGCTTTGATAACCTCGGAAGGATCGACGTCTTTTGAAACGTATCCACTCGCCCCAAGCTTTCTGGCTGTCACTCCATAAATTTCTTCAGGATGCATGCTCAGAATCACCACTTTAAGCTCTGGATAATTCTCTTTAATATCGCGAATAGCGGTGATGCCATTCATTCTAGGCATATCGATATCCAACAATAGGATATCAATGTCCTTCTGCTCTAACTTTTCTTGTAGGTCTTCGCCATCGGCGGCCTCCATAGCCAGGGTCATTTCCGATTCCTGGGAGATGAAAAGCTGTATTCCTCTTCGAATTACTGCATGGTCGTCAGCTATTCCAACGTGAATCATATCTCTAGCGGTTTGAAGCTAAGTTAATGATAATCGACTTGATGTTCACATGAATTTTTTTTCCGACTTTTGAGAGGAGAGCAAGAGAACCCTACAACGAATCTGGACAACCTAATGTCTATTTTAGAAGTAATTTTATTAGCTACTTCTTTCGTCCTGATTTTGACAGTCCTATGGCTAATAACCAAGTTGAGAGCTTCAGCGAAAGTGATTGACAGGTTATCTGATGCTGTAGAAAAACTGCAGAAAGAGAACGAGGATTTAGAATCCAACATGGCGGATTTGGCAGCGGCTGAAAACCTGCTGCGATCCACCAACTACACCCGTGCAAAAATCATGTCCATCATCTCCCACAATGTGAAGGGACCGTTGAAGTATTTGCACTATGTATCAAACTTCCTCGACAAGAATTGGGATACGCTGAGCGATGAGGAGCTCAGACGATCTTCCAGCTCCATCTTGGAGACCTCACAGTCTCTGTATGAGTTGGTAGACAATGTGCTCAAGTGGGCGAAACAGCAGAATGCAGAAATCCAGTTCAACCCTGAGCGTTTCGCGGTTACATCCCTTATCGACGAAGAGCTCAAGATTCAATCACCGCTCTTTGCAACCAAAGAAATCAAGACGAAGAACCTCATACCTGACGGTTTCGAACTGATCGCCGACCGCCACCTACTAAGATTGATGCTGCAGAATATCTTCAGCAATGCCATTAAGTTTTCTAAGGACGGTGGAACGATTCGCATTAAATCCAAGCAGAACGGTGACACTTCAAGCATCATGATTGAAGATGAAGGCGTGGGCATGTCTAAGAGAGAAATCGAGCGAATATTCGACATCAACGACCACTACACTCGCCCGGGAACGAACAACGAGAAAGGAAATGGTATCGGACTGCTCATCATTCAAGATTTGATTTCACTCCACGGCGGAACGATCAACTTTAGAAGTCGACCTGAAAAGGGAACAACGGTAGAACTCTCCTTCCCGCTTCAATCCAACTCTGCCAGCGTAGCCTAACGATAAGCTTCCGGAATCTCACACACCGGAATAGGTTCCATTTTGTGGCGATTGGCTCTATGTAAACGAGTATAAATCTCAAACACTTCCTTCTCTCTCCCCGAGAAGTCGGAGGCGTCTTTCCCTAAATCCGATTGCGCCATAGCCCATTCCAACTCGGGATAGCTCGCTCCAATCTGATCTTCATCCGTGCGATCATCGCCCCACAGACCGTCCGTCGGAGGCGCTATCAAAATCGATTCAGGAACCCCGAGCACCTTTCCCAATTCAAAGACTTCCGTCTTGACTAAATCAGCAATAGGTGACACATCCACTCCACCATCGCCGTATTTCGTGTAAAATCCGACACCGAAATCTTCTACTTTGTTTCCTGTCCCCGCTACAATGGCTCTACGAATTCCCGCGAAGTAGTAAAGAGTGGTCATGCGGAAACGGGCACGCGTGTTTACCAAACTGTGGTCGTGCATGTCGCTATCCGGCTCAGGTAAAGCATTCACGAAAGAATCGAATATTGGAGTGAGGTCCAACCTAGCTTCTTCCACTTTCGGGAACTTTTCCTTCAATTGAGCAATATGTTCCTGCGCTCGCGTTACTTGTGAAGCGGCTTGGTGAATGGGCATTTCTACGCACAAGGTGGGCAATCCCGTTCGGGCACATAGAGAGGACGTTACCGCAGAATCTATTCCGCCACTGACACCCACGACAAAACCGTGAGTTCCAGACTTCTCAACATAGGCTTTCAACCAATCCGTAATGTGTTCAATAATTGCATCTGTATTCATGAGTCGCGAGCTTTGTGACTACCTTTGCAGCGAAAATACAATAGTGTGAAGAGAACAATGCGAATTTTCATTCTGTTCATCGGACTTTCTGTTCTTTCGAGCTGTTCCGACAATCGTTGGGATGTTGATATTTCGGAAACACCTGAGCAGGTCACCATTTCGAACTACGCCGAAGCTCTCTACACGAGTAGCGAAGAAAACTTCTATGCCGAACTGCCACGTTTGCGCGAAGAGTACCCGTTCTTCTACTCCGTGGGGGACAGCACCACTTGGCTGGGATATAGGAAAGATTCAGAATTGAAGGCCCTGTATCAAGATTCGAAAGTCGCCTTCACCCAAGAGGTGTATGAAGACATCACAAATCAGCTTCGCGATGGGTTCAAGCGCTTCGGCTATCACTTCCCAGAAGAGCAGCCCGTCACCCTATTCTTCTACCTTGACATTCCTACTCAGTTCAGTCTGTTAGACGATGGTGTTGAATACCTCGATACCATTCATTCCGTTTTCGTTCGTTTGGACAATTATCTTGGCCTGCAGCATCCGATGTATCGCCAAGCGATGCTTCCTCAATATGTAACCAGAAGATTCACACCGGAACATATCCCGGGTGATGTATTTGAAGAGTTGGCTTACGACATCTTGCCCAACGAGGGTGAGGCCCCAGCTCTAATCGACGACATGGTGCGAAGTGGCATTGCTCGTTACTTCGAAATAGCCATGCTACCGAAGATTCCAGATTCACTTTTATTCGAGTTTACTCAAGATGAAATTGAGTTTTGCCAACAAAATGAGGTGAACATTTGGACCTATTTCGTTCAGCAACAGCTTTTGTTTGATACGAGATTAGACACGAAGCAGCGCTTTGTTATGGAGGCTCCATTTTCAAAGTTTGGAACGGATTTCGACCAACAATCGCCTGGCAGAATCGCCGAGTGGATTGGATACCAAATTGTATCGTCTTACATGGACGAACACCCCGATATGAGTTTGAATCAACTCGTTCAAACCACTGATTATCAAAAGCTTTTCAGAGAATCTAAATATAAGCCCTAAGATGAGCAATTCACATAAATCTCAGATTGTAATCGATATTGAACTCGACGTTAACCGCGTTCCAGAGAAAATCACCTGGGACGCTCCTGATGGCGGCGTGAGCAAAGCTCCAACCAAGGCCGTAATGATGGGCGTTTGGGATGAGAAAGCCAAAGAGCTTCTTCGCATCGATTTATGGACAAAGGACATGTTGATGGATGAGATGAAGCAGTTCTACCACCAGACCTTCCTGAGTCTAGCAGACAGCTTTGAGCGCGCCACCGATGAAAAGAATATGGCTGAGGATATGCGCGACTTTGCCGCTCACTTCGCGGACAAGCTCGACCTCATCAAGAAGTAAGCTTACTCCTTAACAAAATGACTCTTGGTCGCATCTATCATCTGATGGATGTAGGCCAAGATTTCAGTTCTACCAATCTTTGAAGACGCTGAAGTCTTGAACTGCGGCGGCAACTCCTCCCATCGCTGCAGCATCTTTTTCCCGTAAGCGGAAACATTCTTCTGCAGCTGATTACTACTCAGCTTATCAATTTTCGTGAAGACAATACTGAAAGGAATTCCCTCTACACCGAGCATCTCCATGAATTCCAGGTCGTTTTTCTGTGGCTCATGACGACTGTCGATTAGCACGAATAAATTCACCAAGTTCTTACGATCCTTCACATAGTGGTTGATCATCCCCATGAACTTCTTTCTATCCTCCTTACTCACCTTCGCGTAACCGTACCCCGGAAGGTCAACTAGATACCACTCATCATTCACATTGAAGTGATTGATGAGCTGAGTCTTACCTGGCTTGCCACTCGTCTTTGCCAAATCCTTGTGGTTGACCAACATATTGATCAAGCTACTCTTACCCACGTTTGAACGGCCGATGAAGGCGAATTCAGGACGATCGGGATCAGGACATTTATCCGCTCTCGGACTACTGATGACGAATTCAGCTTTGTGAATGGGGAAAAGTTCTTTTGCCATGGCGCGAAGATACAGAATAACACTGGGGGAACATTCGAGATTTCACCCAGCCTCACACCCCTTCCGACGAGCGCCAAATTCGAGCGATTTTCATCTGTTCAAAACTTCTCCCCACTTTTCCCCACTTGCATATTTCCAGTATTTATCACACTTTTGGAGAGTCAACAATAAGACGATTACCTAAAAGTTATTAACACTAAGGCATTTGGTGGGAAAAAGTGGGAATGTATTTCTACTTTTGATACTAAACGAATCCAAAACTCAACTCATTGAATCTCATAGGAGTACACGAATGCAAGATGGACGCTAAAGGGCGTTTGTTGCTGCCAGCTGCGCTAAAGAAGCAGTTACTGACCGTGTTGGAGCATGGATTTGTTTTGAAGCGCAGTGTATTCCAGAAGTGTCTGGAGCTCTACCCAATGACCGAGTGGAACGATGTGATGGGTCGAGTGAACAAGCTCAACCGCTTCGTCAAAAAGAATAATGACTTCATCCGCATGTTTACGGCTGGCGTCAAGGTGATCGAAATTGATAGCTCAGGAAGAATCTTGGTTCCGAAGGATTTGATGGCATTCGCCGGATTATCTGGACAACTCGTCTTATCCGCTTCGGTGGACATGATTGAGATTTGGGACAAAGACGCGTACGAATCTGTACTCGACGATCCTGAGGTTGATTTTGCCTCCTTGGCAGAGGACGTAATGGGCGGTGCAAATAGTGCCGACCATGACCTATCATAAGCCCGTACTTTTTGAAGAGTGCCTCGACGGGTTGAACATTAATCCAGCCGGCACGTATGTCGACCTCACTTTTGGAGGAGGAGGACACAGCCGGGGAATTCTCGAGCGACTCGGTCCAGATGGAAAGCTCTACGCCTTTGATCAAGACCCTGACGCTCACGCCAACGCAATCGACGACCCACGCTTCACACTCATCCCTCAAAACTTCGTTCTCCTCGAGCGATTTTTGCGTTTTTATAAAGCCATTCCCGTAGACGGTATCCTTGCCGACCTAGGTGTGAGCTCTCATCAATTTGATGAAGTGGAAAGAGGATTTTCCATTCGTGGAGATGCTGACCTCGACATGCGCATGGATACGACTACCGGAAAGACGGCAGCCGATATCCTTGCCGATTATGAGGAAAGCGAAATCGCCGACATCCTTTACAAGTACGGAGAGATCAGAGCTTCGCGACCCATTGCACGTGCCATTGTCATGCGTCGTGAAGAAGAACCTATCGTTCGCGTGAACGACCTACTGAAGGTGATTCAGAAGTGGACTCCAAAGTTCAAGGGGCACAAGTTCCAAGCTCAGGTTTTTCAAGCGCTTCGCATTGAAGTGAATCGTGAACTCGAAGTTCTCGAGCAAATGTTGGCCGCAACTCCCAAAGTGCTAAAAACGGGAGGTCGACTAGTCATCATGAGCTACCACTCCTTGGAAGACCGAATGGTAAAGCGATTCATTCGCGAAGGCGTATTCCAAGGCGAAGCCGAGCGCGATATGTACGGCAACCGCTTTGTCCCATTTGAACCTATAAACAGAAAGGCCATTGTAGCCGACGAAAACGAAATCACAGAAAACTCCCGTGCAAGAAGTGCACGATTGAGAATTGCCGAACGCACAGACTACGAAGTGAAATGAGCAAGATAGGAAGTAACATAGCCTACATCCTCCGGGGTAGCTTTTTGGCGAATGAGCGCATGATGCGCCTATTCCCATTTGCTGTGTTCCTCACCTTCCTCTCACTCATCACCATTTACAGTGCGCACAGCGCCGACCGTAAAGTACACCGGATTAACCAGCTCGAATCGGAGGTAGATGAGCTTGAATCTGAACACTTCGACACAAAAGCACGTCTCATGCAGCTCGGACTTGAAAGTCGAGTTGAAGAGCGCGCACAGCAACTCGGGCTTCAAACCGCCGAGCACCCACCTATTCAACTGAATGCCGAGAATGACTGAGCAAGGATCAAATACCATCACCAAACGTACGCTGGTTATCGGTGTATTGATGGGCTTGTTCGCTATTGCGGTCATTTCCAAGCTCGTCCACACCTTCGCAGTTGAAGGCACAGAATTGCGCGCAAGAGCTGCGAGACTTGCCACCCGCGACATGCCGCTTGAAGCGAGAAGAGGCAACATCTTCAGCGCAGATGGGAAACTTTTAGCCACAAGCATGCCGGTGTTCGACATCTACATGGACCCAGTGGCTCCATCCGACGAGAACTTTAACGACAGCTTGCCTGGGCTTTCCTCGGGACTTGCTCGTATGTTCCCATCGAAAAATGCCACGCAATGGTCATCTTTCTTGCGCTCCAAGCGTGAGAATGGCGACCGATACGTACGCCTCGCCAAAGACCTCACTTTTTCGCAACTACAACGCGTCCGAGCTCTACCTCTATTCAACATGGGGCAGTATAAAGGCGGACTCATCGTTGAGCAAAAGCACCACAGGAAGTTGCCTTTGGGTAAAATCGCGGAACGCACCATAGGCGACGATCAAGCCACCAACCAAGTGGGAATCGAAGGCGCGTATTCGACCTACCTAACGGGTAGGGACGGACATCGTTTGATGCAAAAAATTGCCAATGGCAATTGGAAGCCAATGGAGGACGACAATGCCATTGCCCCTCGTAACGGTCAAGATGTAATCTCCACCATCGACACGCGATTCCAAGATGTAGCACACCGCAGTCTGCTAGCCAGTCTAGAGCGGTTTGAAGCGGATCATGGTTGCGCAGTAGTTATGGAAGTAGCCACAGGTGAAATCAAGGCGATCGTCAACCTTGGCAGAACCGATGAAGGATACTATTACGAAGACCGCAACTACGCTGTCTGGGAAAGCACCGAGCCTGGTTCAACGTTCAAACTTGCATCTCTCATGGTTGCCCTAGAGGATGGCCTCGTTGACACGGCGGATGTTGTAGACACAGAGAATGGCATCTATGAAATATATGGTCGGAAGGTAAAGGACTCCAACGTGGGGTACGGCCGCGGTGGATACGGAGAAATCAATCTCGCTGAAGCCTTCAGAAAATCATCCAACACAGGAATCGTAAAGGCCATCTATCCCGCCTACCGAGAAAATCCTCAATCGTTTATCGACAGACTCTACCAAATTGGCCTGAACGAGCGCACGGGAATTCGCATACCAGGAGAGGGCTATCCGCGCATTCCTACACCCGAAGACAATTCATGGTCGGGCACAAGCTTACCATGGATAGCATTTGGATACGAAATACAGCTGACCCCGCTCCAAGTTCTCACCTTCTACAACGCCATCGCGAACAATGGAGAGATGGTTCGACCTAGATTGGTGAGTGAAATTCAGCAACACGGCAGAACGGTTACATCCTTCGAACCGGAAGTTATTAATGCATCTATTTGTAGCGAGCCAACATTGCGAATTCTTCAATCGCTCCTTCAAGGGGTCGTCGACCATGGCACAGCTACAAACATCAGAAACGAAACTTTCTCGATGGCCGGCAAGACGGGTACTTGTCAGTTGAATTATTGGATTGCAGGCACGAACGACTATCAAGCTTCATTTGCCGGATACTTCCCGGCAGACAATCCTCAATACAGCTGCATTGTGGTTGTGAACAAGCCAAATCCATCGATTGGATACTACGGTTCAACCGTGGCTGCTCCTGTATTTCGCGAAATCGCCGATGAAGTTTACCGCAGCACGCCTATCGACGAACCCATTGAAATTGACGAGGACCCTGAACTGTCACTTCCAGAAATGGAAGGCGGCTGGACCGCTTCCCTTGAATCTCAACGAATGCCAGATGTACGCGGACTCAACGGCATGGAAGTGATCTCAAGATTTGAAAACGAAGGATTTGAAGTGGAATTCGACGGCGCAGGAAAGATTACAAGACAGTGGCCACGCCCGGGAGCGGTATTGACCAATACGAGAACCGTACGATTGAATTTGGAATGAAAGTACTGAGAGACATACTGTACAAGGCGGGTATCGTTGACACCCATGGAAGCACTAATGTCGCTATCCAGAGCATTGTTTTTGATTCAAGACAAGTCAAGAAAGACTGCCTCTTTGTGGCAATGCGAGGCACGCAGGTGGACGGTCACAAGTACATTCCAAAGGCGATCGAATCCGGCGCTCAAGCCATTGTTTGTGAAGATGCAAGCGGTTTCGATGCCGGCAATGCAACAGTTGTTGTGGTCAAGAACACCTCAGATGCACTCGCTCAAATCGCGAGCAACTTCTACGACGAGCCTTCCTCTCATCTCAAGTTGGTGGGCGTAACAGGAACCAACGGAAAAACGACTACAACCACCTTGATGTACGATCTGTGTCAGGCACTCGACAAAAAAGCGGGCCTCATCAGCACTGTACGCATAAAGATTGGCAAACACGAGATTCCAGCGACTCACACTACTCCGGATCCTGTAACCATCAATCGCATCTTGCGCGATATGGTCGACCATGGATGCAAGTATGCCTTCATGGAAGTGAGTAGTCATGGCTTACACCAAGGGCGAGTACACGGTTTAAAGTTCGCCGCAGGAGTTTTCACAAACATATCTCACGATCACCTCGATTATCACAAGACATTCGACGACTACATCCTAGCGAAGAAGATGCTATTCGATATGCTTCCTTCCGATGCGTTCGCACTGGTAAATATTGATGACAGACATGGAAACACCATGCTCCATCACACAAAGGCCAAGAAAGTGGGCTTCGGCTTGAAAAAGCCAACTGAATACAAAGCGCGAATCATGGAGCAGCAGCTCAACGGCACCTTGCTGCGCATCAACGACAAAGAGTTCTGGACCAAGTTGATTGGCGATTTCAATGCTTACAATATGGCTGCGGTGTATGGTGTCGCTATGGAAATGGGCTTTGATGAACTTCAAACCTTGACCGCTCTCAGCACACTCAATGCGGTGGAAGGAAGATTCCAATATGTGCGATCACCGAAAGGACTGATTGGCATTGTGGATTACGCCCACACGCCGGACGCATTGAAGAACGTCCTGGACACCATCAATGGATTGCGCACGGGAAATGAAACGGTGTACTGCTTGGTTGGATGCGGTGGCGACAGAGATGCAACTAAGCGTCCGATTATGGCGCGCATTGCCACTGAGGAAGCCGACAAAGCCATTCTCACATCCGACAACCCAAGAACCGAAGATCCTGAAGCCATTCTTCGAGATATGGAGGAGGGGGTTGAAGCTCAAAATTCTGGAAAACGACTCACCATTACCGACCGCCGTGAGGCGATTCGAACCGCGTGCTCATTAGCACAAGCGGGAGATATCATTCTCGTAGCTGGAAAAGGCCATGAGAAATACCAAGACGTGAACGGAGTAAAGCACCCGTTTGACGACCTCGCCGAATTGAACAACGCCTTCACCGAACTCAAGAAATAATGCTGACTTACCTATTCGAGTACTTACAAACGCAATTCGACTTCCCTGGAGCAGGTGTATTCCAATACATCTCCTTTCGAGCAGGCATGGCCATCGTAACATCCCTCCTCGTTTCCATGGTAATCGGCAAGCGGATTATCAAGTTCCTCCAGATTAAGCAAATCGGCGAAACCGTTCGTCAGCTTGGGCTTCAGGGCGAAGACCTCAAGAAAGGCACTCCTACTATGGGAGGCATCATCATACTTGCAGCGATCCTCATTCCCACTTTGCTCTTCGCTCGGTTGGACAACGTTTATATCCAGATGTTGCTCATCACTACCGTTTGGATGGGCGCCATTGGGTTCCTGGATGACTACATCAAGGTGTTCAAGAAAAACAAAGAAGGGTTACGCGGAAAGTTTAAGGTGATTGGTCAAGTTGGACTTGGGATTATTATCGGCTCTATGTTGTACTTCCATCCAGATGTGACCATCAAGGAGGAAGTTCAGCAAGTACAGCAAATCGACCAAGAGCTTTACGGCGATAATGTTCAGTTTACCCCTCAATTCACCGATGCGGAAAAGTCGACAAAAACGACCATTCCGTTCCTAAAGAACAATGAGTTCGACTACAGTAGACTCATAACTTGGATAGATGAAGGCTTGGGAGGATACACTTGGTTAATCTTCATTCCGATTGTCATCTTTATCATCACCGCCGTTTCGAATGGAGCCAATCTAACAGACGGATTGGATGGATTAGCCACTGGTACTTCGGCGATTGTAGCTACAGCATTAGCAGTACTCGCCTATGTCTCCGGCTCGGTGATTTTTGCCGATTATCTCGACATAATGTACATCCCGATGTCGGGTGAGATGGTGATTTTCGCCGCCGCCTTTGTTGGAGCATGTATAGGATTCTTATGGTACAACAGCTTCCCGGCACAAGTCTTTATGGGTGATACCGGAAGCTTAGCTATCGGCGCAATTATAGCCGTCCTAGCCATTGCCGTAAGAAAGGAGCTTTTGATTCCTATTCTCTGTGGGGTATTCCTGATAGAGAACCTCAGCGTGATTATACAAGTCTCCTATTTCAAGTTCACCAAGAAGCGAACTGGTGAAGGCAAGCGCATTTTCTTGATGTCGCCTCTCCACCATCATTATCAGAAAAAAGGATACCACGAAGCCAAGATTGTCAACCGATTCTGGATTGTGAGCATCATGCTTGCAGTCTTTGCCATCATCACCCTAAAACTGCGATAAGCCTTGAGTAAGAAGAAGGGAAATATCGTTGTATTAGGCGCTGGCGAAAGCGGCGTGGGCGCAGCCATCCTCGCAAAGAAGCTCGGTATGAACGTCTTCGTGAGTGACATGGGCGCTATTGATGAACGTTATCGGGATGAACTTGAGAAACGCGAAATCCCATTTGAGGAAGGTCAGCACACTGAGGCTAAAATCCTCAAAGCAAAAACCGTCATCAAAAGCCCAGGCATTCCAGAAAAGGCTCCGCTCATTCAAAAGCTTCGAGCAAAAGAAACTGAGATCATTTCAGAGATAGAGTTTGCCTTCCGACACACCGACAGTACAATTGTGGCTATCACCGGCTCGAACGGTAAAACTACAGTTACTAGTCTGACTTACCACGTACTGAAAAACGGAGGCTTAGACGTTGGACTCGGCGGGAACATCGGCAAGAGCTTCGCTTGGATGGTAGCTGAAGATCCACATGAATTCTACGTGCTCGAGATCAGCAGTTTCCAGCTGGACGACTCCTACAAATTCGCCCCCTACATCTCCATTTTGACCAATATCACTCCAGATCATCTGGATCGATACGACCACAAGATGGAGAATTATGTGGCTTCGAAGTTTAGAATCCTACAAGCCCAAAAGAAAACGGACCATTTCATCTACTGCGGAGATGACATGGAGACCATCAAAGGACTTGGTCGATTTAAGATCAAGCCGAACGCACACCCATTCAGTCTAGAGCATCCGGTAGACGACGGAGCTTACTACGACTCAGAAAACGAACGCATTATCATAACAATAGACGAAGAATCCATGAACATCGATGAACTAGCCCTACAAGGCAAACACAACACCTACAACAGCATGGCCGCTGGAATGGCGAGCCGATTGCTCAATATCAGAAAGGAGACCATCCGCGAGAGTATGGCCGACTTTGACGCGCTTGAGCACCGCCTTGAGCCAGTAATGGAAATCCACGGAATTGAGTTCATCAACGACTCAAAAGCGACAAATGTAAACTCTACTTACTACGCTTTGGAGAGCATGAAGAAGCGCTTGGTTTGGATCGTTGGTGGAGTGGATAAAGGAAACGATTACACTTCTCTCATTCCAATGGTTGGGCAAAAAGTGAAAGCCATTGTGTGCTTGGGGAAAGATGTACAGAAAATCCACGATGAGTTTGAAAACGTGGTTGAGATCTTGACTGACGCTCAAAGTATGCACGACGCAGTTGCAGCTGCCTACAAGCTGGCAGACAAGGGTGAAGCCGTTTTACTCTCCCCTGCTTGTGCGAGTTTCGACTTGTTCGAGAATTACGAAGACCGAGGAAATCAATTTAAAGAAGAAGTAAGAGCGCTGTAATGAACAAGGCACTCAAATACTTTAATGGCGATAGAGCCCTGTGGGTTATCGTCTTCTTGCTAGGACTATTCTCCTTTATGCCGGTGTATAGTGCGAGTAGCAATATTGCATTCCGTTTTGGCGACGGACATGTAATGACCATGCTATTCAAGCACGCCGCGTACATGGGACTGGGTCTAGCATTGATGTATTTAGTGCACCGTGTGAATTACAAGTATTTCGCTCCTCTGAGCTTATTGGTAATGCCGTTGATTGCGGGATTACTACTCTTCACTTTGGTCAATGGACACGAGGTGGCCAACGCGAGTAGATGGGTAAAGATTCCTATTGTTAATGTGACGTTCCAACCGTCTGCTCTAGCCTCCATTGTACTGATTACCTACTTGGCCAGATACATGGCCAAATACGGCGACAACCTCAAGCGATTCAGAGATTCATGGCTCAAATTGCTATTGCCCATTGCCGTAGTTTGTGGCTTGATTCTACCTGCCAACTTCTCAACTGCCGCCATCATATTCTCATTGAGTATGATTGTCATTTTTGTGGGTGGTTATCCCATCAAATACATGATGAGAATCTTTGGATTGGGCATAGCAGGATTTGGATTGTTCATTCTCTTAGTGATGGCATTCCCAGAAATTTCCAACCGTACCCATACTTGGAAAGCCAGAATTGAAAGCTTCTGGTCCGGAGAAGCCGAAGCCAACTATCAAGCTGAGCACGCACAAATGGCCATCGCCAATGGAAGCCTGCTCGGTAAAGGCCCTGGAAACAGCAGTCAGAAGAACTTCCTTTCCCAAAGTGAAAGTGACTTTATCTATGCCATCATTAATGAAGAGTTTGGTCTCGTTGGCGGATTCTTGGTATTGATGGCCTACGTCTGGCTCCTTTTGCGGGTCATACGAATATCCATGAAGGCGCAAGATAAATTCGGCCGACTGATGTCATTGGGCATCGGCATTGGCGTGTCCTTCCAAGCCTTCATCAACATGGGAGTAGCTGTAAACTTGCTCCCCGTAACAGGACAACCCCTACCCTTCATATCCTCTGGTGGTTCATCCTTGTGGATGACCTGTATTGCCTTGGGCATGCTTCAAAGTGTGGCCCGCGGTTTAGATGCCAATCCAGAGATAGTGGACGAAACCGAAATGTACAACGACAGCATACCTCAAGACGCTTATGCCTAAGAAGAGATTTATGGTGAGTGGTGGCGGCACCGGAGGACACATCTTTCCAGCCTTGGCAATTGCCAATGAACTGAAGAGACGCTATCCTGATTGCGAGATTGAATTCGTTGGCGCAGAAGGAAGAATGGAGATGGATCGCGTTCCGAAGGAAGGGTACAAAATCCACGGCTTACCTATTGTTGGACTCAACCGCAAGAGCATTGCAGCCAACTTGAAGTTCCCCGTGAAATTGATTCGCAGTGTGGCCTATTGTAGAAAGCTGTTGAAAAACTTCGAACCTGATGTTGTGGTGGGCACAGGTGGATTTGCCAGCGGACCACTGCTCTATGTGGCGCAAAGAATGGGCATACCGACGGTCATTCAAGAGCAAAATAGCTATGCAGGTATCACCAACAAGAGATTGGGTGCCAAAGCGAGTGCCATCTGTGTTGCCTATGAAGGAATGAATTCATTCTTTCCAAAGGAGAAGATCCACCTCACTGGCAATCCTATACGACCAGCTATTGCTGAGAGTAAAGAAGACTCGGCTTCATCAAAATCTCATTTCAACCTCGACCCAGAGCGTCCGGTTCTGTTGGTCTTGGGTGGAAGCTTAGGAGCTCGACGTGTAAATCAAGCGGTAGAATCACTTATTCCATGGGCTCAAGAAGCCGGATTGCAAGTTTTATGGCAATGTGGTAAGCTGTACCATGACGACCTTCATACCCGCTTGAATGACGAAGCCGACGTACACATCCACGCTTTCATTTCAGAGATGGAGAAAGCCTATGCGGCGGCCGACATGATTCTTTCAAGAGCAGGTGCTGGAACCATAAGTGAACTTGCCGTTGTAGGCAAGCCATCCATTTTGATTCCATCGCCAAATGTGGCCGAAGACCATCAAACCAAGAATGCATTGGCATTGGTCGACAAGAAGGCTGCACTACTCATTCGAGAATCTGAAATCGATAATAGACTAGTAGCGGATATTGAGCGATTGCTCGCCGACGCGCCTAGACGGGAACAGCTATCCAATAATCTGAAGAGCCTAGCCATACCTGATGCTACACAACGCATTGTGGATTTAATCGAACCCATCATCTCATGAAGGCGGGTGAATATCAAAATATCTTCTTCCTTGGCATCGGCGGTATCGGTGTAAGTGCTCTTGCTCGGTATTTCCACGCAAAAGGAAAGACTGTAGCGGGATACGACAAAACCGACTCTCCCCTGATCAGACGACTAATGGAGGAGGGAATTGATGTCACGTTCGACGATCAATGGAATCATCTCAAGGATGATTTTAGAGATATTGAAAAGACACTCATCGTCTTCACCCCTGCTGTACCGAAGAACCTTGCGCTCTTCAAGTACTTTGCTGAGAATAAGTTTGAAATGCGCAAGCGAAGCGTTGTGCTTGGAGAGATAATAAATGCAGGAGATGGAATCGCGGTAGCTGGCACGCATGGCAAGACGACCACTTCCTCAATGGCTGCACATATTCTTCACCACGCGGGAATTCACGCAAGCGCTTTCCTCGGAGGAATTGCCAATAACTTTGGAAGCAATTTAGTGATCGGAAGGGCGAAGCAGGTTGTTGTTGAAGCCGACGAGTACGATCGTTCATTCATGCAACTTCACCCGAAGTACACTGCCATCACATCCATGGATGCCGATCATATGGACATCTATGGCAATCCTGAAGAGATGGTAGCGACCTACGTGAACTTCGCTAAGCAGGCCGCCGAAAGCGGAACTGTTATTCACAGAGCCGGACTTCCGATTGAAGGTCCGTCTTATGGTGTTGAAGTAGAAGCTGACTATTCAGCGCAGAATGTGCGTATCGAAGACGGCTGGTATGTTTTTGATTTGAAATTCCCTCACATGACTATTGAGGGCGTTAAAGCTGGATTACCAGGTAGACATAATGTAGAAAATGCTGTTGCAGCTGCTGCCCTTGCCTACTTAGCTGGCGCGAGAGCACAAGATATAGCAGATGGCATCACCACATTCAGAGGAGTGAAGCGCAGATTTGATTTTGTGCTTCGTGATGACGACCGTGTAATTATAGACGACTACGCGCATCACCCTGAAGAATTGAAGGCGATCATTTCGTCGGCGAAGAGCTTGTTTCCCGATAAAAAAATCACTGTGCTATTTCAGCCGCATCTGTTTTCTAGAACCAGAGATTTCCTTCTGGAATTTGCCAAGGTTCTAAGTGAAGCAGACAATTTGCGATTGCTTGAAATCTATCCTGCTCGGGAGGAGCCTATTCCCGGAATCACGAGTTCAACATTGTTGAAAAAGTGCACTACTGAGGGGGCAAAAGTTCTTTCCAAGGAGGAAGCAGTTGACGAAATTCGCAGCCTATCCCCAGAGGTGCTACTCATCCTCGGCGCGGGAGATATCGATCGTTTAGTTGAACCCCTAGTAAATGCCTTTCAATCGTGAAGAGGAAGCGCGTCATAAAAGCTACATCCTGGCTACTGGGCATCGCATTTTATGTGGTGGTGATTGGCTTTGCGTCGAATCAGAACGAGCAAATCAGGGTTCAAGAGTTGGAAATCAACCTAATACAACCCGAAAACCAGTTCTTCATCACCCGCGACAATGTGCTTCAAATCATTGTAAATGAGTACGATAGCGTAGAAGGCAAGCCCCTCAATTTAATTAACACTGCATTGTTAGAAGAAAGCATTGAGACTCACCCGCTTATCGAAGATGCAGAGGTATATTTCACATTAGACGGTCGCGTTTCCGTTGATGTTCTGCAGGAAACCGCATTGGCGCGAGTTCGTGAAGCCAATCGGGATGTGTACATGAGCATCTATGGAGAGGCGATCCCAAGAAGTTTGAACCATTCAGCCAACGTCCCCATGATTACCGGGCACATCGACAGCAGTCATTGGCAGGAAGCATTTCACTTCCTCCGATTGCTCGACGACTCCTCTTGGCTCGGCAACAATATCGAAGCATTGGAAAGAGACTCCACCGGACTGTATCGAGTTTACCCTCGATTCGGTCGCCATCACATTGTATGGGGGGAACTCGATGAAGCAGAGCAAAAGTTGAAAAAACTTCATGTGTTCTACTCCTATTTGGAGGAGACCAAGACGTTGAATGATATAAAGACCATTGATGTAAGATTCAATGATCAAGTAGTAAGTACGAAGTATTGACCGCACTATGGAAGGGAAACGTATAGCCGTTGGATTGGATATCGGAACCACGAAAATCGTCGTGGTAGTCGGTCAATTGAACGAGCACGGTAAAATAGAAGTACTGGGCATCGGAAAGGCCAAGAGCCTTGGTGTTCAGCGAGGCGTGGTGACGAACATTGTTCAGACCATCGAATCGATAGAAAAGGCGGTGACCATGGCCGAAGAAGCTTCGGGATTGAAGATCCGAAGCGTGGTTGTGGGGATAGCCGGACAACACATTCGCAGCTTACAGCACAGCGATTACATCACGCGCGAAGATCCTGAAAGCGTGATTGAAGATCAGGATATCGACCGACTCATCGAAAACGTCCACAAGCTGGTGATGATGCCGGGTGAAGAAATCATTCATGTACTTCCTCAGGAATACAAGGTGGATGGTCAGCCTGAAATCCACGAGCCACGAGGGATGTATGGAGGTCGCCTTGAAGCGAATTTCCACATTGTAGTTGGACAGATTTCTAGTATCAAGAACATTGGTCGATGTGTGAAAAACACCGGTCTCGAGCTAGCCAATATCACTCTTGAGCCACTTGCATCTGCGGAGGCGGTTTTGAGTCAGGAAGAGAAAGAGGCAGGTGTGGTCTTGGTAGATATCGGCGGCGGGACATCCGACATTGCCATTTTCAAAGACGGCATCATCCGTCACACTGCAGTGATTCCATATGGTGGTAACATTATCACTAGCGACATCAAAGAAGGATGTTCCATTATAGAGAAGCAGGCTGAGCTTTTGAAAATCAAGTTCGGTTCGGCATGGCCTGGCGAAAACAAAGAGAACGAGATTGTTTCAATTCCAGGTCTTCGCGGTAGAGAGCCTAAAGAGATTTCTCTGAAGATGCTATCCAAGATTATCCACGCTCGATGCGTTGAAATTATTGAGAGCGTTTTCCAGGAGATCAAGAACTACGGATATGATGAGCAGAGAAAGAAACTCATCGCTGGTATTGTATTGACAGGTGGTGGTTCTCAGCTTCGTCACATCAAGCAACTCGTGGAATACATCACGGGAATGGACACTCGCATTGGCTTCCCGAATGAACACATGGCGAGCGGCTCGGAAGAAGACCTCAGCAGTCCGCAATACGCCACTGCAATTGGCCTTTTGATGAAAGGGCTAACCTCTCCGGAAGCTCAATTGATGGCAGCAGAACCGGGAGCAAACGTAGAAGAGCTCGAGGCAGCAATCGCCCAAGCCAATAAAGAACAAGCTGAACGCGAAGAGCAGGAGGCCCAAGAAGCACAAGCGTCTTCGGAGGAAGACACCAATGATGATCCAGATCACGAACAGCCTGAAGCTGTGGCCAAGCCCAGAAAAGGGGTGTTCGAGAGCTGGGTTGAGCGCTTCAAGCAATTTTTAGATAACGACGTATAAACGAGACCGTGAATCCAACAAAGGCATAGAGTAAAATGGAAGAAGGTTTGAATTTCGATTTACCCAAGAACAGATCATCAGTGATCAAAGTCATCGGTGTGGGCGGTGGCGGAAGTAACGCTGTGAACCACATGAAGCGCCTCGGCATCAACGGGGTCGATTTCGTGGTTTGTAACACAGACGCACAGGCACTAGAGCACAGTCCGGTTGAAAACAGAATTCAACTCGGAGCTAACCTTACAGAGGGGCTCGGGGCAGGAGCAAATCCTGAAGTCGGAGAGCGTGCCGCACTTGAGACTATCGAAGAAATTAAAGAAGTATTGGGCACCAGCACCAAGATGCTGTTCATCACTGCCGGAATGGGTGGTGGAACAGGAACTGGAGCTGCGCCTATTATTGCGAGAGTTGCCCAAGAACTCGGTATTCTAACCGTGGGTATCGTCACTATCCCTTTCGCCTTTGAGGGAAAAATTCGCTTGCAACAAGCGAAAGACGGTATCGAAAAGTTCAAGCAGAACTTAGACTCTCTGATTGTCATCAACAACAACAAGCTTCGTGAAGTATACGGCAACCTTGGATTCAAAGCCGGTTTTGCGAAAGCAGACGAAGTGTTGGCAACTGCAGCTAAGGGAATTGCGGAAGTAATTACCCACCACTACACTGCGAACATCGACTTGAAAGATGCTAAGACGGTTCTCGCCAACTCAGGAACAGCCATCATGGGGTCGGCCGTAGCAACAGGCCAAACTCGCGCTATGGATGCAATCCGTGGAGCATTGGATTCACCTTTGCTCAACGACAATCACATCGTGGGTGCTAAGAATGTCTTGCTGCTCATAGTGAGTGGAAGCGACGAGCATGAAATTACATTCGATGAAATCGGTGAGGTGAACGACTTCATTCAGACAGAAGCAGGTGGCGACGCGAATATCATCATGGGTATTGGACAGGATGAAACTCTGAACGATTCCGTGAGCATCACCATCATAGCAACAGGTTTCTCGGCACAATCTACGGTTCAACCGTTCACTCGTGCTCCTGAGCGTGTGATTCACACTTTGGATGAGAGCGAAGCACCTACAGAGAAGCCCCTCGCGGAAAAGCCGAAGCCTAACCCAATAGAAGACAAACCGAAATCTCAGTTCGTACAGCCGGGTCTGTTCGACATTGACCCAGAGCCTACTGTGGGAGATATTAACCCCGTCGATGCGCCAATTCAGGAAGAAGAAAAGATGCCTGAAATCATCGGCGAAGCGGTTCAGGAGAATATTTTAGAAGAGCCCACTGCTGAATTCTCACCAGAACCTCATGTTGAGGAAGTGGAAGAAGAGCCAGTAGCAGAAACCGAGGAGCGTGTGGTATTCGACCTAGGCTCATTCGAATTGGCTGATGATTCAGATTTCGTAATTGAAGACGAGCCCGTGGAAGAGCCCGTTTCTGAAGAGCAGCCTGAGGAGGTTATTGAAGAAGAAATGGATCCTTTCGACTTTTCGATAAGTGAGGCATTCTCAGGTGAAACCGAGCCCAACGTAGAATGGGAAGTTACTGCAGAAAATGAAGTAAGCGAAGAACCTGTTGCTGAAGTAGAAGAAGACATTCCGTCTCAAGAATCGTACGAAGAAGTTCGCTTCCAGCTGGAAGAAGAACCGGAGATGAAAAAGCCGGAAGTGTCGAAGGACGAGCCAGTGCTCAGATCTGACAATAAGGTGGTTCACACTTTAGACGACTTGAGAGAATTGGAAGCACGACTAGGCACCAGATCTCCTAAAAAAGAAGTGGAAGAAGAAGATGAATCGTTGAAGTTTGAAGTTCGCAAAGCTGAGCAGCCTGCGGCCTCACACGCAACAGATGAGCGCGATCCGTTGGATCTTCCAATCGAAGAGTCTTTAAAAAGAAGAAACAATGCGCGTATGGAGCGATTGAAGCAATTCAACTATAAGTTCCAGAACGTGCAGAACAACTTGATGGATGGCGAAAAAGAGCCAGCGTACAAACGTCAAGGGGTTGAAATCGATCACTCCAAGCAGAGCCAACAATCCCGCATGGGAGGCACGAGCATTGGAGGGGATGGCAGCGACTTGGAGTTCCGCAGCAACAATAGCTTTCTACACGATAATGTAGACTGATTTAGAAGCTAAAACACGAAGGAGGGAGGCCATGGGTCTCCCTTTTTTTATGGCCCGATGCTTCGTATCTTACACAAGCACTCTTACCCTTCGCGCATGAAACTTCCCAAGCTTGGTTCACCATATCGTCCTCTTCAGTCTTCCGACTATGAATTGATTCGCGATTTCATCATCGATTCTTCAAAATCGAGGCACGATGAATTTGAGATGATGGATGACGAGGGGATTCAAAAGTGGATGAAATCTTGGCTGGAGCGCGCGGACAGTGGCCAAGGCGTATTCTATGTCATCGAACAGGAAGGCGTCATTGAATCTTGGGTAAGCTTCACCCAAGCACCGTATTCCCAAAACACGCTGAAGTTGTCATTCCGATTTTTGAGAGAGAGCGTGGATTTCAAGTCGAGGAGAAAAGCACTTTCAAAGCTTACCCTCTCTATTCTCCAAAAGGGTGAATGGCACCGGATAGAATCTGTTTGCAGTGCAGATGATCAAGAGTCACGCGACCTTCTAGTACTTTGCGGATTTCGGCTTGAAGGGACTATCCGCCAATCCTTGAACTTGCGTTCCGGATGGACCGATTTGAGTATTTACGGTATCCTCGCGAGTGATTTACCCCTTGAGAATCGGTTATAAAATTTAGCGACCAGTAACTTGGTTGAACACCAACAACCAAGTCATGTTCTTCTATTCTACTCCCAGCAGTCCCACGCTGCTAAATGCATCTATCCTAATTAATGTTTTCTTGCTTCTCGCCTTAGCTGTAGTCTATGGCCGGCGGATAAAGCGCAACCGTTCTGTATTGAGTAATCAATCTATGGATTCTTATTCAAGCATCGCACGACGTTTCCCCGAGTTATCCCCTAGAGAACTTTTGCTCGTGGAGCTAATTCTCGAAAGGGCGACCACCGAGCGCATTGCTGATCAATTACACATCTCACCGGATAGTGTTAAGAAGTCAAAATACCGTCTTAAGAGAAAGCTCAAAGTGGCGAAATCAGAATCACTAGATGCGTTCCTATTCCGAACTGTCCACCAATTTCCACTCAATTAATCTCTTCGTCCACCAATTGTCCACTTGAATAAACACCTTCCTCAAATAGGCTTATGCAGTTTTGTAGGGTAACCAAAATCCTATGCCTATGCGAAAACTCGTGTTTCTATTTGTGTTCGGCGCAACGACAACACTCGTCTCTGCCCAACCTGATTTTCCAGCCGATCCGGCCCCTTTAGATGAGTGGAGTTTGCTCCTACTCTCAGGAGGTGTCGTTTTAATATCGGTAGCGAAACTCAGAAAGAGATTGAGTGCGATGCGGTTGCCTTGAACGGAAGAGGACGTCGGGGCGACATCAAACTATGTTAAACTTGGTGATAGGAAGCGGACCTCCACGCTTCGACGTCCTTCTTCATAACGTATTGTTTACCTTTAGTCAGTTGGAAGTTTCCGTGAAGATTTGAATCTTTCAACCTGGAACAATCAACGAACCCCAACTGCTATGAAAACAAAACAAATCGAGCTTATCCTTATCGGACTGGCCGGCATATTGATTATCGCCTATTTAGGTGTTCGCTTCGGTACGGACAACGTTGAGCTACTGAGCATCATTCAATATGCGATTATCGGTGCTATTGGGCTTTACGTTGCATATGTGTTCATCTCGCAGCAGCGCGACAAGGTGAAGATGGCAGATATGAGAGATAAAATTGAAAGCCTGGAAGCAAAAGTTGCCGAGCACGAAAGCACCATCGCATCGCAGAAAAGTCAAATTGGAGAATTGGAGTCCAATCTTGAAGCAGCGGAAAAGAAAGCCGACAAATTGGACGCCGACTTCAAGAAAGCTAAGAAGGCATGGGAAACCGAAAAGAAAGAGCTGCAATCAAAGATTCCTGAGGCATGAGAAAGCTTCTCTCCTTCCTATCAATCGTAGGTATACTTGCTGCTGTTGCATGCACAAGCAACGGCAAAGAAGGCGGACCCTGTAGTTATGAAACCATGGACGTTCGTATGCTTTCTACCGACTCTGGATCATTCATTCAGAGGCTCCCAGTGGAAATGCACCCCTTCCTTAGCAATGGCTTGAGTAAGGACGTCACCACCCTTTTCCAAGAATTCGATCAAACCATTATTACGGAGAATACCGATTCGGTATTTGATGTGAAGCTTGATATAATTACAGAGGGAAGTTGTACTCCAGTGCAACTTAGTTTGAAATGAGTATCTAGCATCTAGTATCTAGTATCTAGTATCTAGCAAAATTCTGATTTTCAGAGTTATTCTGCACGAATCAACACTTCATTACATTTTCGAGACGACCACGTGCCTAGGTCACTAGGTAACCAGCTCACCAACCCATACCTTTGCACCTTCATTCCTTCTAGGCCCCGTAGTACAATGGATAGTACGTGAGTCTCCGGAACTCAAGATCCAGGTTCGATTCCTGGCGGGGTCACTAGACGGGCGCAAGAACGGAAGTGTGGAAGTACAGAGGTTACGACCAGGAAAGCTCTCCCTACTCAAGAACTCTCCCCTTCGCCAACCTGTGCACCTCGACACCTCAGCACCTCTCAACCTATGCGCACCTCCCTATCTACTCGATCCGCTCTCCCAAAGCACGCAAGTGCTCACGAGTAATTGGCTTTGCAATAAAATCCTTGACCATGTCGTATTCCCGTGTCTGATTCTGATCTTCCGCGGAAATCGAAGATGTGACAATGAATACAGGAACGTGAATATCTCTAGCCTTTAATGCATCCAAAAATCCCCAACCATTCATTATTGGCATATTCAGATCGAGCAGGACTAGAACCTTGGATGTGTTGAGTTCTTCAAGTTTGGCTAATGCTTTCTTAGCATCTAAGTAACTATGGATTTTCAGAGATGGAAGCGTTCTTTCAGCGAGAAAGCTGTGAATCTTCATGACCATCGGATCGTCATCTACTATAAACAGGTGTTCGACGCTGAATTTATCTCCTTCTTCACGATAGATTGATTTGCTAGTGAAGCTGATCTTGTCGTTCAACTTAGATATGCTAGCATCCATGGCTGTAAAAATGCTCCGACTCTCCTTCAAAAGCTCGCGGAGCTCATCGTCAATTTGATCGATGTTTGTCAGGAGATCAATGAGACCTTCAATCTTGGCATAGTCGTGGCGAAGCTCATGGGAAGTAATGAACGAAAGCTCCTTGAACAGCTGGAGTTGCTTCTTCGCTTGAAGTTCGGAGCGCTTTCGTT
Source organism: Flavobacteriia bacterium (assembly GCA_013373425.1). GTDB lineage: Bacteria > Bacteroidota > Bacteroidia > Flavobacteriales > Schleiferiaceae > Phaeocystidibacter. Next base: position 34,855 of record JABXHW010000046.1, read on the forward strand.
CAGTGATATTATCAATAGAAATAATCACGTGAAGAACATTTCCACCCGAGCTAACTGGAACCATTTTAATGCTGTACCAATGGTCTAGGTCATCGCTTTGAGGATAGGCAACATCGTAAAAAAGAGTTTCCCCTTTCATTGCCCTCTGTATGTACGCCATTACATCTTTGAAGCGTGAATTGTCCAGGAAACGATCCACAGTAAGAGCGACTCCACTCTTCACTCCAAGCTCCTGTTCTGCAAAATCAACTGCTGCAGAATTGAAGGAGATTACATTCAGATTGGTATCGATAAGCACGTATGCAGAACTCGTGTTATTGAAAATGGTGCTCAAATTGGCTTCAGATATAGCCACCTTCTGCATATTCCATTTTTCCGAATACTCCACCTCAATCATCTCAGCAATTACCTTGATCAAGCTGCGCTCTTCTTCTAAGAATGGATCATCTGCATTTACTCTATCGCTCTGTTTGTAGAATACCTCGATGCTGCCCTCTGAACCATCAAAGAGTTGGAAATGAAAAGGAAGTTGATAGGGTCCGATTTCGAAATCGTCGCTCAGCCACTCTAGTTCACTAATACGAATTCGAGCTGTAGTGATTGTGGGAAATTGCCAGGCCTCAGGAAAGTAATTCACCAAGGTGTGAAGCTTCCTGTATAGCTCACCAGGTTTCCGAATGAGATCGGCCGCTTTTGATATCAAGGAGAGCTCTTTGACTCTTTCCACGAGCTGGGCATTGACATGCATCAACTGATCTTCTGCCCGCTTCTTCGCGGTAATATCATTCATGGTGTATATCAAGGACAATCCTTCTTCAAGCAATACACTCGTCCCTTTCGCTTCTACCCAAATTTCTTCTCCCTTCGCCGTGAAAGCTCTGCGACTAAAACTCACATCATCATCTTCTAAGTGCTCGTGTATCTCATGCGACTCTTCTGTAGTGAAGTTGAACAACTCTGAAAAGCGCAAGCCATCCATGTCAGTCCATTCATAACCAAACAACTCACGAAACGACGAATTCGAGTAAACGAACCTATCATCTCTAATTATGATCACGCCAACCTGCGAGCTCTCGACCATAGCACGGAACTTCGCCTCACTCAGACGAAGGGCATTCTCTATTTCCTTTCGTTCGGTAATGTCCTTGGCGACCAACATCATCCACAAGAATTCATCATCCTGAGATAGCACAGGCGCCGTGTTGAATTCGAACCACATGGTGAACTGTTGAGTACTCAATCGTTTCTCAACATGATAGTCCTCCTTATCAAGAGCAAGTCGATGCGCTTCTCTAAAGTTCTCTAGAGCTGCAGGGTGCACAAAGTCTTCAAAAAATCCACCTTCCTTTACCTCTTTCCCGAAGAGAGTATTGAGATATTTCTCCATGTTCTTGTTAGCAAAGACTACATGCTTGTCTTTGTCCAACAACACGATACTATCATTCGAATGATTCAAGATATACCGATACTTAGTCTCCCGATAATCCAGGTTCGCCAATAGATTTTTCTTGTCCTGAAGGTACTCGAGTTCGCGCTCAACTGATGCCGTAACATCCACTGATACAATCATAGCTCCTAATTCGACAGGCGTAATCTTAATATCAAAGTGCCCCTGAGTACCGTCGGGTAAATCGAATGGGTTGGTAAAGTGGAAAGATTCCTTCAACTCAAGGCACCGCTTGATCTTGTCAAAAAAGGAAGTTTCTTTAATTCCGGGATAAGCCTCCTGCATGGTTCGACCAAGCAGTTTTTCAGCTGTAGTCATACCATGGCCGGCGGCAACTTGATTTACATACAGGTATTCGAACTCGAACGAGATAATCTGAACCCCCTCTTCAAGATGGTCAAAGTAACTCCAATCGATATTTGAAGAAGGTTTCATGACTTAGGCTAGCTGAAAATACGAAACACTAAGAAGTAATGAAAGGTTCACCCCTCAGCAGATGGCATATAATTAACATTGAGCACGGTATCTTCTACACCAACCTGAGTACCTCAACACCTCAACACCTGCCAACCCCTTCTCAATCTCATGACGTCGGGTTGCCACCCGACGCCAGCCAAAGTGAACGTATTAGACCAGGATTACCGCAAGCACCGCTTGTGAAAGATATCCCTACTCAAGAACTCTCCCCTACACCAACCTGAACACCTCAGCACCTCCCAACTTTGTAGCACTTCCCTTCGTCTACTTCCTACAACACATACCACACCGATTTCACCCGATCGGTTTAGGAAGGGATTACCCGTAGCTCGAAGGAAATACGTACCGCCGGAGAGTGCGGGTAATCTTGGTTTTGGGTACTGGGTACTGGGTA
>JABXHW010000024.1 GCA_013373425.1 Flavobacteriia bacterium
CGGTGCGACTGTGCGTTAAGGTAACCGTTGCGTTACCAGGGTTTGAATTGCGCGCCATTAAAATACTCATTGGCGAGCCTACAATATTGGAGCGACCGATAACCACACAGTGCTTTCCGCTTGTTTCGATGTTGTAATGCTCGAGCATCATGAGAATGCCATGAGGCGTAGCTGGTAGGTAAGTTGGAAGATTCAAGGCCATCTTCCCTACGTTTTCAGGATGGAACCCGTCCACATCTTTTGCCGGATCAATCGCCAAGGTAACGGTCTTCTCGTCGATGTGCTTCGGAAGCGGTAACTGAACAATAAACCCGTCAATTTCCGGATTATCATTGAGTTCATGCACATTTGAGAGCAACTCTTCTTGACTCGTATCTTCAGACAACCTCACCAATGTGGATGTAAATCCGACTTCTTCACAGTCCTTTACTTTTCCGTTGACATACGCGATGCTAGCTGGATTCTCTCCTACTAGAATCGCAGCCAAATGAGGAGCTCTTTTTCCTTCTCCCTTCAGCTGTTCAACTTCTAATGCGATTCTCTCTTTGTAAGCTCTGGCCGTGACTTTTCCGTCGATTAACTCCATCTATGGTAGGTTTAGCGCATTCCGCGCATCATGTTCATCATATTTCTTCGGCCTCCACTGCCCTGCATCATCTTCATCATTTTGCTCATATCAGCAAACTGCTTTAGAAGCTTGTTTACTTCAGTCACATCGCGACCAGCTCCTCGAGCAATACGCTTCTTGCGAGAACCATTGATGATCTTCGGATCAGTTCGCTCTTGTGGAGTCATGGAGTGAATGATAGCTTCAATGTGCTTGAATGCATCATCATCAATATCGATGTTGCGCATCATCTTACCCATTCCTGGAATCATGCCCATCAAATCCTTCATGTTGCCCATCTTCTTGATTTGCTGGATTTGATCTAAGAAGTCGTCGAAACCAAATTGGTTCTTCGCAATCTTCTTTTGCATGTCGCGCGCTTTCTCCTCGTCGAACTGCTCTTGAGCACGTTCTACAAGAGAAACTACGTCACCCATCCCGAGAATTCGATCGGCCATACGCTCCGGATAGAACACATCTAATGCATCCATCTTCTCGCCAGTACCAACGAATTTGATCGGCTTGTCTACTACCGCCTTAATCGTAAGCGCCGCACCACCGCGGGTATCACCGTCGAGTTTCGTGAGAATTACACCGTCGTAATCAAGCACATCATTGAAGGCCTTGGCTGTGTTCACAGCATCCTGACCCGTCATAGAATCGACAACGAAGAGCGTTTCATTTGGCTGGATGGCCTGGTGAACCGACTTGATTTCTTTCATCATCTGCTCGTCGATGGCCAAACGACCTGCAGTATCGACGATCACTACATTGTGACCATTTGCTTTGGCGTACTCAATCGCCGCCTTTGAGATGGAAACTGGATCGTTATTCCCTTTGTCAGAGAAAACATCAACGCCAATCTGCTCACCCAAAACGTGAAGCTGATCAATCGCAGCAGGTCGGTACACGTCACACGCTACCAAAAGTGGCTTTTTAGTCTTCTTCGTCTTGAGGTAGTTCGCCAGCTTTGCTGAGAAGGTCGTTTTACCTGAACCTTGCAAACCCGACATTAACACTACGGCTGGCTTGCCTTCAATCTGGAAGTCGGCTGCTTTACCCCCCATTAGCTCAGCCATCTCGTCGCGGACGATCTTGGTCATTACCTGACCAGGCTTCAAGCTCACAAGAACGTCGCCACCAAGGGCTTTATCCTTTACGGTATCAGTAAACTGCTTTGCAATTTTGTAGCTAACATCGGCATCAACGAGAGCACGGCGAATTTCCTTAACCGTTTCGGCGATGTTGATTTCTGAAATCTTATTGCGTCCCTTTAAAATGTGGAACGCACTATCTAAGCGATCGCTAAGACTTTCAAACATAAATTCGGCTTTTGCTGAATGAGTTGCAAAGGTAAGGAATGAACCACTTCGAATAAAGTGGAACTCACTTGCCCCAACTCAACAGTAAATCAATATTACATGCGCTCGGGAACCTCAATTCCCAATACGCCTAATCCTCTTTCAATAATTCCACCTACGGTACTAGCCAATTTCAATCTGAATGCAGCTTCTGCTGCAGTGTCGGCATTCAAAATACTAGTAGACTGATAGTATCCGTTGAACTGCTTCGTCAAGTCGTAGGTATAGCTCGCCACCAATGCCGGGCTCCATTCATTGCCCGCCTGTTGAATCACTTTTGGGAACTGGCTCATTACTTTGATGAGTTCACGCTCACGTTCATTCAATTCGTATGCGTCATAGTCCACCGCTGGTAAAGCATCAGCTTTTCGCTTTAGCGATTGAATCCTTGCAAATGTGTATTGAATGAATGGTCCAGTATTACCAGTAAAATCAATCGACTCCTCCGGATTGAACATCATTCTGCGTTTAGGATCCACGCGAAGGATGTAGTACTTCAAAGCGCCCATACCGATTTTGCGATACAGCTCCCCTTTTTCTTCTTCTTCCAATCCGTCGAGTTTACCGAGCTCTTCTGCAATCTCTCTTGCGGTTTGCTCCATCTCGTCCATCAGGTCGTCCGCATCCACAACAGTACCTTCTCTCGACTTCATCTTACCGCTTGGAAGGTCCACCATTCCATACGATAAATGATAAAGCTTATCCGCCCATTCGTAGCCTAGTTTAGCTAGAATTAAGAATAGAACCCGGAAGTGGTAATCCTGCTCATTTCCAACTACATATGTTAGACTGTCAATATTGAAATCAACAAAGCGCTGAATGGCAGTGCCGATGTCTTGAGTGATGTAAACTGAGGTTCCATCTTTTCTCAAAACGAGCTTTTCATCCAAGCCTTCATCAGTAAGATCAATCCAAACGGATCCATCCTCTTTCTTGAAGAAAACTCCTTTATCAAGTCCCTTATCTACATCGGCTTTACCGAGGATATACGTTTCACTTTCGTAGTAGTTCTTGTCGAATTCTGTCCCCAAGCGGGCATAGGTTTCATCAAAACCACTGTAAACCCACTGGTTCATGGTTTTCCAGAGACTAACCACTTCCTCATCTCCGGCTTCCCATTTTAAAAGCATTTCCTGAGCCTCCTTCATGAGCGGCGCTTTTGCCTCCGCCTCTTTCTTTTCCATCCCTCCTTCAACAAGTTCCGCGATTTGTGCACGGTAATGCTTGTCGAATTCTACATAGTATTTACCCACCAACTTGTCGCCTTTCAATCCGCTCGATTCAGGGGTTTCGCCTTCACCAAACTTCTGCCAGGCCAACATGCTTTTACAGATGTGGATACCTCTATCATTGATAATCTGAACCTTCACAACGTTCTTTCCTCCTGCTTCCAAGATTCTAGCTACAGATGCGCCGAGAAGGTTGTTGCGGATATGTCCTAAGTGAAGTGGCTTATTGGTATTTGGCGATGAAAACTCCACCATGGTAGATGGCGCATTTGGATCAGGCTTTTGAAAACCCCATTGTGGGTGTTCAGCCATTTCTCGAAATGCCGTAGACCATTGAGCTCCTCCAATCACAATGTTGAGGAAGCCTTTTACTACGTTGAATCCCGACACTTCGTCAAGTCGTTCTACAAGCGCATTCCCGATTTCTTCACCAGTTTCCTCTGGTCGCTTTTTGCTCGCACGCAAGTAAGGGAATACTACCACAGTAACATCACCTTCGAAGTCTTTTCGGGTTTCTTGCAAATCAACTTGTTCAACTTCCAAGTCGTAGAGGTCCTTCAAAATCAATTGAACCTCGCTGGCTACTTTTTGACGAATGTCGCTCATCTATCTTTCGCTTACTTTCTTTTTTCTAGGGTGGCTACGGTGTCCTGCAAGCATCTAAATGCTGCCTCACCCATGGCATTTCCTTTATCGTCGAGCAATGGGTTCACCTCTGTAAACTCCATGCAGACTACCTTCTCTTCTTTCGCAAAACGACGAAGGAAATCCTTTGCTTCATCTTCTGTTAGACCACCGGGAACTGGAGTACCCGTTCCAATGGAAACTTCAGGATCCATGCTATCTACATCGAAAGTGACATAAATAATGTCACAGTTTTTCAAGCGCTCCATAGCGGCTTGGAAGACATGTTCCACACCTTTTTCACGCACTTCAGCGGTACGGTGCACGGCCATGTCGTATTTATTGATGAGATGAACCTCTGGCTCCTCTGAACTTCGCAAAGCGATAAAGACGATGTCTTCAGGCTTCACTCGCTGACGAGGCCCTTTCATCTGATCCCAGCTCGCTAGAGCCGTACCGCGAACCTCGTTGATGGCGCTTTCTTTATTATCCTCTGAAATGGCCGTAGCCAATGGCATACCGTGAACGTTACCAGAAGGCGACGTGTATGGAGAATGAAGATCGGAATGCGCATCAATCCAAACCACACCGAGACGTTTGTCTGGTCTTGCTTGAGAAATCCCAGCGATGGTCCCTCCGGCGTTACTGTGATCCCCAGAGATTACCAATGGGAAATCGCCATCATCCATGGTCTCCGCTACAGTTGCCGCCAATCGACGGTACATCTTGACCACCCCTTTGATTCTCTTTCCGTAGGGATTGTCAACATGCTCGAACAACAACTCGTTTGCAGTTTCTACCACAACAGGCTTGTAATGCTTGAAGAACTTGGGGTCAACATGTAGCGAGGCGGTCTTCATCGCTTCGTATCCCAAACTTGCTCCTCGTGTGCCGGCTCCTAGTTCCGACGCGGCGCTAATCAATTGAATCATAAAGGTCTTTTCAACTCATTTCAATGCGCAAAAGTAGCAAGATGACGCCAACTATCCTCGGAATTTTAGACTTTCGGTTGTTTACATTGAGTTGTGTAAAACCTGTACTTCCTCGGCGTTCACGACGGAGCAATTATTTTACCTTTGAGTCGTTCCGAACTACGCCTATGGCCAAATCCAAGAAACAAACTAAAAAGACAGCTTCGAAGAAACCATCACTTCTAGAGTCATGGGAAGCTGCAGCAAAAGATAGAAGTGTTCATGTAGTCGTTGGACTCGCGTTGATTTTCATCGCGTTGTTCATGACGATTGGATTCATCTCGTTCTTCTTCTCCTGGCAAGCCGATCAAAGCCAATTCCAGCAGTCGTTTTGGGAGCTTATGAGCAACCCAGACTACCGCGTGAACAATGTGCTTAGTAAAATCGGAGCTGCCATGGGACAGGTCTTTGTGTACCGCTGGTTCGGGATTGCAGCCTTTAGTATTCCTGTGCTCATTGCCGCTATCGGACTTCGAATCAGTTTTAAATATCAGCCTTACCCCCTCCTCAAAATATTTCGCGTTGCTGTATTTAGTTCAATATGGGTATCGGCATTCACAGCCTATCTAGGTGGGGTAAATCACAATGTATTTTCAGGTGGTGTCGGCTTTGCTTTGGCCAGATATCTAGAATCCTGGATGGGTATGGTTGGAAGCGGCCTGCTCTTCCTATTTACATTGCTCGCTTGGCTAGTACTCATTATGAAGGTCACTCCTGATGCTTTATCGGCTTGGCTTTCTAAGAGATTTGCCAAGAAAGAGAAAGCTGAAGAAGAAGCAGTGATTGCTGATGACACCGATGACGAAGTGGCCGAAACCCCTCTAACGGTTGAAGAGGCACCAACGGAGGTGAACTTCGACAAAGAGCCTGAAAAAGAAGAAGCGCCAAAACCGCAGCAGGAAATTGAGATTGAACCTATGGAAGTTGAAGCTCCTGTCGAGGAGACGAAACCAGAACCTGTGGTTGAAGAAAAAGCAGATGGTCCTGAAATGGACGTTGAAGCAGCCGTAGAGGAAGAGTCGCTTTCAGAAAAAGACATCAATAAGAAGCTCAAGGACTTTGGCGAATACGACCCAAAACTCGATTTGTCTAGGTTCAAACTTCCACCACTCGACTTACTCGAAGAACATGGCGATGGAAACATCTACATCGACGATAGCGAGTTGGAAGCCAACAAGAATCGTATTGTCGAGACGCTTCAGAATTATAAAATCGGAATTGCAAAGATCAAGGCGACTATCGGGCCCACTGTTACTTTGTATGAAATAGTCCCTGAAGCGGGCGTTAGAATTTCTAAGATTAAAAACTTGGAGGACGATATTGCCCTGAGCCTTTCAGCCTTAGGCATCCGTATCATCGCTCCAATTCCAGGTCGCGGAACCATCGGTATTGAAGTACCTAATAAGAATGCAAGTATCGTTTCAATGAAAGCGGTGCTTTCTTCAGAGAAGTATCAAAATTCGAAGTTCGAACTGCCCGTTGCTTTGGGTAAGACGATTAGCAACGAAACGTTCGTGACCGACCTTGCCAAGATGCCTCACCTCCTCATGGCTGGTGCTACAGGTCAAGGTAAATCGGTTGGATTGAATGCAATCTTGGCCAGTATCCTTTATCGCAAGCACCCAGCCCAGGTCAAGTTTGTATTGGTGGACCCGAAGAAGGTGGAACTGACGCTCTTCAATAAAATTGAACGTCATTATTTGGCGAAACTCCCTGATACAGAGGATGCGATCATCACAGATACGAGCAAGGTGATCAATACTTTGAACTCACTGTGTATCGAGATGGACAATCGCTATGAACTCCTCAAGAACGCCATGGTGCGTAATATTAAGGAGTACAATACGAAGTTTATCAAGCGTAAGCTCAACCCAGAAGAAGGACATAAATACTTGCCATACATCGTGTTGGTAATTGACGAATTTGCCGACCTCATCATGACCGCCGGCAAAGAAGTAGAAACTCCAATCGCCCGTTTGGCGCAGCTCGCGCGTGCCATCGGCATTCACTTGATCATTGCTACGCAGCGTCCATCTGTGAATGTGATCACTGGTATTATTAAAGCCAACTTCCCCGCGAGAATCGCCTTCAGAGTAACCTCAAAGATTGACTCTAGAACCATTCTTGACGCAGGTGGTGCTGATCAGTTGATTGGTAAAGGGGATATGCTGTTCTCTTCAGGCAATGAGCTCATTCGTCTGCAGTGTGCGTTCCTCGATACTCCGGAGGTAGACGAAATCACAGAATACATCGGAAACCAGCAGGCGTATCCAGAAGCTTACCTCCTACCTGAATATGTAGGGGAAGATGCCAGCAGTGCCATTGGTGGTATTGATGATGATGACAGAGACGCACTCTTCGAGGATGCAGCACGCATCATCGTGATTCATCAACAGGGCTCCGCCTCTTTGCTTCAACGCAAGTTGAAATTGGGATACAACCGAGCCGGTCGAATTATCGACCAATTGGAAGCGGCCGGAATCATTGGTCCGTTTGAAGGATCAAAAGCACGCCAAGTACTCGTTCCAGATGAACTATCTTTGGAACAGAAATTGAATCCAGGTAAATCCGAACCTGAATAACATTTACTATGCGTAAGATTTTCATTGGAGCATTTGCTGTTTTATCTCTATTCGCAACTGCCCAGACTACTGCTGAAGCAAGAGCAATTCTGGACGATGTAAAGGAAAACCTACTCTCCTTCTCTGATCAAAGCTTCGACTTCACCAGCACTATTGAAATACCCACTGGCAACGCCGACAACCCACGTATGACGCGAGAAAGCTCTGGTTCTGTAATCGTAGTTGGACAGAACTACAAAGTGGAAACTCAAGGGCAAATCGCTATGCTCAATGGCAACCGTGCTTATATCATCGTACCGGACGACCGAGAAGTAACGGTTCGCATTCTAGAAGACGACAACATGGCCTTCACGCCGAATGGTGTTGTTTCACGATTTGAAAATGGATCAAGTCTTTCAATGGCGGGTCGCGAAACCATCGCTGGTAAAAACATCCAATACATTCGCGTTCGTCCAAATGGCGATGAAGAGATTCGTGACATTGTACTCGGCGTTGACATGACAACGAAGCGCATTTACTCTTTCACAGAATACGGCACAAACGACGTTGTCACGAAATACGTTGTTTCAAATTACCGCGTTAATCAAGGGCTACCCGCATCTACCGTTGAATTCGACAGAGCTGATTATGACGGCTGGAGAATCAACGAACCGCGCTCACGCCGCCGCCGATGAAAAGACTGGACAGATATGTTCTAATCAGCTTTATCAAGGTTTTTATCCCCACTTTGATAGTGAGTGTATTCACCTTGATGATGCAGTTACTGTGGAAGTACATCGATATCCTCGTTGGTAGAGGTATTGAATGGTACTACATCGTAGAACTTCTGTTTTTTTGGTCGGCTCAGGTTGTACCTATGGCTTTGCCTATTGCTGTCCTCCTCAGCTCCATCATGACATTTGGTGGTTATGGCGAGCACTACGAACTGGCCGCCATGCGATCTTCCGGGATTTCGCTATACCGAATAATGCGCCCCTTGATTGTCGTAATGACCTTCGTTGCCATCGGCACTTACTACTTCACGAACGATTTGGTTCCAGTAGCCAACTTCAAAGGTGAGAACCTCCTAATCAATATATCTAAGCAGAAGCCTGCATTCAACCTTACCCCTGGTGTGTTCTACGATGGAATTGAAGGATACGCTATCAAGATTGGAGGTAAAACCGATGAAGAAATTACAGACGTCTTTATCCGCGATTTCACCTCCGCTGATCGCCGACAGAGCAAGGTAATTCTGGCCGAGCGAGGTGAAATGAAACTCATCGAGAATCAGTCCTTTTTAGAGTTCAAGCTCTACAACGGCAGCACTTATGAAGAAATTCCGCCTGAGGAACGTCATGATCGTCAAGATGCGCTTCACGTAAAGTCATCTTTTGAAGAAACCACGCTTCGCATTTCCATGATCAGTTTGGCTCAAGGCGATATGGGAGAAGTAAATCGCCGCAAGCACTACCGGATGTTGAATACGGATCAGCTACTTGAAGCGTATGACTCGCTGGCCATTCATTTGAATAATCGCAAGAATAGTATGACTGAGGTGATGACCAAGAAGTATTGGTACACCGAGGTAAACTCTGACACTGTATTTGACGCAGAGCGAGGTCCAAACTTCATGACCACCGTGCCAGTCTCGCTTCGCCCAAGAGCCATTGAGAACGCGCTGCGTCTCGCCTCAAACAACCGCTCCCAGTTCTTCGATCAAAAGGATGAATATGAGTACCGCGAGGAATATATGATTCGTCACCTCATCGAATGGCATCGCAAATTCGCAGTGAGTATTGGCTGTATTGTGCTCTTCTTCATCGGAGCCCCATTTGGCGCTATCATTCGCAAAGGTGGAGTCGGACTTCCTTTCGTAATTAGTATCGTTCTCTTTCTTCTTTACCACGTCCTAATTACCATATTTGAGAAAATGGGACGAGGTGGTGATTTGACAGCGGCTTGGTCCGTTTGGCTTCCTTCGCTCATTCTCTTACCCATTGGTGTGTATCTCACTGTAAAAGCGGCAAGGGACTCGTCGATTCTCGACGCGGAGTCTTACCTTCGCCCCTTCCGTTGGCTAACACAGCTTTTCAAGCGTCGGAAGAATGAGAAAAATCCTGCTCCTCAGCAATAAAGTCCCTTTTCCCCCAAGAGATGGCAGCACCATCGCCATGGCGAGTCACATTCGTGGTTTACTCGCAAATGAGGCCGAGGTTACTGTATTGGCTCTGAACACAGTGAAGCACAGGGTTTCTGAACTTCCCACGAACACGCCTGTAGGTGTTGAGTGGGAAATTATCGATTGCGATACCACCCCCAATATCCCAGGTCTACTCTGGAATACCCTCTTTTCGAAAGAGAGTTACATGGTGTCTAGATTTAACCGAAGAGATGTTCGCCAGAAGTTAGAAACACTCCTTCAGAACAACGCATTCGACGTTGTCATTCTGGAGGGATTGTTCATGACTCCATATATCAAGACCATCAAGTCATTCAACATCCCGGTCTACCTTAGAGCGCATAATGTTGAGCATCAAATTTGGAATCGTCAGATAGAACAAGAGTCTTCGTCCCTACGAAAGGCCATTCTCAGCATTCAAAACAGGCGTCTCAAAAGCTTTGAGGAACAAATGACGCCTGCCGTTGATGGTGTTATTGCTATTACCGAGGTAGATGCAGAATGGTATCGCACGCTTCTATCAAAGGATAAGGTATATGTGATGCCGACAGGTATCGATCCGAGTATCTATCCAAATTTCGAATCCAAGAGTCCAGATGTGTTCCATTTAGGTGCCATGGACTGGATTCCAAATGTAGATGGCATTGAGTGGTTCGCTAAGAGCGTTTGGCCTGAAGTGCTGAAGCGCAATGCACAGACGAGTTTCCACCTTGCAGGTCGAGATTCTGAAAAGCTCAACCTCCATGATCCTTCTCGTGGATTCTTTGTGGAGGGTAAGGTTGAAGATGCATCCAAATTCTATGAGAAACACGGCATCTTCGTAGTTCCATTGCGTGCTGGCAGCGGTATGCGAATCAAGGTTCTCGAAGCTATGGCCTATGGAAAAGCGATTGTTGGCACAAGTATCGGTGTTGAGGGAATCCCTTTTGAAAATGGCATCCACGGACTGACTGCGAACACCGAAACTGAATTTGCAGACGCCATTGCAAAGCTTCTACGATCGCCTGAGCTCCGCACAGAACTGGGACAAAATGCACGTAAACTCATTCATTCTGAGTTTAACGAATCCCAACTCGCCAAAGAACTCCTTAACTTCCTCAACAAATGATTGTTGCGGAAATTTCATTTTGGTCAACTATCGGATTGGTACTCTGGAGTTACCTTGGGTATCCAGCGTTGCTTGCCCTTTTGGCCCCAAAATCTTCAACCGATGCACTCGATTTGGATTCGAAGCCGGAGGTCGATGTCATTTTCGCTGCCTATAATGAAGAGTCTGTCATCGAAGACAAAATTCACTCTATTTTCAGCGGTAGCTATCCTTCAGAGAAACTGCACGTCCACATTGGAAGTGACGCCAGCACTGATGCCACGGATGAAATTGTGACTCGCCTCGAGAAGCAATATCCAACTTTGAAGCTACATAGAATGCCGGGCAGGACGGGTAAATCTGGGATCATCAATCATCTTGTTAGCATCAGCACCTCCCCTATCATTCTGGCATCAGACGCCAATATCTTCTTCGAGAGGGATATGATAAGTAGGATGGTGGCGAACATCCAACAGGACAACGTAGCCTTGGTCGGCGGGAACATTGTGTATCGTGATGCAAGATCTGAGGGGATTGCCCAAGAGGAGAACTTCTACTTAGGGTATGAAAACACCATAAAGAGCAGAGAATCTAAACTATGGGGGTTTGCCCTCGGTGTTGAAGGAGGCTGCTACATGATTGAAAGAAATGCTTTTAGCACCATACCGCCCCTCACATTCATGGAAGATTTTTACATGACCATGAGTGTACTTCAGCACGGTCATAACGTCAATTTTGATGCACAAGCGATTTGTACAGAAGATGTATCTGTTGATCGCAGTGAGGAATTCAAACGAAAGATTCGAATCTCTATAGGTAACTACCAGAATCTCAGTCGATTCAAGGGGATGGTTCTCCGCCGCTTCTGGCCGCTCGGGTTTGCATTCTTATCCCATAAGATCATACGATGGATTACTCCATTATTGATTTTATTCAATTTGATAGCCTGTGCAATTCTATCTGGTTTCGAGGATGACTGGATCTATCAAGCCGCACTACTTACACACCTCATATTACTTGCAACGTTCGCCATTGACGCTGTTCTTCCTCGTCTTGCCGGCAGAAGTTCAGTCATACGCTTCGTAGGTCATTTTTATTTGATGAACTTTGCACTTCTCAAAGGGTTGATTATTTATTTACAAGGAGTTGATACCAATGTCTGGCAGCCTACCAAAAGAGCCCAAAAGCGCTCTTAACACCATAGAAGAAGCTATCGAAGATATTCGCAACGGCAAAGTTGTGATTGTTGTTGATGATGAGGACCGTGAAAACGAAGGTGACTTCGTGGCTGCGGCTGAAGTGGTAACCCCTGAAATGATCAACTTCATGGCTACACATGGCCGTGGTCTGATCTGTACCCCTCTTATCGATACTCGATGTGACGAATTAGGTCTGAACCTAATGGTGAACAACAATACCGACCCATTACACACTCAATTTACAGTGAGTGTCGACTTGATTGGTGATGGTGTTACCACGGGCATTTCTGCCGCAGATCGTGCTAAAACGGTAAAAGCCCTTGTGAATCCTGAAACCAAGCCAGAAGACCTCGGACGTCCTGGACATATCTTCCCACTCCGCGCAAAGCCAGGCGGTGTATTGAGAAGAACGGGACACACCGAAGCGGCCATCGACCTGGCTCGCCTCGCTGGAAAGTATCCTGCAGGTGTCATCGTTGAAATCATGAATGAAGATGGCACAATGGCGCGTCTTCCTCAACTCCTCGAAATAGCCGCTGAACACGGTTTGAAAGTGGTTTCTATTGAAGATTTGGTGGCCTATCGAATGCAAAAGGAGTCACTCATCCAAAAGAAGGAAGAGTTTGATATTGATACCGACTTTGGGAACTTCACCCTCCACGCATACGAGCAAACAACAAACGGTCAGGTTCACCTCGCACTCACTATGGGAGAGTGGGAAAAAGCAGAGCCAACCCTGGTCCGTGTTCACTCCTCGGGTGTTGGAAACGACATCTTCCACTTACTCACACAATCTCCAGGTGTTCAACTTGAGAAAGCCATGAAGGCCGTACAGAATGAGGGCAAAGGTGTGATCGTATATATGAATCAACGTCAGCTTTCAGGCTCTTTGCTCGACAAGTTGCGTGCCTACAAAGAATCGCTCGATCAAGGAAGTACGCCTACTCCAAGTACTTCTTTCACTAAAGATTCTCGAGATTACGGCATTGGAGCTCAGATTCTTCACGACTTAGGTGTTTCCAAGGTTCGCCTGCTTACCAACAATCCAATCAAGCGTGTGGGTATTGTAGGGTACGGTTTGGAGATTGTGGAGAATGTAACGATGTGATGAGGGTGTAGTAGTGACCTTGTGACCAAGTAACTAGGTAACTAGCTCACCAGGTAACTAGCTCACTAGCTATCCACTCTACCTCGCATCAGCAGATTCATCTTGATCTTCCAATTCCTCTTGGCCTTCTTGTCCCTCGTCCACTCTGGTTTCTTCTGGGCGGTAACCAAAGACCTTTTCGATTAAGTCGTTCCAAGTATTGAAGTCTGTTCGATAGAACACACCAACGCCTTGACTGTAAGAAGAAAGCTGAACCAGAGCTGGGTTGTTCTGATTGCTTCGGTTGAAGGCTCTCGCTCTAAATCGACCATCTTCTGTGATTTTGTACTCTACCTCAACGTCGCCAGTAGGATCTTGTTGAGTACCACTATTCACTGGAATATCCACGTTCGTATTGAGAGTCAATCTATCATCCAACAATTGTGTAGAATAGCCAACTTCCCACTCTGTGCCCTGTGCGGCTTCGGGATCATTCAAGTTGTCGTTGCTTTGGTAGGTAACATTAAAGTCGCCTATGTCTCCTAAGGATCGGTTTGCCCAACTCGACATCAGGTTTGTCAATTGGGTCACCCCTTGTGAGCCCACGTCTTCCACGATGGAGCCATTCGGATCCACAAAGCCATAACCAGCGAGAATAGAGAATGCATTCTCCGTAAGTTTATCCTGGTCATTCAAGCGGTTTCGTATCTCCTCTTGCCAAGCTACAGGAGCATTTGGAACCTCGATATCAAACTCAATATTCGGGTTCATCAAATCGCCAGTGAGGTGCATGATTAGGTTGACGCGGTAACGCTGACCTTCATATCCATTGACTTCAGAGACCATTCCGTAGAGTGAAGTTCTATCCTGGCGAATGGCACGTAAATCAATTTGAGCATCGAATGGATCACCGTTCCAGCGCAAAGTTGAGCCCGATTGAATCACGAAGGGCCTGCGGACTACATTCTGCAAGTTGAAGTTGTAGCGACCTTCAGAAACCTCATAATTCCCTAGAATACTCAAATCACCGGAGGGTGAAAGGCTAATTTTGATAAGGCCTTCGCCTTTGGCAATCATATCGCCACCTACTGTTTCATCCATTACCAGACGCACCTCGGCTTCAGGACGCATATTCGCATTTACGGTGATACTCAGCCCTCCAAGATCATCTACCTTCAATTCTCTTCTAAACCCAAAAGCCGTAGAATCCTCACTCTCAGTAGGATCCACAAAGGTGATGAAGTCGCTTCGCCCCACTTCTGTTGCACTGGTAAGTGGTAGACGAATAGCAGTCCCCTCCTGTGCCTCAACGTCAATTCTCAAGTTCATTTGGTCGGTTGGTCCAATGATTCTAACCTTCCCTGAAGCAAACGCCTTACCATAGAAATATTGATTTTCGCCTGCTTTCAAATCCATTCCAAGGAGTCGATCGGCATCAATCTCAAGGTCAAAGTTTAAATCGGATAGGTTGCGGTGATTGATAACACCCGATGCATATCCTACAGACTGTTCCTTGGTATCTCTCATCTTCACTCGATCCAGCACAATCTGGCTTGAATTCAAGTGGACGATTGGACTTCCCTCAAAGTTGTAATCTGTTCCTAAGAACGGAATTGAGAAAGCCGCATTTGGCAAACGTAAATCACCATCCAAGGTAGGCTTGGCCAAGGTTCCAGCGATTTGAATCTTGCCTTCCACCGTACCTCTCAAGTTGTCCATTACACCTGCCAGGTATGGGTTGAAAGCGGAAAGCCTGAATCGACTTAAATCCAAATTGATGAGCAATGGATTGAGCGAGTCTTGGGCGATTCTACCAGATAGCGCAAAGGTCTGACGCGTACCCAATGTGATTCCACCTTGCAAGCGCTGTACGTTGTTCTGAATGTCCCAGTCGATATTTAAATCGAGATGACCGAGCTGTTGATCGTTTAATTCAAGACTGTCCACCTCTAACCTACCACCAACACTTGGATGGTTGAACAGGTCATTGAAGTACACCATGCCGTGAGCTTGACCTCTAAAGTAGGTGTTGGGTTCTCTTAGCAAGTAATTGACAATCGACAAATCAAGACCTACCAGCCTCGCTCTCAAGATCTCATACGGTTCGGAAGACAGTGTTCCATTTAAGTATAGCTGTCCGTTGTTACCTTCAAACGCGTAATTATCAAAGACATATCGATTATCCTCAATCAACAATTTATTGTCTGGACCAATTTCCAAAGTATCAATGCCGACGTTGAATATGGCCTCATTCCAATGCACGGCGAAGGTCTCTCGCTCTGGTTGCACGACATACCCATTGAAATGCAAATCGGAGTCAACAGAATCCTTGAGCAATGCGCGAACATCTACTAATGAGCTGTCCTTGAGGAAGGTTGCGCGAAAAGCAAGGTTGTCAGATTCGAAGTTATCCGCGGTGAATACACTTCTCACTTTAGCATTGGCCACATAACGGCCGTCGGCTCCTTTCAGTCTGAACTCTGAAGTGTCAAGATAGGTGCCATAGAGGTCCATTCCGGGGGAACTGAATCGAACATCCACGTAGTTGTTCTCAGATCTCAATGAGCCGTTCACCTTGGTTCCAGGAGCGAATCGAATGCCAGGTAGGATCAAGGAAGTCAGGATATCGGTTTGTTTGAGTACCAGACGATAGTCGCAATTGATATCTATCAGTTCATCTGGTTCGTATGGGAAATGTTGATTAACCGAAGCTAGAGCCATCATTAAGGGTTGGTAAACATCCAGCAATTGGTACTGCCCCTCAATGTATCCATCAAGAATATCAGATGCGATTTCGTTACGAGTAACGTTCCCGGCATTTGAGCTATTAAGGAAAACCTCATTGTATGCAAAAACCTCATCCGCTCTGCGATAAGTGATATCATCAATCTTGATGCTCCCCTGCCACCACTCTTGCTTGTAGAGCGAGAAATCCGCATCTACCTCTGCTGAGAACCAGCTGATGGTGTCGTTTATCAATCCGATACTATGGAGATCTGTTGAATCTACTATGGCCGTAAATGAAAGCGCGGCGGTATCGCGTGTAAAGTCTAGGAGGCCGTCGAAGTCGACATTTACTAAGTCATCATGAATATGGAAATCACCGATAAACTTCCGATCGGCAACAACTCCTTCTACCGCTAGGTTGTTGATTTCTGATTGACGAAACTCCACTGCAGAGCCTTCCAAGTCTAACGATGCCGAAGCTGAACGCGGTGTCAGGCCTGATCCTTGTACACTTCCAGATGCTGTAATTCTACCTAGGTCTGTATTGTTCAACAAGGTGCCAGCATCAAAACGCTTAATATCTACTTCACCTTCGTAGCTAGCCTTCTCTAGGTTACTTAGGTTGTTGAATGTGACATCAGCGGTCAGATCTCCCAGATTGGTCTGGAATGATCCATTGGAACTAAAGTCCTTCAATGTCCCTTCGAAATGCCCGTCGAATGTCACCGCCGTAAACAAACCCACCTCTTCCGGGAGCTCGTTCTCTAAGAATTGAGGAAGATAACGTTGCACATCTAAGCCAATCGTTGAACATCGGCCAACGTAGGCATCGATATAGAGTTGGTCTGGCGTGGTGCAATCCTTAAGGTACACATCACCGTAGAAACGCGTGCTTCCCAATCTTGCATCCACTTTCGTAGTTGTCAGGTCATTCACCAATCCTTGAAACTCGCCCTGAAACTGGAACTTATCGAATTGTGGAAACTCAGGAATGTATGAGATAAACTCGTCAGAACTGACTTCAGCTTGAACAAACTCACCTTTCATCTGAACGGCATTTACGAAGTCGCTGAAATCGTTAAGTTCACTGTAGTTCAACCTTGCCGAACCTTTCACATGAGAATTATCCGTGTGAAACTCTAGGTCTTCGATGGACATATATTCTGCTTGGTAATCGGCACGACCACTGAACTGCAAGAGGTTGAAACGTCTATCGTCCTTATAGCGCAATTGCTCTACATCGGCGCTTACGTAAGCACCAATGAGCTCGAAATCACTTGCGCGAATTTCTCCATCGTAGAAATCTAGCCAGGTACATTCTTCACAGCCCAAGGGATGCTTGTAAAAATCAAATTCGGTTACGTTGATGTCTGCAACAGACATTTTGAAGACATTTCCCGTTGAGGCAGTAGTGTCGTTGAAGTGTTCTAACCAAATAGCAAAGTTGTAAAGATCATCTCCCTGATACTTTCGCATTTGCAAATCACCTCCAGCTAGAGCTATCTCCCCTACCTTAAGGTGGTTGTTTTGAAAACCATTGAATTCAAACTTGATTTCCTTGGCGAAAATCAACGTATCGTTGTGATGATCTGGAGCATAAACCCCTCTTAAATAAGCGGTTCCCGGTAGCTGAATGGCTGCTGAAGCGATTTGAACTTCCACACCGTACTCACTCTCAAGATACTTAGCCGCCTCTTGTGCGATACGGGTTTGTACAGCCGGAATGGCTAAGATGAAGCCACATATGACAATCAGGGCCAATAGGATACCTACGGTCCACTTAAAGAGTTTCCAAATCCGGCGAAGCTTAACCATCAAAAGGTTGGGCAATTAATTGCTGAACAAATCTACAAATATCAAGCCTTACTCACGTTCAGGCTAGGCATGTTCACATGAGTTTAGCAATTGATTGCTATCGCTAGGATAACGTTGTAGACATCATGGTTCTTGTTCCTACCTTTGCAAGATGAAGGAAACGGAACTCATTCTTGCCATAGAATCTTCTTGCGATGACACATCTTGTGCGGTCCTCCGCGGCAAGCAAGTCCTCTCCAATGTGGTATCTGGACAAGAAGTTCACTCTGCATATGGAGGTGTAGTACCTGAGCTTGCAAGCCGTGCACATCAAGCGCATATCGTACCTGTAGTGAATGAAGCTTTGAAGAAGGCCGAAGTGAGCAAGGATGACCTTTCCGCCATTGCCTTTACGAGTGGTCCAGGCTTGATGGGCTCCTTATTGGTGGGCACCTCATTCGCCAAATCACTTAGTTTGGCACTAGATATCCCATTGATTGACGTGCATCACATGCGTGCCCACGTTCTCGCTCACCTCATCGAAGGAGATGACCTGAAGAATCCAGAGTTCCCATTCTTGTGCTTGACCGTGAGTGGAGGCCATACCCAAATCGTGCGAGTGGATAGTCCACTTGATATGACGGTACTTGGCGAAACCATTGATGATGCCGCAGGCGAGGCATTTGATAAAGCAGCCAAGCTATTAGGTCTTCCTTATCCTGGCGGACCTGAAATTGACAGACGAGCTGTTCTTGGAAATGCGGATGAAATCACTTTTTCTAAGCCCAAAGTAAACAACCTCGATTTCAGTTTTAGCGGATTAAAAACAAGCATCTTATATACACTTCAAGCCAAACTCAAGGAAGACGAGGCGTATGTTCGAGATCATTTGGACGATATCTGTGCAGCAGTTCAGCAAACCATTATCGACATCCTAATGGACAAGTTGGTGAAGGCTACGAAGCAAACAGGTATTCGT
The DNA here is from genome assembly GCA_013373425.1 of Flavobacteriia bacterium. GTDB lineage: Bacteria > Bacteroidota > Bacteroidia > Flavobacteriales > Schleiferiaceae > Phaeocystidibacter. The sequence continues at coordinate 18,409 of JABXHW010000024.1, forward strand.
CGTGTGGCAATAGCCGGAGGGGTTTCGGCGAATCGCGGTCTTCGCCACCGATTATATGAACTTTCGAAGAAGAATAATTGGGAGCTCTTCCTTCCTCCTTTTGAATTCACAACCGACAATGCCGCGATGATTGGCATCACAGGGTATTTCATGTGGAAAGCTGGCCACGTAGCTGATCTTAGTATCTCCGCAAAAGCTCGCATGAAATTATAGTTCTCTTCACGTACCTTCGATTCGGTTTTAATACGTTTGGTAAAAGAAATTTGAAATGGCCAAGAAGCAAAAGGTGACCATTGGTCGGGTAGACGAGATTAACCTACCTGAATTTGGGTTGGAAAGCCTGAGCAGCAAAATCGACACGGGTGCCGCTTTATCAGCGATTCATTGCCACTCCATCAAAGTTGTAGAGAAAGATGGACATGAAGAACTGTGGTTCAAACTCTTGGATAAGAAGCATCCTGGCTATCAAAACAAGTATTATAAGACCACTGACTTTAGAGAACGTAAAATTCGCAATAGCTTTGGCCAGGAGCAGATGCGTTATAGCATCACGACAAATGTGAATGTCTTTGGAATGACCTTCCCTTGTGAATTCACCCTGGCCGATCGAGATAAGATGAATTATCCATGCTTGATTGGGCGAAACATGCTCAAAGGACGATTTATCGTCGACGTAACAAAGAAGAACCTCTCCGTTAAAAAGGAAAACTGAAAGCGCCCATGAACCTGGTTATCCTCTCAGCAAACAAGAACTTATACAGCACGAAGCGTTTAATCGAAGCGGCAGAAGCTCGCGGACATAATGTAAGTGTTATCAATCACACCAGAACCTATGTGGTTATGGAAAGTGGTTCATTGAACATCTATTACGGAGATCACATTATCTCCGATGTGGATGCAATCATCCCTAGAATTGGAGCTTCAGTTACTTACTACGGTAGTGCGATGATTCGCCAATTTGAGATGCGTCAAGTATTCACCACGGTGAGCAGCCTTGCATTAGGTCGTTCTAGAGATAAGCTACGTGCCACTCAAATTCTTGCAAAACACGGCGTGGGTATACCAAAAACTGCTTTCGCGAAGCAGCCAAACGACGTTGAATCTCTCATCAAACAAGTTGGCGGCACTCCACTCATTGTCAAGCTACTGGAAGGCACTCAAGGGTTGGGAGTTGTTTTGGCCGAAACGCGAAAAGCAGCAAAGAGCGTAATTGAAGCTTTCTATGGATTGAATGCGAACATTCTTGTTCAAGAATTTATCGAAGAAGCTGGTGGTGCTGATATCCGAGCGGTTGTGGTTGGTGGCAAAGTAGTGGCCGCATACAAACGTCAGGGTAAGGAGGGCGAGTTCAGAAGCAATATTCATCGCGGTGGATCGGGCATGCCTGTGAAATTGAAGAAAGCCGAGAAGGATATGGCGGTGAAAGCTGCACGAGCACTCGGTCTTCATGTTGCGGGTGTCGATATGCTGCAGAGTTCTCGCGGTCCGTTAATTCTCGAAGTGAATTCAAGTCCGGGCTTGAAAGGAGTTGAAAGCACTACCGGTATCGACGTGGCTTCTCACATTATCCAATACGTGGAGGATAACTACCAAAAACCTCCTGGTCAGAAGAAGGATAAAGTCGGCGCATAATGCAACTATTCTACGGTTACAAAGAAGGAGATCGTGTGATGCTTTCAGAAGATGAGAGCAAGCATGCAGTAAAAGTCTTGCGCAAGTCGGTTGGAGACGAACTCAACGTTTTCGACGGGAAAGGCAATTTGTACACCGGCCGAATTATCGACAATCATCCCAAACATTGTGGTATTACGTTAGATAAAGTGGAAGAGAATTGGGGAGCACTTCCCTACTCTTTTCATTTGGCTATTGCTCCTACAAAGAACATGGACCGATTGGAATGGCTCGTGGAAAAAGCCGTTGAGATTGGTATTTCGAGAATCACGCCATTGCTCTGTGAGCACTCTGAACGCAAGGTTCTGAAGCCTGCACGACTCGAGCGAATCCTCTTATCTGCAACCAAGCAGAGTTTAAAGGGAACACTACCACAACTGGACGAGCTCACTCCCTTCAAAGAATTCATCCAGCAGCAAAACGCTACGCCTACCTTCATCGGTTATTGTGGAGAAGGCACCAAGACGCCTTTACACATGAAGATGCGTGAACACGGTAGTTCCGTATGTGTGATGATTGGTCCGGAAGGTGACTTTTCTCCTACAGAGTTTGAAGCCGCACTGAAGGCTGGCATTCAAGGCATCACTTTAGGCGATCAACGTATGCGCACCGAAACGGCGGGGTTGGCAGCCGTTCACACCGCACATCTCGTTCATATTTCTCAGTAAATCAACTCTGGGTCGAACTGCAAACCTTGGATGAACTCTGTAGCCTTCATCATATCGTTGTGAAGGACTCTGTCCACTTCCACAAAAGGAACTTCTTCTCTGAATAGCTCTACAAACGACTGTAAGAACTCGCTTGGTTGATTATCTCTGAAAGCCAAAGCTTGAGAAGCGTTCATACACTCTATCCCTAGAATACGCTCCAAGTTCTCTATCACTCGATATCCTTTAGTAGCAGCGTTTGAACCCATAGAAACATGGTCTTCCTGACCATTTGAAGACTCAATGCTATCCACAGAAGCCGGTGTACATAACTGTTTGTTCTGAGACACGATACTAGCTGCAGTGTACTGTGGAATCATAAAACCGCTGTTCAGTCCTGGTTTAGCAACCAAGAACGGAGGTAGATCTCTCTTCCCTGAAATCAGCTGATATACTCGGCGTTCTGAAATATTCCCTAGCTCTGCCAAGGCAATCGCCAGATGGTCGAGTGCAAGAGCAAGTGGTTGCCCATGAAAGTTTCCGGCAGAGATAATCACGTCATCATCCGGAAATACATTCGGATTGTCAGTTGCAGAGTTAATCTCTACTTCAACCACCTGTGTAACATAGCGGATCGCGTCTTTAGAGGCGCCATGAACTTGCGGCATGCATCGGAAGGAGTATGGATCTTGAACATGCTTCTTCTCTCCTTGTTGCAATGCACTCCCTTCCAAAAACTCTCGAATATTCTGTGCAGTTTTAATTTGGCCGCGGTGTGAACGAATCATATGAACGCGCTCATCAAAAGGCTCAGAGCGACCGTCGTACGCTTCGAGGCTCATAGCCCCAACCAAGTCTGCAACATAAGCCAACTTGTGCGCTTGTATCAGCTCCCATGTGGCATAGGCCGACATGAACTGAGTTCCGTTGAGAAGAGCTAAACCTTCCTTTGACTTCAAGCGAATAGGCTCATGGTTGAAAAGCTCCAATATTTCGGAAGCTTCCTTGCGTTCACCATTGTAATAAACTTCACCCTTACCAATTAACGGCAAAGAGAGGTGGGCCAATGGCGCCAAATCACCAGATGCACCCAATGAACCCTGTTGGTAAACCACTGGCAGAACGCCTTCATTATAGAAATGAATCAACCGCTCAACGGTAGCGAGTTGAGCTCCGGAGTACCCATAGCTCAAACTTTGAATCTTGAGCAAAAGCATGATCTTAACCACATCGGCAGGAACTTCATCGCCCAATCCACACGCGTGACTCATCACTAGGTTTACTTGAAGATCTTCCAACTCTTCCTTTGAGATTGAGACATTACAAAGCGATCCGAATCCTGTGTTAATCCCGTAAATCGGCTTTTCCTCAACACGCATTTTCTCGTCGAGGTAGTTTCTCGCCTTTTCAATTCGCCGAACCGCGTCAGCACTCAATTCAAGTGCTTTATCTTCTAATAGGATTTCTTCAACAAGTCGAATGGTCAATGGCGCAGAGCCAATCGCAAAAGTCTCTCTCATGGTAAGCTGGTTAAGACCGCAAAGGTAGCGTTCTAGCCAAAGAACCACCAAGTGAAGGGCGAATGAAAAGAATCTAACTCGCCAAAATATTCTCTTTAGGATTCCGCTTAGGATAGTATCTTTGGCCACCGTTCGTTTTCGAAGAAACAGAAGTTATGAGCAGCCCATTCAAGAAACTATCGATTGTCATTCCAGCCTATAATGAAGGTCCGACCATTCACTTGATTCTCAACCGAATCAAAGAGGTCACCCTGCCGAATGGAATTGAGAAGGAGCTCATTATCGTTAACGACTGCTCTAAGGACAATACTGAAGAGTCAATTCTCAAATACAAGGCTGAGAATCCCGACATGAACATTCAGTATCACAAGCACGAGGTGAATCAAGGTAAGGGCGCTGCTCTGCATACGGGGATTGGCAAAGCTTCTGGAGAGTACACCATTATTCAGGATGCCGACTTAGAGTACGATCCGCAAGAATACCACCAAGTGCTCAAGCCTGTTTTGTCGGGTGATGCTGATGTAGTTTATGGTTCCCGATTCATGGGTGGAAACCCACACCGCATCCTCTTCTTTTGGCACAGTATCGGAAACAAGATGCTCACTTTCTTGTCGAACATGCTCACCAACTTGAATCTAACGGATATGGAGACTTGCTACAAGCTCTTCAGAACGGACATGGTTCAAGGCTTAAAGCTCAAGGAGAAGCGCTTTGGATTCGAACCTGAAGTTACCGCCAAAATTTCCAGAATTCCGAAAGTTAGAATTTACGAAGTGGGTATTTCTTACTACGGAAGAACATTTGAAGAAGGCAAGAAAATCAATTGGAAGGACGGTTTCAGAGCGATTTATTGCATCCTCAAGTACAACCTATTCTCTAAGAAATAGGAATCACATTCCATCCTCTTTCACTTTAGAAGAGAACACGGTTCTCAACCTCAAGCTGTTAGTCACTACACTTACAGAGGACAAACCCATTGCCGCACTGGCAATCATCGGACTCAAAAGGAATTCGTTGTACGGATATAGTACACCCGCGGCAATTGGGATTCCGATGAGGTTATAAATGAAGGCCCAGAACAAATTCTGACGAATGGTATTCACGGTATGACGTGAGAGTTTTAATGCATCCGGCACTCCATTCAAATCATTTTTCATCAAAGTGATTCGCGCGGTATCCATAGCGATATCCGTTCCACTGCCCATGGCAATAGATACGTCGGCTAGAGCCAAAGCTTGTGCGTCGTTAATTCCATCTCCCACCATGGCAACGTGCTTACCAGAATGTTGAAGAGCTTCTACATACTCATACTTCTCGTCAGGCTCTACTTCAGCTTTCACATGATCGATCCCCACTTCGCGTGCAACCGCCGTGGCTGTTGAAATGTGATCACCTGTGAGAAGGTGTACGGTGATTCCTTTGCGAATCATCCTCTGCACCGCTTCGGCCGCTTCTGGTTTTACAGGGTCCGCGATAGCGAACAGACCAAGTAATTCCTGATCTACTGCAAAGGCAACTACAGAACGTGCATTCTCTCCTTGGATGACCGTCCACGCTTCGGCTTCATCGTTCCATTGCACGCCTTCAGAAATGATCCACGAAGGTTTACCCACCTTATAGTGCTTGCCTTCATGCGTCGCCACTGCTCCATGACCAATGATAGCCTCAAATGATTCGATGACAGGCTTTTCTGCACTTGGAAGCTCTTGATTTCTAACATAACCTACAATGGCATCCGCAAGTGGGTGCTCAGATAAAGACTCAATGGCCTCAAGAATGGACCAATTCATCTGTTCGCTTGTTCTCAATACTTCACGAACCTCCATCTTACCAGTAGTGACCGTACCCGTTTTATCCAGTACCACATCGGTTATACGATGTCCGCGTTCTAATGCATCGGCATCGCGAATTAGAATTCCATGTCTAGCTCCTGCCCCTACACCCGCCATGATAGCCGTTGGTGTGGCAAGGCCCAATGCACATGGACAAGCAATTACCAATACAGTAATAGCAGCGATCATTCCCATCGTGATGGCTTGATCTACGCCACTAAAGTTCCAGACCAAGAAGGTCGCCAATGCAAGAATCAAGACCACAGGAACAAAGATGCCCGCTACTTTATCTACCAATCGTTGCACTGGAGCTTTACTGCCCTGAGCGTCTCTAACACGCTGAACGATGCGAGCAAGAACCGTTTCACTTCCAACTTCCGAGGCTCTATAAGTGAGTGTTCCTTTCTGATTGATGGTGCCGGCCACCACTCTATCTCCCTTGACTTTGAGAACGGGGACAGGTTCACCTGTGAGCATGGATTCTTCTACATAACTTTCTCCCTCTTCCACAAATCCATCAACGGCGATCCTGCCTCCTGGCTTGACACGAAGTAAATCACCAGCCATTACGTCTTCTACTGCTACAATAACTTCACTGTCTCCGTCGACCAAAACCACTTCATCGGGTTGCAAAGCAATCAGTCCTTTGATGGCATCCGAAGCTTTAGAAGTGGCGCGAGACTCGAGCAGCTTTCCCAGTAGAATAAAAGAGATGATAACAGCCGCTGCTTCGTAATATACATGGGCTTCGAGCCCTGTCCCTTCAATGATTTCTGGAAAGAAGGTATTGATTACGGAATATCCATATGCGATACCCGTGCTCACCGCCACGAGGGTATCCATGTTCGCATGGAATCGTGCTGCTTGACGAGCAGCATGTATGTAGAACGATCGTCCGAACCAGAGGACTACTGGTGTTGTAATGGCAAACAATACGTAGTTCGTCCACGATTGCTCGGGAATGAACATACTGAGAACAATTACAGGTAGTGTAAGCAGAATCGCTCCAATACTCTTGCCTTTCAAACTTTGATAAGACTTCTCTTGAAGCTTTCTAACCTTTTCATAGACATCCTCAGCATTCTCACCGTTCTTCTCAGGAATAACAAGGTCGTAACCCGCATCTTTAACCGATTGGCGGAGCTTTTCTAAAGAAGTTGATTTATCGTAATCAACATGAGCAGTGTGGTTTGCGAAATTCACGCTAGCTGAGTTGACTCCTTGAGATGCATTGAGGGCTTTCTCAACATTCACGGCGCATGCAGCGCAGCTCATGCCTGAAACAGGAAGTGTCTTCTTGGTGCTCATATCAGTCTTGGTTCTTACTACGAAGGTCGCAATTGAAAAAAGAAAAGGCGCATGAGATTGTGTTTTTCAATCCAATGCGCCTCTTTATTGATGACATCTATCCTTATTTGACTTTGAAGCCTGCTTTTGATACTGCTTCAGATACTTGAGATAGATTCACTGTTTCCGAAGAAGTGAAACTCGCTTTCCCCTCTTCCAAGGATACATCTATATCGTCTATTCCGGGAACAGATTTCAATGCGTTAGTCACGCCTTCCACGCAACCTTGGCACTTCATTCCTTCAACTCGGATTTCCATAATTATTTCATTTGTGCCGATGCTTCATCCACAATGCGTTTGATAATATCTGATTCAGATAAACCTTCAGCCTCTGCGCGATAGTTCTTCACAATACGGTGGCGTAAGATTGGTTCCGCAACTGCTCTCACATCCTCGCGATCAGGCGCATACTTACCCCGCGTAGCTGCATGAGCTTTGGCTCCTAGCACCAAATATTGCGAAGCTCTAGGTCCGGCACCCCAACTGAGGTAGTCCTTCACGAAGCTTGGAGCATCCGGATTATTTGGACGTGTATTCGTTGCAATCCTTACGGCATACTCCATCACTTGGTCGGATACTGGAATACGTCGGATGAGCGCTTGAATATCCTTAATCTGATCTGAGTTCAGAATGTGTTTGAGCTCCGCTCGAGAATCTCCAGTGGTTCCTTTCACGATCTGGACTTCCTCTGCAAATGATGGGTAATCCACACTAATATTGAACATGAATCGGTCGAGCTGCGCTTCAGGTAAAGGATAGGTACCTTCTTGCTCAATCGGGTTCTGGGTAGCCAAAACGAAGAATGGACTTTCCATTTTGAAGGTTTGTCCAGAGCTCGTCACGGATCTTTCCTGCATCGCCTCAAGCAGCGCCGATTGTGTCTTTGGCGGTGTACGGTTAATCTCATCCGCCAAAACAATATTGGCGAAAATGGGACCACGGATGAACTTGAAATGTCTGTTCTCATCCAAAATCTCAGCACCGATGATGTCAGACGGCATCAAATCAGGCGTGAACTGGATTCGAGAAAAGCTTAATCCTAACACTTCCGATATAGTGTTCACGAGCAAGGTCTTCGCAAGTCCCGGAACCCCCACCAAAAGGGAGTGTCCTTTACAAAAGATGGACAATACGACCTGATCGACAACTTCTTCCTGACCTACAATCACTTTCGCAATTTCGTCACGAAGCTCCTTGTATTGAACGACCAGGTGGTCGATGGCTTTAATATCTTGACTCATTAGTTCGATGTTGCTGCACCGTTATCTTCCCAATCCTGCTCGAAGGTGCAATCGTAATAGCTTGGATTGATTCGAATGTATGTCTCTTTAATCTTCTCCTCTACCCATTCACTCATTACTCGAGACTGCTTTTGCTGAAGCGCAATATTTCTCAATCGGCCGTAGTCGTCGCGCATGTTAGCACGGTGTGGCTCCACCTTGTTTACCACGCGAATCAATCGATACGCATCTTGCTGTTCGATATCTGTCCATCGCGCCGGTTCAGAGATTCCACCTTCCTCAAGGCCTTGGATTGCATAGAATGTAGCTTGATCTAAGTTGGAAATATCCCATTTCGTATCCCCCGTTTGAGGATTCATCAACATGCCATTGTTATAGCGCGTTCCATCGTCCTCCGAATACTCTTCTACAGCTTCCTCGAAAGTGATAGTTCCATTTTCAATTGCAGACTGTAAACTGTCGAGAATCAAACGTGCCTCATTGAGGTTGTTCATGTTCACGTCAGGCTTGATTAAGATGTGACGTAAGTCCAGTTCCTCACCGCGTTTCTCTTCAAGCAAGACGATGTGATAACCGTAAACTGTGCGGAATGGCTCACTGATTTCTCCCGGTTGCATGTTGAAGGCTACCGCTTCGAATTCCTTTACAAACTGCCCACGACGGATTCCCTCGTACAATCCACCGTTTCGGCTAGAACCTGGATCTTCCGACTTAATAATGGCCATCGCCGAGAAGCTTCTGCCGTTCTCAATGCGCTCTTTAATATTGAGTAATTCATCGATTGCAGCTTGCTCTGCCTCTTGGTCTACCGTAGGGTAGATTACGATTTGTGCGAGTTCCACCTCCGTATTAATCAGGGGGAGTGAATCTCGTGGAATGCTCTCGTAGAACTCCTGAACTTCCGTTGGAGTAACTTCCACATCTTGGGTGATGGAAAACTGCATGCGTTGAGCTGTGAGCTGGTTCTTCATCAACGGCATGAGCTCTGCGCGAATCTGCGCAATAGATTTACCATAATACTCTTCCAAGGCATCTTCAGAACCCACTTGAGCCACCAAAGCTTGGATTCGTCTATTGACGTTTTGCTCCACTTCTGAATTATCCACAACCACACTGTCGACTTCAGCATGGTGAAGAAGAAGCTTCTCCATTAATTGATCCTCAACAATGTTACACTTAGTGATGGTAATTCCTTGTCTTTCAAGCTGACGACGAGTCGCTTCGAAATTGCCCTCTACTTCACTTTTGAGAATGATATTATTCCCCACAACGGCAACGATGCCTTCAGCGATGGTTCCGCCGGTTCCTGGCTGTGCGTATGCCATTGCCGGCAAGAACACAGCAAGAACTGTGGTTTTAATAAATCTCGAAATCACTCTTCTCATATGCGTCATTTACAATTCGCTCCTCCATGGTAGCGATAATTTCTTGTTTCCTCTTGTTGAGGATGATGTTGCGGATGGTGTTCTTCACGTATGGCAACGGTGATACATCATCTGCTATTTTATAACTCACGATATCCACAAAATAAATTCCAGTGGTATCACTGATTTCAACAAACTTGTTTCGACTGATAAAGTCTTGCTGATTGTACGTTCTAAGTGGAATAAACTTCGCCAGGTCATTAAACCTAACCCAGTTGGTATCGCCAAAACTTGAAGTACGTGCATACTTGAATGCATAATCGGTCATTTCCGTGGTCACTTCTTCTGAAGAAGCTCTAAACCAGCGTCTCACGTCGTCTACTTCTGGAGCATCGGGATTCAACACGAGGTAATTCACCTTCAGGATATTTTCCTTCAATTCAAACTCCTCTGTATTCTCTTCGTAGTACGCTTGAATCTGTTCCTTGGTAATGGTAGTGTCCAAGTGCTGGTCTACATAGCGCTGCTGATACGTGAACTTCAGCAAATCATTTCGATACTGTTCAACCAACTCATCGAAGTTCTTTTCTTCATCGGCCAAGTTGAACTCAGCCTTCTTAATGATGAGTTGCTCCTTGCCCCAATTATTCACATACTTTCGAACCCAAATCGTGCTATCTTCTTCAGATAAACCCGAAGGCATCACTTCTCGAATATCCTCCTCATAAAGCACTGCATCGTACACTCTTGCCACTTTAGCTCCCCTTTCTTCTTCTCCAATAACGAGAGAACAGGAACTGAGTAAAAGTCCGATAGATGCTATGTGAAAGGTCGATTTAATCAAAGCTCGGCTTCCAAAGATGACATTACTCCTTCATTGACATCCACGTCATACTTCTCACGCAATTCAGCAATCCAATCTGCTTCCAATTGCTTCTGATAGTCACTCGTAACAATACCGCGAATTTCATTCAGTGGACGAATCCCTGCAGGAATGGTACGTACTACGTAAGGTACAATCCATCTTCCATCAGCTTCGAATGTTTTCCATTCTCCATTGGCCGCAGCATCAATAGCTTCATTCTCGCCAACTCCTACTTTCAGGGTATCCATTCGTACGGTAAGCTGACTTTCGGTATTGAATTGGTCAAGAATGGCTGAACCTGAAGTAGAGCCATTGCGCAATTCAGTCATGATATTGTCGGCCACTTCTCTAGAAGCCGCTGAGAAACGTACATACTCGTAACGCTCTCCAACACTGTAATTCTGCTTATTCGCCTCATAGAAGTTCACCAACCCCGTTGAGTCGCTACTCGCTCTATCCCAGACGCGCTCTTTCTTCAAGTCGAACAACAAAATGCCTTCGCGGTACTCTTGAACAAGGAATCTAAACTCTGGGTATTTTTCAGCGAGCTGATCGTTTTCATAGCTCATCAACCTGCGCTTCGCAAAATCCTGAATGGTTCCGTAAGCAGCTGTTCTTAAATCTTCACTCCCATTGAGACGCTCTGCTACATCTTTCAAGAAATTCGCGATGTCTTCCTGAGTAATGACTTGATCGGCAAAGCTGTAAACCGCTCCGTCTTCTCCTTCAAACTCTTCGTACCACTCTTCATCATCTCCCATCTCTTCTACCATTTCATCAATAACCTCCAAAAGGTTGTCCGAGTCTTCGGTGAAATTGTAGTCGCGCTTGAGTTTATTCAAGAATACAGTTTGCCCCATATTCGAGCGTGTATCGCGTTGAATCTTGCGAGTAAGCTCATCACGCATCATGTCAAACGTTCCCATCTGTTGACGGTGAATTCGCTTCACGATGTGCCAACCAATCTTTGTTCTAAAAGGTTCAGAATACTCACCGTTCTCTTGAAGTCCAAATGAAACTTCCTCAAAAGCTGGGAGCATTTCTTTCATTCCAAAGGCAGGAAGAACTCCACCTTGTTGCGCTGAAGTGCGATCATCGCTGTATCTGCGCGCCATAGCAGCAAAGTCTGCTCCGGCCTGCAATGAGTCATACACCTCGCGAATTGTACGCTCAGCTTCTGCCATTTGCTCTTCTGAACTTCCCTCAGGTACATGAGCCAAGATATGGGCAACTTCGATTGTGCCACGTGCATATCTTCTGTCGGTGGTTTTGATGAGGTGATATCCAAATTGAGTGCGAACAGGCTTTGAAATCTCACCCGCTTCAAGACTGTAAGCAGCCTGCTCGAAAGGATATACCATGTTGAAAGCCGTAAACCAACCCACGTCGCCATCGCGTTGTGCGGAATAGGTATCGCTGCTCATCACTCGTGCCGCTTCCTCAAAAGTGCGTTGGCCGTTGAGAATCTGCTCTCTAACGGTCATAAGCTGGTTGTAGACACGAGCTGTATCCTCTGGAAGTGCGTTTGTAGGCAGGTCGATCATAATGTGACTTGCACGCACATCCCAGTTCATGTTGTTGTAAGCCTCACGAAGAATTTGCTCGTTTACTTCCTTAACCGTCATGTAAGGACGGGCAAGTTGTTCGCGATACGATCGGAATTCGCGCAAGAAGGCAGTGGTTGTATCCATACCCAATTGCTCGGCTTCGTGAACTTGTAGCTTAAAATTAATGTAAAGCTCGAGGTATTCTCTAGGTGTTTTTGGGTCGATTTGGCGACCAACATCCTTGTTCTTGTTGTAGACGTAGGAGAATTCCTCAGCGGTAACAGGCTCACCCTCAATGGTGAACAATACTTCTTCTTGGGCTAACCCAAGGAGTGATGTACTCAGAGCGAATGCGAGAAGGTGTTTCTTCATATTCATTTTCAATTCTTGAAGGGTAGCAAATATAAGGAATGAGGCTCGGAGGAAATTGTGAAAGAAATCCTAATTCAAAAAGAAAGGCCCCGACGAATCGGGGCCTTGTTAAACGAGTGTGATACTCTGTTATCTCAATAGGGTAATTGTACCTCTATCTTCTTTCAACTTACCTTCTACAGAGCGGTACTTCACTACGAAGAAATACACTGCTTCTGGAGAGTCTTGACCTCTGAAGGTACCGTCCCATCCTTCTTCAGGATCATCAGACTTAAACACTTCATTGCCCCATCTATCCACGATGCTCACTGAGTATTCTGAATCCTTCTCGAACAACATTTGAGGTCTCCAAACTCGGTTCTCAGGTACGGCACTGTTTGGATTAAATGCGTTAGGATAGAATCCTCGAGAATCGTGATCGACACAAGCTTGATTACTGTGCGATTGCATAGGTGCTCCAGTTTCGTCTAAGAAGCCTAGTGGGTTATTAGATTCCACAGCTACCACCTTGTAGCAGAACACACCATTGCCTTGGGCAAACTGACGAATATTATCCGTGTAATTGGTATCGGTAATGCCAGTTTCGATTTCATTCCACTGTGCGTTTTCATTTGGACGACGGAACACGGAGTAAGTCGTATTGCCACCGAAGTCGCGATAGCGATTCCAACGAAGCTGGTTAGTCAAGTTCTCATTTGTACTTACTTCCAAGAGAATGTTAGTACCGTAATTCGAAATGGTGTCCAATCCACCACACTGATTCAGTGTACGTATGCGATAGATGTATCTTGATGAATTCGTATTTGCACTAAAGTCGGTGTAGCGAATCTCGAAAGGCGCTGCAGCCGGCATCGGAACGATACCTAATGTCACCCATGGGCCAAGCTCATCTTCAGCACGCTGAATTTGGAACTCATCCACATCGGCATTTCCATCGATGAACGCCCAGACTTCAACCGATTCGTCGTTTCTCACGGTAGCTCTAGCGAGGTAAGACAACTGCGAACCCACAACTACACTAGAGTTGATACAATATTCACTTGAAATCGATGTATCATTGAGTGATGTATCGATAGCCATGATGTAGTAGCAGTAAATCGCTCCAGACTGTAAGTTCTCGTGTACGAAGGTGGTATCGTCACCTAGATTGGTTCCGATGATCACACCTTGATTCATTGGCCCACCTGGAGGAGTTACATCCGCCATAATGTAGTAGCGGTCTACTTCCCAACCTTGGTAATTGTTCCATTCTAGACGCATACGCGCTTCACACGGATTCAAATCACCTTCCAAATACATGGTGGTATGGGCAGGAACAATGAGGTCACTACTCTGATTCATGCATGAATCCAAACTCACAACCTTGTACGTCTCAGGTGTCGTACCCGCAATAGAAGACGGTATCGTATACGGCGTAGGAGTTCCTACTGCAATTGTGTCGACGGTCTGCCACCCAATACCAGGGAGACGCTGAAGTAGCAAGTAATTCAACACGTCGCCGTGTGGAGTTGAAGGGAAATCAATTACCGCCTGACCGTTATCAACGGTTGCATAGAACAGCGGCAATGAGTCGTTGTTGATTTGATCTGCAAAGTAGCCTGATGCTTCTGTAGAGTTACATGAGCTATCGATACGAATCTGGTAGTCCAAGAAGTCACCACAGAGATCTACATAATCTTGATAGAATGTATCTGTAGTCGTTGCAATCATCTGATTTTGTCTCCATACCTGATACGTTCCATTGAAACCATGCACACGTGGTGAGTTCCAACTCAAGTCGGCTCTATACGGACTTGTTGCAGGGAACGGACTAATATTCAAATTGATTACGGAAAGCGTATCTGATGGGAAAGAGAACTGGCTACATCCTCCGAAAGTTCTAACGAAGTAGTAGTTATTACCTGCAAGCGGACTCATATCCGTGTAATTGTTGGTGCTGTAATCAAACACTGTATCCAATTCGGTGAATGGCACTCCGTTACCGCCACGATAAATCACATAGTAGTCGAAATTCTGCGCGGTATCTCCAGGTACAGGAATTCCCCAATCGAAAGTCACAGAACTATCTGGATTCACGGATATGCACGCATTAGCCATACTTGGTGCCACAGGTTGAGGCGAGACTACGTTAATTCGTGCTGTGATGAGTTTAAAGGATGGCGCAGGACAGTAATTATCTTCCATTTTGAAGTAAAAGAGATACTGACTTCGAGCTGCACCACAGGCATTCGGATTATAACTCAAGTGATTACATTCTGTTTTCCAACTGAACTCTACGTTGTTCGTCAATGCCGTTGTGAAGCCAGTTTGAGGTGCAATAGGTCGAATAGTAGCACAAGGCGGATTGAACAAGCAGTTCGAAGGGTTATTCAAAGGCTGACCTAGGTTACCACCGACACCCACAAACTTAATTTGCTGTGGCGAGAAGCCCGGGGTAAAGTCGTTATCCGCAGACTGCATTCTAAAGTATATGGAGTCACCAGCGCGGACGGTCATTTCGTAGTAAAGTGTATCCCCGCTTTGAACCACCGGCAATAGCTGTGGCGCTGGAAGTGGGTCGTTAATAACGTCAAGTGAAGGTGGATCATTCGTTCCACCGCCTCCAACTCCACCTGTACAGGCGAGAAGGATAATTGGGATATCACGATAGATTTCGGCAACCTTTTGTCCACATTTAAAAGCAGACACCCGCATACATGTGGCGTACTTACCGGTTAACTGAGTATTGATGGTTACCTGTCCAGCATCTTGTGAGAAAGATTCGATACCAGGAACAGGGTTGTTGAAGGTGTATCCACCCGTAAAGGTAACTGCACTAGTAAGACTATTATCCAGAGGTTGGGCCCAATCGAAATAGAGAGAATCGAGCTCATTGTCGAAGGCGAAGTTGTTAAAAGCAAAAGGATAGCCTGCACACGTAGTGACCTTTGGGGCTTCCAGAAACTCTGGTGAGTTATCATAACATGGGTTAGCATTCAAGTTACCGGTACCGGGGTTATAGGGGAACATAAAGGCTCGAAGGAAATAACAACCTCCATTGATATTCGCCATTCCGCCCGGCCGTGCACAAGAGGTCCATGTAAAGTTCCAACCTGCTGCTGGTGGCACACCATTTAAAGTTACAGGGTTACTCTTGAAAAGGTGTTCCTCCACAGCCCCCGTTGTTGGGTTATTACAATTGATATCTAAGGAACCCGTACAGTTTGGCCCACTAGGCGAAACGTCTTTTGGGTAACCAGACACGAGAGTTACAGGAATACTCCCAGCCGGACTGTTGGAGTTAATTGAACCCGCTGCACCGAGTGGAATACCCGTACAGTCGCGGTAGAGGCGTAGATAAAAGACATACTGTCCGTTCGGTTGACAGTCCCACCAGATTTCCCCACCTAGCAAGTGGGAGGCGGAAAGTCCAAGTGATGAGAGGAGGATCACTAAAGTTGTTAATAGCCTTTTCATGATGTGTTGTAATAAATTCTGACTCGAATGTATTGTATACAATTCTGTGTGCAAAGCGATTTGGAGAGCAGCCAGTATAAGCGCAAAAATGAGAGCTATCGTAGGCTCACCACACTTGTTGGTTTACTTACTCGGAGTTCAATTCGCAGAATATTTTACTCAACGAAATTCTCCGTTCCCTGTATTTCAATTGAACATGCCTCTTCAAATGCTCTTCTAAATTAGCTGAAATAAAAAAGCCCTCCGAAATTCGGAGGGCTAATTCTTAAGAGTCAATTGTTTATATCACTCGATGAGCGTAAAGAAGCCGCGCTGTTCTTGCTGCTTGCCTTCTTCTGCACGGTAGCGTACGATGTAGGTGTACACTCCCATTTGTGCCGCATCACCGCGATACGTTCCATCCCATCCTTCTGATGGATCCGTGGTGCGGAATACTTCCTGACCCCAACGGTTCTGAATCATCAATAGATAGTCATCTTCATTCTCGAACAAGTTTACTGGCTTCCATACTCTGTTTTCTGGAACCGCACTATTCGGACGGAATGCCGATGGGAAGAATCCGCGTGCATCGTGATCTACACAAACATCGTTCGAGTTAGATCGGAACGGTGCGCCTGTCTCATCTGTAAACCCTAATGGGTTGTTAGATTCCACAGCAGCTACTCGGTAGCAGAACATTCCATTTCCTTGAGCAAACTGACGAATATTATCCGTGTAGTTCGTGTCGTTGATGTTTGATTCTACAAGCACCCACGGTTGAGACGCATTCATTCTTCTGAATACAGAGTAAGATACGTCACCTCCGAATTCACGGTAGTTGTTCCAACGAAGTTGATTCGTCAAGTTCTCGTTTGTACTCACTTCCAAGAGGATGTTAGTACCGAAGTTCGAGATAGTATCCAAGCCACCACACTCATTCAAAGTACGTACTCTATAGATGTAGCGTGCATCATCCGTGTTCGCACTAAAATCAGTAAAACGAACCTGATAAGGAGGAGTAGCCGGCTTTGGTACGATGCCAATGGTAATCCATGGTCCGAGCTCATCTTCTGCTCTCTGAATCATATACTCCTCTACGTCAGCAGCCTGATCAATGAAGGTCCAAGTTTCAACAGAACCATCATCTTGAACAGTTGCGCGAGCCATGTACTGAAGCTGTGATCCTACAACTACACTTGAGTTGATACAGTACTCACTTGAGATGGATGTATCATTCAGTGCGGTGTCCACGGCCATAATGTAGTAGCAGTAAATTGCTCCTGACTGCAAGTTCTCGTGAACGAAGGTCGTATCATCACTCAGGTTAGTGCCAATGAGAACGCCTTGGTTCATCGGTCCACCTGGAGGAGTGACATCCGCCATAATGTAGTAGCGGTCTACTTCCCAACCTTGGTAATTGTTCCACTCTAGACGCATGCGCGCTTCGCATGGATTCAAATCACCTTCCAAATACATGGTCGTGTGCGCAGGAACGATGAGGTCACTACTCTGATTCATACAAGAGTCCAAACTCACAACCTTATACGTCTCAGGGGTTGTTCCGGCAATTGAAGACGGAATGGTATATGGTGTTGGAGTACCCACCGGAATGGTGTCTATCGTCTGCCATCCAATACCTGGGAGGCGCTGAAGTAACAAGTAATTCAAAACATCTCCATGCGGAGTTGATGGGAAGTCGATTACCGCCTGACCATTATCAACGGTTGCATAGAACAGCGGCAACGAATCGTTATTGATTTGATCAGCGAAGTATCCAGATGCCTTGAATGAGTTACAAGCACTGTCGATACGAATCTGGTAGTCCAAGAAAGCACCACAAAGGTCTACGTAATCCTGGTAGAAAGTATCCGTAGTCGTAGCAATCATTTGGTTTTGTCTCCAAATCTGGTAGGTACCATTGAATCCGTGTACTCGAGGCTTATTCCAGTTCAAGTCAGCTCTATACGGGCTAGTTGCTGGGAATGGAGAGATGTTCAATACAATCGCTGAAAGCGTATCTGATGGGAAAGACATTTGATCACAACCGCCGAACGTGCGAACGAAGTAGTAGTTGTTACCCGATAGCGGACTCATGTCTGTATAAGTAGTGGTGTTATAGTCCCAAACAGTATCGAGCTCTGAGTAAGCTACGCCGTTACCACCGCGGTAAACCACGTAGTAATCGAAGTTCTGACCTGTATCCACTGGTAACGGAGCTCCCCAGCTAAAGGTCACTGAGCTATCCGGATTCACATTGATACAAGCATTATTCATGTCGGGCGCCACAGGCTGTGGACTCTCAACGGTAATTCTTGCAGTAATCAGTTTGAAAGAAGGAGCAGGACAGAAATCGTCCTCCATCTTGAAGTAAAACAGATATTGGTTCCTTCGTGTACCACAGGCCGAACTCTGATAAGACAAGTGATCACAAGTGGTCTGCCACGAGAATTCTACGTTATTGGCCAAGGATGTTGTATAGCCCGACTGAGGCGCTATCGGCGTTACCGTAGCACAAGGCTGTTGGAATAAACAGTTGGTCGCGCTATTCATAGGCGAACCAAGGTTACCCCCGTTTCCAATGAACTTAATGGCTTGAGGTGAGAAGTTCGGGTGGAAGTCGTCATCGAACGACTGCATCCTGAAGTGAATGTATTCACCAGCTGTAACCGTCATCTCCCAATAAATCGTATCACCACCTACTACCACTGGCGTAAGCTGCTTTGCAGGTAGAGGATCATTGATAATATCCAATGTTGGTGGGTCATTCGTACTACCCGGACAACCGATTAGGACAATTGGAATATCACGGAAAATAGATGCAACACGCTGACCACACTTAAATGCATCTACGCGCATACATGTAGCATACTGACCTGTAAGAGATGTATTGATGGTTACCTGACCAGCATCTTGGGCAAAGTTGGTAATCCCAGGAAGAGGATTCGTTGCGGAATAGCCTCCAGTAAACGTCGCAGAAGTGGAGGCACCTGTTAGAGGCTGATCCCATGCGAAGTAAAGCGAATCCAATTCATTATCGTATGCAAAGTTATTGTACGCAAATTCATAGCCTGTACACGTAGCCACCTTAGGTGTTTCCAAGAAACGAGGTGATGAATCGTAACATGGGTTGGCGTTCAAGTTACCCGTACCGTTATTGTAAGGATACATGATTGCCCGCAGGAAGTAACTAGGCTGTCCACTCAAGTTTGCCGTAGCTGGACGGCAGCACAAACTCCAGCTGAAAGTCCAACCACCTGCTGGCGGAACACCAGCCAAGGTCACCGGACTAGAAGTTCGCCAAACCGATTCTTGTATCGCACCCGAGCCTGGTGTAGTTGCTGTGGCACACGTAATCTGTGTACCATTCACATTACAATCCGGCGAGGCATCACGTGGAAAGCCACCCGTCACATAGTACGGGTCAGTTTGATCTGTGAGGATAGATAGAGACATACTTCCGAGTGGACCACCATTCAAGGTTTGGTTACCTCCTGGCATTGTAGCACCACTACAGTCGCGATACAGTCTCAAGTAAAAGTGATACTTCCCCGCATTCGGACCAGAGGTGATACATGTCCACCAAATTTCCCCTCCCAAAAGGTGTGAGGCAAAGCTCTGCGTCGAAAGCGTTAAAGCGAATAAGAGTACAATTAGTTTTTTCATCTTCTAATAAGGTCGATGTTACAGGCTCTAAATTACCACTTATAATGAGAGTAGTAAACCGAGGAGTGTCAAGAGTCTTAACAATTTATTTAACGACAACTTTCATAAATTAAATGCACACTCAATGAGAAATCGACAAAAGGTAGATCAGACTGAGAATTGCGAGTGCAAAGAGCCCCGCCTGTGCCCAGAGCTTCACTCCTCGTCCAGGTCTATGCGATTCAGGAAAGTCCTTTGATACTACAAGTCTGTAGTTCAAGTACCCCACTAATGGAGCCACAACAAGAGATATCAACATCGCAAGCTGCACAAGTGCTGTCATCTTAGATTGATAGGTCGTTACTAGTAACCACCCTCCTATGCTCACGATGAAAACGGTTAATGCATAGGGCATCCCCCACTTCGGGTGTATGGCTTTAACAAGCCGGCCCAAGGTTCTTCCATACCCATCAAACACACTAAGAGTGGTGCTAAACATTGCGGCGGTAGCGGATAAAACGATGACAATCTTAAAGTTGCTTCCCAACGCCTCTGTATATAAATCGACAAGCGCACCAGTGAAGCCAACGGCCTGATCCGGCAAACCTTCGTTCTTATTGAACATCAACATCGTTCCTATTCCCAGGAAGAGTAAAGCGGACACTGCCGATAACCAATACCCCAAGTGAAACTCTCGAAGGACCTGCCGCTTGTTCTTACCAATATCATCCTTGCTCATTTTATCGACGGTCCAGATACTATTCCAAACACTCAAATCCACCGCTGTTGGCATCCATCCTACCAGAGCCATAGTGAAGGCTAAGTCAAGTTTTCTATCAAAATCTGGAAATGTTTGCCACTCCCAATGAAGTCCTACATCGACTGCAGTTGTTGCAAAAGCAGCTATGGTCGATAGAAAGAGCAACCCAATAATCACCTTGATGCTCAAGTCGAGAAACTTAAATTTACCGAGCGCTAGCCATATAAAACACAACAGAAACACCCCAGCGGTTAGAATTCCGAAGCTTCCCTCCCAGCCTATCAAATTCGCGAACAAGCCTGCGGTAACGATAGAAACTGCGCCAGTAACTGTAAATATGGCCACGAGTGTTACTCCTGCATAAACATAAACAGCCCAAGCACCTAACTTCTTATACCCTTCAATAAGCGACTCCCCCGTTGCATTGGCATACCGAGTGCCGAACTCAAAAAATGGGAACTTAATGAGATTGGCAATTAAGATGATCCAGATGAAACTCCAACCATAATCCGCTCCTGCTCGAGTGGATTGAACTAAATGAGAAACGCCAATCGCTGTAGCGGCAAACAAAACACCCGGACCTAGAAACTTTCGCATCCCGAAAGATAGAACGAGGCATGAAACTAAAAAAGCCTCTCGAAATGAATCGAGAGGCCTTGATATGATATGAGGCGTAAAAATTACTCCTTCAATAGATTTCTTGAGATGACTAACTTCTGGATTTCAGAAGTCCCTTCCCCAATAGTACACAGCTTGGAATCGCGATAGTACTTCTCAGCAGGATAGTCCTTTGTATACCCATAGCCACCGTGAATCTGAATTCCGTCCGTTGAAACTTCTACAGCTACTTCTGAAGCGTAGTATTTCGCCATAGCCGACTCTTGGGTCATTTTCTTGCCGGCATCTTTCAACTCACCCGCATGGCGAGTCATGAGTTCAGCACCGTGGATCTTCGTTGCCATATCGGCCAACTTGAAGGCGATAGCTTGAAATCCGCTGATCGGCTTGCCGAATTGCTCGCGCTCTTTTGAGTACGCTCTAGCGGCTTTGTATGCACCTTTAGCAATACCGATAGAAAGGGCGGCAATTGAAATGCGACCACCATCGAGAATCTTCATAGCCTGGATGAATCCATCACCTACTTCGCCGAGCACGTTCTCTTTTGGAATGCGACAATTATCAAAGAACAAACATGCCGTTTCAGAGGCACGCATCCCCAACTTATTCTCCTTCTTTCCTCCAGAGAAGCCTGGAGTGCCTTTTTCAACGACAAAGGCTGTCATACCATGTGAATCTCCTTTCTCACCTGTACGTGCAATTACGACAGCAATGTCACCTGAAATTGCGTGTGTGATGAAGTTCTTCGATCCATTCAAAACCCACTCATCACCTTCTAGAACAGCTGTGGTTGCCATTCCTCCAGCATCAGATCCAGTGCCGGTTTCTGTTAAGCCCCAAGCCCCAATATGCTCAGCGGTAGCCAATTTTGGAATCCACTTCTTCTTTTGTTCTTCCGTTCCAAAAGTCAGAATATGATTGGTGCACAAACTGTTGTGTGCAGCCACTGAAAGTCCAATTGAACCGCACACTTGTGCGATCTCGTCAATGACTGTGATATATTCTTGATAACCCATTCCAGAACCTCCGAGTTCTTCGGGAACAAGAACCCCCATGAAGCCTTGCTGGCCCATCATTTTAAAGAGTTCAACAGGAAAAGTTTGGGCTTCGTCCCATTCCATAACATGTGGACGAATATGTGTTTCTGCAAAAGAGCGAGCGCTTTCTTTGATAAACTTCAGCGCTTCTTCCTTTTCTGGTGTCAACAACATTTGCATAGCAACGGTTCTATTGATTATTTGACTGGGTTTGCGAATGTACTTATTAGTAGCGAATCTCGCCTGTCATTTGACGTATAAGACAAACGGATAATGGCTTTTGTTCACTTCCAGCCTACAACCTCTAGCTCTCTCGAATATTGTATGATCCTGTCGAGCTAAGATAACTTTAACAACAGGTCAGTTCTGGGACTCCTACAAATAAGAAAGGCGCCCCAATGGGCGCCTTTCCGACGTTTAACTGAAGTCTAAAAAGAAACCACTGCTTCAGCAATCACACCATTAAAGTTTCCTTCGTGGCGGATATCTGTA
This sequence comes from Flavobacteriia bacterium, assembly GCA_013373425.1. Classification (GTDB taxonomy): domain Bacteria; phylum Bacteroidota; class Bacteroidia; order Flavobacteriales; family Schleiferiaceae; genus Phaeocystidibacter. The sequence continues at coordinate 40,800 of JABXHW010000024.1, forward strand.
GTTGCGAATCCGTCGTACGTTTGATTCACATATCCCACTTTCATCATTACATTGCGAGTGATGAACCAGCCAGCGCTACCTTGTAGTCGAGTAATGGTAACATCATTACCTGCGACTGGACCGTTCACTGTGTTGTATTGAACACCTACGAATACTTGCTCATTCTCCATGAATCGATATACCAAGTCACCTAGAATTTGAGTGTAGCCTCTGGTTTCAGTTTCACCGGTATTCATTCCGCTTGTCATTTCGTACATACCGAAGAGCTCAAGTCCTCCCCACTTCACAAATGGGTTAATCATGATACTTGTTACTTCGTTTCTGAGGTTTGGATTGAAACGACCACTTGTGAAGTTGCTGCTCGCTCTCGCAGAAGTATTCTCCATTGCGAGGTAGAATCTACTGCCGGCACGGTCACCTGCATACAATGTGCTGCGGCTACTGTTAGCGGTGTAGATAGATGCTGTCAAGCGTACTCGAGTCATGTCATCCAATTTCTTATCGTATCCAATCTTACCCAAGATTGCCGCTCCTCTTGCATCGTTGTTGCTCAAGTTGCCGTTAATTTCACCATTGGTCATACCTACCATGGCTAAGAATCCACTTGGATGTTGGTAAGTCAAGTCAGCTCCAATCTCGGTTGCGAAGGCATCCATGATTGAGTTACCTACAAATGGGTTGTACAAGCTGTTACCGTTATCCGTTCTTCTGAAGTGTTGGTCGCCATAGTTGATTTCCATGTGACCCACACGAAGTGTCATGTAATCGTCGAACCAAGAGTTGTCACCTCCAAATGGAAGTTGGTCAACTTGGATAAATCCGCCTTTTACCCATGCTTCAGGGTGGTGACGAGCAGATAGATAGGTAATCATATTCAATCTGATACCTTGAGCCAATTGCACGTCTACATTCAAGTTTGCTGTTGCAAGATTGAATCCAGGAGCAATATCGTAAAGCTCATTTAGGTTCTCAGAGTTTGGATCTGCTGGATCGGCCAATACCACATCAGCGTTGTTGCTATGAGAAATGGCTTGGAACTGTTGTGTAAACGCTCCGCCCACACGAACACGGAGTCCTTCAAATTCAGACGCTTCTTCTTTAGGCGTTTCGAATACATTCAAACCTCTTTGGTCGTACTGTCTGAAGTAATCGATATTCGGTTGTTGAGCTAAGACCACCGTACTAGACAATAGTAGTACAGCTCCTAGTGTGTTGCGAAAGATGGTGTTTGCTTTCATGGCATTAGAGTTAAGGTGATTGAGTGTTACAGTGAATATCCCGTGACTGATTTCGCCTACGGGATCAAGACGATGTTATACTTAATGTGAACTGTGTTTCCGACTTTCATCGCTCCAAACATGAAGCTTGGTGCGTCCATTCCATGGTCGCTGAACTCTACAGGGTGACTTCCTTGGATGCGGATGTTTCCATTGCTCAGCTCTCTCATTTCTCCGGTTACAGTAATTTGGCGACGCACGCCATTGATGGTTAAGTTTCCCGTCATGGTAAGGCGCTGTCCTTGAACAGAAGAATCTGTGATGTTGAAAACAATCTCAGGATGATCCTCAGAATTCAGCGTGGCGTAGATTCTTCGGTTCATCAATCCATCACCGCTTTCCATACTTTCTACGACAAAGCGGACACGGATGCCATTTAATACGTCGTTCGTGCGTGTACCTTCGAATCGAACATCTTCGACAACGGCATTCCAATCATGCACGTTAGAGGTTCCTTCTACTTTCACTTCAGAAGTATTGCTTACGCGCATGTTCTGACCAAAAGCGGGCACTGCGAGTGCAAGTGCGAGGATAACAGTGGTGATTTGTAGTCTCATAATCGTGGTCTCTTAATTACTGGTACTAAAGTATCCTAGCATGAAGAGGAGGAATATGATGTACATCAGAGGTGCACATGACTTTTATCATATGGATGAAATGCAGAGATTTGTCCTAAATCAATAAATCAGATGAAAAAGCTCATTACCTACAGTTTACTCTTCGCCTCTACCCTAGCCTTTGGATGGGGACAGATTGGTCACCGTGTGGTTGGTGAAATTGCATGGAGATATATGACGCCAGAAGCTCGCGCGAATGTTCTCGCTGTATTAGAAGGTGAATCACCCGCCATGGCGAGTACGTGGATGGACTTTATCAAATCTGATAATCATTACGACCACATGCGTCCATGGCATTATGTAACGATACCTGATTCATTGGACTATATGGAAGTCGGTGCACCAGAAGAAGGAGATGCCTATGTGACTATCCTTCGCATCATAGAGGAAATCGAAAGTGGCGAGTTTCATGGATGGAGCGAACAAGAAGCATTGAAATCACTCATTCACCTTGTTGGAGATGTACATCAGCCACTTCATGTAGGGAATGGAGAAGATCGCGGTGGAAATGATGTTCGCGTTCAATGGTTTGGAGATGGTTCCAACCTGCATAGAGTTTGGGATTCTGAACTTATCGAAGGTCAACAGCTCAGCTATACAGAATACGCAGAATGGATTGATCGTGCTGATGCTACACAGGTGGCAGAGTGGCAATCTGCACCGATTCTCCAATGGCTTCAAGAATCCAAGGATATGCGCGAATCGGTTTATGAAATCGACAACCCAGAGCGTATGGGTTATCGATATAACTTCGATCACATTGAGGAGTTGAATCAAAGACTTCTTCAAGCAGGGGTCCGACTTGCGTCGATGCTTAACGAACTTTATGGATAAAAAAAACCGCCCCGAGCAATCGGGGCGGTTCTGTTATATAGCATCGCGAGTATTATTGAATACTCACTCTTTCTACGTAAACTTCATCACCCGTGATAAAGCGTACCAAATAGATACCGCTCGGCTGTGATGATAGGTCAACTTGAGTTTGATAGTGACCTGCAATCTCATCTAGGAGACCTTCAGCCATCATTCTTCCACTCATGTCTACAATTTGATATACTACTTCTGTCGCCTCATTTAAGTCGAAGGCCAAAGTGAATACGCCGCTGTTCGGATTTGGGAATACAGTAAACTCATTTCCAGTCCATCCGCCGGTCTTGTTCGTACAAGGTCCGAGGTAAGAACCAGTAGCCAAATGAGAAGCTACTGCATTCGCACTCACACAGATGTTGTGTGCATTTCCAGGGTTTCCTGGAGGAACCTTACAAACCAGCACCTTGTTGCCTTTCTTTCCACATGTAGCATCAATTACTGTAATTGTAACCGACTGTGAAGTAATACAACCGTTCGCGTCTGTGATGGTCACAGAATAGTTGGTAGTGATAGTTGGTGATGCACTCACACTCGCTCCAGAACCACTAGAGAGGGTTCCTGAATTCGACCATGAATATGAGTAAGGAGCAGTACCACCTGATGCACTTGCATCGAGTGTCAGCGACTGTGGTCCGTAGCCCAAGAAGATCGTATTCACAGCCCCACCAGGATTCACACCAATGGCTGGAGTCACCGAAAGTGAACCGAGAAGTACAGACGGCTCTGTCAAGGTTGCACTAGCAGAAGTGGTACATCCATTGGCATCAGTTACAGTTACCGAGTAAGTTCCTGCGCTAAGACCAGAAACATCTTCACTGGTAGCACCATTGCTCCATGCATATGTATAAGGAGCTGTACCACCTGCAACTGTAATGTCGATTGATCCATCACTTGCGCCATTACAGCTGATGTTATGACCTCCTGCATAGGTAGCAGCCGAAGCTGAGCTTGTCAACAAATCAGGTTGTGTAATATCGGCATTGAACACTACTGTACACCCGTTAGCATCAGTGATTGTATACACATAAGATGCTGCATATGTAGCGCCTGTTAGAGTTACACCCTCACCAAGACCGAGTGCAAGCGCACCGCCATTTTGGTTGTGAACATCGTATGGAGGAGTTCCTCCTGTGATAGTAATAGATTCCTGGCTTAGTCCGCCGTAACATAGAATTGGAGTAGCAGAATAAACATGGCTAATCGCTGTAGGCTCTCCTACAGTGAAGGATGCTGACTCCACACATCCGAATGCATCGGTTACTGTAACTGAATAGGTTCCAGCAGCTAATCCGGATAGATCTTCTGTAGTTGCTCCATTCGACCAGGCGTAAGTTGGTGTTCCGTTGGCACCTGAAACAATAAGATCAATAGATCCACTCGTTCCTCCGTTACACAATGCATCGCTAGCAGAGCCGCTCAATGCCATCACGCATGGATTTACAGCAAGTTGATAAGACTGACGAGCAACGACACCATGGTGGTGGTTGATATCTTCAGCCGCTATTTCGATAGTAAATGTTCCTGCATCAGCCAAGCCTGGAGTACCAGAGATTGAAGCAGTACCATCACCGTTGTCTGTCAATGTCAGGAACGATGGTAGTGGTGAGGTAGCAATAATATCCACGTGATCACCATAGGCGATATCTTGGTCAGCGACTGTGATGTTATATGCATAGTTCGCACCCACGTTGGTTTGATCTACAGGAGTAGATGTAATAACAGGATCGGTATTGATCAACATGCTCACTTCGTGAACCGTTTGCTCACCACCCAAATCTTCAGCGGTAAAGAACACGTGTCTGTGTCCCCAATCTGAAGGAGCAGGTGTCCATGAGAAGGTTGCACTTGTTGGGTTTGCCCATGCACTAGGAGTTGGAGACATAGAAGCTCCGATGTAGAGCGGAATGTGCATACCCATCATATCTTTTCCTTCAGCTGATACGATAGAAACCTGATCGGCTGGATCTGGATCCGATGCCTGAACAGTATAGCTAATCGGAGTGCCTGGAGCATATACGTTGTGGATATTCTTCGCCGGTGTTGGCGGAACATCAAATACAGGCTTCAAAGAAACAAGAATGGTTACCGTGGTATTCGTCTGGTTTCCGAAGTTATCCGTTGCGGTGAAGTTCACGATGTTCGCTCCAAAGTTAGATGGACCAGGAGTCCAGCTAAAGCTTGATGCTACAGGCTGACCAGTAGTTGGTAGGGAAGGGTTCATCGATGCTGATCCAGGAAGACCTGCAGCTGTAAGAGTCACTGTATTACCTGCGTCCGGGTCTGAAGCGAGAACGCTAAAGTTGATGGTCTGGCCCGGACCTGTTTCAATGGTAGAACCATTTTGAGGAGTTACCGAGTAATCGAAAACAGGTGGATTGGATGGCTGAACCATTTTAAATACAACGTCCATTAGAATGACATTGGTTCCATCACTGATTACGAACGCAGCATTGTAAATCCAGCCCACTCCGAGGCCTCTAGTATCGAAAGAAATCAAACCGCTAGAGGTGATATTCACTTGCGAAGGATTACCAGAACCGGTTCCAGATTCACCGTAATTGGTCTCTCTGAAGGTCAATGGATCTCCATCAGGGTCAACCGCAGGAAGCTGGTATGTCGCAGCTGGCGAACCTACCGGAAGGTTAATTACCGGAGGGAGTGTTGCCGACGGAGGATTGTTGCCAGAACCTATAGTTACCGTGGCAAACTGTCGATAGTTTCTGTCCGCATTGTTCCGCAGGTTGGAAACACGGCAACAACTATTGAACTCCAAGTTATAGTTACCATTTCCAGGGAGCGTAATGGTATATAACTGCTCACCAATCCAATAGTCATCTGTTGGATTGAAGGAGGTCATCACCAGTTGATTGACACGATAATTCTGAGCAAAATACGCTCCGGACGATGACCTCACAGTCATTGTACCGAAGTTGTAATTAATCGGGCTACCCACTGGAGTGTACCCCGCTGGAGTTTGTTGGAAAGTCCACCCGCCATAAGACTGGGTCACTTTCACGATAATGGTGCGACCCGTTGGGTCACTTTGGTCCACACTCCAGCCTATGTACCCACCACGATAGTGAGCGGCATAAACTGTCGAGCATACCAACGAAAGGAAAAGCACAAGCACATTCCTTTTCAAAGAAGTAAAATTCTTCATGGTTGTTTTCGATTGCCAATAGACAACCAAACCAATCAGCAAGTCGGTAAGTCAGGTCTTGGGAAATAAATACGAATTGAAGTTAGGTTGGGTAGTCGATTGTAGGTTAGTTATGCTACCGAAGATAAGAACTTTCATTCTAGTTCCAACATTAAATCTCTGTAAAGCTGTAAGTTACGTGGAACTACGTAGTCTTTTCGGACTTTACCTAGGGTCGTTAGATAGTCGGTATGAACAGTAATTTTTATACTTTCGAAAATCATAACACCAACACACCTCTTAGCTACTTGAGCGCGTTAAGTAACATTTCGAAACACAATGATCACTGGGGAGCCGTAATGGGCTACGACTGGATGGTGGAAACCCCTAGCTTGATTTTTACGGAGATTGATGACAGCGAATCTATTGGCGTCATTGAAGACATCGAGTGTCTTACCAAAGCTCAGAATGGTGCTGAGATCAGAGCATTTTTGTTCAAGAACAAGCTCATTACCGCTTTCCCTGTTCTGAATTCATCTCACTATACAAACGTAAAGTGCTCGGCCATCTCGGATTGGAATAGTTTTCCCATTGAGCGCACCGTTCAAGTCACTCTTCCCAATCAATCTATACTCTCTGCTTTCTGTGTAGATTCATGGAACAATAAGTCCACGTATCAGCCTAATGCAGATGTTAAACTGGGCTTCTCCGCTTTCCCGTACAGAATGAGTCAGAGTTCCGACGAATTCTCATTGAAGCCTATGGATGAATACGATGATGAGGGAACGAGTTATGAATTCTCAGGAGGTCAATTGAGCGATATCGAACCAGCGGAAACCTTCTACCATTTAGGTTGGTTTGCTAATCTAAACTTCCCAGAGGAATCCGATCTTCCTCCTATTCGAGTTTGGATTCACAAGAAAAACATCGAGGGCACTCCAAATTCTGAAGCTCGTTACAGCGGAACGTTCTGGCTTCAGTGTTCCCTAGAAGCGTTGTAAGATTCCAACGTCCACTTAAAAATATTGGAAAGGACTTCTTGATTGAGCGGCTTGCTCACAAACTTCTTGATGAGCATCCTGTCCTCGACCTTACTCATGTCACCCCCATCAATACTGGAACTGAGCATGAAGATGGCAAAGCGATTCCGAACGCTCTCAGGCAGTTCTCCAAAAGCATCTACGAAACTGAAGCCGTTCATTTCAGGCATATGAATGTCTAATAGCAAGGCGCAATGATCCTTGCCAACCAATACAGTATCTGCCTTCAACGCTTCCAGAGCATCCGTTGCAGAAATGAAGTACTCCATATCACGGTTCGGATAGAAGAGCTCCATGTTCTTGCTTACAATCGTGCGATCGATGAAACTGTCATCGATGAGCACTAAACCGATATTTGGCTCTTGATCGCTCATCGGTCTACATCTTCGTTAACAGGAAGCTCCACGATCATTGTGGTGCCTTCATTTTTCACGGACTCCACGCTGATTCTACCTTCAAGTCGCTTTACAGCTTCTTTCACCAAGTAGAGTCCCAGTCCGCTTCCACTGTTGCTCTTGGAATCGCGATAGAACATTTGGAAGACTTTCTGTTGATTTTCTTCCGCAATACCGACCCCTGAATCCTTCACCTCAATGCGTGCACCGGAATCATCGGTTACCACTTTCACGTCCACGTTGTGAACATTATCGTGTTCCTTACGGTACTTTATTGCGTTAGATATCAGATTATTAAGTATGATCCTCACCTTCACTTCATTAGAAGAGAATGGAACTTTGTTATCAACGTTGTAATTCAACTCCAAATTCTCCATGGCCGGGTGATAGCGATACTCCCCTGCAATGTCCTTGAGCATTTTATCGAAGTTGATTTCTTCAAGCATGTTGCCAGAGTGTGTCGACTTGTAGTAGTCGATAATGTTATGAATGAACTCATCGAGCTTATCCACCATCTCCTTGGTCATCTTGAAGTACTCCAGCGCTTTCTCGTCCTTGACCTCTTGATTAGCGAGGTAAATGACTCCTTGAATACTCACCAATGGCGCTCTCAAATCGTGAGAAACACTGTACACGAAACGATCCAACTCGTCGTACGCCTTCTGAAGAGATTCGTTCTTCTCTTTCAGCTCACGTCGGGCATCATAGATATCCTTTGCATTATTGATAGCAACTCGAAGCGTGTCCTCATTCCATGGTTTAGAAATGAACTTGTAGATCTGCCCTTTGTTGATCGCATTGATAACCGCTTCAATGTCGGCGTATCCCGTTAGGAGAATTCTTATGCAGTCTGGATATTCATCAACAATGCTCTCGAAAAACTCCACACCAGTCATTTCTGGCATACGTTGATCAGCCACAACGATCTCGATAGGCTCGCTCGCCATGACTTCAATTCCCTCTTTAGCTGAGATTGCAGTGAATACCTTATACTCCCTTCTAAAATTAGCCTTGAAGGAATTCAAGTTATTCTGCTCATCGTCCACATAAAGAACTCTTGGTTTGCTTCTACTTCCCATAGTTCCCCACTATTGATGATGCACTGGTAGAGTAATGATGAAGGATGTTCCCTTTCCTACTTCAGATTCTACCTCAATGGTGCCATTATGATTCTTAACAATATTATACACAATTGAAAGACCGAGTCCGGTTCCCTCACCTACCGCCTTGGTAGTGAAGAATGGCTCAAAAATCTTCTTCTTAACCTCCTCTGGGATTCCTGGGCCATTGTCCGAGATAATCACACGCACATGCGACTCTCCGACAGGCTCTGTCTTCAATATTATTTTACCGCGTGTAGTCCGCGACTCGTCGTCTTTAATCGCTTGAGCTGCATTGTTCAAGATGTTCATAAACACTTGATTCAGCTTACCCGCATAGCACTCCACTTTCGGGAGCTTACCATAATCCTTCTCGAGGTCCATCAAATCCTTGATGCTGTTGTTGAGGAGAATTAATGTGCTGTCCAGTCCCTCGTGTAAGTTCACAAACTTGATGTCTTGCTCATCTACTCGGGAGAAGACCTTCAGGCCTTTAATGATTTCAACCGTTCGATCTGTTCCATCCTGCATCCCTTGGAGGAGGTCGTCCACCTCTTCTATGATGTAATCAAACTCAATTTCCTCTTTGAATTCATCGAGCTCCTTGACCGTCTGGATGTTCTCGCTTTCACGCAGCTTCTCTTCAAGCCATTCTAACAGCTCTTTGATATCGTCTAGGTCGCGACGCAAAGGACCGATGTTCGCGGAAATAAAGTTGACTGGGTTGTTGATTTCGTGGGCAATACCTGCGGTCAACTGACCCAGTGAAGCCATCTTTTCCGCGTCCACAAGTTGACTTTGAGCCTCTTTCAAGTTCTCAAGAGTATCCTGCAATTTTTGTGTTCGCTCCTGGACCATTTGCTCCAAGATTTCGTTTTGCTCACGAACAATTCTTTCGTTCTCCTTCGAAACACGAAGTGCTTCTTCTTGCGAAGCTTCTTTCTCTTTCTTGAGTGTGTTGATGCGGTCTGCCAAGGCGATAGAAAGCAAAATTGCTTCAACACCACTTCCTAACTCAATTATGCTCTTCGTCCAGAAAGTGTACTCTACCACCCCAAAGTTTCGAAGCGCGAATATGAAAATCCCTGCCAAGAACGCAGTCCACGCTATCAAGAAGAACTTTGCAGGACGATAACCTTTTCGAGCAATCACACTAACGAAGATCAGTGCATAAATACTGACGGTCAACGCACCCGCGTCTGTCAATGTGAAGCTCAATGCAACCTCACCAATGAGGTAAGTAACGATCGCAAGCGCGTAGATGATTTGGAAAATAATCAGCCCTTTGTGAAGCTTTGGTGTGAACTCCTTGGTCCTCACGAAGACCTTGGCAAATTCAATAGCCGCAAAACCTGTCAGAGCGCTAAAGAAGACGGGAGTAGCATTGTACGCTGCCGGACTTCCTGGAAGCACAAATTGGAAAATGAGACCTTCCAAACTCGCTTGAGTCAGGCCGATAAAGAGGATGTAAAGGATATACCACAAATAGCTAGAATCTCTGGTCGTGATATAAACGAAGAGATTGTAGAAGAACATGACGAAGATGACGCCCAAGTAAATACCGAGGAATATGGACTTCTTGCCGTTATCGATGGATATAGATTCAACATCTCCAATCCGCAATGGAAGAAAGAGTTGATCTTTACTTTTCACTCGGATGTAAAAGACCGTACTATCGCCATGAGTCAACTCAAACGGAAATAGAAATGTAGGGTGATTAACAGGGCGATGATCGTAGTGATATCGGTCTCCGGTAAGATAAACGGGCTCATTTGAGCTACCAATGAATACCTCAATGCTATCGATCATGGGATGTTCTAGCTGTAGGTAGAATCGGTCGGTTTGAGATTCATTATAAACAGGCACTTTTATCCAGTATGCTGCATCATCCCTGTTGAAATTCAGAACCCTGTTCTCACTGAAAACATACATAGCATTACGCGCATCGATAATGCTGCCTGCACTTGTAGAGTCTCTCCAGTAGGATGCAGAATTTCCAACGTACCCTAGCTCTGCATCTCCAGAAATCACCCAGGGGCCGTTTGCAAGGACTGTAGAAGAGAGCAGCCCGAAAAGTAGTATGGCTAAATACCGCTTCATCTTAAGGCTTGGACGTTTCCAGGTTGAATGGATTCTTGAACTCACCTGGCTTGATTCCCTCGAGCTTTAAATCGTACTCCACCTCTACCTCAATCCTTCTTCCTGGAGAAACTTCAGTGGTTACTTGCTTAAGGTTCTTTCTGAGCTTGTAGATTTTCTTTTGTTCGGATGGTCGCGCATGCGCTAGAGTGGAGGTATCTTCCAAAAGGACCGCCGTTGCTAGAAGATCTAGTTTTGGATAGTAGAATGTTCCTTGATTACCAAGTTCTGTAATCACCTTACATCCTACTCTTTCCGCCCAACGCACGGTGTAAGGTGCACATAGGGCAAAAAGTGATTTAATTCCAAGTTGTTCTGTAATCACAGCTCCTGCTCGGGTTGCAAAAAAGCTTCCCACACCAAGCCCGGCGACTTCTAAGCTATTCCAAAGACCACATAACTCACCTGTGCCTTCCATGGACAGTTCTTTCACCAACTCATGAATACCAGGATCCATGAAGCCTGTAGCCTCTTCGATTGGAAGTTGTTGGGTTCCGCCTGCAGCATGCACGCGGGCACCTCCATACACTTTCTCTCCATCGAGGGACTCAACTATAATCACAAAAACAGCAGGGTTTTGAGCCCAGGAATTGTTGGCAGAGGTAACTTTCTTAACCCCGTGAACTTCCAATACTTTCCTGTGACCGTCGATGAACTTTTGTGAGCTCACCGGGTCATCTACTGCCCGAAAGGCACGTAATCTAACTTCTGGTTGATTTAAATCATCCATCAATTCCTCCAATCAACGCTTCCAGGTCGACGTAAAATCTACCCGAATGTACTGGTCCGTCCAAGAGTATTCGTCTTGCTGTATCGGCCATCAATGCTCCACCTAAGTTCACAGCGGATGCCAATTGTGGCCATGTGTTTATTGTTTTTCCAATTTCAGCGAATGAGGTTTTTGCTCGCTCACTTGTCTTTTCGTAATCGACGAGCGCAAATAACAAATTCCTTCTGTCTTCTGCCGTAAATTCAGCAGGATTCTTTCCTTCCCAAGGCGCCAGTCTCCCGTGAAAAATCGCTCGATCGGATTCCTTGTCAAACCGCTCTACATCGACCATTCCGCGATCACTTGTATCCATGATCACCGGTAATTTCATCTTTTGTGCGAATTTTCTGAGCATCACTTTTACGGGCAAAGAGTCACATTCCTCGACTAATATGTCCAATCCGCTTAAGAATTCCGAGGCGTTCTTGTCATGGATGCCTTCGTGGTATAGCTCTATTTTAATGTAGGGGTCAATTTGTGCAATCTCCCTTGCTGCTAGCACCGTCTTTGGCAAACCAAGTTGATGTACACCTGCACGAAGTCTATTGAGATTACTCAAGTCTAGCGTGTCAAAATCTGCAAGTCGCAGTACACCTCCAATCGACTCCATAGCCAAAGTTACCGCGGCTGATTGACCTACACTGAGACCAACTATGCCTACTACTTTAGACTGAAGAGTCTCTTGTTCCTGATGTGTAATCTTATGCTTATTCCGAGAAGTTCGTACTTGCTTGAAGAGGGGTTCCTCTAGGATTCGAACGACGGTATCTAACCATGGGTAATAAACCCAGTTCCCTAGGCCTATTCTTTTTGAATCAATGGACTCGTGCGCCGCTTCGGTTAGTTCCTCTGGGGTGAAGGCCTTGATAGGGTTTTCAATCCTTATCCATTCTTTTACTTGAGCCAAATATTCGTCAACGATTTGTGTTGGCGATTCTGAAGACAATTCTTCTGGCAAGGTCTCAGCTTCGGTCACAGGGTAAATGAGAGGAGTGCTAATGAAGCGACTCTCCTCGGCGGTGATTTCACCAGCAGACATAGAGAAATGTTAGAATTAATAGTCAAATCTGTTTGCGGCATCCCACAATTTCCACAAACATTGCAGTCGAATTTACAAGAATTTGATTTGTTTAAATAATTTTATGCCAGGAGCAAACCTTATGAGTGAAACTAAAGAGCATAAAATTTCAGTCTTATATGTTGACGACGAAGAGAATAACCTACGTTCCTTCAAAGCAACATTTAGAAGATTGTACCAAGTGCACACCGCAATTTCAGGCGAAGAAGGCCTAAAGTTGTTGGAGACGACACCCGTGGAGATAATTATTACCGACCAACGAATGCCTGAAATGACGGGCATTGAGTTCTTGACTCACGTACTCGATCGTGATAAGGAACCGATGAGAATGCTGCTAACAGGGTATTCAGACATCAATGCGGTAATTGATTCCATCAACAAAGGTGAAGTATACCGTTACCTCACCAAGCCGTGGAACGAAGACGAATTGCGTTCAGCGATTGAGTCGGCTTTTGAGGTGTACTCCTTGAGAAAGGAGAACAAAGAGCTTCTTAAAAAGCTTGAAATCGCCAATGATCAACTGGAGTTTCTCCTACGTCAGAGACTCCTTTCCTGATGCTTTCTAAAAAGTCTAAATACGCTATAAATGCCCTCGTTTATCTTGCCAAGCAAGAGGATAATCGGATGGTAGTGGTTCAAGAAATTGCCGAAGAAGAGCACATTCCCCGCAAATTCTTGGAAGCAATTCTCCTCGATCTGAAGCGTAACGGGATTCTCGGTTCGAAGAAGGGAAAAGGTGGCGGCTACTACATGTTGCAACGACCGGATGAAATCAATCTTGCCGATGTGATGCGCCTGTTCGATGGACCAATCGCCCTCCTACCCTGTGCCACTTATAAGTTCTTCGAGAAATGCGATGAATGTAAGGATGAGCAGATTTGCGGCATTCGTGATGCTATGGTAGAGCTTCGCAATCAAACGGTAAACTTTCTCAAGGCAACATCGCTTCAGGACCTCTTGAATCGCGAGAATGAACTCATAGACGGAGCGCGACAAACGCGCCAGCCAAAGCGCTCACAGTCATAATTATCCAGGCTGCAGCAAATAGTCATACAATTGATGTCGAACCGCTGGGTTCGGCTCTCAAAGATTGTAAATTGCACTTCTAAACTATCAACGACGTAAGTAATGAAGCGCTTCACCCGATTGGCCCTAGCCATTTCTGCCTTTCTCGCCCTTGCCTCTTGCAATTCTGCACCATCGATTTCGTCTCCAGAGCATGTGGAGTGGGCAGTGGAAAGCATGGCAGAGTACAATGTTGAATTTACAAAAGAGACTACGCCTACATTGAAGCTCTTCATGGCGAAAGCTACTGGAAAAACGGGCTGCAATAACTTCAATGGCTCATTCTCAATGCAGGGTGAAGGCATCAAATTTCCAACTCCAACTTTTGCAGTCACCAAGAAAATGTGTCCACCAGAAGTCATGGAAATTGAAGAACACTACCTGGGCTTGCTCGGCCGTGTTCAATCATGGAAAATTGCAGATAACAACAAACTTTTATTGCTCGACGAGCTTGGAAATGAACTTCTAACTCTGAGTTTCGTTCGAGAATTGGAAAGCACTGAAACTTTATAAATAGAGACAACTTCATAGATGTCAGATACAAAGAAGATTTACGACAATATCCTTGAAACCATCGGTAACACGCCGATGATCAAGTTGAACGAAATAGCCAAAGACATTCCAGGACAAGTTCTCGCAAAGGTGGAATACTTCAACCCAGGGCATTCTGTAAAAGATAGAATGGCTTTGAAAATGATTGAAGATGCTGAAGCAAGAGGTGACCTAAAGCCAGGTGGAACTATCATCGAATGTACTTCTGGAAACACAGGTATGGGACTTGCTCTCGCCGCTATTGTGAAAGGATACAAGCTTATCTGTACCTTGAGCGATAAGCAGAGTAAGGAGAAAATGGACATCCTCCGTGCTATGGGTGCGGAGCTATATGTTTGTCCAACGAATGTGGCACCAGAACACCCAGAAAGCTACTATTCGGTAGCAAACAGACTCGCAGCCGAGATTCCTAACAGCTTCTACCCCTATCAGTACGACAACCTTTCTAACCGCGCCGCGCACTACGAATCAACAGGTCCTGAAATTTGGGACCAAACCGATGGCAAGATTACGCACTTTGTAGTTGGAGTCGGAACAGGCGGAACGATTTCGGGCGTAGCTAAATACTTGAAAGAAAAGAATCCAGACGTTCAGATTTGGGGTGTGGACAGCTATGGATCGGTATTCAAGAAATACCATGAAACGGGTGAGTTCGACACCAGCGAAATCTACTCTTACATCACTGAAGGCATTGGTGAAGACATCCTTCCTAAGAATGTGGATTTCAGCTTGATAGACAAGTTTGAGAAAGTAACAGATAGGGATGGTGCTCTTGTCACTCGTGAACTCGCTCGAAAAGAAGGTCTACTCTTGGGTTGGTCTGCCGGCTCTGCTTTCCAAGCGATTCGTCAGCTCAAGCATGAGCTCAATGAGGACAGTGTGGTTGTAGTTCTTTTCCATGATCACGGATCTCGCTATGTAGGGAAATTGTTCAATGATGATTGGATGGAAGAGCGCGGGTTCCTCAACCACAAGAACAAGATGGCAAAAGACTTGGTCGACAAGCACCGCCACCTTCCACTATTGATAGCCAATCCTAACGAGCCTATCGACAATGTCATTCAACGAATGAGAAAGCACGAAGTGTCTCAGCTTCCAGTTTTCGATGGAAATACGCAAGTTGGAGCGTTAGACGATAGTAAGCTATTGCAAGCCATTCTCGAAGATCCAAACGTTGCTAGTAAAGCCGTTAAGGAAATTATGGATGCTCCATTCCCAGAGGTTAGTCCAACGGTAGAACTACGCGATTTGGCGAAAAAGCTTGATAAGAATACAGGCGCCGTTCTCGTCAAGTTTGGTGAGGATGAATTCCACATTCTCTCACGTCACGATTTAGTTTCTGCCCTGAGTTAATGGAAGTAATCGACCAATTTGGAAGAAAGGTGAATGTGCCAGATGATCCTCAGCGGATTATCAGCTTGGTACCCTCTCAGTCTGAATATTTGGCCGATTTGAATTTAGACCATCGCGTGGTTGGCATCACAAGGTTTTGTGAACGACCACGCGATTGGTTTTATAAGAAAGCTCGTGTTGGAGGAACAAAAGATCCCGATATAGAGCGTATCGCCGCCC
>JABXHW010000014.1 GCA_013373425.1 Flavobacteriia bacterium
ATAGAGCGTATCGCCGCCCTCAAACCCGATTTGATATTGGGAAATGCTGAGGAGAACACTCGTAAATCGATACTCGAACTCGAGCGCCTCTTCCCAGTTTGGCTCAGCGATGTAAAAGATCTAGAGTCCAATCGCGAGATGATGCTCAGCATTGGCGAAATAACGCATCGACGAGATTTAAGTGGAGATTGGTCAAAGAGAATTGATCATGCCTTTAGCCAAGAGCATCTGCCACAAACCGGATTGAAAGTCTTATATCTTATTTGGCGAGACCCTTGGATGGCTGCAGGAAAGGATACCTTCATCAACAGCATGATTGAAGCCGCAGGTTTTGAGAATGTGATCACGGATCCAGATTCTAGATACCCTGTTGTGACAGAAGAGCAAATCAATGCGTGGTCGCCCGATCTCATTTTCCTTTCTACAGAGCCCTACCCTTTCAAAAACGAGCATGAAACTGAGTTAACGCACTTGTTTGGTTCACCGGCCCATACCGTGGATGGAGCACTGTTTAGTTGGTACGGGTCGCGTCTTGTGCACAGTCCAGCTTATTTTAAATCGCTTCAGTTAAGAGTGTAATGAAAAGAAGCGAAAGGCCATCAAAATTCTTTCTGGGAGTAGCCGATAGCATTTGGCGCTACCCGAAGAAGTGGTTGCTCGGAACTGTATTGATCCTAGGCTCTTTATTCGCAGGTATACCTCAACTGGACTTTGCACTCGACTACTCTCGATTCTACACGGAGGATAGTCCGGTTACCACCTTCTTTGAAACTTTTCAAGACGAATTTACAGGTGATCCTCAGGCGGTCTGGCTCATTCCTGAAACAGAAGAACACGCTTTTCACCCTTCAACGATACGTGAATTACGGACCATCACAGCGTTTGTGAAATCGATTTCCGATGTAGATGATGTTCTTTCTGTAGCCGATTTAGAGCTTCCTGTACGCGATGCATTTGGCATCCGCACAGAGCGACTAGTTGTAGGAGATTCAATTAGTTCTTTCGATTCTACTCGTATCATGGCACTGCCATTCTTGCGCAATCAGCTTGTTTCTGAGGATGGACGTTACCCTGCGATGGTGATTCAATTCGATGAAGAAAGTCCGAAGGACAGTATCTACAAGCGATTGCTGCAAATCGACGCGCACGTTGGAGAAATGTACGACGAGTGGCATTTCGCGGGCAGGTATTGGGGAGAAGTACAATACAATCAGATGCTCCAAGAGGAGACAATCCGGGGCATTGCTCTCTCGGTCGTGATTATTGTTGTTGTACTCTGGCTTCTCTTCAAAAGGGGAGGCAGTATCATCCTACCCGCCATTGCCATCATTGCCGGTGTTGCTAGCTTCTTTGGATTAAAGGGTTGGGCAGAATGGCCGATTGACTTATTGGGAGTTCTCTTCCCTCCTCTCCTGCTCATAGTTGGGATGAGTGATGTTGTCCACCTCTACGCGAAAATTCAGTGGAAGCTTCATTTAGGCAAGAACCTCAAGGAATCTATTCGAGAGGCCTGGAAAGAAACCGGCTACGCCACGTTTCTAACTTCACTTACCACGGGAATCGGATTTATGAGTTTGCTCACGACGAAGGTACTTCCGATACGTAATTTTGGATGGGAAGCTGCGTGGGGCGTGGTAATGATGTTCGCTGTTTGTATCGTGGTTATTCCCATCTTTTTAAGATTTGCGAAGCGCGATTGGCTCATTCCTCGTTCGGCCTCAAATGAAACTTGGACGAAGCTTGGGCAAATGAGCTACTCCATTGCTAGGAGTATGTGGAAAGTGCCATTGGCAGCCGTGATGCTCATCCTCTTTGCCACTTTTGGTGTATTGAAAGTAGAAACTGGAGTCTCGAATTACTGGCAAATCGACCCATCATCTGAGTTGAAGTCGGACTTGGATTTTTTTGATGAACACTTTGGGGGAGCTCGATATCTGGATATGGGTATTCGGAGGATGGATGGTGAGAAAGTAGGAAATGGTGAAGACTTCAAGCTTATCGATGAATTGACCAGGTATCTCCGGAGCTTGGAGGTTATGGGTCCTGTTCTATCCGCTTCAGATGCACCAGCTATCCTTCACATGGCTAGATACGGAGGTGTTGCTGAATTCTTCGCACTTGAGGAGAACGACAGTCAGTTAGAGGATGACCTCGATCAATGGTACAATGTGGATTCTGCTGGATATCATCAATTTGTATCCTTCGATGGCGAATGGATGAGAATTTCGGCTCGGTTGAAGAATGTGAAGTCGGATAGCGCATTTAGAATCGAAGATTCCATCATTGCGAAGTTGGGTCAATTGGATAGCGAATATGAAATTCGTTTCACCGGAAATTCTGTGTTGATGGACACTACCACCGAGATGTTGGTAGGCAGTATGTTTGATAGTCTAGCCTTAGCCTTTGTAGTCATTGCACTATTGATGGGTCTGCTATTCCGGTCTATCCGAATGTTGATTATCTCTCTTCTACCGAACATATTGCCATTGCTTGTCGCTTTAGCACTTATTGGTTACCTCAACATTCCATTAGGAACGAGTACAGCACTGATTCTCACCATCGGATTCGTGATTGCCGTAGATGACACCATTCATTATCTGATGAAATTCAGGTTGAAGTATATCGAAACGGGAGATTTGGAAAGGAGTGTCAAAGAATCAAACGCACAGGTTGGACGTGCACTCGTGCTGAGCTCTGCCGTTATGTTAGCTGCATTCCTACCCCAGTTCTTCTCGAGCTTTTTGGAGCAATTTTACTTTGCAGTGGTAACGAGTGGAGTGATTGTAGCCGCTTTAATTTCTGACCTGGTTCTCCTGCCCTGGTTGCTTCTTAGATTTTTCCGAAAGTAGTTATTGCAGAATAATACGAAGGGCCGCAACACGGTTCCCATCGACCATCAAACTAAGAATGTACATCCCGCCTGGAAGTCGATTTCTTTCGAATTCGATTCTTCTTTCCACATCAAGTATTCCAGATTTCAAAACCACTCCAGTGGAAGATGTCAATGTGAACGCTACCTCTCCTGCCAGCTGATCCAATCCGTAGACCCTCGTGTAATCCATCACTGGATTTGGCGATGCGAAAATCCCATCGGTCACCTCAACCCCTTCTGACTCTGATAGAGATCCATCCGAATTTAAAAAGAGCCAAAGGATGTTCATGTCATTGGAGCCTGACCTTCCATACTCACTCAACCCAACAAGTATTCTGTTCGAATCCGAACGACAAACGGCAATGTTCGAACCTACGACATGGTTCGAATGAATCATTTTAACATAATTGATGGTTCTAGTATGTGCATTGTAATTGTAGAGCATGGCATGCGCTGTATCCAAGTACCGGTTAACAGCACCTATTCCCTCCAGTTGATGACCTACTTGAACGATCAATACACTATCCGAATGTTCATCATCAACGGCATCAACTGGCAAAATCAAAGAAAAAGGGCTGTTGATGATTTCACTGGCCAATTGAAATGTGTCTGGATCCATCACGTTCGTAGGATTGAAGGGATTGAGCTCTACAACCACTTGCTTTCTTGCGAGCGTGACGGGTTCGTTCAGGTTGCTTACATCTATTCCACCGTATCCGGTGGCCAAATAATCTCGTGAATTAACCTCTATGAGCGAACCAAAATTCCAATAGTCGAAGGTGTAATTGTAATTTCCGAGGAATACCCCACTATCAACATTGACAAAATCGCCATCCAGTAGCAGCCACGAAGATCGGTCGTATCTACTGTAAATCAACAAGGTCGAATCGGAACCATATTGTCTGCAATCGCTAATGTCTCCACTCACGGTCCGTAAGTCAACTTGAATCACATTATAATTCGACTGTACATCTGCGTCATTCAATTTGACACGCACTTTATCGAACAAAAAACCATCACAATCGCGACGCTTGCCAAGTGCGAACAGTTCACCATTTACGGTGTAGAGTCTTTGAAGATTGAGCAGTGTATCTAACCCACCATAAATTGTAGAATCGACTACATTCAAGTTTGAGTCGAGTTTAAAATATACACTATATCCATAGCATTGATTAGGGATGAATGAAGAGAGGAGTATATGAATCATGCCATCCTCAATCAACATATCTTGAAACGCACATTGTGTTGTTGCTACGAGACCTGGAAACTTTGATCGGAGTTCAATTTGAGTTGTCTCATTGAACTGCCTGTCTCGTTTAGACACGAAAATACCCATCGTCGCTCCATATCGAGAGTCAATGTTGCTCAGGTGAGACTTCACGTAGATGTACTCTCCTTGGTGGAATTCAACAGCGTGAACGGTAGTCTGAGGGCTACTCTGCTCAATAATTCCTTGGTGTTGAGCAACAGCCATCAAAGGCAAGCTAAAACATAGTACGTTGACAATCCATTTCTGCAGCATTGGGAGAGGTTATCTACTAAAGGTAAGAATTAAGGTGGATTCGGAAGTGGTTTGATTTTCTCTCTGAGATTAAGTGCATCGACTCTTTTATTTCAAGTGAATGACTTCTATTACAGAAATTGTAACGATATTTGCACCCTCAAATTCAATTATTTATTAATCAACTGGGTTTCGGACCCTTAACCGATTAAAGCATGGCAACACGTATTCGTTTGCAACGTCACGGCCGCAAGCGCCGCGCAATCTTCACCATCGTAGTAGCAGATCAAAGATCTAAGCGTGATGGACGTTATATCGAGAAGATTGGTCAGTACAATCCTAACACTAACCCTGCAACCATCGATATCGATTTCGATAAGGCTGTAGAGTGGGTTATGAAAGGTGCTCAGCCAAGTGACACAGCACGTGCCATTCTTTCTTACAAAGGTGTGCTTATGAAAAAGCACCTTTTGGAAGGTGTAAAGAAAGGTGCTCTTACTGAAGAGCAAGTTGAAGAGAAATTCAACGCTTGGATGGAAGAAAAGGAGAATCGCATTGTAGCGAAGCGCGAAGGTTTGACTAAGGCTGCTGCTGATGAGCGTAAAGCTCGTTTGGCTGCTGAAGCTGAAGTTAGCAAGAAGCGCGCTGAAGAGCTAGCTGCGAAAAACGCTCCAGAAGAAGTAGCTGAAGAGGCTGCTGAAGAAGAAGCAACTGCAGAAGCGGCAGAGGAAGCTCCAGCTGCTGAGGCTACTGAAGCTCCGGCTGAAGAGGCTCCTGCTGAAGAGGCTTCAGAAGAAAAATCTGCCGAGTAATATAATTGAGGCGATATGCGTCCCGAAGATTGTTTCGTTCTCGGAACCATCACTCGCCAACATGGTTACAAAGGCGATGTAGTCGCTAAGATCGATACTGATCGACCTGAGCACTACGAAAATTTGGAATCAGTCCTTTTGCTGCAAGGCGGGGGACTGATTCCTTTTTTTATTACCCATTCCCAGCTCCTCAAAAAGGATCAGCTTTTACTCCGTTTCGAGGAGAGCAAAAGCGCTAAAGAAGCAGATGCTTTCATGGGAAAGGACTTATATCTGCCTCTCGCTTCACTTCCCAAGCTCGAAGGGAAATCCTTCTACTTCCACGAAATCGAAGGCTTTGAAGTTCTCGATCACGACGAAGTGATTGGAATTGCGCAGGATGTTATGGACCGACCAGGTCAGCCTGTACTTCGAGTGATGCATGAAGAATCAGAAATTCTCATTCCATTGGTGGATGAGTTCATCGACAAAATTGACCGTTCAACGCGTAAGTTGTACCTTCAAGTTCCAGAAGGATTGGTCGATTTATATCGATGAGCTGATTACATGAAACAACCGCCTTTAGACCCGCGTTCACTACAAAACATCTTTGTCCTGTTGCTACTTGCGCAGCTGGCGTTCCTCGGCGTTGTTCTAGTATTTATGCGAACGGACAATGAACTTCTATTCGACTTTACGAACCTCTATCATTGGGCTGTGCCTATTGGTATTTTAGGGCTGGATATCATTTCATGGAATCTCTTTCAGCAGAAGATTTCAACCTCAGAATCCGATGCAGAACTCCTCGACAAGATCCACCAAGTGCAAGGCGCTTATATTGTCCTATGGGTTATGGTGCAAATAGGCACCTTCCTCCTGCTCGTCTTCGCCATCTTGGAACAGAACGACTTCTTCATCGTTCTCTCGATTGCGCAAATCATCTTTTACATTTCGCTTCGTCCGAGGTTATTCAACTTCCTCGACGAAATGGGCTAACTAATTTCCTGTGTTTCGATTCAAGCAATTCACTGTACACCACGACCGATGTGCCATGAAGGTAGGCATGGATGGTACACTCTTGGGATCTTGGGCAGGACAGAGCACCTCTCCTGAACGCATACTCGATGTAGGCACAGGTACAGGATTAATCGCATTGATGTGTGCTCAGCGCTTTCCAGAAGCTGAAATCGATGCGATCGACATTCAATCGGAATGCTTGGGCCAGGCGCAAGAGAACGTGGACGACTCGCCATTCTCTGAAAGAATCAAACTCCACGCTTCTTCTTTACAAGACTTTCAATGTGGGCCTTTCGACCTCATCGTTTGCAATCCACCCTTTTTCAAGAATAGTAGTAAAACAGGGCAATCCGGCAGAGACACCGCTCGCCATGATGACAGTTTGCCTTTCGAAGAATTAGCAGCACACTCGGCAAGATTGCTCACTCCCAAAGGGATTCTTTCGCTCATCATCCCCGAAGATCGGGCAAGTGAGTTCATGACGTTGGCCGAAAAGAACGGACTTCACCTTCTAAATAGCATGAAGGTTTATGGACGAGTTGGCAGTGTCGCCAAACGCCGAATGCTAGAGTTCTCTCCTGCTATTCCCAAAGAGGCACCACAACTTAAAGAAATGGCTGTGGAAGCCGATGTGAAAGTTTGGACGGAAGAATACAAAGACCTTTTGAGGGACTTTTACATCGTGCTCTGAGTCAGCTGAAAAAAGGAGTTCGGTGATAAACGAGGAGTTATTGGTATCTCCTGGGGCCTCCACCTCCTCCCCTAGGATCAAGATCGCGATTCGCGCCTGAAAAAGCCGGAGGGTAAACGTTTACGTACGGATTCATGTGAACCCTAACGAACAGAATCGAGTAACCCAACGTAAACTGAATTTGATCTGAAGGCAGAATCGGGTACCTCAATGAATGTTTTATAACCTGAATAATCCCATCCAGGATAAAAGTGGAGCTCTACTTCTTCCAGTCCAGCACAATCTCGAATCACGCGAGCATGTGTGGCATAGTCTGATGTGCTATCCAACCCATAATACCGGATTAGAAAATGTTCTGGGACATAAGCTAACTCGACCTCGGCCTCCATTCTATCACCACTCTCATCGACTATTGAATCTACAATGAGTGCGGGACTTCGCATGTTTCCAAAAAAAGTTGACCTTTTAACCGCATAGCCCACTTCAAACACTCCTCCTTGAAAGCGTGTTGATAGGGGTGTAAAATCAAAAGATGTGCAACCTTCACCCCTGTACTGAGCCACGGCCAGGTAGAGTAAACAATGTTGACGCACTTGTAGATTAAGTGTCATGTTGCGAAGCTTCAATTCTTTAGTTGAAGCATCACTTATATCAATAGTATCACCGCAATTTGAATAACTGCCATGATATCGAGCAGACAGCTCGTGTATTTTACGGTTCAATCCTTTGATCGCCAAACGATACTTACTCTCAAGCTCACCAATCCCTGAAAGCGATTCTCCATCCTCGAGCTTCATCAAGAAATCATCTACGAGTGCCCTTGATTGCTCGAGTTCAAGCTCAATTGATTCGTAAATTTCATGAGCTGAAAGCCGCTCGTACGCTTCAGCAAGCATAACTCCTCTCAAAAGAGAATTATGCCTATGATAAGAGGAGACAGCTTCTTTAAACAGCCAATCTTCTCTCGTCTTGTCCTGAGGGTTTGAACAACTTACTATCAGTGAAACAACTCCCAATAGGAGGATTAGCGCGAATGAACGATTCATGCAAATGGAGTTTTTAACCAAACGCCAAGTTGCAATTAATCTTATCGAGTCAATTCTCCCTAATATCCCTTATACGGTACTTCTCTCTCGGTAAAGGTGATTCCCTCTTCAGCGAGCTCCGCTAGAATGGGCTCATAAATCTCTTTGGTGATCGGAATGTGAACTCCAGGAGTTGTAATGATTTCTTGAAGGATCATTCTAGTTGCAATACCAACAGGGAGGCCTACGGTTTCCGCCATGGCAGTGTCTTCAGCGTTTTTTCCCTTGCGAACCATATGACTTTCAATCATCTTGTCTTCGCCATTCAAGCTAAAGCCGAATTTGTGCCACATGACAATCATGTCTTTGTCCTCGGGCTTCATCGCCCACTTCTTCTCAAGGATCTTTTGTAGTACTTGTGCTGGGGTGGCTTCGTCGAGTCCAACAGGCGTATTGTCGAAAATTCCCAACCACTCCAATTTTTCCATCAATTCAGAATCTTGTGGGATTTGGAGATAATGCATCAATTTGAGTTCAACCGAATCATTCTCGTTGTAGGCCAAGAATGTATTGATGAATGAACGGTGAGTCATTTCTGAAACGCCTTCCAGTTGATAGCTGTCGTCGGTCATTCCCAACTTCACAAACACATCCCATGCTCTACAGAATCCTGGTCGACGTAGAGTTCCCCTGAAGATGGTCGGGATATTCTCCAAGCCATAAACGGAGCGATACTTTAGGGAATCGCGGTTAGCATAGCCTTCAAAACGACCGTATTCTGGAATCTCAATAAACTCCGTACGGCGGAATAGCTGATGATGGGGAATGTACTTGTATTTGCCTTCTTGGATAAACTTCACAGCTCCACCTGCTCCTGCCAGAACCACATTACGAGGATTCCAACTGAATTTATAGCCCCATGGGTTGTCATCGGATTCTGGAGCAACTAATCCGCCAGTAAAGGATTCAAAGATCTTCATCTCCCCCCCTTTATCGCGGATCTCGTCTAGAACTTTCATTGCCGAGAGGTGATCGATACCTGGATCAACACCAATCTCGTTCATGAGCACAACACCAGCTTCCTTGGCGGCCTCGTCGAGAGCCTCCATTTCTTTACTTACATAGCTCGCCGTCACCATGTGTTTCTTCATCTCCACACAATCCTTCGCAACAGGAACGTGCATATGTGCTGGAAGCATGCTAATCACAATGTCGGCTTTAGCAATGGCCCCTCTCCTTGAGTCGTCGTTAGTGATGTCTAAGTTGATAGCTTCAATTCTGGAGCTTCCACTCGCTCTTTTTTGAGCAAGAGAAAGATCGCGGTCACAGACCGTCATGGTCCAATCTGAATCTTCAGCGTGTTTAGTAAGGTAATCGACAAGACTTTTGGTTGACCTTCCGGCGCCAATAAGGAGTATATGCTTCATAAAGCGGTTAAGCGTTAAGCGAGTCACAATTAATGGGATTCAAAGTTATAAATCGAACACAGCTAGCCGCACGAATGCTCACTTTTTTCTTAGTTTGGTCGCCATGTTTAGCAGACGGTTTGCACACATCCTTTCTATCCTTTTGATTTCGTGTTCGGTACATGGACAACGAATTCAGCTACAGCTTCCGTTTGCAGTCTCGGTAGTGGTCAACAATCATTCAACAGAAGGTGAAAAGGAAGTTTGGACGTTCGAATTAGAGCCAAATGTTGCACATCGCGTCCAATTGTTCAGTAACGACAAGCTCGTTGCTTCGAAACAGCTCACGTTATCCGTAAGCGAATCGCGCGTATATATAATTGAGGAAGTCGACGAAGGTAAATATGAACTCTTCTTTCGCGATTTACCTTTTGTCGAAGCCGAATTGGATGTACTCGCTCCTCAGCAAGAATCGTTATCCGTCGTTGCAGTCCTAGAGAAAGTTCAAGAAGAGGAGCCTCAAGTTGAAACTGTTGATGATTCAGTAGCTGTAACTGAAATTGAGCAAGTGCTCACCTCTTCGCTTGGAGCTGAATCCCATGAAGAAGCATTGGAGCGAATCGGTGCGATGAACTACGAGTTTGAAAAAACGAAGGAGATGATCAGCTGGTGTGAAAACTATACAGCCACCACCGATCAAATTAGAGGATTCGCAGACCTGTTGAGCTACGATCCTTCTAAGTTCATGCTTTTGCAACGCTTATTTCCTCTTTGCAGTGATAAGGACAACTATTCTCAATTAGAGGATGTTCTACACTATGACAATTTCAAAAATCAGTTTAAAGAATGGCTAGCCACTCAAAATCAACCTTAGTTTTCGGAGCATCCTTCATGCTTTTTGGAGTTGTACTCGGTGCTATTGGCGCGCATGCACTGCAGAAAGCGGGGTTAGACACGGAAAGTCTTGGGAGTTACGAAACAGCCGTGAGATATCAAATCTATCACGGATTGGCATTGCTGATTTTAGCACAAACAAAGTACTTAACCAGGGAGGTCAAGGGATTTTTAATCGCTGGGACACTCCTATTTTCTATATCCATTTATATTCTGGCACTTGACGAACTTCTTGGGTTTAGCGCATCCTTCTTAGGTCCTGTAACCCCAATTGGAGGAAGCCTTCTCATTTTAGGATGGGCCTTACTGATTATCAAGATTGTTCGTGAAAAATCAGCAAACTGACCCGCTGTTCCACGAGAAGTGTCTAATTTTGCCAGATAAACCCAACAAGTCGATTCTGTCTCATGAGTAATGAAGCCATCAAACCCCTCAACTCTGACCTCTCAGGGTTAGGTATCAAAGATGCGCAGGTGCATTGGAATCTTAGTCCGGATACGCTATCTCAAATTAGCGTTGACAACAACATGGCAGTTCGTGCCAATTCCGGAGCAATTGCAGTAAACACAGGAGAATTTACCGGTCGTTCCCCAAAAGACCGCTTCATCGTGCGCGATGAGATCACCGAAGACAAGGTGTGGTGGGGAGATATCAACATTGGTTTTGATCCAGAAGCATTCGATCGTTTGCACACGAAGGTGTGCGATTACCTTTCAGGTAAAGAGCTTTATGCTCGCGACGTATATGCTTGTGCCGACGAGCGTCATCGTATCAGCATTCGTGCTATTAATGAGTACCCATGGAGCAACATGTTCGTTCACAACATGTTCATCAATCCATCTGACGACGATTTGAAAAATTTCGAGGCGGAATGGACCATTTTGAACGCTCCTGGATTCAAAGCTGACCCTGCTGTTGATGGAACCCGTCAACACAACTTTGCTATCCTCAGCTTCTCCAAGAAAACCATCCTCATTGGAGGTACGGGTTATACAGGAGAAATGAAGAAAGGAATTTTCTCAGCATTGAACTTCATCCTTCCTGCACAGCAGAACACCTTGAGCATGCACTGCTCTGCCAACGTAGGTGAAGAAGGAGATACAGCTATTTTCTTTGGTCTTTCTGGAACAGGAAAAACTACACTATCAGCTGATCCAAACAGAAAGCTTATCGGTGATGATGAGCACGGTTGGACGGCAGATAACGCTATCTTCAATTTTGAAGGTGGTTGTTATGCGAAAGTAATTGACCTTAGTGAAGAGAAAGAGCCAGATATTTTCCGTGCAATCAAGCTAGGTGCACTCCTCGAGAACGTGACCTTCAAAGAAGGTGGTGAAGTTGACTTCCACGACAAGTCAATCACTGAGAACACTCGTGTGAGCTACCCTATTGAGCACATTCGCAATATTCAAGAACCATCAGTTGGACATAATCCGAAGAACATCTTCTTCCTAACTGCTGATGCGACAGGAGTGTTGCCTCCGATCTCAAAATTGACTCCAGGTCAGGCTGCTTACCACTTCATCTCTGGATATACCGCTAAGGTGGCTGGAACTGAAGCTGGAATCACCGAGCCAGTCGCAGCATTCTCAGCTTGCTTTGGTGCGCCATTTATGCCTCTCCACCCTACTGCTTATGCAGAAATGCTTTCTGCTAAAATGCAAGAAGCGGGTGTGAACGTATGGTTGGTGAACACTGGCTGGTCTGGTGGAGCATACGGAACCGGTTCGCGTATTAAGCTCAAGTTCACTCGCGCTATGATTACCGCTGCTTTAGCTGGTGATTTGAACGATGTTGAGTACAAAGAGCACCCAGTATTCGGGTTGAACATGCCAACTGCATGTCCGAATGTTCCAGATGAAATCCTAGACCCGAAGCAAACTTGGGAGGATGCAAATGCATACGACGAAGCAGCTATGACACTTGCTGGTAAGTTTGAAAAGAACTTCACCAAGTTTGCTAGTGATGCAAGTGAAGAGATTCTAGCTGGCGGACCAAAGGTTTCTGCCAAGGTATAAGTCTAGAACTACCCCATATTTAGAAAGGCCCCGCTCATCGAGTGGGGCTTTTTGTTGGTATCCATTTGAAGTAAGCTCTGGATTTTAGATATTCAGCTATCTAAAAAACAAAGCATGTCCTATTACCATATTTACTCTCCAGAAAAGTTCGCAGAAGCCACTCAGGCGGCTATTGAAAACCCCGACAAATTCTGGTCGGATATTGCAAAGGAATTTGAATGGAGGAAGCCATGGAGCAAGGTATGTGAATGGGACTTCAAGAAACCTGAGGTAAGCTGGTTCAAAGGGGCGAAGCTCAATATCACAGAGAACTGCCTCGATAGACACCTCGATTCTAGGGGGAATAAACTCGCTCTAATCTGGGAACCCAATGATCCTAAAGAACGTTTCATTCGCTACACATATCGCGAGCTCCATGAAAAGGTTTGTGAGATGGCCAATGTTCTCAAGAAACACGGAATCCAAAAAGGAGATCGGATTGCCATCTACATGCCAATGATTCCAGAGCTGACCATTTCTGTGCTGGCCTGTGCGCGCATAGGTGCAGTACATAGCGTGGTGTTTGCGGGCTTCTCAGCGGTATCCCTTGCGGATAGAATCAATGATGCTCAGGCAAAGATGGTACTGACCAGTGATGGCTTGTACAGAGGTGCAAAGGAGATTCCTGTGAAACGCGTAGTTGATGAAGCCTTGGAAACATGCTCAAGTGTAGAAACCGTGCTTGTTGCCGAGCGCACACAATGGGCTGTCAACATGAAAGATGGCCGTGACTATTGGCTGCATGAAGAACTCGAGGGAGTTTCAAAGATATGTCCAGCTGAGCCTATGGAATCGGAAGACTTGCTCTTCATTCTTTACACTTCGGGTTCCACCGGAAAGCCAAAAGGAGTGGTTCATACTTGTGGCGGTTACATGGTATATGCAGGGTATAGTTTCAAGAATGTTTTCCAATATGAAGAGAGCGATGTTTACTGGTGTACAGCCGATGTGGGTTGGATTACCGGACATTCATACATCATATATGGTCCACTTCTGAATGGTGCAACTACGATGATGTTTGAAGGGGTGCCTACCTATCCAGATGCCGGACGTTTTTGGCAAGTATGTGACAAGCATTCTGTGAATCAGTTCTATACCGCCCCAACCGCTATTCGAGCATTGATGGCTCATGGAGATGATCATGTCCTCTCCTACAGCCTCGACTCGCTGAAAGTTTTAGGTACTGTCGGAGAACCTATTAATGAAGAGGCATGGCAGTGGTACTATATTCATGTAGGTAAGGAAAAGTGTCCAATCGTAGATACATGGTGGCAAACAGAAACTGGAGGCATCATGATTTCAGGCTTAGGCGAGCATTCGGAAATGAAGCCCGCGCATGCCGGTAAACCGCTCCCAGGTATTCAACCCGTGTTGGTGGATCAAGATGGAAAAGAGATTGAAGGGAATGATGTTGAAGGCTACCTGTGCATCAAGCATCCATGGCCAAGTATGATTCGCACTACATACGGTGACCACGAGAGATGCCGACAGGTTTACTTCTCTAGCTTTGAGAATAAGTACTTCTCGGGTGATGGTGCCAAGCGGGATGCGAACGGTATGTACCGCATTATCGGTCGAGTGGATGATGTTATCAATGTTTCTGGCCACCGGTTTGGAACTGCAGAAATTGAGAATGCAATCAATGCCAACAAACTCGTCGCTGAATCTGCGGTGGTGGGATATCCACACGACATCAAGGGGCAAGGCATCTATGCTTACGTGATTACGAAAGACAAAGTGGATAATCCAGACATACTCAGAGCTGAGATTATCGAAACTGTTGTAGAGGAGATCGGCAAGATTGCCAAGCCTGATAAAATTCAGATCGTTTCTGGTCTACCAAAGACGAGATCTGGAAAGATCATGAGACGAATACTCAGAAAAGTCGCCGAAGGTGATACTTCAAATTTAGGAGACACCTCCACTCTGCTCGACCCGGATGTGGTAGAAGAGATCAAGGCCGGGGCACTTTAAAAGCAAAAGCCCCCTGACATAATTGTCAAGGGGCTTTTTCGGTCTGGGTTTATTGGTGTGATGTAAGACCCTAGTTTGGAATTTGTCTTACTGGAGTTTTGGCAATGTTAAAGCCAAGGACGAGACCGAATGTGTTACTTTCTAACTGTGGTGAAGGCGACCAGTATACGTTGATTGGAAAGTTCAAATAACCAGAAGTAAAGGTCTTGCCTACAGCCACTACGAGTCCAGTATTCAACCCTACTGGTGCACGTCTATCGAAGGCCGTTACTATTCTCTCATTTTCCGGAACTTCCGCTCCATCGAGGAGCACCCACTGATCGTCATTTTCTCCTGTGAAGTAGCCTTCTCCTAGTCGACTCAATCGGAAGGCTGGGCCGAAGCCGAGTTCCCAACCTTTGTAGCGAGCACCGTGTAAGATGGTCAGACTAAAGGTTACATTTGACTCAATGGCATTCACTGAAGGAATGAACTCGAATAGCGCTGAGAAGTCGCCGGCGCTCACATACTGAGTTTCCCATTGGTAGCCGAACATACTTGCTATTGGCGCAGAAAGTCCGAGACCGCCATTCTCCCTATCATCCATTAACCTACTAGCCATAGTACCCGTGGCAAGGAGAGCGCCGAATCTCGGACCATCTAAACTGAGAGAGGTTCTGCTATTCGTGATTGGACGTTGGAATGATACCAACATCTCAAAGATTGTAGGATCGTTCTCGATTCCGAGAAGATCATTGACAATGAGAGTCGTCATTGTCTGAATATCCTCAGGCTGGTAAACGAACTCGATCACCGAAGCCTTCTTAATTCTATTTCCTTTTACATCGATAAGACGTAACGTGTAGATGATTTTGTCGCCGAAACGGTCTACCGATCCAGTAAGCATATTGTCTACGCCTAGAATGGATCCAGCCTCTACTAGTTGATTCTTACCGAAGCAATGTCCGGCATCAATTCCGGCATCTTCCATTTGAAATGCAACGTCGTATTTATCCATTACTTCAAAACGTTGCGTTTTTTCGATTTCGAGTCGTACGAGATTCCCCATTGGAACATTCTCGATATTCACTCCTCTAGAGTCCATACTTAAGATGGCGATGGATTCCTTATTTCCCTCTAGCGAGTTACTTCGATTCATCTGACCATTCATATTAAAGAATGATGCGATACTTAAAAGGAGCACTAACTTTTTCATGGCTCTGTAGATTTGATTACAGGACAAACGTACGAGGGATTATTAGCCATGCATAACGGAATCACAAGGGCTCTGAACTGAAATCATCGTCAATCCGTAAGCAGCGTCATTGTGTTAAAATCTGAATGCTCAGATATGCGCATTTCACAATGGTCAATCTGAGATTTGCGAAAAATGCAAATATGATTTGTATCTTTCTCACCGTATGAGAAAATTAGACGCGCATAACATTCAGGAGGTCTTTCTCGAGCATTTAAAAACGATGCTCCCCTCCTCTACGTCCTTGGCTGCAGAGCTCTCCGATCTACTAGACATCAGCATGGACAGCGCCTACAGAAGAATCCGCGGAGAAACTCCTCTTTCCCTAGCAGAGACTTTCAAGCTTGCAGAAGCTCACAATATTTCTCTAGCCAGCATGTCATCAGAAGCTCAAGGCGTAGTTCAGTTCAGCTATTTGAAGATGGCGGGCAGCATCGAGAGTATGGAACAGTACCTCATCCGCCTGCTACAGAACTTGAAACGAATTCGCGCGGCGGGTGACGCAACGATATACTATTGTGGTCAGGATGTTCCCCTATTCCACAATCTCAAATACAATTATCTAGCGCGATTCAAGATCTTCTATTGGATGAGATCAATTATGAATCACGGCGACATCACAGCTGAAAAGCTAGGAGAGGAAACTATTCCTCAACGCTTAGTGGATTTGTGCGAGGAGATTTTTGAAGAGTATCAGAACATCGATTCAAAAGAACTTTGGTCCACCTCATCACTACACAGCACGCTCCGTCAACTTCGATACTACTGGGAATCCGGACTTCTAGAAAGTGATGAATTCGGAAAGAAAGTGCTTGAAGACGTGCGGTCTCTACTCGAGAATATAGAATCTATGGCTACCTCTGGTTGGAAGAACAGCCGGGAGGAAAAGGGTAAATATGATTTCTACGCGAGTGAGATTGAGCTAACTACGAACTGTGCTCTTGCCGAAATGGGTGGTGTCAAGGCCGTCTTTTTAGGTCACCATACCTTCAATATGCTAGAAACTATGCACGAAAGCTATTCCGAGCAAACGAGTATATGGTTCAGAAATATGATGAGTAAGGCTACATTGATTAGTAGTGTAGGAGAAAAGTATCGCTATCAATTCTTCCAAGATGGAAAGCGGAAGATTGATAGACTAGAAAAGGATATGCTCGGCGACCTCGACTAGGCTTTATCGCTCTACGAAAGTATAGGTTTGGTAAAACGTAGCGTTGCTGCTCACAATAACACGAGTGATTTCCATGTTCGTGGTCGTCAATACTGGTACATTCCAAACCGATGTATCTCCAGCACCAGTCTCCATATATAAGGTGGATCCAAATACCGAGTAGTAAAGCGAATGCGTTGGTGTTGCGCCGTAATTCTCGTAACGATTGTAGATATCCTGCGGTGTAAACTCTAGCTGAAAAGCACCACTAATGCTAGATTGAACATTGTACGTGGTATCCCCTCCTGCTGTTACATTCGTTTCGCTTAGTAGCTGCACATCCCATTGCTTTTCCAGAGTCACCACTTCTTCATCTGATTCATCTTCACATGAAAAAAGTAGAGTAGCAAGAAGCAGCAGAGGAAGGTAAAGTCGCATAAGGCAGTTGTTCTTAGGAGGTCACAAAATAAAAAATCCCGCCGAAGCGGGATTCAATCTATAACGCGGAAGCAATTATGAACGGCTATAGTTCGGCGCTTCTCGAGTAATTGTTACATCATGAGGATGAGACTCAGCCACACCAGCAGCAGTAATTCTTACGAACTGTGCTGAATCTTTCATCGTTTCGATATCCTTCGCACCGCAGTATCCCATGCCCGCACGTAGTCCACCGATAAACTGATACATCATTTCAGCTACCTCACCTTTATAAGCTACTCTTCCAACGATTCCTTCTGGAACAAGCTTCTTAATATCATCTTCAACATCTTGGAAGTAACGATCTTTTGAACCTTGTTGCATGGCTTCAACTGACCCCATACCTCGGTACGACTTAAAGCGACGTCCTTCGTAAATGATGGTTTCACCAGGAGATTCTTTGGTGCCTGCAAGCAATGAACCCAACATTACACAGTCGGCTCCACCGGCAACGGCCTTAACAATATCACCTGTGTAGCGAATTCCACCGTCGGCGATAACAGGAACACCCGTACCCTTGAGGGCTTCAGACACTTCCATTACTGCACTTAGCTGCGGTACACCCACCCCAGCCACAACGCGTGTTGTACAAATTGAACCAGGTCCAATTCCCACTTTCACTGCATCTGCACCGGCTTCAACTAGATACTTGCCTGCTTCAGCGGTTGCAACGTTGCCAACCACTACATCGAGGTTAGGGAACTTAGCTTTCACCGCCTTCAAGGCGTCAACTACCCCTTTGGTATGTCCGTGTGCTGTATCGATGATTACTGCGTCCACCTGTGATTCAACCAAAGCACTTACTCTGTCGATTACATCAGGTGTTACCCCAAGAGCAGCGGCAACACGTAAGCGACCATAACTGTCCTTACATGCATTTGGCTTGATTTTCATCTTGGAGATGTCACGGTAAGTGATGAGACCTATCAAAGTTCCATCTTCCTTGATTACCGGCAACTTTTCAATTTTGTGACGCTGAAGGATATCCTCTGCCTCTTCCATTGAAGTGTTCTCAGTTGTAGTAATCAAGCCGTCTTTAGTCATGATGTCGGCGATTGAACGACCTTCGTTGCGCTCAAAACGCAAATCGCGATTCGTGATGATTCCGATCAACTTGCGATTGCTGTCAACCACTGGAATCCCACCAATCTTGTATTCAGCCATCATGTTCTTCGCATCGTTCACTGTGGCATCTGGCTTCAGTGTAACAGGATCGAGGATCATTCCCGACTCAGCACGCTTCACCTTGCGAACCTCCATGGCTTGCTGCTCAATGGTCATGTTCTTGTGAAGAACACCAATACCACCATCTTGCGCAATTGCAATGGCCATAGCCGATTCCGTTACCGTATCCATAGCAGCGGACACGATTGGAGTCTTTAGTTCAATATTGCGTGTGAATTTGGTACTTATGTCCACATTGCGTGGAAGCACTTCAGAATAAGCAGGGACGAGTAGAACGTCGTCGTAGGTGAGATACTCACCGATAACTTTACCAGAACTGGACATAGAACGATGCAATTTTGGGGTGAAATTGCATGCAAAAATAGTCCTTTTCTAAGACATGTACGAATGTTTGTTCATGAACTGATTTCATTCTTTTCAGTTATATCTACATGCGCATACTTCTAACTGGTGCTAATGGCTATGTGGGCCAACGACTTCTACCTGGCCTGATTGAAGGTGGACACGAAGTGCATTGTGTGGTTCGCGACCGAAAGAGGTTGAGTCTCCCAGATGAATTTAGTCAACAAGTCCATATCCACGAACATGACTTTAACGATAAGGTAGAGCCTGAAAGCCTGCCCAATGGAATTGACGTGGCCTATTATCTGATTCATGCCATGCGCTCCTCCATCCAGGGCTTTAGCGAGGAGGAAACCAACACAGCCACTAACTTTATCGATTATATCGAGGACACGGAAGCGACACAAATTATCTATCTCAGTGGGATGGATTCATCTGAAGAATTAAGTGAGCACTTAGAAAGTCGAAAGCAAGTAGGCGAGATTCTTATGAGTTCTAAGGTGCCTTCGACTATACTCAAAGCCGGTATCATCGTAGGTTCGGGAAGCGCCTCGTTTGAAATTATCCGCGACCTTGTTGAGAAGTTGCCCTTCATGATCACACCGCGTTGGTTGAATACCAAATGCCAGCCGATAGCAATTCGCAATGTCATTGAATATTTGATTGGAGTAATCCACAAGCAAGGTGCGTTCAATCGTTCCTTCGATATAGCCGGACCTGATACGCTCACGTATAAAGAAATGCTCCTTGGAATGGCTGAGGTCCGAGGATTAAAAAGATGGATTTGGACTATTCCAGTAATGACACCTCATCTTAGTTCCTACTGGCTGTTCTTCGTCACGAGCACGAGTTATCCGCTCGCAGTGAACTTAGTACACAGCATGAAAGTGCCTGTGGTGGCGAAGGAATCAGACATACGCGAGATTGTCCCTACTCGGCTCATTGGATTCCGTGAGAGCGTAGAACTGGCCTTTTCAAAGATTAAACACAACTTGGTGCTTTCCTCTTGGACCGACTCTCTTATTGGTGGAGTATTCAAGAAAGAGCTGTCCCCATTCGTGGAGGTTCCGAACTATGGCTGCTTTGTGGACAAGCGTTCTCGCCAGTTCCCGAAAGAGGTGAAGAAAGGTATAATTGATTCTTTCTTCTCGATAGGTGGAGATCAAGGATGGTACTATGGCACTTGGCTATGGCGTACCCGTGGACTATTAGACAAGATGGTTGGTGGTGTTGGACTGAGAAGAGGACGCAGGGATCCAAATCGACTAAAACAGGGAGATGCACTCGATTTTTGGAGAGTTGTACTGGCAGACCAAGAGAATGGAAAGCTCCTATTATTCGCAGAAATGAAACTGCCCGGTGATGCTTGGTTAGAGTTCAAGATT
Source organism: Flavobacteriia bacterium (assembly GCA_013373425.1). GTDB lineage: Bacteria > Bacteroidota > Bacteroidia > Flavobacteriales > Schleiferiaceae > Phaeocystidibacter. Next base: position 20,002 of record JABXHW010000014.1, read on the forward strand.
AGCGATGGTGAGACGAATGACCACTTGCAACTTACTCAAAAGGCCATCTTCAGACCTAAAGGGATATGGGGAAGATTGTACTGGTTTAGTGTGTGGCCGTTACACCATTTCATATTCAATGGAATGATCAATTCCATACTTCGGAAAGGACACCAGCATACGGGAGCTTTACAAGATGTATAGGTAATAAACATCAACAACAGCGAATGAAGGCCTCACTTAGTAAACGGCAGTTTGAAACGAGTGAATTCCGGCTTTAAAACAAACCATTCTCAAAGTTACAACGTAAATTTGCAGTACCTCTCAACATCAACACAATACCTATATGGTTGCCTTTATCAGCAAAAATTCTTGGAGCAATCCAATAAGTAGTATCTCTCTTTACCTTCAAAAACAAAAGCTTCATCAACTCGCCAAAAGTCAAAAAGGTTATCGCGGATTGCGTGCTAAGTGGACCCTTACAGGTGTCTACTTCATGACTTTATGGAAGGATGAAGAATACCTGAACACCTTCCTTTCTTCTGCCGAAGTTCAAGAAGTCTTCAATGAAAGAATTCACAAGGTGGAAGTCACCACTCTGAAAATGTCGGCCATCAACTTTATTCCATGGAGAGAAGTAGTTCAACTCATGTCGAAGAACTCAATTAGAGTGAACAACCCGGAGACGTTGACTCGCTAGTTGACGTATACATTATAAATGAAAAAGCGCCCTGACAATTCATCTTCAGGGCGCTTTTTTATTGAAGTATGATTAATGGCTATTGATCCTTCATCAACTTTTTATATTTGAATCGCGTAGGCTCTACTCCTGTACCGAGACGCTTCTGCTTGTTCTCCTCGTATTCCGAGAATGAACCTTCGAAGTAGTACACTTGTGAGTCGCCTTCAAAGGCCAAGATATGTGTACACACACGATCGAGGAACCAACGGTCGTGAGAAATAATCACAGCACAACCCGCGAAGTTCTCCAAGCCTTCTTCCAAAGCGCGCAATGTATTCACATCAAGGTCGTTAGTCGGCTCATCCAGCAACAAGACGTTGCCGCCTTCCTTGAGTGCCATAGCGAGGTGAAGACGGTTTCTCTCTCCTCCGGAAAGCACTCCCACCTTCTTGCTTTGGTCGCCACCAGCAAAGTTAAATCGACTGAGGTAGGCTCTAGAGTTCACGATCTGTCCTCCCATCTCAAACTGCTCCTGACCATCTGCAACGGTTTCGTAGATGGAGCGTTCGGGCTGAATCTTCTCATGGGTCTGATCGACATATGAGATTTTTACAGTATCACCTGTAATGAATTCACCTGAATCCGGTGTCTCTTGTCCCATGATCATTCTAAAGATGGTGGTCTTACCCGCACCGTTCGGCCCGATAATACCCACAATACCCGCTGGCGGCAAAGAGAAGTTCAAATCTTCATAAAGAAGCTTGTCGCCATAGCCTTTCTTCACCCCTTTTGCTTCAATCACATTGGTACCCAAACGCGGTCCAGGTGGGATGAAGATTTCGAGTTTGCTCTCTTTCTCCTTCTGCTCTTCAGATAGGAGTTTCTCGTAGTTATTCAAACGAGCCTTGCTCTTAGCTTGGCGTCCTTTCGGATTCATACGAACCCAATCCAATTCTCGCTCAAGAGTCTTTCTTCGCTTACTCGCTTGCTTCTCTTCCTGAGCCATTCTCTTGGTCTTCTGATCCAACCAGCTCGAATAGTTCCCTTTCCATGGAATGCCTTCTCCTCTATCCAATTCGAGAATCCAACCTGCAACATTGTCAAGGAAGTAACGGTCGTGCGTTACAGCAATCACTGTCCCTTTGTACTGTTGTAAGTGATGCTCCAACCACAAAATTGATTCAGCATCCAAGTGGTTCGTCGGTTCGTCCAGTAGAAGTACGTCTGGATTCTGAAGTAGAAGTCGGCACAAAGCAACCCTACGACGCTCACCACCAGATAGCACGCTGATTGGCGTATCCTCATCTGGGCAGTTCAATGCGTCCATTGCACGTTTCAATACAGTATCGATTTCCCATGCATTTGTTGCATCAATCTTATCCTGCAGTTCTGCCTGTCGTGCCATGAGTTTCTCCATCTTATCAGGATTCTCATAGACTTCTGGCAATCCGAACTGATCATTTATGGAATTGTACTCATTGAGGAGCTCCATGGTTTCACCGGCACCCTCTCGTACAATATCGATGACAGTTTTCGACTCGTCGAGTTGAGGTTCCTGTTCAAGGTAGCCTACGGAGTATCCCTGAGCGAATACCACATCACCGCGGTACTCCTTCTCTACACCAGCAATAATTTTAAGCAAGGTGGACTTACCGGAACCATTCAGACCAATGATACCAATCTTGGCTCCGTAAAAGAAGCTCAAATAGATATCCTTAATAATGGCCTTGTTGTTATTCGGGAGGATTTTAGAAACTCCCGACATCGAGAATATAATCTTCTTGTCGTCTGACATAGGATGAGTTTTGAAATACGGAACTGCGAATATCGTTAAAGTTATGCGTAAGTGAGCGCCCTTGAAAGCCCATTCAATCGAAATTCGTTCATTTGTGATTGGACCATGAATCGCCTATACCTATCCATATTCATACTGCTCTCTTCCTTAAGTTACTCTCAAGTTACTTTGGAAGGGTTTGTCCGCGCAGAAGATAATGGTGAGCCCATACCCCAAGTGTATGTGGTGAACCTATCAACGGAAGAAAGCGCTACAAGTAATAGCAATGGATTCTTTTCAATTGAGATGTCGAGTTCCGATACATTACTCCTCTCCCATATCTCCTTCAAGTATCAGCAGTTCATTCTCCCCAATATCGAAGATGAAGAGCGATGGATCACAGTTATCAACTTAGAACCACGCAGTTATCTTCTTGAGGAAATTGAAGTAGTTGAGTATCAAATTAGCACCAATCGCCCTCGACCAATGGTGCTGGAAGAACCCAACGTTCCCTACGAAGAGGATGTAGTTTATCCTGAAACCGCAGGAAGGCCAAGCGTTTCGTCACCGGTGGATTTGCTGTACTGGTACTTTGGTAGTAGGCCTCGTCAGCTGCGCGAGCTACAGCGACTAAAGGAAGAAGATCGTTACCGTCGTCAATTGGTGGAAGGGAATAATCGCGAAATTCTTCAAGAAATAACTGGACTTAGTCCAGAAGAGTTAGAAGCTTTCGTTTGGACGTGTAAGTATCGTGACATTCCTATTTCAACATTGAACGACTACGATTTGCTGGTCAGTCTACTCCGCTGTTACGCAGAGTATGTACAAGAAATAGAAGACAATCAAGTCTTAGACGACGCCCAGAACGGCTGGTAAAACCCTCATTCTCAAGTCAAGAACCATACAGGGAGTTTGGATATCTCAACCTTTTTCGTAATATTGTAAGTGCATTCCTACAAGAATGCAAACCATCCAAACCCTACGTTATGATTCTCGCTCAACCAGACTCCAAGCAAATCAGAAATGATGTTTTCAAGCGCATCATAGGTGGTGCTCAGCATTCTGAATCAGTTCACCGAGTAGCCACTAAAATTGTAGATGAATTATCCGCCGACTTAGTGCTCTTAGAAGATCCTTCGGAACGCAAGGCTGTGATTCACGACACCTACTCAAAGATTCAGAACATTCATAAAATTAGAAGATTCAATTATGGCTACGCTTCTCAGGAACGAAATCAGTTCGTGGGATTAGCCATCAACGAAATATTGTATCGATTTAAAGCGAAGTACGCTCGATACTTTTAAGATTCATTGGTGTTTCATTGTTCCTCTGAAGGCCTTCTCGTGCACAAGCGAAGGCCTTCTTTTTTTGCGCTAATCGCGGCCGATTAGCTATATTCGTTGCATGCCTTTGAAGAAGCTACTCTTCTACTCCTTTATGGTGTGGACTACCCAGTTCTCTACCGCTCAAACTCGCACGTTAGACGAGCTTGCGGGAGAGGCATTCACGGCTATTACGACCAACAGCCAGACTCCCGATTCGTTATACATCTCTTTGCAGGAGTATCACATGCTCATTGAGCGTCAACCTATGTCGAATTCCGACAAGTCGAACTTCAAAACCGAGGTGAACTCTTTTCATGGAAATCAAGAGCGTGAGTTCTATTCCGGTATCACTTCATTCCGACAGATTTATACAAATGAGATCGCTCGAGGCGCAGAAGTTCAACTCGATAGTGTTTGGTCTCAACCGATGGAAGGAACTCGAAATATTTTCGAAATAAAATTCCAAATCTCCTTTCAATATGAAGAAGATGAGGAACCCGTATTGACCTTCCTGGAAACGATGGTCGGGACCGTCCGCCGCCGGTATTCCTTCCTTTCACCTATCGTCGAATCTTACGAATAGTACATGACATTTTTCGACTTCCTACACATGACCACCAAGGAGATTCGTCAACTGGAAATCGAGAAGTGTCCATTCTGTGAAACCGAACAACCGCGCAAGTTGTGTAGGAACCGATATTGGATACAGATCGCATTCATTCCTATCATCCCTTACAAAACCAAGTACGTATCCCGTTGCACATACTGCAGTGGTGACGTGGTCGTTAATGATATCAACCATGGAAATTGACCCTTCCGAATACGCTGCGTTTTACGCCAACTACATCTCGTATGCAAGTGAAGACACTGCTCGTGAAGCGCTGAGCAATAGGACTAAGGAGCTCATGGCGCTACTTCAAGCCTATAAAACCAATGAGGAGGCAGCGAACTATTCCTACGCTGAAGGGAAGTGGTCCATCAAGCAACTCGTCCTGCATCTGATCGATTCAGAAATGAACTTTGTAATCAGAACCCTTTGGGCGCTACGAGGTGAGTCTTCCGAGTTGCCTGGATTTGACCACAACAAATGGGTAGAAGAAAATCCGGATGAGAATATCACCTTGGAGGCTACTCTAGCTTGGTTCGAAAATCAGAGCGCTTCAACGCTTGCACTGTTTCAAACCGTGAATGAAAATCAATGGGACAATCGCGTGACTGCCAATGGAGTCACCTTTACCGTTAGAAGTCTTGCGGCCATCATATGTGGCCATACCAGACACCACGCCAAAATCATATCCGAACGTTACATACCCTATCTATAATGGCAAGTTTGAATATTCCTGAGTCAAAAAAAAATCGTGTTGTCATTCTAGGTGGTGGCTTTGGTGGTCTCACTCTCGCGAAAAAACTTTCATCACGTGAATTCCAGGTTGTACTTGTGGACAAGCATAATTATCACACCTTTCAGCCTCTACTCTATCAGGTTGCTACCGCTGGGCTAGAACCCGACTCAATCGCTTACCCGCTCAGAAAAATCTTTCACAAGAAGCAAGAATTCTATTTCCGTGTTGCGGAGGCCAAAGCTGTTGATGAAGAGAAGTCAGAGCTGGTTACTGATAGAGGAAATTTGCGTTACGATCACCTAGTGCTAGCCATGGGGAGCACAACAAACTTCTTCGGCAATGAGAATGTGGAGCGCTACGCCATGCCGATGAAGTCATTGCCTGAAGCCTTGAACCTGCGAAGCCTAATTCTTCAAAACTTCGAAGCTTCACTGCTAACCGACGACCTCAAGGAGCGAGAACGACTCATGAACTACGTCATTGTAGGCGGTGGTCCGACAGGCGTAGAACTGGCAGGAGCCATTGCAGAGCTCAAAACACACGTTCTTCCTGAAGACTATCCCGATTTGGACTTTAGGAGAATGACCATCCACTTGCTCGAAGCTTCACCAAGACTGCTCAATGGAATGAGTGATAAGTCTGGAGATCAAGCCGTGAAAGGATTGGAGAAACTTGGCGTGCAAGTTTGGACCGACACTATGGTTAAGGATTATGATGGAGAAACGGTGATCACGGAAGACCGGAAGCTACCGGCAAGTACGCTCATTTGGGCTGCCGGAGTTAAAGGCAACCAACTTGATGGCATCCCCGACGCATCTAAGGAGAGAGGTCGAATTTTAGTGGATGAACAATGTCGAATCATGGGCATGAAATCCGTGTACGCCATTGGCGATGTAGCATTGATGAAGCAAGATTCTCACCCCAATGGACATCCAATGGTTGCTCCAGTTGCCGTTCAGCAAGGAAAGCTGTTAGCGGCCAACTTGCGCCGCACAATTAAAGGAGGAGAATTGAAGACATTCTCATACTTCAACAAAGGAAGTATGGCAACCATAGGAAGGAACAAAGCGGTTGTTGATGTTGCAGGCCTGCACTTCAAAGGATTCATAGCATGGCTTATGTGGATGTTCCTTCACTTGATGGAACTCGTAGGATTCAGAAACAGAATCATTGCACTCGTCAACTGGATGTCGTCGTATTTCTCTTATGACAAAGGAATTCGATTAATTATCCGACCTTTCTCAAGAGAAGAAAGAAAAGTAGAAGATGTGCACGCTGACGTACCTTCCGAATCGTGATGGATTTATAGTCACACAAAATCGAGATGAGAGCCCTCTTCGCGGCAAACCTATATTCCCATTCCGTAGTGAAGAAGGCTACACCTATCCCAAGGATCCTGATGGGGATGGCTCGTGGATGATGACCGACGGAAAATCGGTAGTGTGCGTTTTGAATGGTGGCTACGAACCCCATGAAAGGAACCCTCCCTATCGACATAGCCGCGGACTACTGCCTCGAATATTGCTCGACCGTCCTCAATTAGAATTGACTCCGAGCGATGCGGAAGGTTTGGAGCCCTTCTCTGTTTTTATTTTCAACGCATCCAAGGTCGTTAGGTATACTTGGGATGGAACATCACTCTTTGTGGAGTCCTTCTCCCCCAATGAAAATCACATATTCCAGTCTGCTCCTCTTTATTCCAATGCTATGCAATCTATGCGTTCGCTTTGGTTCGACGAGTGGCTCTCCGAGCATTCACCGTCTAAAGACACCATTCTCGACTTCCACTTCAATGGAGGCGATGGTGCAGGAGAAACGAATATCTGCATGTATCGTCCAGGCGTACAAACTACCGCAATTACTCAGGTTTCGATTTCTACTAATTCACCTAGCACGTACTTCTTCCACTCCATTCTGTCTGGAGAAGAACTAACTATCCATCTATAAGTTGATAGTGTCCGAATTGCTGGATGTAAATTGACTTCACAGTACTTTGCATTCACATAGTACTTTAATTTTTTAGGTACCTTGCATTGCATAGTACCATATTCTTTCTATATTTGACCCATCAACAAAAACTAAAACACATGAAACCAGTACTAACAATTCTCTTCTTGGGTGCCTTCACATGGGCAACACAAGCTCAAGATTTAGGATCTATTCACGGCTACCTTGCCGACATTGAAGGGAGCATTTCGATGGACATCGACATGGACTTGGATGACATTTTCGATGGAGAAGTCAACGGCTACTCTGTAGAAGGAGATGCAAGCAGAACCAAGTTCAGTGTAATCAGCGAGTCGGAATACGACATGGATGAGATTTACCACTACGTGTACAATGCGCTGAATCGCTCTGGATTGAAGAAGCTTGTCATTGAAGAATCAGATGACGGTCAAGCTTTCATCTTCGTAGAAGAAACAGGACGAAACGTAGAGGAGGTTTACGCATTCATTATCAGCGATGAAGACGTGCTCGTTTTCGCAACGGTGTACGGAAACTTCATTATCACAGAAGAAGACTGAAAGATGAAGATAGAGAACACAAAAGCGCAGATGCGCAAGGGAGTACTAGAGATGTGCATACTCTCTACCCTTCAGAATCAAGATGCATATGCATCCGACATTATCGACAAACTCAAGGAAGGCAAGATGATCGTTGTGGAGGGTACACTCTACCCCCTACTCACACGATTGAAGAACGCCGGATTACTTTCCTACAGATGGGAAGAAAGCAAAAGTGGTCCACCTCGAAAATACTACAGCATTTCAACAGAGGGAAAGGCCTTTTTAGATGAGCTACAAATCACATGGGAAGAGCTCGTAAAAGCCGTTGAAGTAACCACAGCCAAGAAAACAAAGTCATGAATAAGACCATCAACATAAATCTAGCCGGTGTTATTTTTCACCTGGACGAGAAGGCTTACGAGCAGCTGACCGACTATCTAGCGAAACTCAAAAGCCAGTTTAAGAATCAAGAAGGTGGGGATGAAATCCTTACTGATATTGAAGCTCGTATTGCCGAAATCTTTACTGACCGTCTCAACGACGGCCGTGAAGTGGTAAGTCAGGAAGATGTACAATCTGCCATCGCAATCATGGGTCAGCCTGAAGATTACGCAGATGCAGACGAAGATGAGCCTGCTTCAAAGAACTATAAGGAGGATACATATGCCCACGTTGGCAAGAAACTCTACCGCGATACCGAGGACAATATTCTCGGTGGTGTAGCCAGTGGTTTGGCACATTACTTCAACACCGACCCTGTTTGGTTGCGTTTGATATTCCTACTTCTTCTATTCGGAGGTGGCTTCGGATTCTGGGCATACATCATCCTATGGATTGTTATTCCAGGTGCAAATACCACTGCTCAGAAACTCCAGATGCGAGGAGAGAAAATAAATATCTCCAACATTGAGCGCTCTGTCAAGGAGCAAATCAAGGACTTGGGTTCTGAGTTGGAAAATCTTGGAAAGAAGGGCACTTGGAAGCGCACAGGAAATAAAATTGGCAATGCAATCGAAGACATCGTGGATGGAATCATCTCTGTGCTAGGTGCCATTTTTCGTGTGGTCATGAAGATTTTCGGCGTGGCCTTGCTGATTGCAGGAACTATCTTCTTGGTGGTTGCATTCTCAGCAGTGGTGGGTCATGGAATCGACTTGAATGGTGCCCACTTCGGATTGAGTGAAGCACGTGAATACTTGACTGTTTTCCTTCCTGAAGGATACACCCACACTTATGTTTGGGTTGCGAGCATCCTCACCGTAATTGCTCCGCTCGTTGGACTTGTTTACCTCGGTGCACGCATCCTCTTCAACTACAAAATGAAGAACCGCATGCTCACAGGCATCACCGGATTCTTGAGCTTTTGCGGAATCGTGATGTGGATTGTATTGGCTTTTGCTTCTGCGAATGACTTCGACAACGGAGAACGCCTTCGTCAGGATTTGGCTCTTGACACCATTGACAAAGAGATGGCGATTGAGATTCGTGCAGAGAACGCTGGGTACAGTATTCCAAATAACGGCTTGTTCTACATTGAAAATGATGAAATGGTGATTGATGCCGTGTACTTCGATATCCGCAGAACGCTCGACACAGTGCCGTACATCGAGATTGAAAGAGAATCAAGAGGTGAGTCTGAGCGCGAAGCCATTGAACTTGCCGAAGGCATAGAAATGAATGTCCTTCAAGATGGAAACATCCTGTACATCGACAGATTTGTTCGTGTGTCTACAGACCAGAAGTATAGAGGTCAGCATGTTTCAGTGACCCTTTACCTTCCTGTTGGATACAGTGCGTACTTGAGCAGTTCATCTAGACATATCATCCACGACATCGATAATGTAGACGATCGATTGGACAGACATATGGACGGTCACGTTTGGATCATGACAGAGAAGGGTCTCGACTGTGCCGATTGCTCTAGCTTCGAAGGGAATGCACGCCTCAGATCGAGAAACGACTTTGAGAAAGAGTGGATTGATGAAGCTCAGAAATTTGAAGAAGACCGTGAGAATGGTGTTGATGAAGAGGAAGAAATGGACATCCCAGAAATTCCTTCACGCCAGAATCGAGATACCGTTCCTCAGCTCAATGCATCCATTCACATAGATAGCATTGGAGCCAATAATTACAGTCAGACAGAAGTCCTGATATAGCACTCACCAAACAACTAACTGAATGAAGGTCACCGGAAACGGTGGCCTTTTTTATTGTGCAGCGATGAGAACGAGGAAGAATGCGGATTGAATCGTGTAAATGAGAATATCCCCTTTAGTATCCCATTTTGATGCCTTGAACACCGTGCCTATCAAGTGCAGAGCTAGCGCGACTAAAAACCATCCCACATAGTTGGAGAAAGGTGCCACTCCCCCATCAAACTCCCAGTAATCCAATGTCGGTGCCACCGGTTCAATTAAAACATCAAGGAGGACCATGAGAACTGAGGCTATAACTGCTTGCATCCATCCGTTGGAAACCATACGATTGGCCATACTTCTCGTTACTAGCAAGAGCATCGCCCAATTCATTCCAATCGCCAGTGGAATATCCTCCCATTTAGGGCCCAGTCCTGCGCCATACGAATAGTCTCCAAAGATCAATCCGGTATGCACTCCCAAATATTCTGCGCCAAATCCCCCAGCAAAACCAAGAACCATCATGGGGATAAGTGAACTCGATTTGCCTCGGTCAATCAGTAGTATAGCAACTAGGAATGTGATGAGGAGGTTTAAAGGAGTCAGAGAAAGGAACCACTCTCGCTCGCTGCTGGTCAGGCCAAAAAGCCCAACTACATGAAGGACAACGAGAATAAAGGGAAGGTACTTCTTCATGCGTTCTCTCTTACTAATTGGTCGACTATTCGAGCGGACAAGAGGCACAGCGGAATTCCTCCGCCGGGATGCACACTCCCTCCTACGAAGTAGAGGTTATCAATTTGTCTACTGAAGTTAGGGTGACGGAAAAAGGCCGACATGCTCGAATTAGAGCTTGCTCCATAGAGCGCCCCACCAAATGAAGACGTCTTCGATTCGATCAGTTCCGGCGTCAGTAATTCCTCAACTTGAATATGCGATTCCAAGTCAACGCCAAACTGACCATTGATTCGCTCAATGATTCGAGCGCGTGTCTTCACAATCTCTTCTTTCCAATTCTGACCTTGATTGCTAGGTACATTCACCATTACAAACCAATTCTCTCCCCCTTCAGGAGCTTCACCTTTCACATCTTTTGAAGTGATATTGATATAGATGGTTGGATCCGAAGGAGCCTCCTTGAAATCGAAGATCTCGTGAAACTCTCGTCTATAGTTTGAGCTAAAGAGAATGTTATGAAGATCGAGTTGAGGGAAGGAGCGATTTACTCCCCAATAGAAAATGAGTGCAGAACTGCTTCGTTCTTGCATGAGTGTTTTCTCTGGCGCTCGTTGCCCCTTTAAGAGATGTCGATATGTTGGGACCACATCCATGTTACTCACTACGAGTTCAGCAGGATGCTCTTGTCCGTTTTCGAGCTTCACACCTGTCGCGACTCCGCCTTCAATATGGATCTTATCCACCTTTGAGTTGAAAGAGAAGGTTACCCCCTTTCTCTTGGCCAGTGCCACGAGTTCTTCTGTAATCTGATGCATTCCTCTTTCGGGAAGGAAGGTACCGATGTTGTGCTCCAAGTGCGGAATCATCGCAAGAACACCGGGGGCCTTATATGGATTGGAACCGTTGTAAGTCGCATAGCGGTCGAATAGCTGAACTAATTTATCCGACTTAAACTTCTTTGCAGCCACCTCATGCATGGATTCGGTAAGATGCAGCTTGTGAACCACTTGCAATGCCTTAATTACATCTTTACTCAAGTAGGTGTCCCATTTATGAAGACTCTTCTCTAGAAAGAGTCCCTTGGTTCGCTCGTAAAGCAACTTGACATTCTCCAGATGGTCCAGCACTTTGTCTCGGCTTTCACCGAGCTTGTCTTCAACTTCATCCGCGAATTTCTCAGAATCAGCCCAAGCGGTCAGTTCGGTGCCATCTTTCCAGAAATATCTACAAGCGACGTCTTTCTTTATATATGGAAAATGATCCGAAGCTCGCTCACCAGCAATCTGAAATAGTTCCTCTACAAGGTGGGGCAAAGTAAAGAGAGACGGGCCGGCGTCGAATCGATACCCATCCTTTTCGAACGCTGTGAGCTTACCGCCAGGATAGTTATTCGATTCATAGACGGTAACTTTATATCCGCTAACCGCCAACCGAATGGCTGTGGCTATTCCTCCAATTCCTGATCCTATAACGACAGCTTGCATATGGGCTAAGGTAAGGTATCAGAACAAGGAATATATTCTATTGTTTTAGTGATATGAACGAAAAACTACTTCTTAGAGGTGTTCTCCTTTTCGTAGTCCTACTCTTGGGCATCTCTTTTTTGTTTCCTCATAAAGAGAGGCTTTTAGAAAGAGATGAATTCAGCTTCACCACCACTGCAGATAGTAGATTGCACTTCAATAATGTACGTTCATATTGGTACCAAAAAGAAGAAATCCCAAATCAAGGTGCTGACAAATTCAACTACTCGAAGTGGGATTCTGAAATGGATGTTAGCCTTCGACCATTAATTATCAATCAATGGCGGGTAGATGAGGCAACCCTTTTCTTGATGCCCGATGTCAATGGACTTTCAACGGAAAGAGTGGATATCATCCTAGCTGAGGACACCCTTTCCATACTGATGAATGAATTAGATAGAGATGCACACATCGATATTGCCGATAAGTGGTATCGCCATTTGGACACAACGAACTCCTATATCCTATTCACAGAAATGTTAGGAGAAGTAGCTCCCTCCGACACTGAAGTAAAAGCGGTTAAGGCGGTCCTGAAAGACTACTTCACCTTGGTCAATTACCTCAGATAATTAAGATTTCACAGCTTTCTTAGCCTTCTTACGGTCGGCTCGCATATTCACAAGCTCAACAACGAACGAGTAGGCCACAGCAAAGTAGATATAGCCTTTTGGCACTTCAATATCAAACCCTTCGGTTACAAGCACGGTTCCAATCAAGATGAGGAAGCTGAGTGCCAAAATCTGCAGAGAAACATGCTTTTCTATGAAGTCGGCAATGCGTTTTGCAAAGGTCAGCATCACCAAGAGGGAAATCACAATCGCTGCTATGATGATCAGAATGTGACTTGGATTTGAATCTAAATCGGTCATACCAATAGCAGTAAGGATACTATCGAAACTGAAAACTACATCCAGTAGTGCAATTTGAAGAACCACAGAAGCCATGCTCGACGCAACCGACGCTTTGCCTTCCGAAGAATGGTCTTCCTCTGTTCTTACTTTCTTGTGAATCTCCTTGGTGCTTTTCGCTAAAAGGAAAAGTCCACCGGTAATGAGAACCAGATCTCTACCACTTATTTCATTGATAATTGCAGGGCCTGATTCCCATATAGGCGATGTCAGTTGAATTATCCATGAGATACCAAACAACATGGCTATGCGAAACACCAAAGCGGCAAGAATACCCAGTGTTCGAGCTCTTTTTCTCTGATTATCAGGAAGTTTATTCGATAGGATGGATATAAAAATGATATTATCAATCCCCAATACAATCTCAAGAAAAGTCAGGGTAGTGAATGCTATTAGTGCATCCATTGTAAGCAGTGCGTCCAGTTCAAACATTCGAAGTAACTTTAGTTCCGAATTTACGCTCAGCTAGCTTCGCAACCAACTCTCTCAATCATTTGTTTGTCGGTTATTTCCTACATAATCAAATTCGCATATCTTCGTACCAATGACCTCACTGCGCATGGAGAACGTATTTAGATTTAGCACTGCCCTGGATAGCAGTGTTTTGTCTTCATTTTACGACGGAGACTTGAGTTACGCCCTTATGATGTTCGAGATCTTCTTGGTTGAAATACCAAGCGAGGTTAAAACATTGCGCGCTGAACTAGAGCAAGAGAACCTGGAAGGTTGTCGACGTATTCTGCACAAAATCAAGCCCAATTTTGTCATGGTAGGCAATGAACCCCTTACGGATCATTGCACTAAGATTGAGAAAGGCATTAAGGAAGGGCAGCTTACTATGCAAATAGCCGCACCAGAAATCGAAAGCATAGTTGATGAAATAAATCAAACGCTTATCTTGCTCGAACAAGAGACCAATGACTTAAAGCAATTCCTCAATCAGTGAACAGCTTACGTTCGATTATCATTGAAGACGACTTAGTCGCGCTAAAGAACCTTGAAATCCTCTGTGGGAAGGATCCTCGCGTGAACCTTATTGGATCATTTGGAAACAGCGAAGACGCTGTGGACTTTATGACTTCAAACGATGTAGATCTCATTTTCTTGGATGTTGAACTTCCTGGAGAAAGTGGTCTCGACTTTTTAGAGAATTCCCCTGCTCTTCCCCAAGTAATCTTCGCTACCGCCAACAAAGAATATGCTTTCGATGCTTTCCAATTTGAAGCAACCGACTTCCTGAAGAAGCCAATTTCAGTTGGTAAGTTTGAAGCAAGCGTTACAAAGGCCATGAAAAATGCCAACGAAACGCGCACATTCCGTGAAAAGCCAAACTACATTTTCGTAAAGTCCGACGGTCGCCTCGTAAAGATTATGATTAGTGACATTCTCTTCATTGAGAATGTGGGTGATTACGTGAAAGTAGTAGCGAACACAGGCAACTTCGTGACATACAACACGATGCGCGCCGTGGATGAGAAGCTCTCCCAGTACGACTTTTACAAGGTACACCGTTCCTTTATCGTGAATCTGAGCAAAGTGGTAGACATAGAGGATAACTCTCTCATAATCAATGACAAAGTCATCCCTATCAGTCGTTCCAACCGACAAGGCTTAATGGACCGCCTCAATCTTTTGTAGTCCGTTATTAACCATTAATAGGACGATTTCTACCGTTTATCGAAAGAGCCGTAATCAAACCGGAGTTGATTCCGACATTTGATATAGCATTTCGAATACGGATATGGGACATATACTCTTAGCAGACGACCATAGGTTCTTATTGAAGGCTCTTTCTATTTTACTTAGTAAAGAAGGATTCACCTTTGAAACCGCCAATAACGGTCAAGAGGCTATTGATTTATTTGAACTAAGTCAGTTTGACGCGGTAATCACCGACCTCAACATGCCACTAAAAAATGGGTATGATGTAATTCAGCATATCCGCCGTAACCGACTTTCGGAAACGCCAATCATCGTGTTTTCTTCGATGATTCAAGACGAGGCCTCCATCCAAAACCTAGAGGAAGCAGGTGCTTCCCTATTCCTATCAAAGACCGATTCGCCGTTGGGAATCGTAAGTGCACTGCACTCACTCGTTCAAAAGGCATCCTAACCTCTGCCGCGAGTGGTTCACAAAAAAAGCCCCGCGTAGTGCGGGGCTTTTGTCTTTTATACTATCTCAATCTTTATAGATGTCCATATTCACGAGCATATCGCAACATCTGCTCCGTGAAACCTTCATCATAATGAATCTCAACATCCACCATGTTGCCGTTGTCATCCATCACAGGTTCCATTCTCGGATTTACAAATCCAGAATAAGGAGGTTGGTTTAATGCTTCTGTTCTTCTAAGAACTTCTTCGTGAAGCTCTTGATCCACAATCACACCGTATCCTTCAACAAGTGCTTGTCCAGCTTCGAAGTCGCCTTCCGACTTGATGCGCTGTACTTCTCTCAAAAGCTCACCGAAAATAACGCGCAGTTTCTCGTAGTCATTGATCACGAAATACGTCTTACCATCAACCACCTTTCGCTCGATTACATTGTCTTCTGCTCCGCGTTCGAAAGCCCATGAGGCAATCAACTGACGATTGCGCATGTGGTCTTCTTCAATAGAATCTCCAACTTCAATTCTGCGGAGTTGAAGCATCATGCCGTTTCGAATGTAGTTGTCGTATTCAGCTTTACCTACTTCTAAAGTCTCCATCAAACCGATGTCGACTAAGTGCTGATCCATGATATAGTACAGTGCTACTAGGTCGGCTCTCGCCTCTTCCAAGGTAGAAGCATAGTTACGTAAAGTCTCTTTTGTTGTACCTACACCAGGATTGAGCTTACCACTCGCGTGTCCAATCACTTCGTGGAGAGCCGTGTGCATCTTGCTTGATGAAGAGCCGTATTGCTCAGCGCGCTCACGCTCTTCTGTTGAGAAAGCGAACTCTTCCAAGAATCCTCCTCCTCTTGCCTCTTCGTAGGCATGTTCAATATTGCCAAGGCTAACCGACTTAGAACCATGCTCGGCTCTGATCCAGTTGGCATTTGGTAGATTAACTCCAATTGGCGTGGCCGGTGATGCATCTCCAGCTTCGCCTGCAACATTGATGATATTGTACGTAATCCCCACCACAGAGTGCTTCTTGTGCTCATCCATGATTGGAGAATTGTCTTCAAACCACTGTGCCTCCTGACTAACGCGAGCCATTCGTTCTGAAGCTTCGAAGTCGCGTACCTGAACGATGGTCTCATATGAACCACGGTATCCGATAGGATCGTTGTACACCTCGATAAACCCGTTGATGTAGTCGATATCGCCTTCAGTAGCATTCACCCATGCGATATTGTAATCGTCCCAAGTTTTCAAATCTCCCGTTTGATAGTACTCAATGAGGAGCTTAAGGGCATCGGCCTGTGCTTCATTCTCAGCATACTTCTGTGCTTCAGTCAAATGGTAAACCACCTGCTGCAAAGCTTCAGAATACATTCCTCCTACTTTGTACACTTCTTCACGAAGAGAACCATCTTCAGCACGAACAAGCTTGCTGTTTAGGCCAAGTGATACCGGACGGTCGGGATCATCACCGGCCGATTGCTGAGCGTAGAACGCTCTTACTTCCGCTTCTGTAATGTCTGGATCGTAAAAGTTCACACAACTTGCAAGTAGAACATCGGAAGCACCCGATTTCACAACTTTCTTGGCATCCTTTGAATTATCAAAGATGGCCGCTTTAGCTGCATCGGAAAGCGTAGCACCGCTAGCCTCCAGTAGTTGGTCTAAATACTCAGGAGTAAAATCAGCTTTGAACTTTGCATTGGAATAGTGATGGTGAATTCCATTTGAGAACCACACTCTACGAGCATAGGTGTGGAACTTCATCCAATCTTCAGATTCTCTGTCACCTTCATACCCACTTTCAATTGCATCAATCGCGCGACGAATTTCCATATTGTAGCGGTAATTGGTCGAATAAATGATATCCCTACCATGCATCCCTGCTTCGGTAAGATGATATACCAACATTCTTTGCTCCGGACTAAGCTTATCGAAGCCCTCTACTTTGTAACGAAGAACTTGAATATCCGCAAAGCGATCTACCTGATGCTCTGATAATTCCACATTCATATCAGAATGGTCTTTTGTGTCGTCTGTTGATTCCGACTGGTTGCAAGAAGCCAAGATTCCAGCGGCCATAACAGACATTATTAGTTTTGATTTCATAATGGTTATTGTAAGAGGGCTTAAGATAATCAGAATAGAAAGCTCTGCCATGTAGAAGGAGTTTAAAGTGATGATAGCTGCCCTCCTATTATCTACTCGTATGCACTAACTTTGCCGACAAACCGACAACTATGCGCGCGCTAAAGATTCTCATCATTGTCACCTCATCCATCATGGTGGCATTTCTTCTCTGGAATCTCACACTTTCTCCTGAGTACGGAGTGACCGTTGAGCAAGAAATTCAGGCTGAGCCTTCGGTGGTAGCCGAAGAGATATCCGACCTCGAGAATTGGCACAACTGGGCTACCTACCTGCAACGCGATTCCGCCAAGACCGTCAGTTACTCTACGCCATCCACTGGCGAGAATGCATGGGTTGAATGGAAGCTAAAGAATCAAGGCGGCGGTAGACTTGAATTCAGAAGCATAGAAGACGACAGAATTAACTTCGTAGTTAGCTTGTCTAACTTCAGTGCAGTTGAATGTACCATGCGATGGGAGTCGACTGGAAATGGAACAGCGATTACTTGGGAAGCACACGGTGAGTTGCCATTCTTTGCGCGCTTCGCTAAAGGCCGATTTAAAGATATGATTGCAGCAGATTTCAAGACAACGCTTGAAAATCTATCGAAGCAGCTGAACTAAGCTTGCTGTTCCCATCTGTTCCGGAAGAATTCGTAGAGAGTGATATTCATCAATATCAGCCCCATTCCATAGAAGATATCGTCCAAAGGGATAGTAAAGAGTCTTCTTCCAAGGTTCATTTCATCATTATACCAGACCACTTCTTCAGCGATGAAGGAACCTGTGAGTATTCCGTTAATCAATAGAAATGGAACGAGGATGACGAGGTATGCTCTAAAGAAGTGTCCAATCCAACTCGCTTGAATCCAATACACGTGAATCGCCATCAATAGAGCTAAGAAGCCAAAAGCGCTAACGGTATACCATTGTCCCCAAGAAATTATAGCCACCGCCCCGCTAAACCACATCAGGAATTGAGCGATCATTCTACCTTGATAGACATCAATCTTTGAATTGGGCCAGAAGTAATTCAACACTCGGTAGACGAATACACAAGCGAAGGGAATCACAATGAAGAACAACCATTCGCCTAAAGGCAAGTTGGCTATCTCAATTCCCGACAGATATTTATCGTTGAACCCCCAGTATCCCTTGTGGGTAAAGAAGATATCCCACGGAATGAAAACTACCATCGTAAGCGCAATTGCACTAAACAAGGATTTGAATGATTTATAGTATGCAATCCTCGATTCAAAACTTCTAAGCAGAGGTCCGAACAGAGAAAAGGCCATTAGCCCGAGGTAGAGGTAGGGAGATTCTAAACTCATGAAGATTTACTCAGCTTCATTGTTTTGCGCCTCTCTTCTCTCCAATATTTAAAGGGAAAAACGAGCATTCCGAAGCTCTCACCATCCTCTTTGGTTAGATGTTTATGATGCATCTTATGGGCTCTTCTGACCGCTCTGAAATACGTGGAATTCGCATTGCGCAACCACTTGAATCGCTGATGAATGAACACCTCATGGACGAGGAAGTATGCAATCCCATAAGCCAAGATTCCAAGCCCTGCAGCTACAAGTAAGTCAACTTGGTAAATCATTCCGAACATAATAGACAGCCAACTCGGGATAGTGAAGATCAAGAAGAAAGCATCGTTCTTCTCAAAAAACCCGGGCTCCTTTACGTGGTGATCTTTGTGCAAAGTCCATAGAAAGCCATGCATGACATACTTATGCGCAGCCCATGCTACGAACTCCATCAAGAAGAAGGTTCCAATGAAAACCACACCGTTGAGTATCCAGTACATAGCTTAAAGGTATGACTTAGTCTTGTTGAATTCTTCTAATGGCATCCAAACTCTCTTGCATATGCGCTTCGGCACGAGTTTGTGAATCGAATACGTGCTGAATAATTCCCTCTTCGTCAATCACAAAAGTGACGCGACCAGGAATCAGTCCGAACAAGTCACCTTTCACTCCAAATGCCTTTCGAACTTCATTGTCGCTGTCTGCAAGAAGGGTAAAAGGTAGCCTGTAGCGTTCTACAAAACGCTTGTGCTTGCTCGGTGAGTCTGAACTAATGCCAAACACCGTTGCTCCTGCGTCCGAAAACTCCTCATAGCTGTCTCGAAAGGAGCAAGCCTCTCGAGTACAGCCAGGAGTATCGTCTTTAGGGTAGAAATATATCACCATCGGTCCTTTGCCGAGGTAGTCTGCAATATCTACTTGATTGCTGTCTTGATCTAAGAGTGAGAAATCTGGAATTCTATCACCAGTTCCTAACTGTTGAGCCATAGCTGAAAATCCTAGTGCGATTGATAATATGATAAATAGCTTTCGCATGAATGAGGAACAGCCCAGACAATCGATTGTTTAACCTTATTTACGCTTTTGGCGTTCTTTTCAAAGTTTCAAGCAAGAATCCCCAGAACTTCTGAACGGATGAGACTTGAACCTTCTCGTCTGGCGAGTGTGCACCTCGGATATTTGGTCCGAAGCTGATCATCTCCATTTCAGGATATCTTTCACCAAGTAGACCGCATTCAAGACCTGCGTGACAAGCCAATACATGTGGATCTTCATTATACATCTCCAAGTACAAACTCTTCATGGTTTTCAAGATGGCAGAATCTGGATCAGGCGTCCATCCAGGGTAGCTACCACTGAACTCAACCTCAGCTCCACAAAGTTGCATTGCTGCACGAACTGAACGAGCCATTTCCATCTTTTCAGAATCTACTGAGCTTCGTGTCAAGCAGAGGATTTGAAGATTACCTCCTCCAACTTGAACTCGTGCTAAGTTGTTTGAGGTTTGAACGAGGTCAGCGATATCCGGACTCATTCTGAAAATGCCAGAGTGAATTGCGAAAATTGCATTGATAAAGCCGTTTTGAGCCTCTACGGTCATTACAGAAGCAGGCGTGTCCGCACTTTCAAGCGCAATTTCGAGCTTTGGATCTGTAGTCTTATACTCTGCTGTAATCTCAGTGATAAGTTCGTTCAATCTTGATTCTAATGCTGACTTTGCGCTCGTCTCAATGGCGAGCTCAGCGAAGGATTCTCTTGGAATCGCATTTCTCAGAGAGCCCCCATCGATTGTCGAAATACGTACCCCTCCTACTTCATTCAATTCGGATAGAATACGATTCATCAACTTATTGGCGTTTCCTAACCCCTTGTGGATATCCATCCCTGAGTGACCACCATTCAATCCGCGTACGCGAAGCTTTGCGCCCTCATATCCACCAGGAGTAGACTCCTCAGCATAAGATGTAGTGCCCGTAATGTCAACTCCACCGGCACAGCCTACAGAGATTTCATCATCATCCTCTGTATCCAAGTTGAGAAGCAAATCGCCTTTCAACCAGTTCTGACGAAGTTCTTGCGCACCAGTCATCCCTGTTTCTTCATCTATGGTGAAAATCGCCTCAATTGGTGGATGAGGAATATCTGTGCTCGATAGCACAGCCATAATTGCAGCTACACCCATCCCGTTATCCGCTCCAAGCGTGGTTCCTCTTGCCTTCACCCAATCGCCATCGATGTACATGTCGATACCTTCATTCTCAAAGTCGTGATTGGTTCCTGCATTCTGCTGACAAACCATGTCGAGGTGCGATTGCATAACAGTAATGCGACGATCTTCCATACCTGGTGTCGCAGGCTTGCGAATCAGCACATTTCCCACTTCGTCCTTCTCGGTTTCAAGTCCTAGACTCTTCCCAAAGTTCATCATAAACTCTATGACCTTCTCTTCCTTCTTCGATGGACGAGGAACAGCGTTTAAATCAGAAAAATGAGACCAAACTGAAGTAGGCTCTAACTTGCGGATATCGCTCATGTCTTATGTTTTGCGTTATGAACAACAAAGGTAGGGAGTAAAGAGGGAATGCGCGAATGGAAGCAAGAGAGAAGAATCCAACACTCCACACTTAGGCTCGTCTATGAGTCTGGTAGTCTGGTAGTCTGGTAGTCTGGTAGACTCGGAACAATATTTGATTCTAAAACATACATAACAACGTGTTGTGATTCTCTAATCTTAAATCCCAAGCCCATGAAGAAGCTCTTCTACTCTCCTTTACTAATCGTCCTAGCCCTTGCTGTTCAAAGTTGCGCAGTAGTGAGACCCGGTGAAGCCGGTGTGAGACAAACTTTAGGCAAGCTCGACGACAAAGTATACGTTGAACGACCTGTCTGGTACTTTCCGTTTACGACTCGAGTGGTCACGACGTCTATCCGAACAAATAATCTCGAGTTATCCCTCAACATTCCAAGTAAAGAGGGCCTCAGCATTAACTCAACCATCTCCATACTCTACCGCATCGAGGCAGAAGATGTGCCACTGGTTCTACGCACTATAGGTTTAGAGTTTGAACCGATTGTAGCCAACATTTTTCGCTCTGCCTCAGCAGATGTATGTGCTCAGTATTTCGCAAAAGACATGCATTCCGGAATGCGCTCCGAAATTGAGCACGCAATCATGGAAAGAATGAACAGCACACTGATAGAACAGGGGATCATAATAGAAGCCGTTCTCATGAAGAACATTCAATTGCCTTCTGGATTGGCTTCATCGATTGAACGCAGACTTCAAGCAGAGCAGGACGCTATGCGAATGGAATTTGTACTTCAGGAAGAACGACTCGAAGCTCAACGCAAGATTATCGAGGCGGAAGGTACTCGTGATGCACAGACCATTCTCTCAGAAGGATTAACGGCACAGATCCTCGAGATGCGCAGAATAGAAGCGTTCCTTGAGCTGGCAAAATCCAACAATGCCAAGATTATAGTTACTCCTAGTAACGAAGGTTCTCAATTCATCATCAACGAATAAATATTCTAGCTGAGGTAGGTTTGGTTCGAGCTTGCCTCAGCTCACTTTCCCCACTCGAACTTTACATTCTGCTCAACATCCTCCTTTAAGCTTTTGGCTACAGGACAGGCCAATCCGGCTTTTTCAAGAATGGTTCTATCCTTTTCCGAATGATTTTGTGGAATGCGAATCACCAAGCCGATTGCCGAAACCCTACGCGGATCGTTGGCCATCGTCTTGTCTACGGATATCTCAGTCCCCGAAATATCAAGCCCCATATCTCTGGCTTTAATACCCATAATCGTAATCATGCAAAGGCCCAACGATGTGGCCAACAAATCAGTTGGTGAGAATGCCTCGCCCTTTCCGTTGTTGTCGGTTGGCGCATCCGTTTCAATCTCCTTTGAAGATCGCAAATGACGTGCTGTGCAGTGAAGTTCTCCTTCGTAATTTATATGTGCTATTTCCATACTCTTCTATTCTTTAGGCAAGTTACTGATTGCGCTTGCTCGATGCCGCAACCAACCCTCAAATTTGTCGAGAAATAGGAAAGGTCTACCTTGTTGTATCGTCTTGAAACAATCCAGAAATTCCTTTGTTCCTCTAGCATGCGCGCAACTCGTTTTACAGAATTCATACCTCCTGAAAAGACCACTTTCGAGACACTCCTTGAAATATTCAGAGAGCTGATTACCCACACCTCTGGTGATGTAGATGAGGCGCTGGATTGGCTGAGAGAGCTTGATAAAGAGTACGATCTCACTACGGATGACTATACCATTGATGATTTCATTGAAGACCTGAAGGATAAAGGGTATCTCAGAATTGAAATGGGTCCCGACACTGGCGGTGAACCTGGAGGTTCAGGTGGCTCTGGCCAGTTAAGCATTACTGCGAAAACGGAGCGATTGATTCGGAAAGGCGCCTTGGATCAAATCTTTGGTAAGCTCAAGAAGTCAGCCAGTGGGGATCACAAAACCAAGTACGCGGGTAAAGGAGACGAGCCTTCAGGTGAGAACCGACCGTATCAGTTTGGAGATGATCTCACTACCATAAACATGACGGAAAGTTTGAGAAATGCCCAAATCAATCACGGGAATCTCGAATCTGGCTTCACGGAAGACGATTTAGTTGTAGAGGATTCTCATTACCGCGCTCAAATGTCGACCGTGTTGATGATTGACATCTCACACTCCATGATCTTATATGGAGAAGACCGCATCACGCCGGCCAAGAAGGTAGCTATGGCGCTGAGTGAATTGATTACCACACAATACCCTAAGGATACATTGGATGTGATTGTCTTTGGTGATGATGCCTGGCCTATCGATATTGCTCAGCTCCCCTATTTGAACGTTGGACCTTATCACACTAACACCGTGGCTGGATTGGAGTTAGCCATGGATATTCTTCGAAAGAAGAAGAATTCCAACAAGCAGATTTTCATGATAACCGATGGGAAGCCAAGCTGCTTAAAGGAACGCGATGGCAGCTATTATAAGAACAGCTTCGGATTAGACGAATACATCGTTCGTCGCTGCTTGAACATGGCTTCTCAGGCAAGAAGACTAAAAATTCCCATCACCACATTTATGATTGCGCAGGATCCTTATCTGCAACAGTTTATTCAAGAGTTTACCGAAGCGAACCAAGGCAAGGCTTTCTATACTGGACTCAAAGGACTAGGATCATTCATTTTTGAAGACTACGAACGAAACCGTCGAAAAAATATTAGGTAACATGTCGAAACCGAGTATCTCAACATTAGGAGAACTAAAGAAGTCAGGCTACAAGAGCAAATCCATCAAAGATGAGCTCAGGGAGAACTTACTCCAAGCCATACGCAATGGCGACAATCCATTCGAGGGGATTTGGGGTTACGAGCATACAGTAATTCCAGAGTTAGAACGTGCCATTCTTTCACGCCACAATATCAATTTGCTAGGTCTTCGTGGTCAAGCGAAAACGCGCTTAGCTCGAATGATGACCGGCCTTCTTGATGAGTGGATCCCTGTTGTAGGTGGTTCCGAAATCAACGATGATCCGCTTCAGCCCATCTCTCGATACGCGCTTACTCTTGTCGAGGAGAACGGAGACAAAACTCCGATAGATTGGATGCATCGAGAGGAGCGTTATGCGGAGAAGCTAGCGACTCCAGATGTGTCTGTGGCCGACCTGATCGGCGACGTGGACCCTATCAAAGCAGCCAACTTAAAATTGAGTTATGCAGATGATCGCGTGATTCACTTTGGAATGATTCCGCGAGCAAACCGCTGCATATTTGTCATTAACGAACTACCCGACTTACAAGCTCGAATCCAGGTCGCGCTCTTCAACATTCTTCAAGAAGGCGATATTCAAATCCGCGGATTCAAACTTAGACTACCATTAGATCTTCAGTTTGTATTCACTGCCAACCCAGAAGATTATACCAACCGTGGATCCATCGTAACACCACTCAAGGATAGAATTGGGAGTCAGATTCTTACCCATTATCCTGAGACTCGAGATGTTGCCCGAAAGATTACAGCGCAAGAAGCGAACCTCTCAGAAGATCAACGTCAACGTATTCGCGTGCCAAACTTGGCCTACGAGATATTGGAACAGATCGCTTTTGAAGCAAGAGAGTCGGAATACATCGATGCGAAATCTGGCGTTTCAGCACGGATGACGCTCACGGCTATGGAAAACATTATGTCGGCCGCTGAACGCAGAATGGCCTTGAATGAAGATGATAAGACTACACTTCGCCTATCCGACTTCATGGCGGCAATCCCTTCTATTACAGGAAAAGTGGAATTGGTGTATGAAGGAGAGCAGGAAGGCGCCGGCGGCGTAGCCGAATCTCTGATTGGCAATGCTATTAAATCAGTGTTTCCAGAGGTTTTCCCTGCCATAGCTAAACTTAAGCGAGCAGATGACGACAATCCTTACCTCGGCATCATGAACTGGTTCGGAGAGGGTAAGTCCATCGACCTAGGAGATGACGTCAGCGATAAGGAGTATGCCGCAGCTCTGGATAAAATCAAGCCGCTTTCGGATTTCATTCAATCCAAGGCAAAGGAGGCTCCAAAAGAGGAAAAGCACTTTTACAAGGAGCTAGTATTGTGGGGATTGGCCGAACATGCGAAGCTCGGACGTGATCGACTCAATGCAGGATTTCAGTTCAATGACTTATTCAATAGCTACCTCTCTTCTACTTTGAAAGGGGATGATGAATAGTACGGCGAGTCAGCGAACGACTCGAACTGATCGATAAGACGAATTGCCATACTCATCGGTAATTGTCAGCACATGCTCACCGGGTTGAAGAATCACTTCAATCCGGTGCAAGCCCTGTGTTTCCCCTATATACTTGCTATCAACAGACCAATACATTGTAGACTCTTGCGATTGGTGTCCCGCTTCTAGGATAACCGGACCGTAAGAACCATCAAAGTCACGTGTAAGACGGACCGTCTCGCCGTTATCCTCTGGATAAATCCACTGAACAGCAAGTTCGCTTGAACCTGCACAATCTTGCGACCAGGTTGGGAGAACATCAAAATTTTGCCCCGACACCGCTGCATACCATGCCATCGCCGGGGGCAGAATAATCATTGAAGTGTCCTTGGCATTTTGATCACACCCCAGATTCACGCGCTCACCTGAATCATTTATGTAGAGTCGCTCGCAATAAGAGCACAGCTGTAATCTACCTGTAGGAGAATTTTGTGAAACCGTTTCTATACAATTCCTGTTTGCTTTGTAACCGGATTTCGCACATATCTCGATTGTTTCGTAGGCCGGCGGACTTTCGTAGAATTCTCCTTGAGGTAGATGAGAGAGTATTTCAAAAAGCACAGGAGATGATGTTTCTGTTCCAATAACACCCGGCCTTCCTTCGTTGCTCGCATTCCCGGTCCACACCACTACTAACCATCTTCCATCTGTTCCGACGGTCCAAGCATCCCGATAGCCAAAGCTAGTACCAGTCTTCCAAGCAACCCTTCTACCCGAGACACTTCCAAACCCTTGCCATCGCTGCGGTCGGTTTAAGCCTTCCATAATTTGCAATACCTGATGGACGTTCCAGCTTCCATCACTTTCGAATGGGTTGAGCTCTCGATTTCCCCAGACATCATAGACCGAGTCGTTTTCGTAGGAAGGCAGAATCCAGTTGCGGTAGGCCCGTGCGATTTGAAGAGGTCGAATCTCTGCTCCTCCTAATATTAACGACAAGCCGTAATGTCCGGAAGAATAAACCAAGTCCTCCATCCCAAGCTTTTGCAGTCTCTTAGTAAACGTGGGCAAACTCATTTCTCTCAATAACCGCACTGCTGGGATGTTCAATGACAACTGAAGCGCTTCATCCACCCGAACAGCTCCACGATACGCTTCATCGAAGTTCTCTGGAGTGAAGTCACCGATTCGCGTTGGAATGTCTGGAAGAATTGAGCTTGATACGAGAAGTCCCTGTTCCATGGCGGCTGCATACAGGAAGGGTTTGAGCACGCTCCCTGTATTTCTCGGTTCATTCAGCATATCCACTTCGAATGCGTCCGACTCCGGATTTATCGTGTTACCGACATAGGCTACAATCTTGCCCGTTTCAACTTCCATCACGAGCGCAGCGGCGTTATGAACCTCGTTGGGTCTCCATCGATTTGCTTGTCCATCAATGATATACTGAACCCAATCCTGCCAAGCCCCATCGATAGCCGTTCGGATGCGCGTACCAGGGAATTCTCTCACTTGTCTTTCAGTGAGGTGTCGGGCTTTATTGGGTAAAGGGTGTGGCTCATTAGGCAAAGGCTCGAGAATGGACATCCGATACGTGGATGAATCGATTTCGTCATTCTCTAGCAGCTTTTGCAAAAGAAAGTTCCGCTTTGAGAGGAAAGCATCCTGATTCAGATCAGGGCGGATATTTGAAGGATTGTTCGGTAGAACGGCTAAGGCGGCGCATTCAGCCCACGTGAGCAATTCAGGGGGGCGCTCGTAATAGCGCCAACTCGCAGCATCCAATCCAACCACATTCCCTCCAAACGGAGCATGCGCCGCGTACATCAATAAGATTTCATCCTTGGTATACCTCGCTTCTAATCGAGTTGCTCGCAACATTTCCGTGAGCTTCTCGAAGTAAGTACGCGAAGGATTTCTCCTGCTCATGCGAATCACCTGCATACTCAGAGTTGACGCACCACTCACTACTCGATTCTCGGAAATATTCTGACCAAGAGCGCGAATGAGCGCAATGGGATCTACGCCTGGATGCTGTCGAAAGTTTTCGTCTTCAAACGCAATCAAACAGGTTGCGAACTTCTCGGGTATGGAATCCGGTGGAGGAAACCGCCATTGGCCGTCACTTGCGATTCGAGCACCAAGTAGACGCCCGTCCCAAGATTCAGTTACTGTCGCATACGGAACATCGAAAATCTGAGACGGAATGGAGAAATACCACCAAATTGTCAGTAGTATTCCTCCTCCCAAAATGTAAGGGCGCGCCTTTTTGAGAAAGCGCTTTCTCCCCTGTCTTATTCGTTCACGACTTCTATCCACTGCCCTACGGTTCCCGCCTTTACTCTATCGTGATACATCGCTTCCAAAGTGGTAGGTGGTAAGTACCATCTTCCTGGATAGGTCGCGGTCAAGTCTACCGTAATGGTCACGTCGTCTCTGCTCATACGTTGTAAAGAGAAATAGCTATAGATGCGATCATCTCGAATGTCCATGTAGTCCAATCCGCTTCCACCTGTTTCTGAAACGCCCATAACCCGACTATTCGAAATCTCCCATCCAGAAGGGAAGATTTGAGTTAGAGCGAGATCGTTGTAATCTCTGGAGTTGGAACTTCTGCTGATGTGTACAATCACTCGAATCGGCGTACCGATTGACATTCTGCTTATGTTCAAAGGACGGTTTGTTCGAGGATCGATGTACTCAACCGTCATATTAACTCTATCCTGAAAATTCGTTTCCTCTCCATAGTGAGGCACTCCTTCTTTCAAGACCCGAACATAAATCGGACTCTCGCCGTTGTTCACAACAGATATCTGCTGGCTTGATTCAAAATCATCCTTTGGAATACGAACGATGACATTATTCGTATTCACTTGATGTGTGCGCCCACCAATAGTCACGTCCGCTTTTATACCCGACGAGCCGCTGGAGAACACCTGCGAAAGCACGTACAAGCTGAAAGCAATGTCCTGGGTTGAACGGTACTCGTCTTCAGATAGAGATTCTGCTAGCTCTAAAGCCAACCTCATGGTTTCTTCTTCATCACCAATGTGATGAAGTGCTTCGACTTCCATGGCTAAATCTCTCGTGTAACTACCGAAGGTATAATAGTAGTAATCTGAATTTACTGGAACTCCAGATTGATAATCTACAAGTTCACGTGCTATGCGGTCTTCATCGATTAAATTGAAGGCCAACGCCAATCGCCTAGCAGCAGCATTACTGAGGTTCGATCGGTTTCTCAACCTGTTCATAGCACCGATTTCAGGTTCACCTGCAAGGGCAAGAACGTACAGCCTATACGCCTGATTTAGGTCATTATTGTACTGATAAGGCGATGCAACATTCCACGATTGAGCCATGCGCTTCTCAAACCTCAAATAAGAGCTCTTCATACCAGCAGGAAGCGCCACGCCTCTCTCTTCTGCAGCTAACATAAAGTGACCTGCGTACGTGGAGCCCCAACCACTCGCATAGGTTGAACTCGGCCAATAACGGAAGCCTCCATCAGGCATCTGCAAATTCCTCAGTCGATAAATCGCCTGACGAACATTTTCTTCTGCTAGTCCCTTCTGATTGGCAGTCATTTCGACCCAATCTTGAAGATGAAGTTGAACAAATCCTTTTGAGGTGGTTTGCTCCAAGCAGCCGTGAGGGTATTGAATCAAGTAATGCAATCGGTCTCCCAAATTGATAGATGGCACACTGCTCACCTCCACTACAAGGTCGTTACTCGTACTCACACCAAATGGTAGGGCTTCAAGTGAACGAGAAGACTGAGCTTGAACGACCATATCCTGTTCTCGTACTTGCTCGAGCAATGGGCTTCGAATCGAAATCTCTATTTCCTCGGTACTCTTCTCGCCTCTGCTTGTCGCTTCCATCGATATAGTAGCAATTCCGAGTGCATCAGCAACAGTTCCTTCGAAGTAGACGGTCTGTTGCCCGGTTGAATTCAGTCGGACCGATTTACTAGTTGCGTCGAGTTGAATAGTCCTAGAAGTATTCAATCGGACGGTGACTTCACCTACTCCATCTTCGAGTGCAAATACAGTCACTGGAATTTGAACCCGCTCTCCCGGACCAATCACTCTAGGCATGGTCATTTGTGCCATCATTGGCTGAACAACACGAACGTTCTTCGCGGCGCTACCGTAGGCTTCCTGTGCGTTGGCTGCCACCACCATCACTCGAAGATTTCCGATGTAATTCGGCAATTCGATCTCGTGATTGGTACTTCGACCTCTTTCAAGTACAAACGGTCCGAGATGGCGAACAACGGGCTTGAATCGATCTGCACGAGCTTCATTCACTGGATTCAGAGCAGCATCACCCCCAACAGCTAGCACTTGAGCGATTCGCCCGGTAAAGGCACTCATTACATAGTCGTACATATCCCATGTTCTCACCCCCAACGCCTGTTTAGCATAGAAATGGTTCCATGGATTCGGGGTTGAAAAGCCTGTGATGCCGAGTAAACCTTCATCTACCACGGCGAGTGTATACTCCATTCTTCGTCCATCACGTTCAGAAACCTCAATTTCCAAAGTGGACTCGGGGCGCACCTTCTCAGCTACTTCAATTTCAGGATTGAGATGCGTTTGAGGATTCTCTGCCAAGATTGGGATTACGCCGTATAGTCGGATTGGAAGGTCATTCGAAGCCTGGTTATGCGGCTGAATAATCATTGCATTCGCATAGATATTCGGAACCATCTCCTCTGTCACCTTGAAATTGACCTTGGTCTCTCCTTCGTTTGTATTTACCGCGATAGTTCTAATCTGTCTTCGTCCATCTTCGAGACTCACAATCAAACGCCCACCGGCGCTCGAAGGAATAGAAAGTTCCACATTATCTCCCACGGCGTAGTTTTCTTTATCCGCGGTAATGCTCAAGATTGAAACGGCTTCTCCGCTTATGCGATTTGATCGATCTCTACCTCTCGCCCAATCCGCATAGAAAGTGGTGGATGATTTGTGCTTTGAGTTTTGATCTTCGGCTACCACTAGCATGCTACCCCAGTAGTCATCTGGCACTTCAAAATCGTAGGTAGCCTCGCCATCTCTCGATGTAACCGTTCCTGAGATCACAAGTTGACGCGATTGGCTCTGTGAGTAGGTAGAATTACCGTTTCTAGCACTCCACCACCACGACCAATTCACCTTGTAAATCGAAACCTTAACTGTGCTGTTGACCTTCTCACCTGTCGGATCAAGCGTTACCAGCTTCACTCGGTGTGTCTGCTCGGTTTCATAGTATCCGTAATCATTTGCATCTGACATGTCGACACCTACATAGCTATTGAACGGAGCGAGCGGTAAGGTCTCATTATCAATACTAAATCGTCCACCCGGCTCAAACACCTTAGTCGAAACAATCAACTTCAGCGGTCCGGATGCGTATCTCATATTGCTAGAGATCACATTCGCGGAATAGTCGCCTTCATCATCCAAATTCCCCTCTGCGAGTAGATCGCCACTTAATCTTGGGATGGACAGAGACCGATCGTGGAAACTATATCGTCGATACTCTTCAAAAGGACGATAATCTCCTACAAGTCGGCCTTCCATGGTGAACGCCGCTCCGATTGCCTTCGCTCCAGTGAGCCATTCTGCATGCAAGGATATATTTGGATCATCAGGATTGAGAATCTCCCCTTCAGCTTCCACTTGAATGTCATATCTGTTAGGAAGTACCGTCTCAATCGGCAAGCTCTTGTAGAAGGTTTTTCCACCAATTTCCAATGTAGCTCTGTATGTTCCAGTCAGGGACTCATAAGCGGTTGTAAAACTGAAATCCAAAATTTGACCGGATCCTCGCTGCACCGATTTCCGATACAATTGCTTGCCTTCAGGGTCGCGAATTGTGAGCACAACTGGGTGATTCGCGGGTAGTGGGTTTTCCTTGTCATTGATCACGGCATTCAAGAACACCGTATCTCCCGGACGCCAAATACCACGCTCCGTGTACATATAGGCATCGATACCAGAGGATACATCTACACCGCCAATGTCGAAACTGGATAACGATAAACTATTTCCGTAACCCAAAGTGAGATAGGAACGCTGATTTCCTTTTCGAGCCTCCACTCTAAAGGGCACACCATCGGCTTGAATGCTGACTTTTCCTTCGGAATCGGTGGTTCCCTTCCCTATTTCTATTCCTTGATAATTATAGAGCAACACTTGAGAACCCGAGATAGGTGCGGCGGTAGTTAGAGAAGAAACGAAAGCGGTGTACGAATCGTCATTTCCTTTCACCATCAATCCGAGGTCTGTGGCCAAAATGTTCTTCTCTACCGACCTATTTCTCGCATAATACGATATATGGCAAGGATTATCTCGTTCACGGTAGTTGTAACCGCTGAAGTAATAATATCCACCATAGCGGTCGAAATTGTCAAAATCTTCATCACGTGGACGGTAGCCACTGGCATCCATGGCATCCGTTTCTTCTTCCGAACAAGGATACATGCTGTAACTGTGTCTGAAACTCAACTCAACTCGATAGATGGCCCCTGGATCCCTCTCGATCATTTTATCGAGATCAATGGCGAAGGTGGTCCAGTTGTTATAGTCCACATTTTCGCCTGTCAAATCCACTTTCTGTTGATGGATGGGCCGTGCTACCCTTCGCAGTTCTCTATCTCCATTCAAAGAATTGATCTGGAGGAACTGATGCACGTTAGAGCTATATACCTTGTAGACCTTCACATCTACAGCTTTCAGACTCACCGCCTGGAATGGAATACTCACTTCCCCTGTGAGTGGAACAATATTCCCATCATCCACAAACTTGACCTCAGGCTTGCGAACTTCAAATTTGATAGTAGTGGTATAGTCCTGCGGAAACCTATATCCGAGCACATTCTTCACTCCCTGCGATATTTGAAGTGGAATATCTCCTGAAAGTCGTTCGCTTGGATAAAGCGTAACCACGGAACCTTCAATCTCCACATTATCAACATTGATTCCGTTGAGCGTAAAGAGCCCAGATGTTTCTTGAGATTCTAAAATGGGATCGGAGAATGAAACTTTAATCAATTGAACAGGGCTGTTCTCCACGAAAGTGGATAACACTGAAAAATCGCTCAAGCTCGGTATCCTAAAAGAACCAATGACTTCATCCTCAACCACTGCATCCATAGTGTACCCTTCCTCCTTGCGCTCCAAGGAATCGATAGTGAAGTAATAGCGGTATTCATTCGTGCCGGTCGACCAGTTTACGCGGGCATTGTCTACATCGGTGAAAGAGATAGCCTCCAGCATTTCATCGATTGAGGCCCGGTCTGCACTTTGTACCATCCCCTTCAGCTGAATCCACTTCAAATCTCTTTGTGAATGAGGATTAATGTTGTATTCCAGTACAGAATAACTCTGATGAATGACTTGAATCAAGAAATCAAATGTCTTGAACTGACTGGGCACATCCATCACCTTTCCCAAGTGGAATTCTCCTTCAAAAGAGGCTCCGGATGGCAGTGCCTCATCTGGTGTGAAAATAATCGTAGAGGCATTCAACCATATCGCTTCACCTTCGATGTCGGGTGAAAACTCAAACACACCCTCGTCGACCGGTGTGCCAGACTCAACCCCTGGATTGATATCTGATATCAGCTGAAATTGAATCTTCGAGTACGCAGAAATGACACCTGATGTATGCGCAGAGATATAATCGGCAAAGCCCGGATCGTTCTCTGGAATTTCTGGTTCACTATTACAGGAGGAGATTGCGAGAAATAACGTGCTGAAAAACAGCCACTTCACGGAAGAGAGGAGCTTCATGGTAGGAAAGGGGATAAAAGGAGATTACTAAGTATCCCTTTAAGTTAGTCTATAAATAGAATGCATTCAAAGCCTCTACTCAAAAACTTTTTTCCAGATAAAATCCTCTAGGTGAAGCATGTAGGTTCCAGAGTTTTCATGGGAACCCATTACCGCTGAACGGGAGAAATCGTGACACTTCATCACTCCACCTTGCTTGTACCATAGCGGAGATGGATCCGTAGGATTCTGAAGTGCACCCAACACAAAGGATGGTATGAAGAACATACCCACATCGAATCCGTGATAGGTGAATCGTGGAGGTTCATTGCCGAATTCATCGCGGTAGGTCTGAATGAACACGTGAGTATTGGTATCTGAATAATCCACGTACTCTACATCAGAAAGGTACAGATCTAAGCGATTGAGTTTTTCAACTTCCAATGTTCTCGCACCCATCAATCGGCTCGTGCTGAGTACCGCAATGTCGGTATCATTAATAGAAACCACGTTGTTGATGAAGCTAGTAAGGAGAACCGGATCGGTATCTAGGGCAATGAATATGTCTCTTCTACCCGCCGCAAGTTTGTTGCGAATGGTAGATGTAGTTAAAAGCTCTTCTCCCATCACTAGGGACGACACCGTGCGAGAATTAGACGCTTCTAAGTGCTGTAAGAAGTTTTGCACGAGGCGCGCTTCGCTCTCCTTATCGCGGTGGACAAAAATCAAGTTGGCTTCTGGCGCGTTTCGATTCACCCATCTCGCCAGTTGAAGATGCTCTGCTTCAATCGGAGATACCGCCTGAATCAATCGTGAGAAATCCGCATTGTTAATGGTACGTGACAAAGGTGTGATGATCCACTGGTTGGGCAACTCACGAGCTAAAAGCTCTGCATTTGCTGCGTAAAGCGGACCGAAAACTACATCGGGACGTTCTCTTCTGAGCTGATTGGCGATAGCTAGAATCTCAGCCTGACTGTTGCGTGTATCATAGACTGTCAACTCAATATTTAGTCCATAGCTCGTTAGAGAATCCATGGCCATTTTCAAACCCGTATAGAAATCGAAAGCAACGGTCGATTGAGGCACTACCTGCGGAGAAGCTTGGCCCATGTTGAAAAGCCCAGCAAGACTGTCATTTTCAGCTAAAAACAGCGGAAGGGCAACCGCAACCTTAAGGGAGCGGCGGTTCATTTGATGGAAGCGGTTATTCGCTCGCGTTTGTCCATCCGCAATTGAGGCAGGTTCGGCTGAACGCGGAACGATGAGGTTTCTGTGGGGACGAACACCTGAAATGAGTTCTGGATTCAAGCGAAGAAGCTCCTCTTTAGTGACATTGTACTTCGCAGAAAGTGTTTCCCAAGACTCTCCTGATACTGTTCGTATTACGATATACTTGGAAAGTTGAGTTTGCGTCGTGTCGTCATCAACATCCGAAGCCACGTGCTCTGTTTCGATAGATACAGGCTGTTCGCTTTCTTCGATATTCTCTTCTGGAATCCAAACCGATTGACCCGCTTTTAGCCCCTCTTCAAGTACTTGGGGGTTGGCTTCGTAGAACTCGTCATCGTCTAGATCAAACTTGCGAACCAGACTGTAGACGGTTTCCATGGGCTGAACCTCATATAGAACGTAGCCTTCACGTTGAACCTCTACTCGGAGAGCAGTTAACGTACCCTTGGGCAATTTCAGCACCTGCCCCACTTTCAATCCCTCTGATAATCTTGGATTGAGCTCGAGGAGTTGCTCGTAGGTAATGCCCCACTCTCGGGTGAGCGAATAAATCGTTTGTTGCGGCTGAACCGTATAAAAGTCGAAACGATTCGTATCACGTTGTACGGTTGCAGGGCGAACCTCTTGTTCAACAACGTAATCTGCGTCTGGAATGGAAAGGATCTGACCTTCTTTGAGGCCTTCTGCCAAAAAAGGATTCATTTCAATGAGCTCCTCAATAGTAACAAGGTAAAGACGGGATATTCCGTAGAGGGTTTCTCCGGCTTTAACTTCGTGTGTTTCCTCTTGAGCATTCAATGTTCCTGCTACAGCGAGCAGCAGGACTAGAATCCAATTTCGCATGTTTATTCCCATTCAATAGTTGCAGGTGGCTTAGAGCTGATGTCGTATACCACACGGTTCACTCCTCGTACTCTGTTGATGATTTTGTTGCTCACCTCAGCGAGGAATTCATAAGGTAAATGTACCCAATCTGCGGTCATGCCATCGGTACTTTCTACAGCTCTTAACGCAACTACTTGTTCATAAGTACGCTCATCGCCCATTACGCCTACCGACTGTACCGGTAACAAGATTGCTCCTGCCTGCCAAACGTCGTCGTATAGACCGTGCTCTTTCAAGCCTTCGATGAAGATATGATCCACCTCTTGGAGGATGCTCACTTTTTCAGGAGTGATATCACCCAAGATACGAATAGCAAGACCCGGGCCAGGGAAAGGATGGCGACCCAACAATTCGTCGGCGATACCCAATTCCTTACCTACTCGGCGAACCTCATCTTTGAAGAGCGTGTTCATCGGCTCTACAATTTGAAGTTTCATGAAGTCGGGCAAACCACCTACGTTATGGTGACTCTTAATTGTAGCTGATGGTCCGTTTACACTCACACTTTCGATCACATCCGGATAGATGGTACCTTGAGCGAGCCACTTTACATCTTGAATATCCATCGCCTCTTCGTCGAATACTTCGATGAACACGCGACCGATAATTTTTCTTTTCTCTTCAGGGTCTTTCTTTCCTGCGAGCTCTTTCATGAAATACTCGCTAGAATCCACACCCTTCACATTCAAGCCCATTCCTTCGTACTGCTTGAGAACGTTCTCGAATTCATTCTTACGTAGCAAGCCGTTGTTCACGAAGATACAGTGGAGCTGCTCTCCAATCGCTTCGGAGAGAAGGACAGCGGTAACTGTACTATCTACCCCTCCAGACAAGCCGAGAACCACTTTATCGTTTCCGAGCTTCGCCTTGAGCTGAGCTACAGTGTCTTCGATAAATGACGCTGGAGTCCAGTCGTTTGACGCCCCTACAATCTTCGTTACGAAATTGTCGAGGATGGTTTTGCCATCTGTACTGTGATATACTTCTGGGTGGAATTGAATTCCGTAAGTAGTTTCACCCTCAATACGGTAACCAGCTACACGAACATCTTTGGTAGATGCTTCAACATGGTAGTTTTCAGGAAGATCCATAATGGTATCACCGTGACTCATCCATACTTGAGAGTTCATTGGAACCCCTGCGAAAAGGTCAGAACCTTCCTCAATGTAGCTCAAGTTAGCTCTACCGTACTCGCGGTGTTTAGACTTCTCCACTTTACCACCAAAGTTCAATGCGAGGTATTGAGCACCATAGCATACTCCCAATAGTGGAAGCTTTCCTTTGATGTTGGATAGGTCGGGATGTGGCGCGTTGTGATCGAGGGTAGAATGTGGACTACCACTCAAGATAACTCCTTTAATCTCTGGCGTAAGCTCAGGGATTTTGTTGTAAGGATGAATTTCACAATAAACATTGAGTTCGCGCACTCGGCGGGCAATCAACTGAGTGTATTGCGAGCCGAAATCAAGTATGAGAATAGTATCCGGTGTCATGCGTGCAAAAGTAGTGCAAAGCGATGGATTACGTAGCGTTGGACAAAGTCAAACCTACGTAAATACTAACAGCATTTTGTCGATGATTTGATACCTTGCAATCATGAAACGCATCATCTCTCTGTTTACATTAGCTCTCTGTGTATCCAACCTTTATGGTCAATCATTAACCGATGACCCACTCGCAAGACAAAATCTCAGCGAGTCCGAATTGTCTTTTTATCAAGATTTCCTCAACTTCTTTAACAATCAGATTCGATGTGAAGATTTCACCACCTCTGAAGCGTGTTGGACTGAATTTTTAGATGGAATTCAAACAGGGTACGGAGAAGGCTTGGACTTTATACCCTACGAAGACGTCAAAGCCTTTTTGTCATCAAGCGACACATCGGGTTTCAAGGTTTGGCACAAATCGCCATATGTTCGGTTTGGGCAGAGTGACACTTCATACAATTACAGTATTGCTCAAAACAGTCCATTCTTTTCCCTCCTAATGCAAGCCGCTGAAGAAGATGAATATTGGCAAAAGGTGATGGAATCATACGAGAATGCAGGATCATTCGTGTTCGGTATCCGTAATTGTCTCCAAAAGCCACTATGCAACGAACGACTTGCCGACCCAAAAATGCAAACTTTGCTGGCCTTGTACTTTGCAGGCTTTAGAATGAGAATCCATGAACAGGTAGCCTACTAAAACCTCAACGTCAATTGCATTTCTTCCTTGGGCTCT
This sequence comes from Flavobacteriia bacterium, assembly GCA_013373425.1. Classification (GTDB taxonomy): domain Bacteria; phylum Bacteroidota; class Bacteroidia; order Flavobacteriales; family Schleiferiaceae; genus Phaeocystidibacter. The sequence continues at coordinate 57,234 of JABXHW010000014.1, forward strand.
TCAAAGTTGGAGAGTGTTACTCCTAGTAGGCGCACCGCATAATCCGGTACTGGATCATTTAAGAGCTGCTGCGCGGTTTCCATAATGACATCGATATCTGACGTCGGTTCAGCCAGAGTGTGACTTCTCGTCTGGGTCTTAAAATCAAAGGATTTGATTTTCACGGTGATCGTTCTCCCTTTCACCTTTGCTTTTCCCAATCGGTATTCTATCCGCTCTCCCAATTTCCAGATCGCTGACATCATGGATTCAACAGAATTTAAGTCGGTGGAGAAGGTCTCCTCCACTCCCAAGCTCTTCATCGGCCTGTCCACTCGCACCTCGCTGTCTTGAATACCACGTGCAATTCGATAGTAATGCCTGCCCGTCTTGCCAAATCGTGATATGAGCAATGGCAACTCCACCGATTTCAAATCCTTTCCATTGTATACCCCCAGCTTGTGAAACTTCTCTGCTGTTTTGACACCCACCCCAAAGAAGCGTTCAATGGGCAATGTGGCTAAGAAATCATCCACCTCATCAGGCGGAATCGTCTTTTGTCCGTTGGGTTTATTGATGTCCGAAGCGACCTTAGCCAGGAATTTATTGATACTGATACCGGCGCTCGCTCTCAAATTGGTTTCTTCCCAAATTCGCTCTCGAATCTCCTTGGCGATTAATGTAGCGGATGGAAGTCCTTTGTGATTGGAAGTGACATCCAGATAAGCCTCATCTAAACTCAAAGGCTCAACCTTATCCGTGTATTCGTAAAATATGTCGCGGATTTGGTGACTTACCTTTCGATACTTCTCAAAATTCGGCTTAACGAATATAAGCTCCGGACAACGTCGAGCAGCAATGGAAGACGCAAGGGCAGATTTCACGCCGAACTTCCTAGCCTCATAGCTAGCGGCGGCCACTACTCCACGTTCCGCAGAGCCACCGACAGCCACAGGTTTTCCTCGCAACTCCGGATTATCCCTTTGTTCGACGCTCGCATAGAACGCGTCCATGTCCACATGGATAATCTTCCGAATGGGCCTGTTCTCTTCCACACCTTAAAAGTACAACCGAAGTTCGTACCTTCTGATGGCTAATTTCCCACACATGTCAGCACAGCAACGCGCCCTCCTGCCTATCCTCTTTATTGGGTTCATCACGTCTTTTAGTATGAGTACCATCCTCCCGTTCCTCCCCCAATTGGTGCAGGATTTCAGGGGTGGTGACTTCACCCTTGGTGATACAGGTTTACTCTTTGGTATCCTCGGCGCTTCTTATGCGCTTTTCGAAATGATTGGCGCCCCCATTCTTGGTGGTTGGAGTGATCGAATAGGCAGAAAGAAGGTGTTGCTCATTAGTCATTTTGGATCCTTTGTCGCCTGGGGGATATTAGCTTATGCGTTCTATGTCGATTTAGATTCTGACGTCGCGTTCACCTTGCCGGGATTTCTATCTAGCTCAGATGGTGCCCCTATTCTGGTTTCGCTTTCTCTACCCTTAACGGTAGTTCTGGGAGCGCGGGTGCTCGACGGCCTGACGGGAGGTAACGTTGCCGTGGCGAATTCTTATCTCGCGGATATTACACCAGAGGAGAACAGCTCAGACAATTTTGGTAAAATGGCCGCGGCCAGCGGATTGGGATTCATTGTTGGACCTGCACTGGCTGGAATTTTAAGTGGTACTTCCATGGGATATGTCCTTCCAGTGTTCGCCGCAATGGGTATTACAGCTATTGGCTTGGTTGCTCTAGCCATTATGCCCGACGCCGAAAAAGTGAGAATGGAGCTGGGGTTAAAACTGGAGGATTGCCACGGAGAACACGAGCGCAAGAAGCGTAAAATCAAACTCGGACAAGCCCTTAAGATTCAGTACATCCCCATCATACTCGCGCTCTACTTCTTGGTGTATTTCGCCTTTAACCTCTTCTACACTGCATTCCCAGTACATGCTGAGCAGTCACTAGAATGGAACCCTGCGCGTATCGGCTATTACTTTTCGGCTTTATCAAGTTTGATGATTGTAGTGCAGCTATTTGTATTACCCCGCGTGAGTAAAAAGTTCAAGCCGGTAACGCTGATTGTAGTCGGACTTCTGATCTTATCCTTGTACTTCTACTTCGCCATAGCATCCAATATCTATATCCTCTTCTTCGCCCTCATTTTCTTCGCTGTTGGCAATGGAACCATGTGGCCTTCCTTCTTGGGATTGATGAGCCGAATAGCGGGTCCTGATATTCAAGGTGCCATTCAAGGCTTCGGGTCTAGTGCGGGTGCAGCGGCCAGCGTTCTAGGTTTACTTATGGGAGGACTTTTGTACGATTGGATTGGAGCTGAGACATTTCTTTTCACAGGCATCGGGCTAACAATCGTTGCAATTGGGAGTCTGTATTTACGATCTGCAAAGCAGAATAAAATTCCAGAAAAAAGCGGTGATTCGGAGTAAAAGTCGCGTACTTCGAAGACGTAAATTTGCTCCATGAAAAAGTTGACTTTCTCCCTCTTAGCCATTGGTTTTATTGCGAGTTCTTGTAACCGTGTTGGTTTTCCCACAAAGGAGGACATGGTGGGTACTTGGATTGAACAAGATCCCTACGCCGATACGCTCATATTTCGCGGAGACAACTCACTCATACGAATGCGCTCGGGAGTAACCGACACCGTTGAGTACATCACCGATCACGAAGAAGGACTTGTTCGTTTCTTTGACTCTGACAACCCTGCTTTCTCAGAGCGTAAATACAAGGTTCTACAGTTGGGCGGACCGGGTACAATGAGCTTGGTGAAATACCGAGGAACCGTTGATGGATACTTCGACAGACAGTAGTCGGCACCCTTATTTCGATTAGATTTTTAGGCTGTGATTTTTGTCACTAGGAATCGTTACTTTTAACACTTACCCTATGGACACAGCCACCGCCATTCTGACCTTGCAAATCGCACTTCTAATTGCTGCAGCGATTGCATTTGGCATTGGTGTAAATACATGGAGGTTCCGCACACTTCCAGGCGCTACCTACTTCATTCTATTGATGTTCGGAGTTGCGGTTTGGTCAATTATGGACGGAATCATGCCTTGGGCTGAAACCACCGATCTGAAAACGACCTATGCTCAACTAAGCTATATCGGTATTGTGTCCACACCGATTTTTTGGTTCAACTTCACCTATAAATATTCGGGGTCGAAGCTCTCACAGTTTAAATACTTTCGGCTCTCGCTGTATGTCATCGGTGCGATGATACTTACTCTTGCGCTTACAAATGACTGGCATGGACTGCTCTATAGATCCACTTCATATCACTTGGGTAATTACGGATTGAACTTTGAATACGGACCGGTATTCTGGATATGGGTGAGCGTTTCTTATCTCCTACTCTTGCTTTCCACCATTTTGTTGATACGCACAGCGCTCACTTCAAGCAAGCTGTTCCAGTCGCAAATCGTATTACTCATCATTGGAGCTTTCCTCCCGTGGATTGGCAACTTCTTCTATCTGATAGGGTGGAATATTATGGAAGGCTTCGACTTAACCCCGCTTGCTTTTGTTGGCGTGGGTGGCGTGAGTGTTTCTGTAGTCTTCCAGAAAAGAATATTTGAGGTCTTCCCCGTTGCCTACGCGACTTTGTTTAAGTCGATGAGCGACTCTGCGTTCCTTCTCACTCCAGACTATTCCATCATTGACGCGAACGAGAGTGGTATTGCCATGCTGAACGACGACGATTGGAAAGGTGCTCCTCTTCGCAGATATCTGGCCAACGTACCCGCTAAACAGTTCAATGAGATTGTCATTTTCCTCGACACCGTGAAGAATGATGGCATAAACAATCAAATCGAAATTTCGCTGCCCAATGAAGACGGTCATTCCGTTTGGTTGGCGATTGCAGCATCTCCCATTGAGCAACGTTTTGGAGATGGTAATAACTTACTCGTTACGCTTCGCGAAATCACACAGGTTCGTAAGAATCAGGAGCGGGTTCAACGTACCGCAAAGGAGTTAGAAAGGGTAAACGACATCGCACAGGAGCTCCTTCAGGAAGGTTCTTGGGAGCGTAAGATGAAGTACATCCTCAAGTCTGTAAAAGAGGGTTTCAATACCACTTACTCCTTTATCTGGTCGGTGGAAGACCGCGACATCCACGTACGCTCACAGCCCAATCTGCTCGTCACGGCGGATATTCTTGATTTGATGGCGAAGATCAACCTCACGCAGAGGATTGATCAATTCAACCAAGACTTGGTGGCGGGAGAGCCCATAAAGATTTACGATGAAGAGCTTCGCACCTTCCTAATTGGGTATCCTTTTATGAAGAAACTCAATGTCTGGGGAGTGTGGACCTTCGTTTGGAAGAACTATGAACCACAAGATCAGTCACTTCAAGCCCTTAAACTAATGGCAGACCTGCTTGGTGCCGCTATATCCAGAGAAGATTACTTCAATGAAACGATTCTTGCGAAGGAAGAAGCAATCCAAGCGAACAAGGCGAAAACAGAATTCTTGTCGATGATGTCGCACGAGATTCGCACGCCATTGAACGCAATCATTGGAATATCGAATATCATCGACGCATCAGAGAATGAAGCTGATTTTAAGAACCACGTTTCCTCACTCCGTCACGCCTCCACACACTTAAAAAGCCTAGTAGATGATGTACTCGACTTCTCCAAAATTGAAGGTGGATTCCTTGAACTTTCGCCCCGAGAAATCCATGTAAATGATCTTGTCAAGCCAATCATCAGCTCTTATAAAGATTGGGCGGCGGAGAAAGGCATCAAACTTACTTTGGAATGGAAGGCCACCAAGAAAGCGGTCCTTCTTGTTGACCCCGTTCGTCTCACGCAAGTCCTCAACAACCTCGTCAATAACGGAATTAAATACACCCAAAACGGCGAAGTTTGCCTCTGTGTAGTTGAAATGCCGAACAATTCTCTTCGTTTCGCAGTGAAGGATACGGGCATAGGTATTTCTAAAAGCGATCAGAAGAAAATCTTTGAAGAGTTTACTCAGGCCTACATGGGCCACGATAGAGAACATTCTGGGACCGGCTTAGGGCTAAGTATCTCGACCCAGCTCGTGAAAATGATGGGTTCTGAGCTCAAAGTTTCCTCGGAACTCGGCAAGGGTTCGCAGTTCTATTTCGATTTGCAGAATGTAATTGTTCGAATCAACTCCAAATACGACGAAAAGGAGCAAGTACAGCAATCCATCATCAAAGGGAACGTCCTGATTGTTGAAGACAACAATATCAACATGGCCATCGTTCGAACACTTCTTTCTAAGTGGGGATTGAACACGAAAGAGGCTTCGAATGGTGAAGAAGCTGTAGCTATGGCGAAGAACCACCATTTCGATCTGATCCTCATGGATCTTCAGATGCCGGTGATGGACGGATACGAAGCCACCAAAATAATCCGAGAGAAGGATACAGACGTACATATAATTGCCCTCACTGCGAGTGCTATGATTGACACGATTGAACGGGCGCGAGAAGCGGGAATGGACGATTATATTTCAAAACCTTTCCAGCCTTTGGAACTTCAACAGAAGATTGAAACGTATATATCTTCAAAATGAGAAACTCTCTACTACTTATACTCACACTGTTTGCATCCATTTGCAATGCGCAATCTGAGCGCCCAGAAATGGAGTATTACCAACTCGATTCAAGAACCACTCTCATTGTTGCTTACGAAGAAATTGGAGGCAACTGGATAGGAGCCAACTACTTAGTCATTGAAGGTGATGCTTTCTCTGTTCTCCTCGACACCCCCTGGGATGATGCGCAAACGCGAGAATTATTGGCTTGGTCGGATTCAGCATTAACCCAGCCTATTGAGTTATGCGTGATTACTCATTCGCACAACGATCGCATGGGAGGCATAGCTGCTGTTCATGAAAAGGGAATCAATACGATCATTCACCCGCTCGCTCAAGAGATGCGCGATGAATTCCAAGCGGCCAGAGAAACCATATCCGAGGAGCGTGAGATCAATCTGGGTGGAACCTCACTTCGGGTTATTTATCCCGGTGACGGTCACGCTCCAGGGAATTTGGTCGTTAAAATTGGTCGACATGGCTTCTATGGCGGATGTTTCATCAAAAGTGCTAACAGCCGAAGCCTTGGTAACCTTGCGGATGCCGACGTAAAAGCATGGCATGCATCACTTGAGAAAATTGCACCAGAGGTTGAAGGGACCGTTTGGATGATTCCGGGTCATGGAAGCACGGAAGAAGGTTCCTTGGAACGCACGCGCGAACTCGTACAACTTCATTTGGATGAATTGGACTAGTTGGAACCGGATCAGATATACGCTGTATACCCCCATTTACAACGTTATTCGTCCAGCCTTTGACCGTGCCCGTGCAACATCCATTTCAGCACTTCATTTGAAGGGTGGAGATCATGTGTTAATTGTAGGAGGTGGAACAGGCCTTGATTTACCATACATCCCGCCTAATGTTTATGTGACTTTCACCGACATCACACCTGCTATGGTTGCCAAAGCCAAACGGGCTAAACTCGCTGAAGGAGTTCAAGTAGATTATAAGGTTGCTGATGGCTCTGACCTACCCTATTCCGACACTCATTTCGACGCAGTAATTCTTCACTTGATTGTAGCGGTTCTTCCGGATCCACAAGGATGTATCGATGAATGTAACCGCGTATTAAAGAAGGGTGGCAAAATTGCCATAATGGACAAGTTTAGGGAATCGTTCAAGCCATCATTGGGCAGAAAGATTCTGAATCCTGTAATAAAGCTGTTCTTCACCTCCATTAATCGGAGAGTTGAAGATTACCTCCCTAACAATTGGGAGCTGTTGAGCGACGAAGGAGTGCTTCTAGGTCGTACCTTTAGGTGCATTCAACTGAAAAAACTCTGACATGGCCTTTATCCCTAGAATTCATGCCTTTGAATGGGAGGACCAAAGCTGGTTCCCGTCCTTTCTCAGAGATTGCATGACCGACTTTCTGGAGTTCATTGCTCGAATTGCCAAGATGTACAAAACGCTTCCAGAGGAGTTGAACACCTTACTTCATGACACTGAGAAAAGTGATATTCTCGACTTAGGAAGTGGAGCTGGCGGTCCATGGAATGCAGTTCTTCCGGAATTGGCTTCCATCAATCCCAAAGTTCGCGTGACCTTATCCGATTACTATCCCAATCTAAAGGCCTTCAAGAAACTCGAGTCCAAACACGGAGAGTATTTAAACTATATCAGCGAACCTATAGATGCTCGGAATGTGGCGCAGAACGCAAGAGCGTTGCGAACTCAGTTCCTATCACTGCATCATTTCAAACCTCAGGGCTGCATTGAAATCTTCAAGAATGCCGTGGCGAATAACGCTCCAATTGTAATCGTTGAAGGTCAGTCGAGGAATCTTCCAAGCACTATAGGAATGCTTCTATCGCCCATAAATGTATTGTTGATGACTCCCTTTATTCGTCCATTTCGCTGGGATAGACTCTTATTTACCTACCTCATCCCCATTCTACCCATTCTAATCCTTTGGGATGGTATTATCAGCGTTTTGAGAACGTATGATGAGGGAGAGCTCTTGCGCATGGCCAAGGCTGCGGATCAAGATTCACAGTTCAAGTGGACCTTTAATAAGCTTAAAGGGACTCCCGTCACCATTTTCGTAGGGACTCCCAAGTCATAAGAACCCGAGCAGCATCAGTGATGCAATAGCAATCATCAATACGCCAACCACCCATTGTACAAGGCGTATGGTCACTTTGGCTATCATTCTCTTGCCAATAAACGCTCCAATAAATGCCGACAGGGTCGCAATCAAGAGTGGTACACATTCCTCTGTAGCTGCGCTGATATCATTTGAAGCGAGATAAACTGGAATCCGTGTAAAATCGATGAGCAGAGCGATAGTTGTTCCCGTAGCCACATAGGCTGATGCTGAGAGTCCGGCTTTTAAAAGAAACATGGAACGCAAAGCACCTTGATGACCGCTTAAGCCTCCGAAAAAGCCACTGATAAGTCCTCCGGGTATGAGGATTATCGATTTCAATTTAAAGCTAAATCTTCCCCAAATGAGTTCTTGGAGTGCGAAGAGTATCATCAGAACACTTACAGCAAGTGAGAAATAGGACACATCCGTCGGCACCTTCGGAAGTGTGCTCGTATAAGCAATGGATGTATCCAAAGAATCAATTAAGCTCGAACCAAAGTAGGCACCGAGTATTCCAGAAAGCCCAAACAGCAGTACTAGCCTCGTATTGACGTTCTTGTAAAGGAGTCCAAATTTGAAGATGTTGTTCAGTACATGGACAATCGCCGTTAGCATTATGGCTTCTGGCAGCGGGAAGAATAATAGAAAGACGGGGGTTAAGAGCGTTCCTAATCCAAATCCGGAAATCAAGGTGAGCCAGCTCGCACCAAATGCGACGATACCAATAATGATCCACTGGCCAATGTCCATTTCACCCAATTATCCAACTAAATTCATGCTCAAAAGGATCAATCTCAAAGCGGAGCATTTCAAAAGCTTCATCTCCGAAACGCTCTAAAATGGTAATCCACGAATCACGGCGCTCTTGCAATGAACCACTTGGGAATATTTCGCCATGAATTTCGTCGAACATGCGAGTAATCTCTCCCTCACGACGCTGAACTGCGCGGAGAATCTTCTTCTCAAAGTTCTCTATAAGATGAGATTGACGTGCATTATAAGCCTCGGCGGTTCCCTTCAACGTTACATCCACTCTCTCGGCAAGAGCCTCCATTTCCTTGAAAAGGTCATGAGCTTTTTGCTGAATCTCACCGATTTCGCCATTCAGAGCAAGCTTCTCCGAAAAATAGGCTCGGCGTTGCTCAAACACTGGCTTACAAATATCCTCTAGAGAGAGCCCAAGACTCTCCATCTTATGCCAGTACTTCTTACGAATAAATCCTACCGAGTTTCTGAGTCGAAGGATTGGGAATGGAACCTTGTGATAATCGAACATTGGCTTTAGCTGGAGCCAATACGCCAACTCACCACCACCTCCAATGTAAGTGAGGTTAGGGAGTATCACTTCCTGATAAATTGGACGTAAGATCACATTCGGGCTAAAACGCTCCGGCCGACGACTGAGTTCTTCTACAATTTCTAATTGTGTCCATGTGTACGGACCGTCAACAGAAACGAAATCATCGCCATTTCTTTCAATTCTATATCGCGTGGTTTCATCGAGGTAGAAGAGGTTTACTTCCCTAGGGTTTACCTGGGTGAAGTGTTCATCTTCTAATATCTTGGCGCTAGCTTCGAGAAGTTCAGGGTGGTGGTTCTCTACCAAGTCGGTTTTGAAGATATCAATAGCCTGTGCTTTTAAGCGAGCATCATCTGCATCAAGCACCAGCAGACCCATTTCACCAAACAGGGCAGTTGCTAGTTCTCTTGTGGCTTCAGCAAGAGTTCTTCCAGGGCGGTAACATCGCTCGCAAAGCGTTAGAAACTCTTCGGTTGAAGTGTTCATGTTCACTACGTTGCGAAGCTGCTCAATGACCCCTTCTACTCCGTCAGTGGTCATTCTACCTACTGCGTTTCCTGAATCTCGTTTCCACTCATACTTAAGATCACCGTACCAAAGATGATTCACCTCTTCAAAGTCATGATCTTCTGTGGCCATCCAAAACACAGGAATGGTGTGGACCTTCTCTCTCTCACTGAGTTCTTCAGACAATCGGATGGTATTGATAATCTTATAGATGAAATAGAGCGGCCCCGTCATCAAACACAACTGATGACCTGTAGTTACCGTAAATACATTATCGTCAAGTAATGCCTCAATCTCATCGTAAACTACAGGGTAGTCGTTAATGAGGTCGTAGTCTTTATACTGATCATTCAATACCTCAACTAGTACCTGACGATTTACCTTATGAGTCTTCTTTTCAGCAATTTGCGCTGAGTAGCTTTCAGGTTTGTGTGGACGATTGTAAAGGGATCTGAGTTCAGGCTTCTCCCCCACATAATCTTCCATCAGTTTGGAAAACTTCCCCGTCGAGAAAATAGGTACAGGTTTGTGCTGCATGCGGCAAAGTTAACCGATTTGATGTTGTAACCCCAATTATTCGGTAGGTGGATAAAACGGTACCCGTTCTTGAAGGAGGTTCTGTGAAAAGGCACGAAGCAAAATCATTTCAATCATTCGATCTTCGTCGTTTTCCTCCGGCTCATATGGCTTCTTAAGGGAGATGTCGAACCAGTTGGCATTGACATTCCACCAGAAGGCATTCCAACCCGATCTGTAGGTAGAAATTAAGTCGTAAACCGACATGCCTGTTTCTCGATAGATCAGCTTGGTTAGAATCTGACCTTCACTTCTGGTGAGTTTGCGAAGCTCGGGTTCAAAGCGCTGTTTCAAAAAGTCGTTGTATTCCTCGATGTAATCCTCCCGCTCGTCTTCATCCGTGATGGTATCCAACCTCAAGTTCAAGGAATCAAGGCGATTAGCTGCTAGCACTGCCCAAGGGTATACGTTGAGCACCTTTCTCTTGAGACGATAGTATTGAATACGCGCCTCATCATTGTCGAAATGTGGCTTGTCGATAAGCAGGATTTCATTCAAGACGCCCCAAAGGATCGTGTCGCCTTCAAGGATAGCCGCGGAATGAACATTTCCGTTAACTCTGTACTTGAAAACCGTCATTGTATCATTTCCATTTGGAATGTACTCGACATCATGGATGGTCTCCTTGTCGATATTCCACTGAGCAACTCCACTGAAGCTGCTTAAAAGAGCGATACAAATGACGAGTGCTTTTCTCACAGAGTACGATTTCGTTTCCACTTACTTCCAACGCTTCCGGAGCCATTGGATTGTGTGGTATTCTGCTGCTGTTGTTGCAATAGCCATGCCCCCATCAATGCAGCCACCTTCTCTCCTGCCTCATCCTGTCGGTTGAGCATTTGAGGTTCGTAGTGCTTTTGAACAAAGTGCGTGTCGAAATCGCCTGATTTGAATGCTTCATGCTCCATGGTGAAGCGGCAGAAAGGCAAAGTGGTCTTAACCCCGGCAATGCGGTAATCGTCAATGGCTCTCACCATTCTCTCAATCGCTTGCTCACGCGTACCAGCATGAACAATTAGTTTCGCAATCATCGGGTCGTAATAAATCGGTACGTCCATGCCTTCTTCCAGACCGTCGTCTACACGAACACCTGGTCCTTGTGGACGTTGATATAGTTTCAAGTTTCCGATATCCGGCATAAAGTTCTCGGTCGGATCTTCAGCATAAACACGAACTTCAATACTATGGCCGTGGATCTGTAAATCCTCCTGAGTGAAACTCAACTCATGTCCTTCGGCAATTCTGATTTGCTCGCGAACGAGGTCAACGCCTGTAATAAGTTCAGATACTGGGTGCTCCACTTGAAGTCGAGTATTCATCTCCAAGAAGTAGAACGAACCACTTGCATCATAAATGAATTCAACTGTACCTGCGCCTTCGTAATTACATGCCTTAGCTACGTTAACAGCGGCACGTCCCATAGCATCACGTGTCTCTGGAGTAAGGATAGCTGAAGGCGCTTCTTCTACCACCTTTTGGTGTCGACGTTGAACGCTACACTCTCTTTCGAAGAGGTGCACTACGTTTCCGTGTTGATCCGCTACGAGCTGAATTTCAATATGGCGTGGTGAATCAACATACTTCTCTACAAACACACTACCGTTGCCGAAAGCAGAAGTTGCTTCGCTTACAGCTAATTGCATCTGCTCTTCGAAATCTTCTGTTTTGTGAACGATACGCATACCCTTACCACCTCCACCGGCAGCTGCTTTGATGAGCACAGGATATCCGATGTCTTCCGCTAGTTTCTTAGCCGCAGGAATGTCATCAATGGCTTCATCGGTGCCAGGAACAAGAGGAACGTCATAGCCTTTCACAGCTTGTTTTGCCTCTAGCTTATCCCCCATGGTTGAAATGGCATCGGGCTTAGGTCCGAGGAACATCAAACCCGCTTCACGCACCTTTCTTGAGAATTCGGCATTCTCGGATAGGAACCCATAGCCTGGGTGAATAGCATCTACGCCAAGACGAAGTGATTCCTCAATGATCTTATCTGCCAACAAATAACTCTGATTGCTAGGCGGGGGACCGAGTAATACGGCTTCATCAGCAAAACGCACATGCAGTGCATTTCTATCGGCTTCCGAATAGACAGCCACCGTTTTAATTCCCATTTCCTTTGCCGTGCGCATAACGCGCAATGCAATTTCACCTCTGTTTGCAACGAGTAGTTTGCGGATAGACTTCATAAGACCTAATTAAGTCTTGCGAAGATAGCGAATGAAGACGTTGCCCCGAAACTACTTATGGCTGATAGATAAATCGTCGGATGGCCACACCTTGCTCGTAATACAAGCGAATCAAGTATGTGCCTGGCGCTGTGTGGTCTGGAATAGAAACTCGATAACTAGAGCCTACTTGTTCAAGGTCATTCGATTCATAAATCTTTTGTCCAGACAGGTGATAAATCTCGACGCGATCCGGTGATCTTCTCGCATTTTCTCCTTGAATGAATAAATCGGCGGAAGTCGGATTCGGATAAATCACAACATCATCAAACTCAGATTCCTCAATTCCAATGGAGCTTAATTTGTAGGACAATGTATCCGTATCACCACAGGAGTTTCCGACAATCAACGTAACCCGATAGAACAAGCCTGGAGTTTGATACGTGTGCGTTGGGAAGTTTGTTCCCGTTGCCGAGTTGCCATCTCCAAAGGTCCAGAAGTAACTGTTTCCGACACTAGCAGTAGCATCAAACTGAACGAGCATACCATTACCACCTGATGAGATGATTGTGTACGTCCAATCGGCGACAGGATCTGTACACAAAGCAACCGTTTGGGTATCCGAAACCGTGTCTCCACATGCATTAATCGCATAAAGAATCACAGAATAGTTCTGAGAAACACCATATGTATTCGAAGTAGTTACACCCGTGCCGCTATTTCCATCACCAAATTCCCATGCGAATTGAACAGCGTTTGTACTGGCACTTGCATCGAAGTTCACAGTGCTTCCGGTCACGGTGTAGGTGAAGCTAGGTACTGGTGCAGAGCATACAGTTATGGTCTGTGAAATGGTATCTACACTTCCACATGTATCGGTCGCAGTTAGTAGTACGGTGTAAGTACCAGGAGCAGCATACGCATGCGTTGGATTCACGCCTGTTCCGTTGTTACCATCGCCATAATCCCACTGGTAGCTGAAACCAATTCCAGATGAAGTAGATCCATCAAAGTCTACACTTAAACCAGAAGTATTAAATGTGAATCCTGCGGTTGGTGAACCACAAATCACTACTTGCTGAGTAGCAGTATCTGTATCTCCGCAGGCATTCGCTGCGATCAATGTCACTGTATAGATTCCAGCTGAGCCATAGGTATGAGAAGTACTTGCTGAACCTCCAATGCTGCCATCTCCAAAGTCCCAAGACCAGGTGGCGGTATTGGCACTAGAACCTGACCCATCGAAGGAACCGTCTAAACCCGTTGTAGAGCTTGTAAATGAAGCAACAGGGATCGCACAGTTTGGCGTTGTAAAGGCCACAGGCCCAACCCAATTGCTCAACAAGCCATTGGCACATGTATCTTGAATGTATACGTCGTAAGTCGTACTAGGCGTCAAGTTGGTGAATGACGTTGTTCCTGTAGTCAATCCGAATTGTGTCGGCGTACCCGGTGTGAAACCTTGTGCACCGATGGCAATATTAGTAGATCCTGAAATTGAGCTCCAGAACGCATCGGCGGATGAAGGAGTAACATTCTGAATGGTCAATCCTACTGGATCATCACACGTCGGGCTACATGCCCCTGTAGTATTGAACAAGGAACCACTCGCTAAGTTGCTGATTCCAAAGTTTCTGTCGTATAGCACTGTACCTGAAGGGTCACGGAACTCAATACCGCATTGAATCGAGTTAAAACCGGCGTCCCTGAAACGCAATTCTACGCTCGAGCTGTCACATACTGGAATGTCATAAACTTCCAGACCGCCGTTGCGAATAGTGTAAGAACGTGTAACGCCATCAATAATGACATCTACCCAGTGGTAGTTGACGTTGCCTGGAACCAATGCCCAGCCATCGCTGTTTTGATCTTGTAGTGTAAGCTCGTACAAGCAGGCGCCCGCACACGGATAAGTAACACCAATTGCAGGTCCGTTCCCCCATGAGACACCTCCATTTGCACAAGAATCGCTCACGTAAAAGTCGTACGCCGTATTTGTGCTAAGTCCAGTAACGATGTACGGATTGTTCTGAACTACTATAGAAGTTCCTGATCCTGGAGTAAAACCAACTGGACCGTATTCAATAATTGAGAATGCTGCTGATGAAGTCCAGCTCACTTCCACCGCATCATCGGACACACCTCGTGCGCTCACATTGGTAGGCGCCGGACAATTCGGTTTCTCATCAATTCTGATGTCGTCTATTGCCAATTCAGAATCGAAGCCGGTAGCCGTTCTTGTTGCTGTGAAACGAACGAATACGCTTTGATTGATGAAGCCATTCAAATCAACAACACGTTCTAGCCAAGGCGCACTCGCAGAAGTTTGCTGCTGACCATTAATCGTAGCCACGGTTGTCCAGTTCGGACCACTACCTCTTACCTGAACTTGGAGAGAAGTGATTCCCGTACCATACATATGATACCAGAAGCTCAATCGAGGAGTGTCCAAAGGAGATAGATCAATACGCGGCGTGCGCAAGATGGTAGAAGTATTCACTCCTCCTAATCTGTCGGCTTGCATGAACTTGCCTGTTCCGGTAGTGTGATCTCTATCTGGACCGGAGTTAATCGGGAAGCCATCTTTGTTATCCACCTTCCAAGCGTATCCGGTAGTATCGGTTCTCGCCCAGCAAGGCTCAATGGTTCCTGGGTCCGTGAAATTCGTTGGAATTTGCCAGCCTGGTCCATCGAACGACTCAAAGAATGGAGCTGAAACCACACCACAACCTGTAGCTTTCGTCACTGGACCAACCGCATCACTCGTATCGTTCGGTGCACAATCATTATAGATGTACACGTCGTACAATGTCGCTGGCGAAAGACCGGTAATGGTAAATGGTGAAGCCGTTGCATTCACCGTAGTACCTGAACCCGGCTGGAATCCCGCAGGACCATATTCTATAATCCAAGCGCTACCGCCAGTAGTATTCCATGAAAGGTCGAGAGAATTGATAGTAACACCACCTAGCGAAACCTGTGTTGGCTTCGGGCAAAGTGGTTGTTCGTGAATGTCGACATCATCAATAGCAATGCGACAGTTGTTTCCTGTATTGGAGTTTCGCTTTCCGACAAACCTCAATTTGATGGTTTGACTCGCGTAAGCAGAAAGGTTTACAACCGCTTCATCCCATGCGTCTAGTTTAGAACTCTGCTGCTGCCCCGTAACTATGAACTCTTGCGACCAACTCGTACCATCGAACACATATACTTTAAGCTCTGAAATATTCGCCCCAAACATGTGGTACCAGAACGTCAATTCTGGTGTTGTCAAGCTGGATACGTCGATCAATGGACTCTCAAGAATGGCTGTATCCTGACTGTTCGCGAAAAAGCCTGCATCTACAAATGCGTAATCTCCTACTCCAGTGGTATGGTCACCATCCGGGCCTGTCGTATTGCTGATAAATGCAGGAGGCGATGGAGTCCAGAACATATGAACGACATCATCGGAAGCCGACCAACAAGGGTCTATGGTTCCTTGAGTAGCGAAGACGGTTGCCCCCACCCAAGTAGATCCGTCGAAGTTCTCCACAAATGGCGCCGACAGTGGTGAACAGTCGGTTGTAAATGATATTGGGCCCGTCCAGTTACTCACACCCAATGCGCCACAAGTATCACGAATATATGCTTGATAAGAAGTTTGTGGGGTAAGACCAGAAATCGTGGCTGGATTTGAATTCACCGTTACCACTGTTCCTGTGCCTTGAACAAAGCCTGGAGCTCCATATTCAATTTGCCAAGGAGCCGTACCACCACTAGTGAATCCAAAGGTTGCACTCGTAGAAGTGGTTGCGATCAAATTGAAAGGGTTAGGTCTAGGGCAAGGTGGAGCCTCATCAATTTGGACATCATCGATTGCGATGATACTGTTGAATGAATTTCCGTTGTGAAAGGCTCTAAATCGAACAAAAACATCGGTGTTGGTGAAAGAGGAAAGTGAGATTACCTGCTCTTCCCAAGCCTGTGTTTGAGAGCTTTGAATTTGTCCATTTAAGGTGAGTACATTAGACCAACCCCCTCCGTTGATGGCGTCTTGCACGTCTACTTCAAGACGATCAATATTTGCTCCGTACAAGTACACCCAGAAACTCAATTCCGGATTGGTTAGCGCAGAAACATCAATACGCGGCGATCTGAAAATGGACCCGTTATTCGTAGAGAACTGTACACGATCAGCCTGCATCCATTTGGTACCTGTATTGGCTGAAGTTGGACCTGACGCTGCTGACGTAAAGAGCTTTGGAGCAGGAATCCACGTGTATGCAGCTCCACTCGGGTTTCGAATCCAACAGTCGTTGATACTCCCTGTTCCATTAAAAGTGGTCTGTAAACCAAAGTCTGGCCCTTCAAACCCTTCACTCCAAGGTGCCGTTAGTGTTCCACATAGAGTCGTAGCCGAGATTGGACCGAGCCATGGACTGTAATCTCCATTGGTACAGCTATCGCGCACCCAGAAATAATAGGTTGTTCCTGTACTCAATCCAGTAACTGTAAACGGATTGTTGGTTCCGGCTTGAAGAACAGTAGCCGAGCTAATAGGTTGAGAAACATCTACGTACCTAATCTCTGCTGAAGGAGAAGTGTTGGTGGTCTGCCAGCCTAGAGTAACCGAATTTTGGGTTCTTGTTTGTACGGCAAAACTGTTAGGTCGGGCACAAGTAGTGGCTTCAGTTACAGTGATATCGTCAATAGCGGCTTGAATCAATGTGCCAAAAGTGGTAGTTCTATTACCTACAAATCGGAATCGTACTGTATCACCGGCATAGGATGACAATGAAGCAATCGCTTCTGTCCAAGGATCTGTTTGCGTGGTTTGGGTTGATGAGTAACTTCCAACACTCACCCAGTTCGTTTGATTGATTCTTTGAATTTGAACCTGCATGGCAGCAATCTGAAAACCAAACATGTGTCGCCAGAATCTGAGCTCGGGTGAAGTTGTGCCCGCTAAATCAATATATGGCGTTGTAAAACTTGTATTGAGATTTGTCCCCCCAAACTCAGCTTCCAATACAAGGTACTTCCCACTTCCAGTGGTATGGTCCGTTAATGGCCCCGTATTGAAGGACGATGTTGGTCCAGTCTCAGGTCGCCAATAGAAGAACGTCGTGTGCGTTCTCGAATAGCATGAAGGAATCGTTCCTGGATTTGGATCCGTCGCTGGAATCACAAAGCCAGGGTCTGAAAAGTCCTGAGTATATGGGAATGATTCTATGCATTGTGCATAGATTAGGGTAGTGAGAGAGAAGAAGAATACCGTGTGTAATAGTTTCTTCACGATGGGGCATTTTAGTTTAGTCTAAAGTACGAGTATTGACTTCTCAAAGTTGCCTCAATGAGTGAATGACAGTAAATACTTACCTAACTTATCCGTTGCTTTCATTAGCGATAACCTTACATTTGAAGTATGCATCGACGAGTTTTCTCCCTGATAAACGCACTTCTGATTATCCTTGTTTGCTCCTCTTTCACTCCATCGACTTATCAAGTTGCGGTGATGAAATACAGAGGTGGAGGCGACTGGTATGGTAACCCCTCATCACTCTCAAACCTTGTAGAATTCTGCAATAGAGAATTGGAAATGGATATTTCACCGCGATATGAAATCGTTGAGGCGGGATCTCCTGAGCTTCTAAATTATCCCTTCGTTCACATGACCGGACATGGGAATGTGGAATGGAATACGGAAGAAAAAGAGAACATAAAACGCTGGTTAAGAGCGGGTGGCTTCCTTCATATTGATGATAATTATGGCATGGATCCATACATCCGTCCGCAACTTCAGAATTTATTTAACGATGCAGATCTGGTAGAAATCGGAGCCAATCATCCGATTTTCGAAGCACCTTATGCTCTTCCTGACGGCCTTCCCAAAATCCATGAGCACGATGGGAATAGTCCACAAGCTTTTGGAATCTTCCTCGATGGGAGGCTAGCCGTATTCTACACATTTGAGGCAGACTTAGGAGATGGATGGGAAGACCCTGAAGTGCACAACGACCCAGTGGAAATCAGACAAAAAGCGCTTCAGATGGGCGCGAACCTCATATCATACGCATTTAACGGATCGGTATATGTTCCAAATGAATAGCTTCACGAAAAACGCCCTCCAACTCATAGGCTGGTTTATTGGCTTGAGCCTATTGGGCTACTTGCTTTACACAGTTCGAGCGATGATTGTCTACTTGATCATTGCTGGTATCCTCACTTTCCTGGGAAAACCAGTCATTCGACTACTCCGCAAAATCCCAATTGGTAAAAAGCAAATTCCATTGTGGGTCTGCTCAGCGCTAACGATAGCTGCGTTTCTCGCCGTAATTGGAGGAGCTTTAAGCTTAATCGGTCCGGCGTTTAACAGTGAAATGCGAGTACTTGAGAAGATTAATTACAATCAGCTCTTCACTCAAATAGAAAACAACTTCGAATCTGCACAAGGAATCCTATCCGAATGGAATATCGCTTCAGAAGTGGCGGAATTCGACGCAGAGGCATGGGTGAAAGACAAGGTCAATTCAAGAACCATCACTTCGACATTCGGAACATTGGTTGGAGGACTTGGCTCCATCAGTATTGCCATCTTTAGTATCATCTTCATCCTATTCTTCTTCCTGAAAGAAGAGCGCTTAGCAGATACAGCTATTGACAATTTCATCAGCGATAAGTACACGGAGCAAATAAGACATGTGGTTCCGAAGGTTAAAAAGACACTGTCACGTTACATCTTAGGCTTGACCATTCAAGTGGTTTCAATCTTTTTAATGGTGTACATCGGACTGAATATCGCAGGATTCGATAATGTTTTGATCATTGCCCTATTTGCTGCAATGATGAATGTAATCCCTTATATCGGTCCATTGATTGGCGGTGGATTCGGTATCATCTTAGGCCTCGGACAAGAGCTCGCTATGAATCCTGAAATGGACAATTTTGCGCTTACCGCAGGATTACTGCTCACCGTATTTGTCGTGGTACAATTGATTGACAACATCATCTCACAACCCATCATTTTCTCCAACAGCATCAATGCCCATCCGCTTGAGATTTTCATTGTGATCTCCATCGCGGGTACAGTTGCGGGAATTGCAGGAATGGTAGTAGCTGTGCCGCTTTACTCCATACTTCGAATCGTTGCCAAAGAGTTCAACGTCAATATCAAATTCATACAGACGCTGAGTAAAAACGCATGATATCACTCCCCTATTCTGAAAGTGAGATACGCGAGTTTTTTGAAAAGCATCAGCACGACAATCCGGCGGATGTATTGCTCTCTAGAAGCGACCTTGAACGAGAGAAACTCCTGTGGCTACTGGAGCAGTTGAAGAGCAGAAACCGCCTCAGAACAAAGATTCCAGAGTGGTACAACCGCTTCGATCTCATCCTCCCTCCTGAAGGAAATTTATCCCAGAGCAGTAGCACACTCACGGCCCAGCACAAGTCGAAATGGGTGATTGGCGACTTACTCGACCTAACAGGTGGAAGTGGAGTCGACTTATGGCAAATGAGCTCGAATGGACAACGATGCAAGTTGGTCGAACCCAACTCAGAACTACTAGCCATTACACAATACAATCTTACTCGGCTGCATATAGACGTTGAGACGCATCAAGGTGATGCAGAATCATACTTAGACGCCTTGTCTCCATTTGAAGGCACTATCTATCTCGATCCTTCGCGGCGTTCAGACGATGGCTCCAAAACAGTTGCGCTTCATCGCATGTCGCCCGATCTCACAGGAATGTGGAGTGCGCTATTGGAAAAGTCTAAGCGAATCATCGTTAAGCTCTCTCCACTATTCGACTTAACGGCTATTCAGAGGGAGTTATCCAATGTGATGCGAATAGAAGTAGTAGCTGTAAATAATGAAGTGAAGGAAGTATTGGTCATTGCCGAGCCGAAGTTCGAAGGTCGAGTTCAAATTGAAGCCATCGAACTCAATCCAGATCGACCGTGGAGTTATTCGAGTGAAGCTGATAGCCGAGAATTAAATCGGACTTTCGGAGAATATATCTATGACCCTTCATCCGCTCTAGTCAAGGCCGAACTAAGTGATGCATGGGCAGCAGAAAATGAACTAAGTCGACCATATCCACAGGCCCATGTCTACTTTTCAGATACCCTGAAGGAGAACTATCCAGGTCGTGTTTTCCGAATCACTCAAAAAGACAAACCCTACAAATTGAAGGACTTACCTCAACGTTTGAGTATAATATCGCGTTATTACCATGAGAGGCCCGAGCAAATTAGAAAGAAGCTCAAGGTTGGAGAGAGTGAAACCGACTTTCTCTTCGCTTTAGGTAAGAATAAAGGCGAACGAGTTTTCATTCACGCAGTGAGGGTCGTCTGATACGTAAAAAGGTGGTACGGTCGTTGTTTGAGAAGCAACGAAACACAGAATCCATCGTATCTTAGATATATGCACAAGAGCTACGCGTCGCTTTTTCTTGGAATGCTCTTTCTGACATCCCAACTCATTACTGCTCAAATTGAAGAAGACAGATTGAGTCCGTATGCCCTTTTTGAAGCGAATGAAGGGCAATGGGAAGGCGATTTTGATTTCCGATTAGAGCTCAGAAGCGGTGCAGTCTTTTTTGAAGATGGTGGATATACGGTAACAGTCTTCAATCCAGAGCAGGTTGAAGGCATTCACCATCACGATGAGCTGGAAGGCCATACGCATGAAATCGTGAAGTACGTTGACATGCAGCGTATCAACTACCGAGTAAACTACCTCGGCTCCAACAGAAATGCGGCCACCTCTACTCAATTTGAAAAGCCCTTCTACCGAAACTATTTCCGCGGAAACGACCCGTCTAAATGGGCGAGTGATATAAAGCTTTTCGGAGCGGTGAGTTATCTCGACTTCTACCCAAACATCGATGCAAGGCATTATTCGCAAGATGATAATTTCAAGTACGACTTCGTAGTTCACCCAGGAGGAAACCCGGAGAGCATTCAATGGAGCGTAGAGGGAACTGAGATGGAGATTATTGAAGGTGAACTTCACTACCCTGCACCATTTGGTGACATTGTGGAATGGCATCCTATCGCCTACCAACTCATCAATGGAAGAAAAGAATACGTGGATGTGGATTTTCAACTTGAAAATGGGGTAGCCAGTTTTGCCCTGGGTGCTTACGACGAATCTGTCGACCTCATCATTGATCCAACCATCGTTTTTGCGACGTTCTCTGGCTCAACGAGCGATAACTGGGGTTTCACCGCAACATTCGATTTGAACGGTGGATTGTACGGAGGGGGAATTTGCTTTAGTTCTGGATATCCAACCTCTGCAGGTGTATTCGACCCCACGTATAATCCAGGTCCGAATCCCAATGATCAGTACATCGACGCAACGATTTCAAAATACTCAGCCGACGGAAAGAGCTTACTCTACGCCACCTACTATGGTGGTGCAGAATCGGACCAACCACACTCGATGGTGGTAAACAGCCAAGGTCAGTTAATTGTATACGGTGCTACCGGCTCAGATGATTTACCCATGCCCGTGAACGGTGCTGACACCAGCTTTGGTGGTGGCCCATCTACTAACCCCTTCAAAGGAGTTCAAGGGTCGTACGACTTTCCGAACGGAACTGATGCGTTTATCGCGGTATTCTCTCCGAATGGACAAAATTTGGTGGGAGCGACTTACATCGGCGGTAGCGGTAGAGATGCGATTAACTCTTCAATACAGAGAAATTACGGCGACGGTGCGCGTGGTGAAGTTGTTGTGGATGACAGCGACAATATATACGTGGTAACCACCACTTTTAGCACGGATTACCCATTGGTAAATTCAGGAGTTGGAGGAAACGCCGGGGCTTGTGATGCCGGGGTGACTAAGCTCAATCCAAATGCTACGAGCTTCATCTGGAGTACGCTTTACGGTGGATCAGTAGATGATCAAGGGTACGGAATCAAAGTAGCGAGCAATGGCTTTGTCTTCATCACCGGAGGTACCTTAAGTGCCAACCTTCCGGGGATGACCAACGGTGCAAATGACTCTTACAGCAATAATACGGATGGCTTTATCGCTCGGTTCACTAGCGGCGGCGCTTTATCCGGGGCAACTTACTTGGGTACAGCGGCATACGACCAGAGCTTCCTAATCGATACAGATAAGAACAATGCAGTGTATGTCTTCGGGCAATCGCAAGGCAACTATCCTAGAACAGCCAATGTGTGGGGCTCTGGATCTCCACGTCAATTCGTTCACAAATTCTCGAACGACTTAACTCGATCTATCTGGTCGACTGCCTTCGGAAGTACCTCAAGCGGAGGTGTCAACCTCGTGCCAACAGCTTTTAATGTCGATGAATGCTTGAACATCTTGATCAGTGGTTGGGGAGGTGCAGTGAACAATCAAAGTAACTACTTAGGAGGGAACGTTCGAGGATTACCCATCTCTTCAGATGCCGTTCAGAAAACAACTGATGGCAGTGATTTCTACTTCATGCAAATTGCAGCCAATGCCACTGCACTAAACTACGCAACGTACTTCGGAGGCAGCGTAAATGAGCATGTAGATGGAGGAACGAGCCGATTCTCTCCTGAGGGCGAGATTTACCAAGCAGTGTGCGCTGGTTGTGGCGGCAGCAATAGTTTTCCAGTTACTTCTGGGGCCTACAGCACCACGAACAACAGTGGCAACTGCAACCTGGGCAATGTAAAGTTCAACTTTGAGGTTTCTATTGAGGCAGCCGCGTCAATCGACTATGATGCCGATGTAGACACTGTTTGTAACACGTTAAATGTGCAGTTCTCAAATGGTTCGAGAAACGCAAATGTGTACCAATGGGACTTCGGTAACGGTCAAAGCTCATCATTGGAGGAGCCATCAACTTCGTACACCAATTTCGGAACCTACGACGTGGTGCTCATTGCCATTGATACGATTTGTGACATTTCCGATACGGCCTATTTGCAGATTGAACACACTCAAGGCATTGACCCTGAAGCTGATTTCGACCTCGACTTCACGACGTGCGATGCCACAAGGACGGTGTATATCACGAATCGAAGTCGACGTGCGACTAATTACCTCTGGGACATGGGCAATGGTGATCAGATCACCACCACAGATGTGCAGTACTCCTACCCTGTAGAAGGTCAATATGCCGTAACGCTTTACGCCTTGGATACTGTTTGCGATAAGGTGGACACCCTTTCCAAGTTGGTCAATTTTGTAACGGATATTCCACCTCCGATTGTAAATGTAACTCCTTCGGACTGCGACAATGGTAAGATCGACGTTTGGTATCTAAACGACTCTAGTTATTATCAATATCGATGGGAATGGGAAGATGGAACTGTTGAATGGGCCAAGTTCCCGAATACAAAGGTCCCTTACTCTGGAAGTCAGGTAATCAAGCTCTCCATTATCGATACAGTTTGTAACTCCCGCTTTGAATACACCTTCACGCTCGATGTCACTCGAATCGATAACCGAGTATATATCCCAAATGCATTCTCACCGAATGGCGATGGCATTAACGACGTTCTGTTGCTCAAAGGAAATACCTGTTTGCTGTTTACCAGGTTCGAAATCTATAACCGCTGGGGGCAACGGGTTTTTAGCACAGACAAGCCATTTAGCGAATTCTGGAATGGTCGGTTTGAGAACGGCACATTAAAACAAGACACCTACGTTTGGAAGTTCTTTTCCGAAGATGGCGAGAAAGCTGGGTTTGTTACAATTATCCCATAATCTCCCCTCTGATAGCGACCTGTCGCTTATCTTAGCGTAAAACCACACAAGATGCCAGAAAGTATAAAGCGCCTTTTCGAAGGTAATCAGGCATTTGTCGATCAGATGAATGCTGAACATCCCGATTTGTTCGAATCCCTAGGGAAAGGTCAATCTCCTGAATATCTCTGGATTGGTTGTGCAGACAGCCGAGTTCCAGCCACTCAACTTACCAACACACCTCCAGGATCCATCTTCGTTCACAGGAACATTGCCAATGTAGTAGTGCATTCTGATGTGAATTTGATGTCTGTAGCTTTCTATGCAGTAACTGTCCTAAAGGTTAAGCACATTGTAGTATGTGGACATTATGGCTGTGGTGGAGTTGCTGCTGCAATCAGCAAGAACAGCTACGGATACATCGACGGATGGGTGAACCATATTAAGGATGTATATCGCTTGCACCGTTCGGAGCTCGATGGGACCGATGAGACCACCAAGTTCAACAAGATGGTTGAGTTTAACGTACAGGAGCAAGTGAGTAATATGGCTCGTATCTCCTTCGTGCAGGACATGTGGAAACAAGGTGAATACCCTTATATCCACGGCGTTGTTTACGATGTTGCAGATGGAAAGTTGAAAGACTTGAATTGCACTGTCAATTCACCAGATGGCGTTGACGATATATTCGTTTTCAACCCTTAGACAGCTCCTTAAAAGCTTGTAGAAAATTATCAATCTCCGCTGTGGTGGTGTACCGCCCGGTGGAGATTCTTATATTCTGGGTAGGCAAGTCCGGACGAATGGACTCAATCACATGAGAACCTTTTTGCGCTCCAGAATTACAAGCACTTCCTCCCGATAAAGCGATGCCTTTCATATCAAACTGAAAAAGCAGCATGTCATTCTTTCCATCGCTAGGCAAAGCGATGCTCAAAACGGTATAAAGACTCTTACCAATGTCTCCAGAGCGACCATTAAACAGAATATCTGGACGATTCGCCTTAAGCTCTTCAATCATCCAGCCTTTCAGGTTGTTCAATCGCTTTTCTTCCTCCTCTCGATCGGAACAAATGAGTTTGAACGCAGCATCAAGTCCTGCAATTCCAATGATGTTCTCAGTTCCTGAACGCATATTGCGTTCTTGGCCACCTCCAAAGATTTGAGGTTGAATCTTTACTCCGCCTCTCGCGAATAGAAATCCTACTCCCTTCGGACCATGGAATTTATGTGCTGAACACGTCGCAAAGTCAAGAGGGGTATCTTTCAAGTCAATCTTAAAATGACCGATGGTTTGAACGGTATCGCTATGAAACAGTGCTCCATACTGCTTGCACAACTTGGCCACCTCATCAAGATCAAGCAGATTCCCGATTTCGTTATTGCCGTGCATGAGAGAAACAAGCGTCTTCTCATCTGAACTAGAAAGTAATTTCTCCAATTCATCCAAGTTGATATCTCCGTGCTCATTCACACTGAGGAGTTCCAACTTCACATTCGATTGACGCTCAAGGTGCTCGGCGGGATAAAGAACCGCATGATGCTCGGTCGGAGCTGAGATGATACGCGTAACTCCAAGATCTCGAACGGAAGACTGGATGGCCAAATTATCGGCTTCTGTTCCTCCTGATGTGAAGAAGATCTCACCGGGTTCACAGTTGAGCTCTTTGGCGATGTTCTTTCGGGCTTGCTCAATAAGAATACGAGACTCACGGCCATATCCATGGGTGGACGAGGGGTTCCCGAATACATCCATGGCCTTCACCATGGCTTCCTTCACCTCGGGGGCAATGGGCGACGTAGCCGCATTATCAAGATAGACCGTGTTCGTATTCATCAGAAGTTGAACCAGTTATTCACGCGATCTTGAACGTCGTACTTGTAGTTCTTGTGAACAAATTCGTTGTGTGAAGAGTCGTACTCATACTCTTTACCCCAATCCTCATGATTACGCGTCACTTCTTCGATGGCTGTACAGATGTACTCTAAATCTTGATTCGACATGCAAGGGTGCAATGAAACGCGAATCCAGCCAGGGCGGTTAGTGATATCACCGTGCTCGATTTGCTCCTTGATGATATCAGAAACATCGCGAGAAATTTCCATCAATTGGTGTCCATAGGTTCCTGCACAACTACAGCCTCCACGAACTTGAACTCCGAAGTGATCGTTCAACAGACGAACACCGAGGTTGTAGTGCAAACCTTCAACGTTCAGCGAAATTGCTCCTAATCTCTTCTCACATTTGGGAGCCAGAATATGAATGCCTTCGTGATTTCCCAATCGGTTCATCACGTATTCTACCATTTCCTCTTCGCGTCGATGGATGTTATCCATGCCCATTTGCTCCTTCAACTCAATCGACAAGGCGATGCGAATGGTTTGCAAGAAGCCAGGTGTTCCACCATCTTCACGCGCTTCAATATCTTCGATGTAAAGTCGGCCTCCCCATGGGTTAGTGTAAAGGACAGTTCCTCCACCTGGGTGGTCCGGACGCTTATTCTTGTAGAGTGATTTATGGAAGATGGCTACGCCTGCAGAGCCTGGCCCCCCTAAGAACTTGTGTGGTGAGAAGAAGATTGCATCTAAACGCTCTTCTGGATCAGCAGGATGCATATCCATTTTCACATAGGGAGCACTGCAAGCGAAATCAACGAAGCACCATCCGTCGTTTTGGTGCATCAACTTGGCAATCTCATGATATGGCGTGGTAATACCTGTAACGTTCGAAGCCCCAGTAATGGCAGCAATTTTCCATTTGCGATGGGCATGCTCTGCTAGGGTTTTCTTCCAAGTCTCCATACAAACCAACCCCTCTTCATTGCTCGGCACCACAATTGTATCTGCAATGGTTTCGTACCATGAAATCTGGTTAGAATGGTGCTCCATGTGCGTCACGAACACAACAGGACGTTCATCTTCGGTGAGATTAACTCGTCCTTCATACTTCTCGTTGACGAAGAGTCCGAGGATACGCTGAAACTTAAGCATGGCCCCTGTCATACCCGTACCTACGGTCATGAGCACATCCTCATCACTTGCGTTCACATGGTCCTTAATGATCTTCCTAGCCTTAGCGTAGGCATTCGTCATAGACGAGCCCGTATAGGAAGTCTCCGTGTGCGTATTCGCCACAAACGACCCCATCTCGCGCATCTTGTCTTCAATCGGACCGTACATTCTGCCACTGGCAATCCAATCGGCATAAACTAGTGGCTTGCGACCGAACGGAGTATCGATAGTTTCGTTGATACCAAGGATATTCTCTCTGTACGGAGCAAATACAGATTCCAATTGAGACAAAGTAGAAGTAGTACTCATGCTGTGCGAATTAGGGCGGAAAGATACGAAGCTTACTTTGGAGACGACTCGAATTAAGCTTTTGCAAAAGCGGATAACTCATCGATGAAGCGCTGTGCCAGAGCATTGGCGTCATCTTGAGTAGGTGCTTCAGTGTATACACGGATGATAGGTTCCGTATTGGATTTTCTAAGGTGAACCCAACTCTTCTCAAAGTTGATTTTAACACCGTCGATAGTGCTTACATCCTCATTGGAGTAGGTTTCAGCCGCTTTTGCAAGAATGGCATCGACGTCCAAATCTGGAGTAAGTTGAATCTTCTCCTTTGCCATGAAATAATCTGGATACGATGCTCGAAGCTCTGATACCTTCATCTTTTTATTAGCCAGATGAGTCAGGAATAATGCAATTCCTACAAGACTATCGCGACCGTAGTGAAGTTTAGGGAAGATGATACCTCCGTTGCCTTCGCCTCCAATAACGGCTTGTTTGTCTTTCATCTCCGTAACCACGTTAACCTCGCCAACAGCTGATGCTGAATAGGTTGAATCGTGCTTCTCTGCAATATCTCGTAGCGCACGTGAAGAGCTCAAGTTGCTCACCGCGTGACCACGTTCTTTGCTGAGCAAGTAATCTGCGACAGCCACCAAAGTGTACTCTTCACCGAACATGGTTCCATCTTCTGAAATCAAAGCCAGGCGATCAACATCGGGATCTACCACTACTCCGAAATCCGCTCCTGATTCTGGAACGGCCTTCATGATATCGCCTAAGTGCTTCGCCAATGGCTCTGGATTATGAGGGAAGATACCTGTAGGCTCACAGTAGAGTTCAACAATATCATTTACCCCTAAAGCCTTCAATAAAGGCGGGATTGAAATACCTCCAGTGCTGTTCACTGCATCAATAGCCACTTTAAAATTGGCCGCTTTTATGGCGTGTACATCCACCTCTTCCAATGCGAGAATCATCTTGATATGATCCGCAATGGCATGCTCGTAGGTTGAGTAGGCACCAAGTTTTTCAACTTC
The DNA here is from genome assembly GCA_013373425.1 of Flavobacteriia bacterium. Lineage (GTDB taxonomy): Bacteria > Bacteroidota > Bacteroidia > Flavobacteriales > Schleiferiaceae > Phaeocystidibacter. The sequence continues at coordinate 85,463 of JABXHW010000014.1, forward strand.
AGCAAAATCCATATTTCCCGCTTCTGCGATGGCTAGGATATCTGCTCCATCTTGTGCATTGACGAATTCGCCCTTTTCATTCAAGAGCTTGAGTGCATTCCAATTGATAGGGTTGTGGGAAGCAGTAAGAATGATACCTCCATCCGCTCCAAACTCAGGAACCATCATTTCTACAGTGGGTGTAGTGCTCAATCCGACATCCACCACATCAATTCCCAAACCGAGCAAGGTTGAACCTACCAAGTTTGAAATCATTTCGCCACTCGGACGCGCATCGCGGCCAATCACCACTTTCAAATGGTCGGATGATGCATTTCTATTCTTCAACCATGTGCCGTAAGCTGCAGCAAATTGAACTGCATCTACTGGGGTTAGAGCATCTCCTGGCTGACCGCCAATGGTTCCTCTAATACCTGAAATGGATTTTATCAACGTCATCTTGTAGTCGGATTTAATGCTTCAAATTTCGAAAACCCAAAGGAGAAAGACTCATAAGACTTCAATTAATCTCAATCCGATTCGATTGCGCTGCACATCCACTTCCTCTACACGCACGGAAACATGGTTTTGAACTTGAAGAATTTCACTAGGATGACTCACATAGCCGTCTTTTAATCTAGATATGTGAATGAGACCGTTTTGTTTAATTCCCAAATCAACAAAAGCCCCAAAATCAGTAAGGTTAGTAACGATGCCTGGAAGCTCTTGTCCAACGTTTAATTCCTCTATTCCCTTGATTTTAGCGAACTCAAAAACCTTCACCTCTCCTCGGGGGTCTCGAGCGGGCTGAAGAAGTTCTTGCTTGATATCCTCAAGCGTCGGGATGCCCACTTCTTCACTGGCAAAAGATGGCCAGTCGATGGATTCAATTACTTCACGATTTCGAACTAATTCAGCTGGTGTTTTCTTTACTGACTTCGCGATGGTTTTCACCAAGGCATAGCGCTCGGGGTGAACGCCGGTATTATCGAGTACTTCATCTGAATCTGCTACTCTTAAGAAACCTGCAGCTTGTTGGAATGCTTTGGCTCCGAGACGTGGTACATCTTTTAACTGCTTGCGGTTAGTGAATCCGCCCTTTTCATTCCTGAACTCAACGATCGCCTGACTTAAGGCAGGTCCGAGTCCGGCCACATTCTCCAGAAGCGACGTTGAAGCCGAATTCAGCTCTACCCCTACTCGGTTCACACATTTCTCTACCACGCGAGATAATCGCTCGTTTAATCGATTTGGATCCAGGTCGTGTTGATACTGTCCCACGCCAATGTGCTGCGGTTCAATCTTCACCAGTTCCGCCAATGGATCTTGAAGTCGGCGACCAATACTCACCGCCCCTCGAACGGTCACATCTTTATCCGGGAACTCTTGACGTGCAATTTTGGATGCACTGTAAATACTGGCTCCATCTTCATTGACCACATATACTTTCACCTCCCGGTCGAACCTTGTCGAGCGGACCAAGTTCTCCGTTTCACGTCCCGCTGTCCCATTTCCAATGGCAATAGCGTCCATTTTATAGGAGGCTACTAAAGTTCGGAGCTTCTTCTGCGCCTCGCCATATTCCTTTTGAGGTGGATGAGGATAGATGGTTTCATTGTGAAGGAGCGTTCCGTGCTCATCGAGGCAGACTACTTTGCATCCCGTTCTAAAGCCAGGGTCGATGGCCAAAGTACGCACCTGTCCGACAGGTGGCTGAAGTAACAGCGGTTCAAGATTCACAGCAAAAACATCGATGGCTGATTCCTGTGCCTTTTCTCCTATCTCATTAAGGATTTCTGTCGATAAACTCGGCAAAAGCAACCGCTTCCAGGCATCCATACTGGCGTCCATAACTGCCTGAGCGCACTCGCCGTGCCCTTTAATTACATATCTATCAATAGCAGATTCAACGCTGGTAACATTCACTTGAATGCTCAAGGACAAGATGCCTTGCTTTTCACCTCGTCGCATGGCTAAAAATCTATGCGATGGAACGCGACGTACGGATTCGCTATGGTCGTGATAATCGCGATAGGTTTGCGCCTCTTCGGTGGAAGCATCGGCTCCTCGCTTCAGTTTTGAAGTGAGTTGACCTTCTCGCTCTATCACTCTTCGCAGTTGCTTTCTGAGTGCGATTCGCTCATTTACCCATTCGGCGATGATATGCTTTGCTCCTGTTAGCGCATCTTCAGGCGACATCCTCGAAGGTGTATTTCTCAGCACCATCCCCTCCAAGTCGCTGGATCGCTGCGCCATGATTTGCTTTGCTAGAGGGAGAAGACCGTTTTCAATAGCTGTATCTGCTTTGGTCTTTCGCTTCGACTTGTATGGAAGGTAGAGGTCTTCCAGGGTCGTCATGTCCCACGCTGACTCGATTTGAGCTCGCAACTCGTCGGTTAATTTGCCTTGATCCTCTATCGATTTCAGAATAGACGTTCTGCGCTTTTCCACTTCTCCGAGGCGAGTCCATTCATCGATAAATCGTCCCAGCTCGAGTTCATCCATTCCACCGGTCACTTCTTTTCGATAGCGAGCCATAAAAGGAAGGGTTGCTCCCTCTTCGATTAAACGGATTATTGAATTTGCGCGTTTATTAGGTATAGCCAGCGTTTTCGCCAGCAAATCAACTTTGTTTTCCAAGGTATTTCAATTCGTGAGGGTCAAATTAAAGCAAAGCGAACAGTACATGAAAGCCTGTTGATTACTCTGTTGAAAATCGATTGAGGCATGGTATCTTTGCAGCACATGAAAAAGATACCTTGAGATAGGTTCAATAAAGTTCATTCATGTTTGATTCAGATCAGCCCGACACCGGACATCTTATAGAGCGGTTCGAAGTAATGATGAAGGAAAAAGATGTGCGGTTCTTCGATGTAGAGGAATTCGAATTCATCGCTGAATATTACCTGGAAACAGGTCGATATGAAAAGGCCCTTCACGCGATTGATATCGCATCAAGCCAACACCCACATGTTGCAACTTTTCCATTGAAACGAGCACAGTACCTCGTAGCAATGGACAAGATTGATATGGCAGAGCGTGAGCTAGATCGAGCTGAATCTTTGGACCCTTCGAACGTAGACATGTTTATCGCCCGTGGCACCATCGCTTCTAAGCAAGGAATGCATTCGCAAGCCATCCGCATGTTTAAAACGGTACTTGAAAACGACGCGAGCATTACGGATGTCTATCCTATGATTGCCGCCGAATACCAGAGCTTAGGCCGATATGAAGAAGCGTTGAAGTTTCTCAAGCTCGCTATTGATGAATTCCCCGAGGATGAGCTATTGCTTTACAATGTGGCTGTTTGCTTCGATATGTTGAACAGCGGTGATAAAGCCGTAGAATTCTTCATGGAGTACATCAACAAGAACCCATACAACGAGATTGCTTGGTACCACCTGGGAATCACGCATTCGAAGATGAACTCTTTCGAAAAAGCAGTTTGGGCCTTGGATTATTCACTGTTGGTGGACGATTCCTTCACCGCTGCTTATTACGAGAAAGCGAGAGTGCTGGAACGAATGGGACATTTTGAAGAAGCAGCTGAAACCCTTCAGCAGAGTTTCGAAAGTGATGAGCCCACTGGCTACAGCTACTACCGAATCGGAAACTGTTATCGCCAAATGAATCAGCAAGAAGAAGCGCTCAGAGCCTTCAAGCATGCGGTTCAACTGGATGAAGAACTAGACGAAGCTTACTTAGAGCTAAGTTTGATTTACCTCGATCAGGAGCGATACTTCGAGAGCATTCACGCAATCAAAAAGGCATTGGCACTCGATAAAGAAAACCCTGACTACTACGTAATTGCGGCGGATATATACAAAAAGGTAGGCATGCTCCTCGAAGCGGAGGAATGCTACAAGGACATCTTGCGATTGGGCTTCCACGAGCCAGATATTTTCATCGATTATGCCGAGTTGCTCTTGGATCTCGACATGGTCGACCAAGCCATGGAAACCCTTTCTGAGGGACTCAAGTTCAACCCGAATAGCGACGAGATTTCAGCGGTTATGGCGGGCTACCTCTTCACCATCGACGAGCGCGATCAAGCATTCGATATCCTGGTGAATGGACTTACCAATAGCCCAACTGTTGGCGAAGCCGTGATCAACTACTTCCCGCATTTGATGGATGATGTGGAGATTATGGCGGTGATTGAGAAGTATAAGTAAGGGGCTTAGGGATGTAGGTGGCGCAAGAGATTAAGAAAGCCCAGATCATGCTATCCATATTCTGACTACTCGTCCTTTCCATTTGGAAAGATTAAATGATAAACTTGCACTCAGTTTGAGAGAGAACAGTTCAAGTGTTTCCTCCCACTAAACCCCTAAAATCCCTAAACCCCTTGCGTACTCCTATTCAATATCTCGGCATCACCCTCAGAGGCCTAGTCATGGGCGCGGCTGATGTTGTTCCTGGCGTTTCAGGCGGAACCATTGCCTTTATTACTGGCATTTACGAAGAGCTGATAAATAGTATCAATCAAATCAATATGGAGGCGGTGCGCATTCTTCGAAAAGAAGGAATTGGTGCGGCCTGGAACCATATTAACGGATGGTTCTTTGTGTCCTTGTTTGCTGGCATCGGAATATCCATTGTCTCCCTCGCTCATGGGATTGAATGGTTATTAGCAGAGGAGCCAATTTTACTCTGGAGCTTCTTCTTCGGTTTGGTCTTCGCGAGTATCTTTTTTGTGGGGAAGCAAGTGAAGAAATGGACCGGTTCGGCCGTGGGCTTCTTTATTCTTGGAACGGCTGTAGCTTATGCGGTTACTATCCTGCCTGCATCTGGAGCGAATACCGAGGCTTGGTACCTCTTCATGAGCGGAGCATTGGCCATTTGCGCGATGATTCTTCCGGGGATTTCTGGTTCGTTCATATTGGTTCTTCTCGGCAGCTACGGAGTAATCTTAGGTGCTGTAACCGACAGAGACATCACTACCATTGCGATTGTGGGTGCAGGCGCGATTGTTGGACTTCTCGCTTTTTCTCGACTCTTGAAGTTCATGTTCGCGAAGTATCACGACCTCACCATCGCTATGATGGCTGGCTTCCTTCTGGGATCACTCAACAAGATTTGGCCTTGGAAGCGTGTAGACGAGGTAATGATCAAGCACGCTGGAGAAGAGAATGAAGAAATAGTGAACGTTGTGGAGAAAGTTGTTCTTCCCGGCAAGTACACTCAACCTGAGATTCTCAACGGAGAGGTGGTTAATCAAGTGGCTGTCGACCCACAAATTTGGGGCGCCATTGGCTTGGCTATCGCAGGTTTCGCACTCATCTTCGTGATGGAAATCGCCGGCAGAAGTAACACAGAAAAGTCTGCTTAATGCGCAAGTTCGGGCTCATCGGCAAGTCGCTTTCACATTCCTTTTCGAAGGGCTACTTCACGGAGAAATTCGAGAAGCTTCAAATGGAGGCTGAGTACGTCAATTGTGAGCTCGAGGATATTTCTGAATTTGAATCACTAGCCACTGAGGACTTCGACGGATGGAATGTTACCATTCCGTACAAAGAAGCAATCATTCCCTTTTTGGATGAACTGACTCATGATGCCCAAGCGATTGGCGCCGTGAACACGATTAGTAGATCTGACGGCAAACTCATTGGTCATAATACCGACCATACTGGCTTTGAAAAGAGCCTTCTCCCCTTTCTAGAGCCGGGTGACACAAAGGCACTCATCTTTGGAACAGGTGGTGCCAGCAAAGCAGTGGCTCACGCCTTTCAGCGCAGAGGTATTCACTTCGCGTTTGTGAGTCGAGCTCCCAAACCTGGACAATTGAGTTATGATCAATTGAACTCCGCTGTGCTCGACAACGTTCACCTTTTGGTAAACACCACTCCTATTGGCATGTACCCCAACGAGGATGACGTCCTGCCCTTTCACATGGACCTCATCCAGTCTCATCATTTCGTAATTGAATTGATTTACAATCCATCTGAAACTGTATTGCTCAAGGTGGCGAAACAAGCAGGTGCGCGAGCCATTAACGGGTTGAACATGTTGCATTGGCAGGCGGAAGAAGCGTGGAAGATTTGGGAAGGGTAGAGCATGTACTACCTCCTTCTCACCATATCTCTCCTCTTTTTCGCAGCGCAGCTGATAATCTGTGTAGCCTTATTGAGTAGAGCGGTTAGCAAGAAATTTCTCAGAAAACATCCATATTTCCTGTGGACGATCATAAGTCTTATTATTCTATTCGCCTTTGCTTGGCCTTTTCTAGGAGCCTATAGTGCGGAAGAATCGTCCGATGTATTTCCTGGTCTTGCTTATGTATTCTTACCCCTTTATGGAGCCGTTATCTTGTTTGGTTGTGCAGCAGTAACTGCGGTTAGTTTTATTGTGAGGAAGGTGATGATGAATAGGTGAATGAGTATTTACGTGGAGACGTGTATGGGTGTATGGGTGTATGGGTGTATGGGAAGGTCTGAATCAGCCCTATTGAGAAGGACAACTAGCTCAGAAGATTAAGGGCATATACCATTAGGGACTTCCCCTCTCCCCCTCAGCAAGAAGTTACGCGTTCCAGGATAGAAAGTCCGAATCTCAAACAGAAATTCGCGGTTCAAAAACTTAGCCGTTTACCACACGACTTAGGTGAAGAACAAAGTCTAACTTGATGACGGGGACGCGGGTAGCGGCCCCGGGCAGAAGCCCCCTCGATCAAATGATTCTGCTTTTCTTCACTCTTCTCAATTGCTTCGTACTAACTCATCCAGCAACCAAAATCAAGACGGGTCACGCACCTCCCCACTTCCCTACGCCTAACTTTCGTACGTTTGAATAATGACACGCTTTCTCCTCGCCGGATTTCTACTTCTGAGCTGTACTTTCAACAGTCTCGGACAAACCTACACTTATGCCAGTGATAGTCTAGCTATTGCTCGATTGGGATATACGGATACTACGATTCAGTTCAATCCCCATTTGGCTGTGCGATTCAACTTCGTACCTGCAGAAATTGCCCTGCCTACACTCGAGAATCATGGATTGAAGTTTCAGCGAGATGCGCTCAATCCCAACTTCCAAAATCGATTCTTTGCTCAACACCCAGGGTTGGATATCGATGTTCAGGACCGTCAAGTGCGCGTTGGTAACGTCGTGATTCCACACCCTGGAAGGAATTGGTATCCTTCAAGTAGGATAGATACTTCATATGAACAAATCGATGTCATGCGCATTCGCTGGGGCTGGGATGAAGGCGGTGGATTCGGATTAGTGAAGTACCTCACTGGACAAAGCGTTTTCATGTACGGAGAGCCACACCTTTCACCGAAAGGGAACTTCGTGGTAGCCGTGAATTGCGACCTCGACGCGGGATATACCCCTACCGGATTTGAGTTCTACTCGGTCTTTGAGGATTTCATCGATAAACACCCCGCCTATAGCACTTTGAACTGGGGTCCTGTAGACTTCGTATGGCAATTCGACACCCGAGGGTATGCCCTTTGCAAGATGATTGACCCCACTACTGAGCATTGGGATGAACTCTACTTCTTTCTTCTGCTCACCATTGATCGCACACCCTGATGTACAACCGTTTCAAATCTGACCAACCCAAAGTTCAGTTGTACATGAACAAGCTGTGGTATTGGACTAAGGTGGTTCCCGGCGCGGTGGCAAGCATTATCGTTGTGGGTATGCTTCTCCAGTTTGTTTATTCAGGAATTAACGATGGCTTAGCCTCGGTATTCCTTTCCGTAGTGCTTGTATCCGTGAGTTTCCTTCTTCATTGGGCAATTGGTAGAGTCCTTTTTAAGAAGTTCTACTTGAGGCTTCAAACCCCTTTGGAACGATACGAATTTCTGAAGCGATCTCAGCGATGGAAGTTAGCGCAACTCTACGACATCAATTCGTTCATCGAGCATCCCAATCATTCACCAAGACCTAAGTATACCAAGACTTACGAAGAACTAGAACCAGAGAAGATTCCTTTTACCATCTACTTCAACTTGGATCACCTTAGGCATCAAACTAAGCGTTATGCATATGACGACATCGTAGATTTGGAGATTCAAAGATACCGTTACGCAGATCGTGTTGACTTGGTTCTGAAGAATGGGGAGAAGATTGGGCTCTATCTAAGTTCTAAGGAAATTAGACCCACAGAATATCTATTCTTCAAGTTTATCGAGAATCACCAGAGTAAACCGAGCGAATAAACACTTCATTCTGTCACGATATTTCCTCAAGGTTATCCTTTCGGAGATGAATCGTTTCACCTTCCGAAATCCCTATCAATTCCCTATCTTTTCAGCCTAGGTAGAATACAAGACTAAACCATGTTGGAAAACAAAGACGACGAAATCAAAAGAGATTCGTCGGAACAGACCCCCGAGACTCCTCAAAACGAAGGAGTTGACGAACGTGTTGAAGAGACTCCTTCAACCGAAGAGAAAGAAGAAGTTCCGGCGGAATCAGCAGAAGCCACAGCTGAACCTGTATCTGAAGAAGCTCCCGTAGCAGAAGAAACCGAATCAAAGTCGGAGGATCACGAAGATCATGACGATGAAGACGACCTTCATACCGATGAACACGAGGAGGACGATCAATACGCAGATCAGCACGAGGAACTTCCCGATTACGACCATCAGAAAAACGAAGAACTGCTTACCGCTGCAGAACACTGGGCGAAGCAAGACGATATTCGCAAGGCGAGAACGCATATCGAGGCGATTCGCTCTGCACTCCTAAAGCGACTCGACGCAGAACGCGATGAGAAGAAGGAGGAATTCCTTGAAGCTGGTGGAGTGGAAATTGACTTCCACTACGATCAGCCCGATCGGAACCGTTTCCGCAAGGTGTATGGCGAGTTCCGTGATCGCAGACGCAACTTTAGAAAGAAACTCGAGGAAGAGCTACAACTCAACCTTCAAGTCAAGCAGAATATCATTGAGTCCATCAAAACGATTCCAGAATCGGAAGGTGCCGCTCAAGAGAAATACAAGACGTTCCGTGAACTTCAGGAGCGTTGGAGAAACACGGGGCCTGTTCCAAGATCAGAGAGCCGTGACCTATATAACAACTACCACTTCCACGTAGATCAATTCTACGACTTCCTCCGCATCAGCAATGAACTTCGCGAACTCGATTTCAAGAAGAATCAAACTGCAAAAGAGGAATTGATTGCCAAGGCTGAAAAATTGGCCGAATCGGAAGTATCGCCAGAAACCTTCGCTGAACTTCAGCGCCTCCACAAATCGTGGAAGGAAATTGGTCCGGTGGAACGCGATGTGCGCGACGCCATGTGGGACAAGTTCAGTGAGGCTACAAAACAGGTTCACGACAAACGTCATGCTTACTACGAAGACCTGAAAGCTTCACGTGAAGAGCGCTTGAACAAAAAGGCCGATTACGTCGAGCAAATGGCCAACATGAAGTTGGTCGGGCTTAAAACGCACCGCCAGTGGCAGAAGGCCATTGAGGAGATGAATAAGCTTCGTGATGCATTCAAGAAATTGGGTCGCATCAACCTCCCTGGCAATGATGAGCTCTGGGAAAAGTACAGCGCTATCAATCGCGAGTTCAACCGAACTAAGAATGCATTCTACAAAGATCTCAAGCGCGAGCAGCGTGAGAATCTCGACAAAAAGAAAGCACTACTCGCCAGAGCTGAAGCGCTCAAAGACAGCGACGATTGGAGAGATGCAGCAAACGAACTCAAGCGTTTACAACGCGAATGGAAGACCATCGGATTCGCTCCTAGAGCGGAAAGCGACCGTGTTTGGAATGAATTCCGCGCTGCTTGTAATCATTTCTTCGAAAGATTGAAATCGAAGAATTCCGATCGCGATAAGGAATACGCCGTTCACTTTGAAGCAAAAGAAAAACTCCTCAAGAAACTCGAGGCATACGACCCACTCAAAGCCAAGAAAGGCATTGATGAACTCAAAGGTTTTATCGAAGAATGGAAGTCGGTTGGTCCAGTTCCTCGCGACAAGCGTGAGATTGAAAACCAATTTAACAGCTTGCTCGACAAGCACTTCAAAGCACTGAAAGTCGATAAGAAGGAAAGTGCAATGATTCGCTTTGAGAACCGCATGCAGCACATTGCGCAAGACGGCGATGAACGTGCGATGCAGAAGGAAGAGGATTTCTTGAGAAGGAAAATCGACGAAGCGAAGAAAGAGCTCAACCAGTTGGAGAACAATATGGGCTTCTTTGCCAATGCCGATCCGAAGAATCCACTCGTAAAGGAAGCTCAGAAGCGTATCGATCAACAAAAAGAGCAAATCGAATTGTTGAAAGAGAAGCTCGTCCTGTTGAGAAAAATTGAAGAAGAACCGGAAGAAGAAAGTAAGCCGGAAGAAGCTCCAGCGTCTGAGGAAACATCAGAAAGCACAGAAGCTTCAGCGGAAAACACTGAATCCGAAGAGGAAGGAGATAAAGCATAATGGATTTCAAAATCGTCAGCGAGTTTGAACCCACCGGGGATCAACCGCAGGCCATTAAAGAATTGTCGCAAGGACTCGATCAAGGCGACAAACATCAAATTCTATTAGGGGTAACGGGATCGGGTAAAACCTTTTCCGTGGCCAATGTGATACAGGAGATTCAGAAGCCTACCTTGGTGCTGAGTCACAATAAAACATTGGCAGCACAGCTGTACGGAGAATTCAAGCAGTTCTTTCCGAATAACGCTGTGGAGTACTTCGTGAGTTACTACGATTACTATCAGCCGGAGGCATACATCCCTTCTAGCGGAACGTATATAGAGAAGGATCTCAGCATCAATGATGAGATTGAGAAACTTCGATTGAGCACCACTTCTTCCCTTCTTTCGGGAAGACGCGATGTGCTGGTAGTAGCTTCGGTGAGTTGTCTTTACGGTATCGGTAACCCTGAAGAGTTCAACAACTCCATCATCGAAATCAACGTAGGAACGGTCATTCCCAGGAATCAGTTTCTACACTTACTCGTTTCTGCCTTGTACTCGAGAACCACCGCTGAATTCAAGCGAGGGAACTTTAGAGTTAAAGGCGACACCGTAGATATCTTCCCTGGCTATGCCGATATCTTCTATCGCATCCACTTTTGGGGGGATGAGATTGAGCGCATCGAAAGCTGGGATCCAGATACCAACGAACGTCTCGAGCTATTCGAAAACCTACGTCTCTTCCCGGCTAACATCTTCGTGACGGGCAAAGAGCGATTGAATCAGGCCATTCATCAGATTCAAGACGATTTGATGGATCAAATTAACTTCTTCAGAAACGAACAACGTCCACTGGAAGCCAAGCGCTTACAGGAAAGAACAGAGTTTGATTTGGAGATGATTCGCGAGCTTGGATATTGTTCTGGAATTGAGAACTATTCGCGATATCTCGACGGAAGAAGTCCGGGTACTCGCCCATTCTGCTTGCTCGATTATTTCCCAGACGATTATCTCATGGTGATCGATGAGAGTCACGTTACTATTCCACAGGTGCGTGCGATGTATGGTGGCGACCGGTCTAGAAAGGAAAACTTGGTAGAGTACGGATTCCGTTTGCCTGCTGCGATGGACAACCGTCCGCTAAAGTTCGAGGAGTTTGAAATGCTCCAGAATCAGGTGATGTACGTGAGTGCAACACCGGCGGAGTACGAAATGCAAAAGACCGGAGGCGTATACACCGAGCAGCTAATTCGACCAACCGGTCTCCTCGACCCACGCATAGAAGTTCGTCCGAGTGAAGGTCAGGTTGATGATTTGATGGAGGAAATCAACAAGCGTGTTGAGCTAGACGAGCGCGTGCTAGTGACCACCTTGACCAAAAGAATGGCGGAAGAACTCACTAAATATTTGACGCGTCACAGTGTGCGCTGTAGATATATCCACAGCGATGTGGAGACCCTAGAGCGCGTTGAGATCATGCGTGACTTGCGATTGGGTATGTTCGATGTATTGATAGGCGTAAACCTCTTACGTGAAGGTCTCGACTTCCCCGAAGTATCCTTGGTAGCCATCATGGATGCCGATAAGGAAGGCTTCTTGAGATCCGAGCGAAGTTTGGTACAGACGATAGGTAGAGCAGCTCGTAACGTGAACGGTTTGGCGATTATGTACGCCGATAAGATCACGGACAGTATGCGCAAGACCATTGAAGAGACCGAGCGCCGCAGAGAGAAGCAAGCTGCTTACAACGAGGCTCACGGCATAACGCCTAAAGCACTTAAAAAGAGCGTCGATTCTATTCTTGCGGGCAGCAGAACCGCCAAGAGCACCGTTATGGAGGAAATCGACCGCGTTGACCTCTCCGAAGCCAAAGCGTACTACGACACTAAGGAAGAACTTGAGAAGGACATCACCAAGGTTCGCAAAGACATGGAGAAAGCCGCGAAAGCACTTGACTTCATTGAAGCTGCGAGGTTGAGGGATCTGATGATGGAGCTCGAGAGTAAGAGGAGTACGGTGAAGGGGTAGTTCATTGGGGCGTGAGGGCTTGAGAGCGTGGGAGTTTGAGTGTTACGAGGTATTGAGGTCGGATAAGCTACCTATACTCGTTGTTTGCGAGCGGGATAAGCACGACGTTTAAACGAGTAGCTTACGAATCAGAAGTTATTTCCTTGATACTGAGAGATAGATTCAGTCAGGAAGAATTGAACCTAATTCAAGCGAGTCCAGTCACTGGCTATGAATACAAGGAATCAGGATACTTCCTTGAGCTAAGGTGCAATCATATTATAGACTCATCCCTTACTTTATCCAAGCCTGAAGTGATCGGACGACTAAATGAATTGCTAGTCGGATTATAATCAACCTCAACGACCAAAATCTCATACTTGAATGTCACTTTTAAGGTAAGGGAAATCTGCCTGATGGATTTTGGGGAATGTCGGAGAGAATCTCTTTTTCGGAAGAATAGTGGAATTCCTTTAGGATTAATCTAGCTGAGAACTCTAGATTCCTGAGCTTTCGTACCTTAATCCGACCAAGAAATCTGGCTGTGGCTAAATCTAAATTACTCTCTCACCATTATTCTCTCAATCACGAATTATTATCAAAGTTGGAGCAACCGAGTTAACGAATATGATTCGAATAATCTATGACGAAATTGGAGACGCTCACAATGATATCTTCTTAAAAGTAGATACAGGACCTCCATTCTTGAAAGTCGTGGACAGCTACTATTTGGGAGACTTTTTAAAGCAAGATTTTGAATCGAAAGAAGAAGTTGTACTTGGATATCTTGAATACTTCAAAGAGCAAATCCTTTGCTTGCGGGATGAACAGACTTTCATTGCAGTTGACCTTTCCGATGAATATGTTGGAGGCTTTTTTATTTCGAATGGAGTAAAGAGCCTACTTAAAAAGAAAGGTGTAATTAGAGTCGAATATGGTTCGACCACTAAAATTTCTGGTTGGGGAGTGAACGAAGAAACCATAGCTGGTCAAGTAGACGGTTGTAAAGATGATTTTTCCATTGATAGAGAATGGCTAATATCAAAAGACGCCATTATCGATAGTTTGAATTGGAGTATTGATAAAATCCGAAAGTGAAGAAAGGTCTCAACAAAACTCAAGCTGCGGCTATCTCTAATCAACTCTCTTCAATTTTTCCCTTATGAAAAAAATACTCCTTTCCCTCACCCTCGCACTCTCCATCGGCATCTCATTTGCCTGCATCAATGAATACACCACGCTCTTATCGGGTGATGTCGTTTTTGGGGAACACACCGAAGGAAGAGTTTGGCCGAAGAAAATAGACACGACATCACTTGCCAGTCTTTCAGAGGAATTATCGGCTGCATACGATTCTACCGGATCCATTGAGGCCTATTCAGATTATGCCGCTGCATTGGTTTACTTGGGAGAGTATCAAACCGCAAAAAAGGTGTATGAAGAGATTGAGTCGATACAGCCGAACTTATACACAACAGCTTCCAATTTAGGAACCATCTATGAGCTCATAGGTAAGCCAGACTCAGCTCTAATCTGGATAGAACGCGCCATAGCGCTAAATCCAGAGTCGCATGGAGGTTCAGAATGGATCCATATCAAGATTCTGGAGTTCAAACTGTATAAAGATGCCGATATTCAATCCTCCATCCTGGGATTAGATTTTGGCGACTCAGCCATTCCCTCGAATCCCCATCAGTATGACCTTCAAGAGCTCGAACGACAAATCAAGCACCAACTCAGAGAGCGAATCACCTTGGTTAAGCCCAAGAATCAAATCGTAGGCAACTTGTGCTTCGACTATGGCAATATCGTCGCTCAAACTTTGAATATTGAATCTGCCCTCGAGAGCTATGCCCTTGCGCAGGAATACGGATTTGAATCAGAATTGATGACTGCAAGAATTGCGGCTTTCAAAGAAATGACGGGAAAAGCGGAGCGACTGAACTTACAAGAAAATGCAAAGAAATACGTCAGCCTAAACAGCGACATAATACTGCCAATTATGGGAGTAGGGGTTGTCGCATTCTTGGTTTTGTTTCTTCTTTTAATCAGAAGAAGAATCAATAAAAGCCGCGAGAAGAGGACGGCATAATTAGTCCATACAACTCAGCTTCGCAAGCTATCATTTCCTCTATCTTTAATGCATGAAGCACTTCTCATTATTCGCTTTCGCTCTCCTTCTTTCTTGTACTTCAACACCTGAAGAGTCAACGACAGAAGATGCCGCTATTGTGATTGTTCCAGCGGATAGTACTAAAGAAGAGCGTCCATTAGCTGAATTGGCGCCTGAACAACAATCGGCTTTTGATGCACTGAATGTCCTTCAAACGAGCTCCGATGAACCCAACCGATTGTTCTCCACTTTTGCTAATCAAGAACAAGTCTGCTACCCTCCCGATACGATTATTACCATATCACAAGAAGAATTTCGTGCGGCAATGCAGGACTTCGTAAATCAGAACTATAGTCAGCTCTCTAGAGAAGAGCGTGATGATCTAGCCATGAAGTCAGCGCTAGCTGCAGACCTATATGCCGTATCTCTCTGTTTGAATAACTCTACAGATGTTTCGTTTGTAGAGGGTGCGCCTAGAAAAGGAGTTTGGGTACTGCGCAACTTACTCAGAAGGCGCGATGTCATTATGGTTTGGTAACCTAAGTACACCGTATTTTACCAACTCAATTCCAAAACCTCTCTCATGCCCGAATATATTCTCATCCAAAACGCTAGTCGAGATCAAGTTAAAAGAGCTTGTCAACAATGGATGAATAGTTACGCTGATTCGCTAGAAGAAGCCTTTGAAATTTTGGTTCACTCCAAAGAAAGAGAGCACGTTATCGAGTTTAATCAACAGCTTGACCCCACGCTGTTTTACTTTCTAGTGAATTACCTCAAATATCCTGAGGGTATTCGGTATCAAGCGAATGTTATGGGTCAACTAAAGACTTCCGTGAATGGATTAGACGAACAACTTTGGAAGGTCTACATCTCTGAATCAGATACGGAATACGATAACGTCTTTGTTGTTAACGCTGATGACAAGCACTTCAAAATTGGCTTCAATGGAAAAACCAGCCAAATTGAGGATACAGAAACGTATCAAATCGTAAATCACTTCTCTACAAGCCGACCAGCTAGAATAACTGTAACAAGACCAGTTGTAGACAAAGATAAGTCGATTGGCAATCGGTTCCGTATGCTAACCATTATTTTCATCGCAGGGTGCATCGCACATTTCGTCTTTCTTTGCTCCTTTCACAACGAGAAAGATCAACAGGCAGCATCAGCCTTACTCTTTTTTGGAACTGCTTTTTGGTTCTTTATTGATGACGCACTTCTGTTGAGAATGAAGAACTATGTAAAGTGTCTAATCATAGCATTGTTCTGTATCCTCTATGTAGCTATAGCACGCTATTTGGCACCTGTTCAAGACCCGAATTTTGTGCAAGGTTTATCACTCAGTCCAGCTATCCTACTAATCGTACAACGTCCTCTGAGAAAACTATTTGTCACGATATTTAAGCGAGCACCAGATACTCTGGGTAAAGATTCATTAATAGATGGCTTGTACAGCGTAATTCTGATATTCTCTATGGTGTTGCTACCTATTGTGATTGCTTTTCACTTATAATGAGTCGGGGGCTACTCCTGGTTTCAAGCAATTCTTGCCTAACAACAGTTCTTAACTAAAGACCTGGTCGTAACGTCCCCGCCTCGACCTATCCAAACTCAAGAAACACAGCAAGCGGGCCTTAGCGAGGACGCAAAGACCAGATTAGAGGAAATGACACACTTAAGTGAACACACCCGGCACGGATGCACGTAAGCAAGTCAACTAACCCCGCGAGATGATGATAACATCCACTCGTTCCAACCCCAGCCCTCGGTCCTCCGTCCTCCGCCCTCGGTTTCTTACCCATGAACGATTCTAGTTAGGACAAAGTGCTGCACGCTAAGTACTAGGTACCATTCACGTAGGCACGACTGCACTTCAGTTCGCTCCTAAAACTGAGAATATACCTGCCGTGCCTCTTTGTTACTCGAAACTCGCCACCCGTAACTCGCAACTCCTTCCTACCTAACCATAATCTGACGCGTAACGCTTCCACCATCTTCCAACATCAATTGCAAGAAGAAAATGCCGTTTAAGCCTGAAAGGTCTACGGTTTGAGTGTTCGAGATATCTTCAAAATTGTGTTGCTGAACTACTCGGCCGGTCACATCATAAACGGTAGAAGATGTGATTGAAGAAGCAGCCTCTAAGTTGATTACACCCGTGGTTGGATTCGGGTACATAGTGATTTGAGCAGCGACATCATCGGCCAATCCTATATTAGAATAAGCCCCAAAGGAGATGTTGTACACGTACGAAAGCAAGAAGTGCTGATCGTATTTATACTCTAAAAGTGCTGGGAATACGGAAGCAGTATCGCTCGCTGAAGGTAGCCAAGCAACACTTAAATCATACTTATTGCCGCCAACTTGCGTCAGGGTTGTATCCCACGCTGAGGCCGACATCCCATTGCCAAAATGAAGAATGGGTAAATCTGCTGCAAAGGAAGTTGTAGAGAATACGATTGTATCTGGTGTTGGAGTGCTGAACCTCAAGATATTTCCTTGATAAGCTTGACCGTTAACTTGCAAGCCTGGGGGATTCAAACCTACTGCTGGCGGTGGATTCTCTACGCGCATCGGGAAGTCGTACATCACAGAACCTGTAACATTTCCTGAAGCGTCGAACGCAGTGATGCGAATTCCAAGCATGAAAAGTGCAGGTACTCCTGCCGTATCGTGCCAAGCCATTACTCCACGATAATCATACGTTGCCCCCAAGGGGTAAGTAGCATTGCTATACGGAGGGTCGTTAGCTATTGGTGTATTCGATGCACTATGTGGTTGAATAAGGTTGTAGCCAATTGAATCACCATCGATATCTAAACCATCCACCATACGTTGCCAAGAAGTTCCTTTTCTCCAAAATAGTGGAGGTAAATTTCGAAGCTGTGCAGAAGAGTTGGTGTTTTTGGTACTCTGCCAAGTTTCGATGTAGAAGTCAAAGTTATTCGACCCCGACACATTGCTAAAACCACCGGGGCGACAACACAAGCTGTATGAGAACAAGTACATTTTGTTCAAATCAAGAATCGCTGTCCCAGAGTAGCTATTTACCTCAAAGCTAAATCCAGTTACTAACGATGGCAGCATGTATTGATTATCCCTTGTAAGTGCTAAGGTATCCAACGTTACACCAGAAGAATCTGATACATCAAGGGAAATAACCTGTGGCAAGCTAGCACCAGACTGATCACGCATTAATACTGTGGTTGCAGTATAGTAGGCCTGATTCATATGAATCGAATCAAAGTGGAGAAGGATATAACCACCCTGGATATGTGAAGCGATACCTAAGTTGGAAAGAGTCGCAAAGAAAAGTGCGAGTAAAGCTTTTTTCATGAGAGAGAGTGTTAGTGTGGGACTAATATAAGGAAAGTGTTGGGTAAATGAGGTGGGCACGTCAGGCAAGTGAGCTGGTGAACTTGTGACCGGGTGAGCTGGTTCGGATAGGTGGGCAATAACGCAGGTACACAGGAGCGCAGGTGGGCGGGACAGCTAAGTTCACAAGTTGTGGTAAGCTCATGCTTTTTACCAGCCCAGAGCCAGAGACTAGAGACCAACCTCAGAAAGCAATCCCCAACGACAACCTTCCATAAGGCACAAAACCGGTCCAGTACCATGGTTCTTGTTCTTCATCACTCATGTTGTAATTCGCGCCAAAAGGATAAGTGAGTTGAACGAACAATTCCTTCTCCCTCGATACATTCCATGCATATCTCACACCGGGTTCTAACTGCAGATTCAATTGGTAGTTGTGACGAGGTGTTCCGTTTTCCCTTGATCGGATTACTTGAGTGTTACTCGCCTCTTCCGTTTCTTGTATCAGTCGAAAGCCGTGCTTGACACCGATTGGCATGCCTAATGACCAGCTCCATCGACCTTTCGAGTTCTCGGTAATTCGACCTGTATAGCTCGGAATCCAAGCCGCATGGATGTAGATCGCTTCCGTTCTATTTATATGATAGTATGGACGCGTGAATCCGTAGCTTCCGCCGGTTGTAGGATCATCATTGGATCCGAACCCCACCCCAAGCTGAATACTCGAAAAGTCGAAGTGTTTATCTCGCCCAGTTCTGTAACCACCAAATCGAATGGCAATCTCATGGAACTGCGTCATCGTCCCATAAAAAGAACTCTGCTCATACTCTGGCGCTGTAAAATACGATCCAAACTCGCGCATGGCGAATGAGGTATAATCCAGTTGCATCGACTGCGACTGTGCAAATCCTAAAAATGAAAGTCCGATGAAGGCAGCAAGTGAGAGCGATTGTTTCATGCGAGAGTTGTATAACAGGACGAAGATATGAAAGTGCGCAGGAACACGGGAATGCCGGTGCGCAGGACGGTACCCGGTCCTTGGTCCTCCTTCTATTCATCATGAAAACTTCTAGTGCATTTTATCCCCTCTGAGCCAGAGTCCATAGACTAGTGACTATCACAAAAAACAAACCCCCATGAATCTCTTCACAGGGGTTTAAATTTTTAGTGAGCCGGTGACTTGGTGAGCTTGTGACCTAGTCGGCAATGGTTCTTTATAAACCCATAGATTCTAAACCTTGAGTCTAACCATCTATAAGACCAACCATCTGAAAGTCCCAACATCTAATAGTCTAACTGTCAATTAGTCTAACTATCTAATGTATTTCCACCAATTCCACTTCAAATATCAACGTCGCGTTCGGAGGAATAACTCCACCTGCGCCACGTGCGCCGTAGCCCAATTCACTTGGAATAACGAGCTTGGCTTTTGATCCTTTATTGAGCAACATGATACCTTCATCCCAACCTGGGATTACTTGCCCTACGCCTACTGGAAACTGGATTGGTGAGTTGCGTGA
This sequence comes from Flavobacteriia bacterium, assembly GCA_013373425.1. Taxonomy (GTDB): domain Bacteria; phylum Bacteroidota; class Bacteroidia; order Flavobacteriales; family Schleiferiaceae; genus Phaeocystidibacter. The sequence continues at coordinate 104,781 of JABXHW010000014.1, forward strand.
ATAAGAACTGTCAAATACTTTTTTATTCTTCAACATACCAGTGTAATGCACGGAAACAAGCTGGCCTTTCGTTGGCTTCTCGCCTTCTCCTTCTTTGGTGATCTTATAGAACAACCCAGAGTCGGTTTGAGTCATGCCCTTCACGAGGTCTTTCAATGCCTCAGCCTCAGCCTTGCGCTTTTCCTCTTCGGCTTTCTTCTTGGCTTCCAAGGCTCCAGCGAATGTAGAAGCTGCATCAAATGACTCAGCTTCCTCGCCTACAGCAGTGATAGAAATCTTCTCCATCACGTCGCCTTGAGCGATGCTGTTCACCACGTCCATGCCTTCGATGACCTTCCCGAAAACAGTGTGTTTCCCGTCGAGCCAATCGGTGGCACCATGCGTGATAAAAAACTGACTGCCATTTGTGCCCGGACCCGCATTTGCCATGCTCAATGTGCCTGGGCCATCGTGACGAAGTTCTGGATGAATCTCATCGTCGAAGTTATAGCCAGGTCCACCTACTCCAGATCCTTTTGGACAACCGCCCTGAATCATAAAGTCGGCAATAACGCGGTGAAATTTGAGACCGTCGTAATACGGTTCTCCAGCTCCACGCACTTCATTTTCAATTTCTCCCTTTGCTAGACCGACAAAGTTGGCCACAGTAAGTGGAGTTTTGTCGAAATGCAATTGCAAAACGATGTCACCTTTATTGGTGCCAATCGTAGCGTACAAGCCAGGATTTGTCATTATTCGTGAACGTAAATATCAAAGATGAGTGTTGCTCCACCTGGGATCACGTTGCCGTATCCGTTCGGGCCATAGCCCAAGTTAGATGGAATGATCAATCGAGCATGCTCGCCCTTCTTCATCATTGGAATCGCTTCCAACCAGCCCTGAATAAGGCCACCACGAGACACTTGCACATCCAATGGAGAGTATTGTCTGCCTGGGTTGTAAACGCCACCCAATTGAGCTACCTCTTCCAAAGATGAATCGAAAATCTTACCGTTATCCAAGTAACCTACATAGTCGATTTTCACCATTTCAGCAGGGTTAACTTGAGCACCTGTAGGTTCGTTGAGACGAAGAATTCCCAAACCGCTAGCAGTGTAAGTTGCTTCTTCTTTCCACTCGTTAATCTTATCAGCGAACAACGTCGCATTTGGTGAACCTTCACGATACCAGTTGAAAGTATTCGTCAATTCTCTTGCTAGTGCGGTTCGGCGCTCCTCGAACTCCATCTTATCACGCTGCAATTCTTCCATCACTCCGTTAAAGGCTTCAAAACCGTTATATGCCTTTGCTTCTCCACCAATCTTGTAGATACGCACAGTTTCCATCAAAACAGCAGGGTTTGGAGACTCACCGTTTCTTTCGGTATTCGCAATAGCTGAGATGATATCCAATCCAGAAACTACTTCACCGAACACGTTGTATCCGCCATTCAAGTTTGGCGTAGGACCGTCGGTAATGAAGAACTGGCTACCATTGGTGTTTGGACCTGCATTCGCCATAGACAGGATGCCTTTCTTATTGTGTCGAAGCGTGTCAACAATCTCTTGTGGAAACTTGTAACCTGGTCCACCGCTTCCGGTTCCCATCGGGTCGCCCCCTTGGATAACGAATCCTGGAATAACGCGGTGGAACTTCAATCCGTCAAAGTATGGTTGCCCCTGACGAACATTGGTCATTGTGTTGGTTCCATTGGCTAAGGATACAAAGCTACCTACAGTCATAGGTGCACCTTTGTAATAAAGCTCTGCCAACATATCGCCTTTTGTGGTCTTGAAGAAAACGTAAACGCCGTTACCAACGGTTACATCTTGTCCGTTTACAACGAAGGTGGTGTCTTGGTCGTAAGCCTCAGCTCTTGAACCGGTTTCTCCTTCGCTATTCGCTGCGCTACTGCAGCTTACTAAGGGACTCATCGCTGCTGTAAACATCAGCGTTCGTAGAATCATTTTCATGTTTCTTACTTTAATTATTCTTGGATTCGAAGATAATACAATACACAACTCAACGGAGGCACTCCTTCCGGACTTCCCGCCACGCCCCAAGCGAGATCGCTCGATAGCAGAACAGCCGCAGAATCACCTCGGTTTAATTCGAGCATCGCTCGGTGCAAACCAATAACTCCGTTGTTGTCTTTATTTACTCTGATAATTTCAGGTTTGTTCTTTGTCCCGCCTTTCATGACAAGCTCATCGTCGAGGAGACGAACTTCATAGGAATAGGGAATTACATCTTCTGACTGAATCGCTTCTCCATCACCTGCCTCGATGATTCGGTAGGCAATTCCACTTGCAGAAGTTTCCCACGCCAAACCCGAAGTGTCGATATATGCTTGAATTTGATTGGATTCAGCTTGAACTCTCCTCCTGTTCGATTCTATCAGCATCTCTCGGCGCTCCTGAACCGTCAAGGTATCCAGACCATTGCGGTTATCGCTTTGATCTCCTGAAAATCCACAGCCAACGAGGCTTGTTGCGGCAATACTGAATGCAATCCACTTCATCATAATTCACTTTCTTGAATGGCATTCTTAAACGCAGAGATGGCTTCTTTAGCACTGCCTTCGAAAAGACCACCGGCTGCATTTAGATGACCCCCGCCATTGAAATAGGTTCGCGCAAAAGTGTTGACATCCAAGTCGCCTTTGCTTCTGAATGAACACTTAGTCACATTGCCGTCTTCGCGGAAGAAGACCGACATGCGTGACCCCTTCAAACTCAAACCGTAATTCACAAAGCCTTCGCTATCACCTTTGGTATAGCCGTACTTCTGCATGGTCGGTGCATCGAGATGGAGGATGGTGATTCCTTTGTCTTCGATGAGCTCCATATTGTCGAGCATGTGTCCGAGAAGCTTGAGTCGCGCTCTGGTATTCACATCATACACACGCTCGTGAATTTGAGCCGGCGAAGCACCCGCCTCTAACAAGTGGGCTGCAGCTCTGTGTGTATCTGGTGTTGTAGAAGAGAATCTGAATGAACCTGAATCGGTGACGATACCTACGTACAGGCAATTCGCAATATCTTCAGTAATCTCGCCATCCCACCATTGAATCAGGTCGTACACCATTTCCGCTGTACTTCCCTTTCCGGTGTCAGAATAGCGATCGTTTGGCCAATCCTCCGGCTCTCGGTGATGGTCAATCATCACCTTTCTGGCATTTGAATCTTGAATAAACGAAGCGATTATTTCTCCAGCGCGATGAACGGCGTTGTAATCCAGAGAGAAGATTACCTCAGCACCTTCGAAAATTGACTTTGCCTCTCCCGTGTGTGTGTCGGCGCTAACTACCACGTCATGACCCGGCAACCAACGCAAGAAATCAGGTGGCAAGTTGGGAATAACCACTCGCACATCGTGCCCCATTCCCTTGAGAAAATGGGAAAGTCCGAGTGCGCTTCCCATCGCATCGCCATCTGGATTGATGTGATTCGTAATCACAACATTCCTTGAAGAACGCAGAAAATCACGTAGGTCGTTGAGTTCAACTATGCGCATGTGCAAATATTATCGAGCAACGTTAACCGCTCTCGTCTCACGGATTACGGTTACTTTAACCTGTCCGGGATACGTCATTTCATTTTGAATCTTCTGAGTGATGTCGAATGAGATTTGTGCCGCATCTGCGTCAGCTACTTTCTCACTTCCAACAATCACACGAAGCTCTCTACCGGCATGAATCGCGTACGCTTTCTCCACTCCACGGAAGCTCATAGCGAGGTCTTCCAATTCCTTCAGACGTTGGATGTACGATTCAGCGATTTGGCGACGGGCACCTGGGCGCGCACCTGAAATGGCATCACAAACCTGGATGATTGGTGAAATCAAGCTGGTCATTTCAACTTCGTCGTGGTGGGCACCGATAGCGTTACATACTTCCGGTTTCTCACCGTACTTCTCCGCCAATTGCATCCCGAGGATGGCGTGTGGAAGATCTGTCTCTTCGCTTGGCACCTTTCCGATATCGTGCAACAAACCTGCTCTCTTGGCCAACTTCGGATTGAGTCCGAGTTCGCTCGCCATAATGGCACACATGTTCGCTACTTCGCGACTGTGCTGCAAGAGGTTTTGTCCATATGAACTTCTGTACTTCATGCGACCCACCATGCGGATGAGCTCTGGATGAAGACCGTGAATTCCCAAATCGATTGCTGTGCGCTTACCGATTTCAACTATCTCGTCTTCGATCTGCTTGCGCGTCTTGGAAACCACTTCCTCAATACGCGCTGGGTGAATACGTCCATCCGTCACCAACTTATGCATTGAAAGACGTGCAATCTCGCGACGAACTGGATCGAAACAAGATAGAATGATTGCCTCTGGAGTATCGTCAACGATGATTTCAACACCTGTTGCAGATTCGAGGGCACGGATATTACGACCTTCTCGACCGATGATTCGGCCCTTCACGTCGTCGTTTTCAATATTGAATACAGACACGGCATTCTCGATGGCTTGTTCTGTAGCCGTTCGCTGAATCGTTTGGATAACGATCTTCTTCGCTTCCTGATTTGCAGTCAGCTTCGCTTCTTCGATTGCATTGGCAACAGATGCTGCCGCTTCTGTCTTAGCTTCTTCTTTGAGCGCTTCCATGAGTTGCTTCTTCGCATCCTCTCCACTCAATCCCGAAATAACTTCGAGTTGTTCTACTTGCTGACGGTGCATGCGATCGAGGTCTTTTTCCTTGCGCTCGTTCGCTTCGAGTTTGCGCTCGAATTGCTGCATCGTTTTATCGAGTTCCTTCTCTTTTCTTTTGTTCTGTTCGAGCATTTGTGAAGCCGCTCTTTCCTTCGACTTCAACTTGTCGAATCGCTCCTGCATCTTGCTTTCACGCTTCGCAATGAGCGCCTCGTGCTCTGATTTCAGTTCCAAGAACTTCTCCTTGGCTTGAAGCATTTTATCCTTTTTGATGGATTCCGCTTCCTTCTCTGCTTCCTTGATGATATTGGAGCCTTTCGACTTGATTTTAATATTGAGGATAACTACCCCAAGTATTGCTCCGATTGCCAACCCTGCTGCGCCGACAATGATGGTTATAATGTCCATGATGAATGTTCGTATTAAAAAAAAGCCCGCACTGATGCGATCTGTCTAAACTCCAATATAGACAGGATCTGAGATGACCAGTAAAGATCGACCTTCCGCTGTAGTCCGAAGACATCCCTGACGCGGGGTCAGAGTGCGGCCTGCTCTAGCCTTACCGAGTTGCACCTCATATTGATGTAACTGTTGAGTTTAGCACATTTTGGCATCAGTGCGGGGTATCGTAATTCCCTTTTATGTCGTAAGAACGCTTGCTATTTCAGCACTGCATCGAGTTGACTTTCCAACTCTTTCAACGCATCCTCCATCGGAGCTAGCACACCTTCTTCGCCACGCTTCAATCCTAAATATTGAGTGGCGAATTGCAGTGTACACATGGCCAGAACATCTTGCTTATCCGAAACGGCATAGCGCTCTTCAAAGCGCTTCACAGATTCGTTAATAGCGGCTACAGCTTTGCGTACTCTCTCTTCTTCATCCCGACGGATGGTGAGCGGATATACGCGCTGAGCGATGTTGACTTTTATTTTGAGTGTCTCTTCCATGACCGGTGGTCTACGCATTGAGCAGCGCGATGCATTTATCGATTTCTCGCACTAACTCGGCTAAAGTGGCTTTCGTTTCTTCCGTGGCATCATCATTATCCCCTCGGAGTGAACTGCCCATTCTAGCCTGCTGGAGTGCCGTATTCAAACCATCAACTTGAGAAGAAAGCTCGCGCTTATCCTCCTTTAACTCGTCTACCGCCGACTTAAGTGCTGCATTCTCTGCTTGTAGTGCTTCGTATTGCTCAACCAATTGCTTGAGCTTACGTGCAACATTATCAGCTAGTTGAAGAGTTGTGTTCATGGATTTGTTTAACACTCCGGTGTTAAGCAAAAGTAACGAAGCAGTGCCATGAACACAATCATTTCTATTAATTTTCGCCCACGGAACGAAGATTGATATCATTCTAAGACAAAACACACCCCATTCTCACATGCAGAAAGCGCTTCTTTCAAGTTTACTTATCGGGTTACTTTCCCTTACCAGCCTTGCTCAAAGTTATCCTCAGGATTACTTCTCTAGTCCGCTCAATATCCCCCTCATCCTCTCTGGAACTTTTGGAGAATTGAGAAGCAATCACTTTCACGCGGGCATCGATATCAAAACTCAAGGTCGAGAAGGCCTGGATGTGAAAGCCGCAGCAAACGGACAAGTAGTGAGAATCGCCGTCTCACCCTACGGCTACGGCAATGCACTATACGTACGCCACCCGAATGGATACACAACTGTATATGCGCACTTGAAAGAATTTGCTCCTCAAATTGAAGCTTGGGTGAAGGAGCAACAATACAAGCAGAAGTCTTTTTATGTCAATCTCTTTCCTTCGGCAGGACTATTCTCCGTATCCAAAGGAGAGGTAATTGCACAAAGTGGCAATTCTGGCGGCTCCGGAGGACCACACCTCCACTTTGAAATTCGTGACAGCCGAACCGAGGAGCCCATCAACCCACTTCTATTTGGTTACCGCATCGCAGATGCCCGAAACCCTGAAGTTCGTGGGGTATATGCCTATCCGCTCGATGGCCACTTAAATGGTCGAGAAACACGAACCTCCATCAATCTTACCAACCCTAGAGCGGGAGTTTATCAGTTTAGATGGACACAGAGAGCTGAAGGAGAGTTGGGCTTTGCCATTGATGTAATCGACCGACTAGATGGCGCTTGGAATGCTAACGGACCCTATAAAATTGAACAGTTCGTCAATGGCGTGAAGACGAATGAATTCCGAGCTGAGCGATTCTCATTCGCGGAAACACGCTACCTCAACGCACACATCGATTATGACTTATACGATTGCTGCCAAACACGTGCGAACCGAATGTGGCAGCTTCCGGGAAATTCTCTGAGAATGTATCGTGATCAGAACAACCGAGGAGTGGTGGATATTCGCCCAGACTCTAGCTATCATTTAGAATGGAAAATATCTGACGCAGCCGGAAACACCACCACGCTTACTGGCGATGTTCGTTACGAAGCCCTTGAAACCTCTGGCCCTGTTTTAGCTCCAGAGATATCAGAGCAAGTACGCGTGAATCACAGTGCAAGCTTCAGTTCGAATGTCCGCGCCATGGAAATCAATATGCCCGCTAACATTCTATATGAAACCGTTTTTCTGGATACTGCGGTCTATAATGGTATCTCCTCTGGGTATGGGAATGTATACCAATGGGGCCGAGCAGGAATTCCTGTTCACAAGCATTTTGAAGTTGCGCTCCCATTGCGAGATGTTCCGATTCAATATCATTCAAAGGCCGTTATTGTGAGTTTGGAAGATGACATGACTCGCCCTGATTGCTGGGATGGATCAACTTTCATAAATCACAACGAGCCCTATATCAAAGCCAATGTAAGAGCGATGGGGCACTTCACAATAATGCTTGATACAGTGGCTCCACGACTAAGTGTGATCAGCGGCATTCGAAACGGCTCGAACTTATCGACCGGCAATACAATCCGACTTCGAGTTTCGGACGACCTTAGCGGAATCAAGAGTTATGATGCTTTCATCGATGGCGACTGGCATTTGATGTCGTACGACGCAAAGAACAACCTGCTCGAGGTTGAATTAGACGACTGGATTACCAGCGGAAATCACCAACTAAACGTTAAAGTTGTGGACGACCGCAACAATGTGACAGAATTGAGCGTACCCTTTTCGTATTCTCTTCGTTAGAGGTCGACATATTGCGTAACTTTGAAGCTTGATGAGACTAAAACACATACTCTTTTTCACCCTCCTGCTCTCTTCTCACTTGATATTCGCTCAAGGCGTGGAGACCAACGGTGATCGCCATGTCATTCAGGTTTCAGGAGCCATCGTTACTAACGACAGTGCTCGCCAAGTGATTCCGAATGTTGCCATCTACCTGAAAGGAAGGATGAACGCTTCAATTACAAGCGGAAGAGATGGGTTCTTTAGCATTGCAGCACAGCCCAACGATACGATTGTCTTCAATCATTTCGGGTTTAAGTTGGAGAAGCTTTGGGTGCCGGATACACTTGAGGGAAGTGAATATCTGTCCATTGTGACACTCACATGGAATCCTTTCCAATTAGAAGATGTTGATATTTATCCATGGCCGAGCCGAAGAGATTTGATTCCATCGCTCATGGCTATGCGTCTCCCTACCCGAGAGATTGATATCGCCAATCGAAACTTGGCTATCCAAGAATTGAAAGAACGCGCAGAAGAAATGGGATACGATGCCGCTGAAATAAGCGACTATGTCATGCGTTCTCAGAACTACAACCTCTATAATGAAGGTCGATACTACGGAGCCAATGGCGGCGCAGCCATTCTCGGTAGACTCACAGACCCTTTTGCTTGGGGTGAATTCTTTAGAGCCCTCGAGAGAGGCGACTTTAGCAACTAATACATGCGTTACACCCTCCTTCTCCTTTTGCTTCCTGTTTTCGGGTTTGGTCAAACGCTCATTGGAACGGTTCAAGATGAAGAAGGCCGCGGGGTTGAACAAGTATTGCTAGAGTGCGGTTCTGAAAAAGCTTTTACCGAAGAGGATGGAAGCTTCACGCTTGAAGTGCCTCCATCATCACCAGGGTATTTGATTTATGGCCGACTAGGTTATCGAACCGACACCTTTTATATTCCAGACGTTACAGGGGAATATCGAGTTCAGCTTGAATTGATCAGCAACGCAACGATAGGTGACGTAAACGTCGATGCCGACCGTCCTGATAATCCGGGTGGCACAGTAGAACTCGACAATAGAAACCTAGCTGCAGTAGCGGGTCCGCAGAGTTCAGTTGAAGGACTGATCCGCACGCTTCCAGGTGTTATCGGTAGAAGTGAATTCTCTAGTCAGTATAATGTGCGCGGAGGTTCATTCGATGAGAACCTGGTGTATGTGAATGGAATTGAAGTTTATCGTCCGTTTCTAGTGCGTGCTGGGCAACAAGAAGGTTTGTCTTTCATCAATCCTGATATGGTGGAAAACATTGAGTTTTCTGCGGGTGGCTTCAGCGCTATTTATGGAGATAAGATGTCGTCTGTTCTGGACATTACTTACAAGGAACCAAAGGATTTTGAAGGTACATTCCGCGGAAGCTTGTTGGGCGGTCAACTTGCTGTTGGCGGTCGTTCTCCTGACGAGCGGTTCACTGCTATGGGTGGCATTCGCTATAGAACCAATCGCTTGCTTTTGGGCGCTTTAGATACGGATGGCGACTTCACCTCAAACTTCTTCGATGCACAGCTCTTGATGACCTATGCCATAACGGACGATTGGAAAGTGAACTTCCTGGGCAACTTGGCGCAGAACGATTATCGCGTCAAGCCGGGAACTAGAAATACACAGTTCGGTTCGTTTCAGGAAGCGCTTCAACTGACTGTTTTCTTCGACGGTCAAGAGAATTACGACTACACCACGGCCTTTGGTGCACTGAGCACGGAGTACCAGCCGCATGAAGACCTGTCAATCAGTTTCTACACCTCCGCCTACCAAACAGTAGAAAGGGAATTTGTAGATGTGATTGGTCTTTATAGAATTGGCGATTTGAACACGAACTTGGGAAGCGATGAGTTCGGTGAAGTTTCAGCGATTCGAGGCGTAGGTGGGTTCCATCAATACGCAAGAAACACACTTGACGCCATCATTTTCAATGCGGGTCACCGCGGCGTATATCACTTTGGAAACAATAGTCTGTATTGGGGGACGCGCATTCAGCGTGAAGATATTGAGGATCGATATAAGGAATGGGAATACATTGATAGTGCAGGCTATTCGGTGAATCACGAACCAACTTCTATTTTGATTTCAGGCGGCGACACCGTTTACGTATCCGATGAACAACTTGAGATTTGGCAGAACTACGATACGCGCGCAGCAGTGACAAGCTGGCGAACCACGGGCTATCTGGAGTTAGTTACACCATGGGAGCACAATGAGAATCAGTTCCGATTGAACACGGGGGTTCGCGCTCAATATTGGTCATGGAGTGGACAAACGACAATTAGTCCACGTGCTAGCTTGAGTTGGCGTCCAGCTGCTAGCAATAAGTGGCTTTTCAAGTTTGCCTCAGGATTCTATCACCAACATGCGTTCTACAGAGAAATGCGTGACTTAGAAGGTGATGTCAATCAAGATATCCGCGCTCAGCTCGCGATCCATTATGTAGCTGGCGCCAAGTATAACTTTGAGATGTTTGATCGTCCGTTCATTCTCAACACGGAAGCTTATTATAAGGACATGGACAATCTCATTCCGTATGAGATGGACAACGTTCGTATTCGCTATTCGGCTCAGAACAATGCTGTGGGTAGAGCCTATGGAGTTGAAACTAGAATTAATGGTGAATTCGTAAAAGGCGTAGAAAGCTGGGCGAGTTTGGCACTGTTCAGAGTTCAAGAAGATATTGAAGGTGATAATTCAGGGTACATTCCACGTCCGACCGATCAGCTTTTCAACTTCGCTTTGTTCTTCCAAGATTACTTGCCGAAGTATCCGACCTTCCGTGTAAATATCAATCTTGCCGTAACTGGTGGTTTCCCATTTGGTGCCCCGCAAACTCCTAGAGAAACACATGTTTTCAGGAGTCCACTGTATCGTCGTCTCGATGTTGGTTTCATCAAAGTACTTCGAGTGAAGGATAAAGAGTACTCCAATGCCTTTTACCGGAATATCGATGAATTCTGGATCAGCTTGGAAGTCTTCAATATCCTTGAAAACCGAAATACTGTTTCTTATCTGTGGGTCCGCGATATCAGTACAGCCAATCAATATGCTGTTCCGAACTACCTGACTCAACGATTGGTTAACTTGAGAGTACACGTTAGCTTCTAACTCCATCGCCATGCGTATTGCCGAGCAAATCCCCCACTCTACTTTCCGTCTTGTTATTTATGTAACCGATAAACACTTCCTGCTCGAAATCGAAGCAGGCCCAATGCGACAGAGTTACCGCTACAACAAGGAGCAGTACCCTTCAGTTAACGACGTAAAAGCCACCATGACCGAAGAATGGCTGGAAGAAGTAAGAGTGTTGTTTAATGAGATGTATGTGAAGTGGAAGAGCGCGACGAGCTAGTCTCTGGGATGCACGAAACACGAGCATCTAGCATATAACACACACGTGGAAGTGTCAATTGGGAATTTCATCTTATACTCGTCGGCTGAGCTACCCTGCGCTCCTGCGTACTTGCGCACCTGCGTTCCTGCGTTCCTGCGTTCCTGCGCACCTAAACCAAAAAAGCCCACAGCGAACAGCTACCTTGAACAAACCAATGAAACTGTGAAGAAAAGAAGACGCTCGCTCGCTGCGGACATCATACTAAACCGTTTGTGACTGTCTTTGTTCCAGTAAAGCTGAAATCTCTTCAATTACCTTCTGGCCACGGTCGCGAGCGTACGCTCCGTGGAGTTTCACGTACATCTTCGACTTAGGTTCGTCTTGCTTGCGCTTCCACTCATCCACGATGGCTTGCATGTCGGCAGGGCGAGGTCCCCAGGAACCGAGAACTTCAGTGAAGTCGACGTTTAGGCGAATCAATTTCGGAATGCCTCTCGTCCCATTTGTGAGAAATTCATCCATAATGTCGAGATTCTCATCACGCATGATCATACGCATGTGGATATTTGGTGCAGCATCTTCGAGCGTTGCTAAGACAGGCAATACTTGAGCTGCATCGCCACACCAGCCTTCTGTAAGAACAAGCCAGTGCTCCGCTTCTTGGTCTGCAATTGCTCCTGAAACTTTCTCCGGCAGCTTCACAGTTTTCTCACCGCGATCCATTCGCTTGGCATTCAAATCGGTAAACGCAATTAGGTCTTCCGACTGCTTAGGTCCGGTGGTTTTACCTTGAGCAATAAGAGCTGCAATGTGATTTCTGTAAGTGTGATAATCAAGTCCGCTTTCGAAAGCTTCCTTCAATCTCTGTAACATTAGAATTCTTTTGAGATTCGCTTCTCGTTAACTGCTCATGTAGACGAATTGTTCTTCGCTTTCTTACACGGCAAAGGTCGGCAAACCATTTCGGGAAACTGTTGGTTTTTCAAGGCTTTGCGGTCCAAACGTGCTATCTTTGGGGTTCTAAATTCACGAAGCATGGAAACTATGACACGTACAGAGGAACTTATTGCTCTTGAAAACCAATATGGTGCACATAACTATCACCCCCTACCGGTCGTTCTCGAAAAAGGAAACGGCGTTCATGTGTGGGACGTGGAAGGCAAGAAGTATTATGACTTCTTGAGTGCATACAGCGCGGTGAACCAAGGCCATTGTCACCCTCACCTCGTGGAAACCATGCAACGTCAGACTGAGAAGCTTACCCTTACCAGTCGCGCATTCTACAATGCTGAGCTGGGTAAGTTCGACAAGTTCATGTCAGATTTCTTCAACTTCGATAAGGTCCTACCGATGAACTCGGGAGCGGAAGCGGTTGAGACTGCCTTGAAGCTTTGTCGCAAGTGGGGTCATGAAGTAAAAGGTGTGAAAGAAACCACTGGAAAGATCATCGTATGTGATCAGAACTTCCACGGCAGAACGACCACTATCATTTCTTTCTCCTCAGATCCAGACGCGAAGAATGGCTACGGGCCATATACACCTGGCTTCGAAATGATTCCTTACAACGACCTCGATGCTTTGGAAAAGGCTTTGGATGGTGAAGACGTAATCGGATTCATGGTTGAACCTATTCAAGGTGAAGCTGGAGTTGTAGTTCCAGATGCGGATTATATCCCGAAAGCAGCTGCAATGTGTAAAGAGCACAACGTACTCTTCATTGCAGACGAAGTTCAAACTGGCATTGCGAGAACGGGAAGTTTACTTCGCGTTTGTGGAGATTGCTCTTGTGAAAACAAGTGTGAACAACAAGCAACTTACACACGTCCGGATATCCTCATCCTCGGAAAAGCACTTTCAGGTGGAATGTACCCTGTATCCGCTGTGCTAGCCGATGATCCAATCATGCTTTGCATCCAGCCTGGTCAGCACGGTTCAACTTTCGGTGGTAATCCAATCGCCGCTCAAGTAGCCATGGCCGCATTGGAAGTAGTGTCGAATGAAAACTTGGCACAGAATGCACGCAAGCTCGGAGAGCGCTTCCGCGCAGGAATGCAGGCTATCATTGATAAAAGGGACTTGGTATCTCTCGTTCGTGGTAGAGGACTCCTCAACGCGATTGTAATCAACGATTCACCCGACAGCAAAACGGCTTGGAACATCTGCGTTCGCCTTGCTGAAAACGGTCTTCTTGCAAAACCTACGCACGGAAACATCATCCGCTTCGCACCGCCTTTGGTAATGACAGAGGAGCAAATGGATGAGTGTATTGCGATAATTGAGAAGACACTGGCAGAATTTTAGAATGGTACTGGGTACTGAGTACTGGGTACTGGGTACAATCTTAGTGGAGGTGCGGAGGTGTGAGTCACCGAAACTCATCGGTACACCTCGCTGGTTGAGGATGAAATCCGCAAAGGAACACTCCGTCATAGTGCTACATGCTAAGTGCTAGTTGCCAGTCGCGAAGCACGTTAGTGCTGAAGCGGCTAAACCTTTCCCACTCCCTCCTGTTACCATACCATGGGATAGAACATCGACCGTATCATCGAGATGGCTTGGGAGGACCGAACTCCTTTTGAGGCTATTGAGCTACAGTTTGGATTGAAGGAGAACGAAGTTAGAGCGCTGATGCGCAAGCACATGCAACCTTCATCCTTTAAAATGTGGAGAAAGCGCGTGAAGGGAAGAAAGACAAAACACGCCAAACTTCGACCTTTTTCAAAAGGTCGATTCAAGTCGGCTAACCAAAAACCTTAGGTGACTTGGCCCGATTTATGACCTGAAGTGCATATATTAGTAAGAACGCACTTGCCTAACCATGTATCTAAGCATCACGAAAATTCACCTGAAGAATCCAGGTCAAATCTTTCTCTTTTTTCGTCACGTTCGAGGAATCTCCAAACAACTTCAACAGTCGAAGTGTAAACGTCATCGTTTGAAAGGCGGATTTATGAAGCACTACACCATGACCCTCTGGTATTCCAAAGAAGACTTACACGAATTTGTTCGTTCCGGAGCCCATGGAAATTCAATGAAGGACATCAACAAAGTAGCTCGCAGCTTTACCACACTCACAATCGACGCGTACAACTTGATCCCTTGGAGAGAAGCCATGGCCATGCTCGAGAAGGAAGAAAAGCGCAGATCTGCTGCCAATAAGGGGAAGTAGATTCAGATTCCTATTCATCCTCGCAAACTTTATTCGCTCTCAATACGTATAAATTACAAACGACTTTCGCCGAGGGAGTTACCACTGTGAATTTGTACCTTAGGAATATGAAAAAAACACTACTCTGCACGCTCATTTTCGCTTCCATTCTCTCTTATGGCCAACGCAGTGAAGTACTCATTGCAACCGACGCCTATCACACAGGTCTACCACCTCAGCTGTACTCAGAAATCATAAGTTTTAATGGCGAAGTCCTTTCGAGCTTTACCACCTCTGGCCCTACCAATCCGCAAACCATTTGGAAAGTAGAAATCGATGATGCGGATTTATCAGCAACTCTCGACCACTTGAACTCACTTTCCTCTGTCCATTTCGCGGAGGTCAACCATCGCATACAATCCTTTGCTCAGCGCTATGTTCCAAACGATCTCAATTTCGACGATCAATGGTATCTCGATAATGACGGCACCTCTACAGGAGAACCCGATGCCGATGTCGATTTACCCGAAGCGTGGATGATTGAAAGAGGAAGTGAAGATGTAACATTGGCCATCATAGACGGAGGTGTCCGTTTCTCACACCCTGAATTTGCCGGAAGAGCCTACCAGAATCCAGGAGAAATTCCAAACAATGGTCTCGACGATGACAACAATGGATACATTGATGATGTCAACGGCTGGGACTTTGTGTCTCAAGACAGCAACCCGGACGACGGGAATGGACATGGTACGGCAGTAGCGGGAATCGCGGCTGCAAATGGAGATGACTTCCTCGGCTTCGCTGGAGTAGACTGGAATTGCAAGATTATGTCCGTTCGCGTATTGAACAACGCCGGTGGAGGCGATTATTTCAATTTAGCGGAAGCGCTCTACTATGTGGGCGATATGGGTGTAAATGTTGTAAATATGTCGCTAGGCGGCTTGGGCTCCTCTCAAGCAGTACAACAAGCCATTGAGTACGCCGCTTCTCGAGGTGTTTTACTCGTAGCAGCCAGCGGTAATCGTGGCGATAGTCAGCCACAAGTGCCGGCAGTCTATCCAGAGGTAATCGCCGTAGGGTCTATCAATGCATTTAACGACAGAAGTAATCCTTTCACAGGCGCTAGCAATGGAGGAAGTAGCTATGGTAATCACCTCGATGTAATGGCCCCAGGAGATCAAATCCCCATTCTCGACTATGAGAACTTTGGAAACTACTCTGACGTAGCGAATGGAACTTCACTGGCGGCACCAATCGTGAGCGGCATTGCCTGTTTGGTAAAAGCACAACATCCTGAATACTCTGCTGCTCAAATCAAGTCGGTAATAGAACTCACTTGTGAAGACCAGCTGGGAAGACCTAACGAAGACACACCGGGCAAAGACGATTTCTACGGATACGGAAGAGTGAATGCGCATGCTGCCCTCACAGCAGATGTGTATGTCACCCAATCGGTGGGCAACGCATTGTACATCTGGTCCGACCCAGACAATAGCCAGATTGTCGTTCGTATCAACGAAAACGCGACCTACATGCAAGTTTCTGATATCTCTGGTCGCACGCTCTATCAAGGTGAATATTTGACACCTAGAACCCTGACTATTCCACTGCCATCGACAGGCGTATACTTCGTGACATGCCTGTTCAATTCAGGAGTTCAGACCGAGAAAGTCCTTCAATATTAATTGCATGCTCTCTCTAAATCATAGTGTACCTTTGCCGCCATGGGAAGAAGAGGTAAAAAACCTATTGTATTAGAGAATGTCCTGGTTCGCGATGCGGGCGCTAAAGGCAAAGGAGTTGGAAAGACAGAAGACGGTCGAGTTGTATTTATCCAAGGCGTAGTTCCTGGAGATGAAGTCGATGTGAGAGTCTTCAAGAAGAAGCGCTCTTACATGGAGGGCAAAGCCACTCAATTCCACAAGTATTCAGAGGATAGAATCGAACCAGAATGTGAGCATTTCGGACTCTGTGGAGGATGTAAGTGGCAGAACTGGGATTACTCCAAACAATTAGAATACAAGCAAAAAGAGGTAGCTAATAACCTTGCACGCTTAGGCCATGTGGAGGTAGAAGAATATCTCGACATACTCGGATGCGATACTCCGTATTTCTATCGAAATAAAATGGAGTTCTCCTTCTCTAATAAGCGCTGGATGACGCAAGAAGAAGTAGAATCCGGAGTAGAAATCAATAAACCAAATGCACTGGGTTTCCACATTCCAGGGATGTGGGATAAGGTGTTGGACATTACTCATTGTCATCTTCAACCCGACCCGAGCAATGCGATCCGCAATTTCGTTCGTGAATATGCCTTGTCGAACAACCTTCCGTTCTTCGATTTGAGAAATCAGGAAGGGCTACTCAGAACACTAATGATTCGCACTGCATTGAGCGGTGAGGTAATGGTGCTCATTCAGTTCTATCGCGATGACCGCGAAGACATTGAAGGATTGCTCACTGCCCTTCAAGAAAAATTCCCAGAGATTACTTCCCTTCAGTTTACGATTAACTCGAAGGGTAACGATAGCATTTACGACTGTGACATCGAGCTTCACTCTGGCCGTGATCACATCTTTGAAGAGATGCCTGCCTACTACAAGCCCGACACGAAGTTGAAGTTTAAGGTAGGGCCGAAATCGTTCTATCAAACCAATCCAAAGCAGGCGCATGCGCTCTATGTTCAGGCATTAGAGTTTGCAGATTTGAACGGCGACGAGCTCGTTTATGACCTCTACACAGGTACTGGAACTATCGCTTGCTTCTTGGCTCAAAAAGCAGGTCGTGTGGTAGGAATTGAGAGTGTCCCAGAAGCTATTGAAGATGCACACTTCAATGCAGAGCTCAATGGCTTGGACAACACCGAGTTCATTGTAGGCGACATGAAGGACGCGCTTACTGCAGAATTCGTTGCCGAGCACGGCATGCCGGATGTGGTCGTTACCGATCCACCGAGAGATGGTATGCACGCAAAAGTGGTAGAGCAATTGTTGAATATGGCTCCAAAGCGCATCGTGTATGTGAGTTGCAATAGTGCCACTCAAGCCCGAGATTTGGGATTGTTGCAAGAGAAGTACACCGTGAAAAAATCACGTGCAGTGGACATGTTCCCGCAGACGCATCACATCGAAAATGTAACTGTACTCGAATTGAAATGAGCGATACGCTAGACGCACAATACTGGGAGAAGCGATATGTTGAAGAAACATGGGGTTGGGATATTGGCCATGCCTCTCCCGCCCTTACGGATTATGCGTCTCTCTATCCAACCGATGCTCGAATTCTCATTCCAGGCTGCGGTCATGCTTACGAAGCAGAGTGGCTATGGAAGAATGGATATAAGAATATCACACTGATTGATGTGAGTGAAACCGCAAAAGAGAACTTCCTTAATAGAATTCCTGATTTTCCAGCGGAGCAGTTTCTCGTTACCGATTTCTTCAAGCATGAAGGCGAGTACGATTTGATTCTAGAACAGACCTTCTACTGTGCTCTTCCACCAGAATTGCGAGATCAGTATGTCGATCAGATGAAATCTCTGCTTACCCATGAAGGGAGATTGGCAGGTGTGTTATTCACCTTTCCGCTCACTGAAAAGGGACCTCCATTCGGGGGAAGTCAAGAAGAATATGAAGAGCGATTTGGGAAGCAGTTTGATATTGTGAAGTTGGCCTTGTGCTACAACAGCATTCCACCTCGTGCTGGAAATGAGGTCTTTTTCGAAGTCAAAAAGCCCGACTAAAACTCTATCTTTCCACCTCAATTCTAATCTACTGTGATGGCTAATCGTACCACTGTTTTAGATCCTGAAACTGCAAAACGTAAAATTGAGCGTATTGCTTGGGAGATTTACGAGCGTCATATCGACGAAAGTGAACTCTACGTGATAGGAATTGCAGAAAGCGGATTTAAGTTAGCTCAGCGCATCCTTGACAACATCACACGCATCTCTCCACTCAAGTGTGAATTGCTCAAACTCGAAGTAGACAAGAAAGATCCAGCGGCGGATATCATCATGGACGCCAATGGAGTTGAACTCGACGGAAAGTCAGTTGTGATTGTAGACGACGTGTTGAACAGCGGGTCTACTCTGATATATGCCGTTAAGTATATTCTCGATTGGAAAGTAAAGCGCTGTATGACCGCCGTACTGGTAGACCGCAGCCATAAGCGCTTCCCAATTAAAGCAGACGTCAAAGGGGTGTCACTGTCCACTTCCCTTCAAGAACACGTTCAAGTTGAATTTGAAGGTGAATCAGCAACTGCGTATTTGAGTTGATTTAGGCTGAACTAGCCGCGCTCCCAGCGAACTTTATCTGTGTAAGGAGAAATACGTCGACCTTCTGGCCATTCGCCTGCGTAATCCCCTACGTAGAAGAATCCCATCGCAGAGTCCTCTTCTCCATCCCAGCCCAATGCCTCGGACAAGCGTTTATCGTAGCCGATAGCTCCTGTGCTCCAGTACGCACCTAGACCTTTCGCAGATGCTAAAATCCACATGTTTTGTACTGCAGCTGCAACAGCTTGCGCTTCTTCAATAGCTGGAATCTTCGGATTCACTCCTCGCTTCATGCCAATGGCGATAACGTGCGAGCTGCGCTCGATGCGCGCACGGAGCTTCGAGTAACGAACATCATTTTCTCCGTGATCCTCTACATCCAATTTGTAGAGTAAATCGATAAGTGATTCTTTTCCATCCTCGGTAAACACTACGAAACGCCATGGCTCAGTGTATCCATGAGTCGGTGCCCAGTTGGCAGCGTCAAGGAGCTCTCGAATCACTTGATCATCTAATGTCGCCCCCGTATACTTATCCGGCTTAATCGTTCTTCTTTGAGCGATGATATCGTTTATTGATTTTTCCATGCGTTCACAATGTCATTAATAATGTCTAGCTCCGACATCCCATTGCAGAATACAATGTGGTCCGCCTTCTCGTAAAAGGGACGTCGATCGAAAACGTGCTTCGCGATGTACTCGGGCAAGTCGTCATCCGAAACGCCATCGAATAAAGGGCGAGACTCCCGTTCTACACGCACACGTTCTAAAAGCGTTGAAATCGACCATTGAAGATAGACGACCACGCTGTCTTTCAGCATTTCGTCCATATTATCGTAGTAGCAAGGCGTACCTCCACCAGCAGCAATTACCTGGTCCTTGCCTTTGAGTACCTCGAGCAAAGCCTTGCGTTCTGCTTTTCGGAAATACAGTTCACCCTTGTTGCGGATAAGATTGGAGACGCTATCCCCTTCTTGATTTGCGATGTGCTCATCCAAATCGACGAAAGTGGAACCTTCTCTTGAGGCAATACGTCGACCTAAGGTGGTCTTGCCCGACGTCATATAGCCGATTAAAACTAAATTCATAAAGCAAAGTTAAGCAGGCTCATCAAGGCTTGAAGCATTTTCTTATTGATTTTTAGAGGCTTGGAAATTCTTCTAAAATTTTATGTGCAAAGTGGTTTGGTAGTAAAACAGAAGCCCCTATATTTGCACCCGCTTTGGAACAGTAGTTCACAAGCAAAGACTCGGTAGCTCAGTTGGTAGAGCAGCACACTTTTAATGTGCGGGTCCAGGGTTCGAGCCCCTGCCGGGTCACTAGAAAACGGAGGAGTGGTGTTCTGCTACTCCGTTTTTTCTTTTCACAGAACACGTTTAGCCCAGGTGGTGAAATTGGTAGACACGCCATCTTGAGGGGGTGGTGATCACTTGATCGTGCTGGTTCGAATCCAGTCCTGGGCACTCAATCAATCCCGCAGTCGCGGGATTTTTTGTTTCAAGCCCCTTACAGCACTATCACTTTCTCGACCAACGGAGCTTTTCCCAAGCGGTTCCAACGAAGGAAGTAGACTCCCGGTACACTAGGTTTAACAATGCGTGTTGAGGCGTTGCTCACCTCAGCAGATTGAACTACAACTCCAGCACTGTTGATTACCTCGAACGTACCTTCATTTCTCATCTGACCTATTCCAATCTCCCAGTAGTTTCCACCATCGAGAACATGTAAGCTTCGAGCTTCGAATTCTGGAAGGTTTATGCCGGAAGTACTCGCGTGAATCCAGAGCGTGCGCTGATCGTCTTCATTCATCAAGCTAAACACGTAGGGTGCATCCGCCAAGTGATGATTGATTTGAGCTACTGAATCAACGAGCCATACATCTCCCCATTGATCGAAAGCATCCCGTTGATAATCGAAAGTGAATGCTCCAGTAACTGACCCCGACTCTACCTGGACTGGGAATACCTGTGTCGCTCCTCTATTCAACTGAATGGACTGAATGGATTGGTGTCCATTGGCGGTGGTCATCCATAAGCTAGGCACAGCAGCGTCCATTGACTTGATATCAAATGCTTCTCTGCCAACATCCCACTGATTAGTTGCTTGCGGGTCCAAAATCATCACCGCTTGATCCATGGAGCTATCAGGTGCCCAAACCGACATTCGCAACTGCGGCAAATTCGATTTTCCATATTCGTGCAATCCAGCAGTCATGCGTTCTGTAAAGCGATGTGCATTTCGAAGTGAGAACGTGTTAGAAGTTCCATCTGCTGGAGACATCTTCACCCAAAAGGATTGAAAGGGTCGAATGAATACAGTGCTGGTTACGGTTGTACTATCGAATCCAAGACCATTGTCGAATTGAGAAGTAGTTCCGTCTGCTAGAATCGCTAGATACTGACTGCTCCTTGCATCCCAGACGTGTATCGCTTTGTACGCAAGCGGAAACTCTGTTCCATTCTGATCCGTTTGCGTTCCATCGCCATCGTAATCATTGATGAGCTTCTGAACGCTCAACGCTCCAGGATATGGATTCGCAATCAAATTCCAGCCTTGATGCTCTTCAACTTGAGTTTCACCCGGCGCATAGTAATTGTAAATGGTCGAATTCACTTGTCCACCATTAAACGCACCCGAAAAATCAACCTCATTGGACGATAGCATTGGGAAGTTGGTATTCTCTTCATACACCACATATCCTCTATTCCAAGTCGTATCCGATGAAGCTGAAACGGCAGTCCATCCTTTTGCTACACCTGAAGCATCTTCCGAAGCGTCCCAATAGAAAACGTTATCTGTTGAGTTTCCATTGAAATTCAGAGTTAAATCATCCGTATAATCCGTCCAATCCGCATTTGCAGCTTTGTTTGGAGAACTAAAGTGACGCCATCCATCTTGACTGGCATCAAACTCAGTTGTCATCGTTCTGGTCGGATTCCCGGAAATCACAGAAGCTCCTGCGGCAGTCACGCTTATCCCTCCACCATACTCAACATTAAGCGTGCTTCCGTTCATCTGCCAGTCGTTAGTCCCACTGGCTTCAGAGAAGAACAATCCGCCTTGTCGGATATTCACTGTAGAGTTTTGAATCTTGAAAGTATGGTCGGACGAAGTGACCTCCATCGACCCTTCGATATTGAATTCAGCATCATTAAACGTGATGCTCTTTCCTTGGAAGACAAGACGGCCATCCGATTGAATGGTCACCTGACCTTTACCACAATTCGGGCAGTTTCCTGGTCTACTTCTAATCACGATGCTACGTGTAACGATCAGGGCTTCGTCTAAGATGTGGTTAGACCCTCTGATTGTCACCTCCCCCACTGTAGGAATCGTTGCAGGTGTGAAGTTACCACGCGTTCTGAGCGATGAACTCCATTGGGAAGTTTGCGTTCCCGAAGCGACAGTATCGAACTCAATAGTCAATCCGCCAACTTCAAAATCATCACCAGGTTCAATGGCGTCGTGCCAGTACAAGAGCCACAACTTTACATAATCGTTTGGAATGGTCGGTGCTCCTTGATTCGCTGCATAACTCGTGTCACTTTTCAAATCACCTCCATTGATGGTGTAATATGGACAAGGAGCCGTGGTCTTCACGATTGATGCAGTTCCAGCAGTTGAAACATCAGCCGCGGTAGATGCCACCGATGAATCCGTTAAACTATTTACGTTCAGAGCTTGGAAGTTAAAATAGCCTACGAGGCCAGTAGTATCCTCGAAACCCAGTTCGAGCGTGTCATATGTAGCCCAAAGGACATCCTCCACAGACCTCGTCCCCTTCCAAAACCGCAGTTCATCGAAACTCGCGGAGCAGCCAACCGAAGTAGTTGTGGATAGAGCTCCCAGATACCATTGTCCACTATTTAAATCGGGATCAAAACTTATCGTAACCGAATCGGTTCGAACATTGTCGAAATAGAGAACCATATAGTTGTCCGAAGCATTTATTGCCCCGAATCGAAACGACACATGATGCCAGAAAGCACCATTCACAGCTTCGGAGATGGTCTGAGAACTACCTCCGTTCACAGCAGTAATTTCAAGATTACCACTTACAATTTCGAAGGTCAAGTTTCCATTAGATAAGCCCAACAGCTCAGCATTTGCCGCATCTTCCAAAAACCAAAACTCAATAGTAAGTGGATTGGCCGCACTTCCTCCATAGTTCCGATAGCCCGTTGACCCAAGGGATACGTATTCATTCGCTCCATTGGTGAGCGTCAGCATATTGCCTTGCCCAAACAAGAATGTTGAGAAGGCTAAGAACAAGGTGAAGAGAACTATTCGCATGGCAAATTGAGTAAG
Organism: Flavobacteriia bacterium; assembly: GCA_013373425.1. Classification (GTDB taxonomy): domain Bacteria; phylum Bacteroidota; class Bacteroidia; order Flavobacteriales; family Schleiferiaceae; genus Phaeocystidibacter. Next base: position 127,627 of record JABXHW010000014.1, read on the forward strand.
AGTAATTCTCGCCGGCAGGGATGGCTGTTTGATATGGTTTCGACCATAATTTAATCATAAACAGCAAAATCATCAGGATAGTTCTGCACTCGTAGTCCACAAATATTCAGTGGAGGTTGATGGCATTAGGAAGAGAGTTTCTATTTTAGTTTGGTAACTCAAGAGCTCAATGAGATCAATCTGTGCCCTCTTCTTTTTAGCCATTTCCACCCTTGGGGTAGCTCAGGTGAATGTGGACAGCTTGTTTCGACATGCCCAAAATCTATCTTGGCAAAATCATCGTCAAGAAGCTATTGAAGAGCTAAATCAAGTCATTGAGCTCGCCCCAGATTACCTTGGCGCTCATGTACATCTAGCTCGAGTCTATGGCTGGGAGGCGGAATACGACAAGGGCTTAGAAGCCATACACAACGCGCTACAACTCGACTCTTCATACACCGAAGCGTGGGAAGTGAATGTCGATTTATTAATTTGGTCAAGCCGCGGAAATGAAGCTGTTGAAGTGGCGAGATTGGCTTTGCAACACATCGATCAGAATACTGAAAACAGGAAGAGAGAAGCCGCTATTCTCAGAGCGCGAGCACTCATTGCCGCAGGCGACCATGAGGAAGCGTTAGAAATTCTAGAACCCATTGATCATTACGAGGCTCATCAGTTACGCCTGTTCATTTATCAGCGTCAAAATTACGATTACGTTGAGGTGCGCAGTAGTGCCGAATACTTCACCGATGTATTCGATCCAATGTATTATACCAGTATTGAAGGCAAATACAATGTGGCTCCAGACCATGGCATAGTGGCGCGATTCAACACCGCTCAACGCTTCAATCAATGGGGCACACAAGGAGAAGTCGATTACTACATGGCCTTCAATAGGCGACTGTCGGGATACGTCAACTACGGCTATTCACCTACCAATACTGTATTCCCAGAGCATAGAGCTGGAGCAGAACTGTACTATTACCCATTTCCCATTGGGATTTACCGATTGTCCGGAGGTGTCCGCTACATGTATTTTGATCAGGGCAATGACGTGACCATCTACACTGCGGGAATTTCAGTAATAGCCAACTTTGAAGTTACGCTTCGCACTTTTATCACTCCCACGGATGAAGGAACCAACTTTGCTTGGAACTTATTTTCACGATTCTCTGGCGGTGAACGTCATTTCTTCGTTTTCAGTGGAACGTATGGCTTCTCCCCTGACCCACGACGCATTCAAGTAGGCGCTGGGAACCAAGTCGCCATTTTGCAGAACACTCAAGCCAGTTTGGAATGGCGTTACAGAGTGAATCTGGACTGGATTCTATTGGCAGGCTACAATTATACCTATCAAGAACGTCCAAGCGTGGAAAGTGAATTCTACTCTATTCACTCACCCACATTGGGAATTCGTTATACATTCTAAGGAACATTAGCGACCTTTGACGCATGGAACAAAACCAAGCCGTCACTTCGAATAGCACTCCGAGTTTCCAAATTCCCAAGGCGTATATCCGATACGTTCGTTTCCTTCAATTCTTCAGCTTCAAATTAGCGGCTAAAGAGATTCGAGCACGCTTCTTCACTCCCATTCCTTTCAAAACACCCGACAGAGAAAAGCCATTTCTCAATGAGGCGAGAGAGGAAAAATTAATGGTGGGCGATCGACCGATTACCGTACACACGTTGGGTAATGGAGATAAAACGGCCGTGTTTATTCATGGCTGGTCGGGTCGAGGTTCGCAGGCCTATGCCATGGCTCCAAGCTTAGTGGAGGCTGGATTTAAGGTGGTTACCATCACTGCTCAAGCCCATGGTGATAATCCGGGAAAGCGAACACACATGTTACAGTTCACAGACGCTATCCTAGAGACTGCTAAGCACACCGGAAAGATACACGCACTTATCGCACACAGCCTTGGTGGAGCCGCAGCTTTCAACGCAGTGGATCAAGGATTGGATGTCGACAAGCTCGTGATTTTAGGTGCCCCGTCGTCCATCAAGACCGTTATCACCGATTTCTGTGAAAGACTTCACCTTGATGACCGTTACTCAGAATACCTCCAACAGTATCTGAGAGACAATTACAATCCTGATATTGAAGCCTTAGCGCCGAGAGAGCTTTCCAAGAAGATGGGCATTCCAGGTCTAATTGTACACGATAAGCAAGACATCGATGTGCACTTTGAACAGGCGGAAGCGCTGAATCGAAATTGGAAGAATTCAGATTTGGTATTGACAGAAGGGCTAGGTCACCGACGTATCTTAAGCGACGAGGCCGTGATACAGCGCATTGTTGATTTCGTGAAGTAAGTTGGCCTAAAGTTCAGTTTTGGGCGTATTTTGAAGCATGAATTCACGCCTACTAGTAGCGCTACTCACGCTACTTTCCATTTCATCCTTTTCTCAAGTCATAAGAAATGGCTGTACTTCTCAGCCCGTAACGATAGTCATCTTAGGCTCATCAACGGCTGCCGGAGCTGGAGCATCGCCGAGCGACAGCGCATGGGTGAACCGATATCGAGCGGGACTTCAACAGATCAATCCGAGTAATCAAGTCATCAACTTGGGCGTAGGCGGCTTCACGACCTATCGCATCATGCCGGACAACTTTGTAACGCCTGCCAATCGACCAGCGGTAGATACTACCAAGAATATCACAATGGCGCTCTCGCTCAATCCAGACGCCATCATTGTGAATTTACCGAGCAACGACAGAGGGTGGCCTGCGTCTGAACAGTTATCCAACTTCGACTCACTATACCGTCACAGTTGGAACAACGGAGTACCCATGTATGTCTGCACTACTCAGCCCATCACCACAAGTGGAGCGTATCAAAGCGCGGTGAAGGATTCCATTCTTGCGATGTTTGGACCATACGCCATCAATGTTTTCGCTCCTCTTACCGATACCAATAATCTCATCCAACCTCAATTCGCAGCAGATGCCGTTCACTTGAATAATTTGGGTCACCGCACACTCTTCAATACGGTTTGGAATAAGGATATACTAAAGGACGTGGTAAGTCCTATTTCGGGTGTTGACCTAGGCATTGTGAAGACCGAGAGTGTTGTAGGGCAGGGTTGTCCAGATTATACTGAAGTTTCGATGCTACTCGCCAACTTTGGAGACACTACAGCCTATGGAATCGTTCATTCAGCCTGGGTAGCTGGGGTTGATTCAATCTACTTACCGTTGTCGAGTGTAGTTCCCAGTTGCCAGATGAACACCTATACTCTGAGCTTCACAAATGTCCCTCCGGGTAAGCATGACGTAATTTTTCAAGTTCAAGCCCAAGGTGATGTCCATTTATCCAACAACTACGACACACTGAGTATCACAGTAGCGGGCTATGGTTCTTCCGGCTTTTTAGACTCGAACTACTACTGTACTGGCGACACGCTGAATTTACCCGCGCACAACTCCGATGGTGATTCATTGCTCTGGTTCTCCTCTGGCTCATCGACACCGTTAGCCTATTCCCCTATTCAGCTTTTAGGAGTTCGATCATTTGAATACAAGACATTCGGAGCTCCCTATCAATATGTTGAAACGCTTAACACCTCTACTGCGCCAAACATCACCTGGGATGGCAACATGTTCAACATCATCGCCGACACCACCCTTACCATTCACGAGTTGCGCTTTGTGAGCGGCTCTGCGGGCAATTCCTATCCTTTGGTTCACATCACAAATGGGAGTTATTTGGGAAGAGAATCAGATCCATCGCTATGGACACTGGCAGCATCTGATACAATCACCAATGTGGCTGTAGATGATTCGATCACCATGAAATTGAAACTTGCAATGGCAAAAGGGGATACGATTGGGGTTTATTTACACTTTGGTGATGCGTCACATCGATTGAGATATCAAGGCGGAAGCTCTACGAGATACTACTCAGACCAGCAACTTACGATTCAAGCTGGCAGCGGCATATCTCACAACTTCGGCGCAACCTACGCCAATCGCGCTATTTCAGCGAGCATCGAATATCAATGGGGATTTGACTCGATTGGGCGGTGTAACTACCCACGCCGTTCGATTCATTTCTTTCCTGCGAGCCGTCAACTTGGTTTGCCCGACACGCTAGATGTATTCGGCGGTAATGCAACCATGACAATCGATACTAGCTTCTCGAATGTACGCTGGACGGATGGGATTCTGGGGAATTTACTCAGTGATAGCTCCACCCTTTACATTGATTCAACCACTTTGGGTGGCTCCGTATTCGGCTGGGTAATTATAAATGCCACTGACAGCTCTGGGTGTTCGGTTACGGATACGGTGATAGTCGATTTTCACTTCCAAAGTTTGCTTGAACACGATTCAGGCTACTCCATCTTTCCAAACCCTAGTCACGGAGACATCACTGTAGAGGGCTTAAAGGAAGAGGTTGATTTTCGTGTGTACTCATTGAGTGGAAACCTCCTTCATGTCGGCAAACTAGATCCAAATCGAAATCGCATTGAAATCCATGAACTTCCCGCAGGCGTATATGTTTTGTACATAGAGCGAGAAGAACGCATGAGTAGCTTTCGCATTATTTTAACGGAATAGTCCGAAAGGAGCTGAAAAACCCTGCGTCTTCTTTATCAAACAACAAAGCGATGAAGAACACGGTCCTATATCTAGCGGTAGCCTTTGCGAGTATCTCATGCACCGCACAAACACAGAATCAAGCGCAAGAAGAAACAGCATCAACTGAAGAAGCTATGGATTTCAACGTACAAAAAACAGATGCCGAATGGCGTGAGCAGCTCTCAGCAGAGCAATACCGAGTATTGCGTGAAGCGGGCACAGAGTATCCAGGAACCGGAGAATACAATCTTCATTTCGAAGAGGGAACCTACACTTGCGCCGGCTGTGGAGAGGCTTTGTTCTCATCAGATAGCAAATTCGACGCTCACTGTGGATGGCCGAGCTTCGATCGTGAAATTGAAGAAGGAAAGATTATCGAAAGAGTAGACCGTTCACATGGCATGATGCGCACAGAAATCCTCTGTGGGAACTGCGGTGGCCACCTTGGTCACGTTTTCAACGACGGACCAACAGGGACAGGACTCCGCTACTGTGTCAACTCAGCCAGTCTAGATTTCGAATCAGAATAAGTTAAGGGTTATTAGGAAGTAGGTTAGTGATTGTGAAGCCCCTTCAACAGCGATGTTGGAGGGGTTTTGTTATGTGGGGATGTAGGGACGGAAGGACAGAAGACCGCTGACCGAGGTTCGATTTGGGGAAGAATGAAAATGTAGAGAAATTTGCCCCACTTATGACCCGGAAGCACATACGCGAAACATAGACGAAACCCGAATTCAAAGGGCAAGTGCTAGGTGCTAGGTGCTAGTTGCCAAAAACTAAAACCTCGGCACGCGATCCACTTCTCGTGATCTCAACTTTGCTAGTGTTACCACAATACCTTCGTCTCGCAACTCCATCATTCTTGCGTACATCGCGGAATCCGACAAGCCTTGTGTCGTCCAAAAAGAATTGGGAATTCGGTTGATTCTGAATTTTAGTGAATCGTTGCTAAGCTTGAGAATATCGTAATTCCAAAGCATGTCGTATTCCAGCATTTCAATACGACGTTCATCGATTGCATAGGATTGGCTTTGGTTACAATTCGTATCACCAGGTGACGCGTACACCAGTAGAGTACGGTCTTTCCTGAATTCGAAAACCGCATCTTCGGTAAGCGAATCGCAGTATGAGACGTGCTCAAAAGGCGTATACGTTGAATGGACAACAATCCATTTGCCCAAAATCAACTGCGTTGGATCTTTTTGTGGCTCACCATCAACATTTGGAGGCCATGCGAAGGCTGTAATGAGAATGGCGACGAAAAGGAGAGCGTAGGGTTTCATGATAAGAAGGTAAGAAAGTAAGTGGACAGGGGACCGAAGTCGGAGGAAGGGAGTTAGATTCCGCTTGCCCAGAGTACGAGCATGGCGGCGAGTGGTATGGTCAGGTTGTCTACTCCCCTTCCGCTTACAGCCTCAACAGCGGCGGTGAGAAGAGCTAGAAACACGGAGGCGCTAAGAACGTCGGCAGGAGGAAGATCTGTAAGAGACATCATGAGCAAGGAGGAAATTAAAAACGCAGATAGAAAGAAGACGATTGCGCCCATTACCGACTTAACATCACCTCGGATACTGTATTGACGGATAGGCCATCGTCGTCCTACCAATGCCGCCAAAGGGTCGCTCAACGCTAACAACAATACGGGAATGTAAAAGCTGATTAGCTCTTCGGATAGAAGATAAAACCTGAATACCACATAAACTGCGATTGGATATAGGAGGCTTCCATACGTCTTACGCTTCACTTTGTTTATCCCTTGGAAGAAGTCAAATTTCATGCTCAATAGCAGCAAGAGAATAAAGGCCACACAGAGAATCAACGCCTCCCAGTGCACTTGTAGAACGAAGGGAAAGACAAGGATTATCAGTCCCGTGCCGACGTGGCTGATCTTCCGAGTGACTTCACCATCCACTTTGAATCGGTGATAAAGCAATTCAGAAATGAAGAACAAGCCTAGAAAAGAGGCGGACAGTATCAGAAGAGTGGGAAAATTGATATCCATGATTGAGAGCTAGTAGATGAAGATGAGAAGACCATAAGCACCCAGGGCAAAGAAAAGACTGTCGGCGCGATCATTTATCCCTCCATTTTCTGGAATCCAAGTTCCATAGTCCTTCACTCCAACCTTGCGCTTGACCAAAGAGGCTAGCAAGTCGCCAGAAAGCGCCAGTGTGCATGTGAGGAGAACCCAAATCAACAAAGGAAGACCATGGGTGCTTGCAGGTAGTATGTCCACTTGGACAGAGAGCCACACCATGGCTGACGCCACGAGCCACCCTCCAACCGCGCCTTCCACCGTTTTATTGGGAGAGACTTTAGAAGCTAGTGAATTCTTGCCGAGAAGCTGACCTATCAGCTGGGAGAAGCTATCAAAAATGAACACGACAAACATCGTTTCACGAATCCAGAAACTATCCAGTGTTGCCGAATTCAAAAAGCCCAGCATCAAAATGAAGTAAAGAAGGATAGACACCACTCGCCAGATGGCCCACATGCGAACCACCGAAATGAATTCAATTGTACCCACAAGTGCCAGTATTCCGAACGCCCAGAACTTCCCAACTGTACTCAAGTAGGTTACCCCAAACATCAGCGCAATAAAGAGCACGTAATAGAGGAACTTTGTCCACCTCTGACTCGTGTTGTTCGGACTCTTCACGTTCTTCAGATGTGTGAGCGACGCCCCAACAAAAAGAAGAAAAAGAATGATAAGATATTGTGACTCCACCCTACTTATCCTTTAATACCCAATACAAGCCCTTGGCATTCGATCTCATCTCGGGAAGGATCAATTGAACGGCAATGTGCTCGGTGAAAGCCAGAAGACTCCAAAGAATCATGGCATAATAGAGCGGCAAATAGAAATCGAATAGAAATGTTATGCCGAAGAAAAATCCTTGGATATAGCCCCCAATCTTAAACGAATACAAATGCAGACTGGGCATTCTCCCGAACTTTACAAGAGCCACGATTATAGTCATGAAAAACATTCCCAGAAAGATGAAGAAACTCGTTGCATGGGGTTCTAGCACTTCCCACTTGAAGAGGAATATTCCCCAGATCGCAGCGATGTAGGTGCCATAGTCTGCAATCGAATCCAATCGCGCTCCTATTTCCGTTGCTTGATTGAACACTCTTGCAATCACACCATCTAGAATATCCGTAATCAAGTTGATGACGATGAGAATCACAAAAAGCGACTCTTTGGATTGAATCAGCGTGTAGATGAGAACAGGAAACGCAAGGATGCGGTAGAATGACAGCGCGTTGGGGACTGTCGCCCAAGAGTTCTTTGTCTTCATTCAAATACGGTAGACAGTTAGGAAGGTTAAAGTACGATAAAAGCTGAAGGACAGAGGTCGGGTTGCGAGTTTCGGGAGGCTAAGGTTTGAGATGGCTTGCCAGGATTGGAGTGGTGAGGGATTCCGCACGTGCCTCGCGGCATTCTTTAAGGGAGTCTCCACTTCGAAGAGGCCTCCTCGCTCCGCTCTGTATGGGCTTTTCTTATGCTTGCTACACTTCAAGCGAGCTTGGCGTATCCGCACAAAAAAAGCCCCGCTTTCGCGAGGCTTCTTCTTGTGGGTGATGAGGGATTCGAACCCCCGACCCTCTGCTTGTAAGGCAGATGCTCTGAACCAACTGAGCTAATCACCCGAGTCTTTATGTGTGCAATCCTTGTCGTGATTGCGGGTGCAAATATATGCGAGTTTCCTTTACCCGCAAGCACTGCAGAGGGAAAAAGTTGAAGAAATTTCACGGGTGATGTGTAAGTGATTGAAGGTGTGAGAAATATTAGCGCAAAAAAAATCCCGCCGAAGCGGGATCTCAATGTTTAGCGAAGTATGTACTACTTCTTTTTCTCAACCTTGTAGCCTAAGCTCTTGAGGTATTCGATGTGTGAATCTACCTCTTGTTGCTTTTGCTTGTCAACCATTCTGTCGATACTTTTCTTCAAACCATTGAGCTCAGCATTGCTGAATTTGCCCAAAAACTGACTTGAAAAAAGAGATTTCAACGTCTTGTTGTTGTTCTGATTCTCACGAATCTTGTTCACCATTTGCAGTGGTGTAATTTTCTCTCTTGCCATCTCTCTTGCTTTAAGTTCCATAAAATTATGGTCTCGGCTCAAATATATAAATTTTCAGAGATGCTTTTATATCAACTTAATAGGCCAAAATCGACTCAACCTCTCCTTTCAATTTTTGCCAAGGGAGGAAGCCTTTTTCAAGAATTTCAGCAAAAGGTACCGGCGTGTCCATCGAAGTGAGGACGCGCACAGGTGCGTCGAGATGAGAAAAACACTCCTCTTGAATCACTTGAGCAATATCATTGATAAAACCACCCGACTTGACGTCTTCAGAAACCAACAATACACGTCCGGTTTTTTGAACACTTTTTATGATAGTTTCTTTATCCCAAGGAACTAAAGTTCTGAGGTCAATTAATTCAATATCAGAGAGTTCACCTTCCGCTTCAATCAACTCTTTGCAATATCCAACGCCCTTGCCATACGTCACGATGGTCAGAGAACTGCCTTCATTCACCACATTAGCCTCACCAAATGGAAGAGTGTAATATCCTTCAGGAACCTCAGTCTCACCACTTCTGTAAATGCCTTTGTGCTCAAAGAACATCACTGGGTTTGGGTCTCTGAATGACTGCAGCAATAAGCCTTTCGCGTCTGCTGGATTGCTCGGATAAACTACTTTGAGTCCAGGTGTATGAGTGAACCATGCTTCATTCGACTGACTGTGGAACGGTCCGGCGGCTACCCCTGCCCCTGTCGGCATGCGAACTACAACATCGGCATTCTGCCCCCAGCGCCAGTGAATCTTGGCTAGGTTGTTCACAATCTGTGTAAAGCCTTCGGTCACAAAATCAGCAAACTGCATTTCCATCATGGCCTTCTGACCTTGAATGGAAAGTCCGAGCGCAGTTCCTACGATAGCGGCTTCACACAATGGCGTGTTTCGTACTCTATCCTTTCCGTATTTATCCATCAAGCCATCAGTGGCCTTGAAGACACCACCGTAATCTGCGATATCCTGCCCCATCAACACCAACTCTGGATGTTGATCCATGGCAGCATCCAAGGCATCATGAATGGCGTCAATCATCCGCATTTTGGATGTAGCTCCCTTTGGAGCAATTGCATCATTTTCAAATGGAGCAAAGAGATCTTCAGTCTCACGATTCGCCATGAACTCAATTGGAGCGTAACTATCCGCCTTTTCGATTGAGCTGGCAATATGCGCCGCCGTCTCTTGTTGAATGGCTTCTATCTCCTCTTCAGACAGGATACCAGACTCTTTCAAGAAGGCCTCATAACGATCCACTGGGTCGGCTTTCGACCATTCATCAATAAGACCATCAGGATAATACTTGGTTCCTGATGCTTCTTCGTGACCGCGAATTCTGAATGTCTTACACTCTAGAATGATAGGTCGTGGGTTATTGCGAATGCTTTCGGTCAGGTCACGTGTTTTGGTGTAAACCTCTTCAATATCATTTCCATCCACAGAATGCGCTTCCATTCCATAGGCTGGACCCTTCACTACGAAGGAATCAAAGTTGAATTGCTCACGCGACGGTGTGCTCAAACCCCATTGATTGTTTTCAATTACGAAGAGAACTGGCAGTTGCCATACAGAAGCCACATTGAGCGCCTCGTGAAAATCGCCTTCACTGGCTCCACCGTCGCCGGTGTAAACCATGGCTACTTTCTTCTCCTTCTTGATTTTATGCGCAAGCCCCAATCCGTCGGCTACGCCGAGCTGCGGACCGAGGTGACTAATCATACCTACTATCTTATGCTCCTTCGACCCGAAGTGGAAGCTTCGATCACGTCCCTTGGTAAATCCTTCCATTTTGCCTTGAAATTGAGCAAATAGTCGGTCGAGTGGCACATTTCGCGTGGTGAACACACCGAGGTTTCGGTGCATGGTACAGATGAACTCATCATCGTGCATGGCCAGTGTTGTGCCTACCGATACCGCTTCTTGTCCATATCCCGAAAACCATTTCGAAATTCTTCCCTGGCGGAGAAGGATGAGCATCTTCTCTTCAATCTTACGTGGTACGATAAGCGCCTTATATATTTCAACGTGTTCCTTACTGCTGAGCACAGTTTGACGGTCTGCCATATTTGCCTTTTCTTCTTGTCTTCTGAAACGTGAATTCAAATGTAATCAGGAGGAGTTCATCCTTGCACACTTTCCCTCAATATTTGTGAAGATTTAATCGGAAGTTCGGTCAGTTTTGCCCAACTTTGAGTTTGTACATTTGCACATTAACCAAAGAACGAATGGCACTAAAGAGTATTCCAACCGTCGATTTATCGGAATTCAGATCAGGTGACAGTGTTCGAAAGAACAAATTCATCAAGGCACTAGGACAGGCATATGAAGAGATTGGATTTGTAACGGTAACCAACCACGGACTAAGCGAAGCGCTTCGCGAGAATTTATACGAGCAGGTACAAGATTACTTCGCCCTCAACGAAGAGGTGAAGATGAAATATCACATAGAAGGATTGGCCGGGCAAAGAGGGTACACCCCATTCGGTCAGGAGCATGCAAAAGGGCATAATGCAGGCGACCTCAAGGAGTTTTTCCAATTCGGTCAATCGGTGAAAGACAACGCTGAGCTAGCTGAACTTTATCCTAAGAATGTAAATGTAGACGAGCTTCCGCAATTCAATCCTGCGGGAATGCAAGCCTACAAAACCCTAGAGGCAGCGGGAGGAGAACTCCTTCAGGCTATCGCCCTCTACCTCGGTCTGCCTGAAACCTACTTTGAGGATAAGATCAACAATGGCAATTCCATCTTGAGAGCCATCCACTACCCTCCAATCACGTCTGAGCCTAATGACGCAGTTCGCGCAGCGGAGCATGAAGACATCAATTTGATCACCTTGTTGATGGGAGCTTCAGCAGAAGGCTTGGAAGTAAAGACCAAAGCTGGTGACTGGATTTCGGTGGAAGCAGCTGAAGATGCCGTAGTAGTGAATGTTGGAGACATGTTGCAGCGATTGACCAACAACGTGCTTCGTTCGACTACCCACCGTGTGGTAAATCCACCAAAGGAAAAGTGGGGAACATCAAGATTCAGTATTCCTTTCTTCCTTCACCCTGTTTCTGAAATGGACTTGACCTGTTTAGAGTCGTGTGTTACGGATGAAAATCCAAAGCAATACACCGACATGACGGCAGGTGAATATTTAGATGAGCGCTTACGCGAAATCGGACTCAAGTAATGAGAATTGATATTGTCACGGTTCTTCCGGAGTTAATTCGGAGTCCGTTTGAGGCTTCTATTCTGAAGCGTGCCCAAGACAAGGGTTTGGTTGAAGTTCACTTCCATGATCTTCGAGAATACGGCACAGGCAAGCACAAGCAAGTAGATGATTACCCTTTCGGCGGAGGTGCCGGAATGGTGATGATGCCGGGGCCCATCTTCGAATGCATCGAAAAACTGCAGTCGGAACGTAAGTACGATGAAGTTATTTACATGACCCCAGACGGTCAGACCTTTAATCAACGTCACGCGAATTCGCTTTCCCTTGTAGAGAACATCATCATTCTCGCTGGACATTATAAAGGTGTAGATCAGCGTGTGCGCGATCACCTCATCACTCTGGAGTTAAGCATAGGCGATTATGTACTTAGTGGAGGTGAACTTGCCGCTGCTGTTGTGTCCGACGCTATCATCCGACTCTTACCCGGCGTACTGAATGATGAAACGTCAGCACTTACGGATTCATTCCAAGATAATCTTCTTGCACCACCTGTTTATACGCGCCCAGCGGAATTCAGAGGATGGGAGGTTCCCGACGTTCTCAAAAGCGGTCATTTTGAGAAGATTGAAGAATGGAGACACGAGCAAGCCATGGAGCGCACGAAGGAGCGACGACCTGATTTGCTGAATGACAAAAAATGAGCTACTTAGCTCGTTCAAATCAATTTTTCATTGTAATATTGCACCCCGATTCAGAGGCATGTTCCAAAGAATCGTTCACGTAGAATTAACCTCTGGCAAGAGCTGTGCATGTTAGTTCGCGACAAAACACATTAACAGTCAGAAAGATGGATCTGATTAATTACGTACAGGAGAAGTTTGTTGAGCGTAACGACCTCCCTGATTTTGCAGCCGGTGATACAATCACTGTGTACTACCAAATTAAAGAGGGTGAGAAGACTCGTACCCAGTTCTTCCGTGGTGTTGTATTGCAGCGTCGTGGTGCTGGTGTAACTGAAACCTTCACTATCCGCAAGATGTCAGGTAACATTGGTGTAGAGCGTATCTTCCCAATCAACGTTCCTAGCATCGAGAAAATCGAAATCAACAAGCGTGGTAAAGTACGTCGCGCACGTATTTTCTATCAGCGTGAGCGTACAGGTAAAGCTGCACGTATTAAAGAAAGAAGAATGTAGTATTCACATTCGGATAATAGAAGAGCCGCTACTTTGTAGCGGCTTTTTTATTTTATGGCACACACCACACCAAGAGGATACAAAATACTCGACAAGCGACTCAACAGAAAGTTGGGAATCCTACTCGCATCCGTCAACGGACAACGATTCATCGTATCCGTTCACTTCTACTTCTGGGGAGTACAAATCTCCCGAAAGAACTACGAATTCGAATCTGAGAACGACGCAGAGTTCTTTTTTAAGAGGTCTGTGATAAAGTTGTTGGGAACAGAGGTGTAGGTGTTGGTAATGGGTAATGGGTACTCAATACTAGATACTCAATACTGGATACTGGATACTGGATACTCGCCACTCGTTACCCGCCACGCCCTCAAAGGCTCGTAATCACAAAAACTGTTCTTCTGTTCATCGCTCTTCCACGATCATTGCGGTTGGGAGCAACTGGGCGTGTTTCGCCAAAGCCGTGGTGCGTCATGCGAGAGGAGGCTATGCCTTTAGCAATAAGTCGTTCGTAAACGACGCGAGCTCTATTTCGGGAGAGAATCAAGTTGGCATCATCACCTCCAACATCGTCGGTGTGCCCTTGAATATCAACAGTTACAGTGGGATGCTCTTGAAGGAAAATGGCAAACTCGTCGATGATGAACTTATCTTGATTATCGAGTTCGTAGGAATCCGTTTCAAAATGGACATCGTTTAGTCGATATTCCTTTCCAACTTCCAGCTTGGCAACGTCCATATCGGCATCCACCACTTCAGTAGTTGAGATTTGATCGGCATCAATGTATCGCGTGCTGAAGGATGCATCTTGACCTTCCACCTTGATGATTACATCCTCATTGCGAGCGACAGACACCACAGCGGTGTACTCTCCACTGCTACGGTCTACATCAAGTCGAGTTTCCTCGTTGGTGACCGTATTCTTCATGGTCACCTCAGCATTGGTCACAGGCCGGCCGTTCTCATCGCGCAACACACCGCGAACAATAGCCACTTCTTCAGGTCGGGCATCTTCGGGCATGGTAAATTCAAAAAGGTCCCATAGTCCTACTCCACCTGCTTCTGGATCATTCGAATTGAAGTACGCTTTTGTCCCTTGCAAATTGACAATCAAGCCTACTTCATTTGCTGAAGTATTTATAGGATAACCAATATTCTGTGGCTCATTGTATGATCCATCCTCATTCTGTCGAGCGTAGAAGAGATCGTATCCCCCCATTCCTGGGTGTCCGCCTCTACTCGCGAAATACAAGGTCCGTGAATCTGTATGAAGGAATGGAGATTTCTCGTCGCCTGGCGTGTTAATGGGTTCGCCCAAGTTCACAGCTTCTCCCCAACTTCCATCCGGCTGACGATGGGATACATAAATGTCAATTCCTCCTATTCCTCCTTCTCGATTCGAAGCAAAGTAAAGCTTGTCGCCGTTCGGTGAAACGGAAGGCTGACTCTCCCATGAATCCGGTGAGTTCACCGTTGCTCCGATGGGTTGAATCTCCGACCAGCGATCGCCATTGCGAATGGAATAATAGAGGTCACAGTTCTGTAAACCATCCTCAGTCGGTAGGCATGAGGTGAAAATCAACAAGCGATTATCAGCCGTAATAGTGGGTGATCCCTCGTTGAAATTTGCGTTAAACGGACGTGGCATCGGAGTGCCAAAGTTGAACGTTCTGCCACCAAACTCAGAGCGTGTAAAGGTTTCATTGCCTCCCATTCTTCGCGTAAAAAAGGCCAACTGACCATCGGGTGAAATAGCCGTAAGGTATTCGTCCGCGTTCGGTGTGCTAATGCCTCGAACCACACTTACGTTGTATTCCACAGGATTTGCCATCAACTCCTGCATCACTTGTCCTTGCTCGTAGGCATCAAGCGCTAAATCCATCAAATTAGGGTCGGCATCTGGATCGTCTATGAACTCTCCCAAAAGGGCCATGCCTTCCTCAATATTGTTGTTATTGATCTTGATTCGTCCGAGCAGATACTTCAGTTCTGGTTTGTAATTCGGACATGCTCTTAGACAATCATCCCAGCTGCGTTCGGCAACGGCTAAGTTTCTTCCCCTGGGATTTCTGAACATCAACTCACCAATGAGATAGAGCATATGTGGGTTATCCACTTCCTCCGCATACATGGAGTTCACCATCTGACTCGCGAGCTCAAAATTCTCTTTCCGAATCTCCTCTAGCGCCACAGATAAATCGCTTCTACTACTGGGCTGTCCTTGATCTGGGCAATTTCCAAAGCCAAGCTCCGGCATTTGTGCGTAGGCAGGTAGGGATAAAAGAAGTGTGAGTGTAGTTAGAATAAGTAAGGACCAGTTCCTCATCAATCGTTTATTTGTGCTTCCTGTTCTGCTTTGGCAATAACCTCATCAGCGCGACTTGCCGCTTCATTCTCCAAATTCGTAGCTCTGCGATCCGCCTCAGCAATCAAGTTATTGGCCTGTTCATCCGCTTCTTCACGAAGCTCCCTTGCCGCACGTTCCGCGGCGGCTTTCGCTATAGGGTTACTGCCGGCCTGGGCGATGAGTTGATCACCTCTAGTCTTCGCTTCATCACGAACGCGCTGTGCAGCTGCTCTACCTTCACTACGAATTCTATCCGCCTGAACTTTCGCCTCATCTTTAATCCGCTGGGCTTCTACCCTTGCGCGCTCCATGATGCGTTCAGCTTCTTCATTCACACGGTTGGTCAAGTTTTGACGCTGCTCTTCTATAGTATTATTGATCGCATTCTGAACTTGATTCTGAATATCCGATGTGATATCCCCAAAGTTGGTGCTGATCTTAGGATCGGTGAACGTGCCGGTAAACTTCACTGCCACATCAATATCCCCTGTAATTCCTAACGCGGCAACGTTGGCAGGAACCTGTATTCCATCGATTGGCAATTTTGTGATCATGGTGTAATCCATGCTTTGATCAAGGCCTGAGCTACCCGAAACCGTAGCCTTTCTACCGCCCACAGTGATATCAAATGGGCGAACGGAAAAGCGACCTTCACGGATGGTAAAATCCACTTGAGTATTTCCCAAGGTCAATCGACTGTAGCGCTCGTTGTTCAAAGTGTTCCCCAACTTGGTCATTACCTCTGGCTCAACCTTTACCCCCATTGTTTTCATCAAACCACTCACATTGATAGTGCTCAAATCGGGAGTCATATCCTCACCCATGAACCCATTCATAGAGAAGCTGGTGTTCAAATTTCCTGTGGCAGATTCCAAGACCGGTGCAAAAGCCTTTAGCATATCAAACTGCTGAACTGCCTTGGCAATATTGATATCAACCATATTGAAATCGAAGAATACTTCTGGCTGAGCCTGACGCGAATCGTATGTACCATCCATTCCAATACGACCGTCCAATGTTTTCATTGAGAATTGATCCAACATGGCCACACCTTCTACAAGCGATAAGTTTCCACTTGCGTCTTCGATGGTCATACCGTCATATTGAATTCGATTCACATCCACCTTCAAGTCCAAGTCTAGATTCTGTGGTAATCGTATCGCCGTCATTGGCTCTTCGATAATCTCTTCCTCTTCTTCCTCCTCACCTGCAGGCACAGCAGAGCTCAATTCATCTAGATTGAGGAATTGGCTTTCAAGGGTAAATCGTCCACGTAAAGTGGTATCCGTCAATACATAACTCAACAAGTTGTCGATTCTGCCAGTTCCAGCGAAATCACTTTCACCAATCATTCCCGAAACCGTTGTTACAGCCACACGTTGTGGACTCCAATTCATATTCATGGTGTCGAGTGCGAAGGGTACATTGAAGGATGAAGTAGCCGCTTTGAATTTCGAAAGCTGAACTACCCCTTCTGCTTCAATAGCTGAAGTGTTCTGTGATTCGAAATCAGACAATTTGCCCTTCACATCGATGTCGGTAATAACGCGACCCGAATAGCTAATATCCTCCTGAGGAACCAGCGCAGCAACCTTTGCTAAATCAAGATTGGTCTTTGCGTACAAATCGACATCCGGATCTGAAATTGGTGTCTTCAAGAGAAGGCGACCTTCAATGGGCTGACCTGCAAGTAGACCAGACATGGTCGGAACCTCAATTACGGTGGCATCTGCAGTTCCTTGTGGTTTACTGACTTTCAACTGAAGGTTTAAATTCTCTGCTCCTGCGGGCAAGTCTGGATACTGGAAAGAGGCATCGCTAACCTTCAAATTCAAACTGAACGCTGGCAAGCTCTCCGATTCATCCATGGTGCCCTTAACGGAAGCATCAAATGAGAATGCCCCTGCGGTTTCAATATCCTCGAAATCATTGTAGAAGATTTCAGGGATGAGAGAAAGTACTTCAGCAAACTCAGTGTGAGGAGCATTGAACTTCAAGTCCATATCCATCACATCGCCCATAGTCACTGAACCCGCTGCATTCAGCTCCAATCCATTCAAACGAATCGAATTGTCGGTAAGTTTGATGGAACTCTGCGCAGTATTAAAGACCATATCCACATCGGCTTCAACATTGGTCTTTCTGAGAAAGTCAGTAGAGCCCATGCTAACGGTCATCTCTTCAATCTCCGTGTGGGTAGACATATCCACTACATCAGCGCTAAAGTCGCCGGAAAGTCGGTGGGTCAAGTTCTTCAAATTGACATACATATCGCCTTGGCGATCGTCGTACACCAAATTGACTTCATCCAAGCGGAAGTCTTTGAGGGACAGCGTATAATTTGCCGATTCAGTCGATTCTTCCTCTACCTCTTCAGTTTCCGCGCTCTCCTTGGCAATGTCGTAGTTCGCTTCGCCATCTGGCATGACTAGGACGTATAAATCGGCATCGGAAATGCGGATGCTTTCAATTTGAATCTGATCGCCACTAAACGCGGAGAAGAGATCAATTTCCACATCAATATTCCCTTCCTTGATGAGGTCCATTCCCTCGAACGTTCCTTCACCAGTGATTTGCAAACCTTCCAGACCAAGTGTGAGATTGGGAAAATCACTGAACAAGCTCAAGCTCATGTCGCCAATAACCACTTCTCCTTTGATGTGATTCGCACTTTCCGTTCGGACCATCTCAAAGATTTGGTCTTTGAAGAGAATCGGAATCAACACAATGGTAATAACCAAAAGTGCGATGAGTACGAAGAGGAAGCGTAGAATCTTGCGCATGGCTTGGTGTATGAGAGGTTATGCTTTGTCTTTTACTTCAATATTCAGTTTACCTTCAGTTTGAGCGACTAGGGTAGATACGGTTGCATCACCCGTTACGTTCACCACTGTTCGGCACATGTCCAAAATACGGTCGATTGGGAAGATTATTGCAATCCACGCTGGATTTAATCCTACCGAAGAAAGCACCAAAATCAACATGATTAACCCGGCGCTCGGCACTGCAGCGGAACCGATAGAGGCGAGTGTCGCTGTAAGAATGATTGTGAGCTGTTGCGCCAAGTCGAGATCAACCATGTGGAATTGAGCGAGGAACACAACCGCAACTGCCTGGTACAAGCTCGTTCCGTCCATATTCACGGTAGCTCCGATTGGCAGTACGAAGCTAGAAACCTCTTCCTCTACCCCTACATTGTCGTTCACACATTCAATGGTTACCGGAAGTGTTGCGGCAGAAGAACTCGTTGAGAAGGCGAGCAACTGAGCAGGTCGAATTCCCTTCATAAAATAAAGGTATGCCTTGCCATAGCCCATTTTAGTAGCTCGATTGATTCTCCAAGCAATCACGCATGGATAGATGACGAAGGCCATAATTACCAGCCCCACGACAACTACGAGTGCATAGATTCCAAGCGCCTGGAAAGTATCCAACATTGCTCCTAAGTCATCACCGGCGAGTTCGGCCATTTGTCCAGCCATTAGCGCGAAGACAAAGAACGGAGCGAATTTCATCACGAGGTCGACCATCTTAATGAAGATCTCATTGGCCGAATCCACGAAGCCTTTCATTGGCATCATCTTATCGTCGGGCAGGGCTATCATCACGAAGCCAAAGAGAATAGCAAAGAAGATGACTTGTAGCATCTTATACTCTGTGAAGGATTCGAAAATATTGCTCGGCACCATATCTACGATGAAGCTCAATGGACCTTTACCTTGTTCTGATTCGGCATTTTCGAATGCCTGTCTAACTTTTTCATCCATTTTGGCGGGATCCTGCTCAATACTCAACAGAACCTTGGCGCTATCTTGATAAGACGCATACTCAGGATTCGTGAGGTAGCTCTCGCCATCTTTCACACTCACACCCGCATCAAACGCCCACATTTCGTACTTCAATCGATTGAGAATTTGATTCTCTTCACCGACGAAATCGCCTGGGCGAATCAAGTTCACCAATGAGAGTCCAATGGTAATGGCGAAGACCGTGGTGACGAGATAAAAGCCGAGTGTTTTGATTCCAAGTCGGCCCAAAGAAGCACCACCACCTAGACTATGAATCCCACCAATCACACTGAACAATACCAGTGGAACCGCAATCATTTTAAGGACATTGATGAAAATCTTACCGAAAGGTCCAATCCAGTCCTTTGTAAACTCGCTCCAGCCGTAAATACTGGAAATAACAGCCCAAATAACACCGAGAACTAGGGCAATAATAATCTTAATGTGAAGGGGTAGCTTCTTCATGAATAGGATCTAAAACGTTCTATTGTAGTTTACTCACTCTAGCGCGAAGCACAAAGTCTGCGAGCACCAGATTAGCCATAGCCTCAACGATGGGCACGGCCCGTGGAAGCACAGTGGGGTCATGTCGACCTTCAATTTCAAGGTCGATTATCTCACCTTCCTTGTTCACCGTACTCTGTTTCTTTTTTATCGATGCGATCGGCTTGAATGCCACATTGAAGTAGATGTCTTCTCCATTGGAAATACCTCCTTGAACACCACCGGAGTAATTCGTGATGGTAGAACCTAGAGAGTCAAATCGATCGTTGTGTTCCGAGCCCGTCATGCGGGATCCTTGGAAACCCGAACCGATTTCAAAACCTTTCACGGCGTTGATACTCAGCATGGCCTTACCCAGCTCCGCGTGTAGTTTATCAAAAACAGGTTCTCCCCATCCTGGGTCAACTCCACGAATGACACATTGGATGATTCCGCCGGCGGTATCTCCTTCTGCTTTGAGTTCCTCGACGTACGCTTGCATACGCTGAGCTGTTTCCGGATCCGGACAACGAATCAAGTTGGAATCCACTTGAGAAAGATCGAGCTCAGAATAGGACTTTTCAATGGTAATTGTTCCTACAGTATGCACAAATGCCGTAGTAGAAACTTTGGATAGAAGTTGAGCAGCTAGTGCTCCTCCCACCACTCTGCATGCAGTTTCACGTGCAGAACTTCGACCTCCACCTCGGTGATCACGTCTTCCATACTTTGCATCCCAGGTATAATCGGCATGGGAAGGGCGATACACGTCTTTCAGCTTGTCGTAGTCTTTGCTCTTCTGATTGGAATTATGAATAGTGAAGCCAATGGGTGTGCCTAACGACTCTCCCTCATAAATCCCGGAGAGGAATTCAACCCGGTCTGACTCTTTTCTATCCGTAGTGAGATGCGATTGCCCTGGGCGCCGACGGTCGAGTGCATGTTGAACCGCCTCAACATCGATTTTCACGCCTGCAGGAAATCCTTCCAAAATACCGCCGATAGCCAATCCATGAGATTCGCCAAAGGTGGTCAATCGCAATAAGGTTCCATAGGTGTTTCCGGACATACCTCAAAAGTAGCTCTTTCCTCGGGGTATTCAATACACTGTCTTCCTACATTCCAACTCGACTAAACATGTCGCCCCTTGTTACCCACATTCTTAGCCTCATTGAGGTCCACAATCATTTTATAATCCGGGAAATATGTCGTTTGTCATAGAAAAAACGGGGGCTGAATTCGTAAATTCGTTATACCATGAAACGACTCCTAACGAACATTCACCGCCTAGTTCACGTCGATGAATCTCATCGTCCCTACCTCAAAGGAGGGGAAATGAACGACCTGAAAGAAATCGAAAACGGCTTTCTTGAAATTGAGAACGGACTCATAAAGCGCTACGGTCCAATGTCGGATTTGCATGCAAGCGACATTGCTGGAGTATCCGAAGTTCTCAATTGTGAAGGCAAGTGGGTGATGCCGGGTTTAATCGACAGCCATTCTCACCTCATCTTTGCGGAGCCTCGAGCGCAGGAGTTCGAAGATCGAATTCACGGCCTAACGTACGAGGAGATTGCGGCTCGAGGAGGTGGAATCTTGAACAGTGCACGCAAGCTGGCAGACATGGACGAAGAGCGTCTATATATGGATGCTATGCAGCGATTACATGAGGTAATTAAGACCGGAACCACTGCCATAGAAATTAAAAGTGGCTATGGTTTGAGCGTTGAAGCAGAGTTAAAGATGCTTCGAGTAGCCAAGAGAATAAAACGAAGAGCTCCTATCCCTGTAAAGATTACCTTCCTGGGAGCACATGCTATTCCACCAGAGTACAAGGGCAAGGAAGATGATTACGTCGATCTTGTGATCAATGAGATGCTTCCGAAAGTGGCAGAGAATGAACTGGCTGACTACATCGATGTATTTTGTGAAAAGGGGTACTTCTCCGCGGAACAAACTGATCGTATCCTCAAAGCCGGAGCAGAGTATGGCCTTCGTCCGAAAGTGCACGTGAATCAATTCAATGCATTTGGTGGAGTGAAGACCTGCGTTGATAACAATGCACTGTCTGTTGACCACTTGGAAGTGATGAACGATGAAGACTTTGAAGTTCTAAAGAATAGCAACTGCATGCCTGTTGCTCTTCCGAGCTGTAGCTTCTTTCTGAGCATCCCTTATACACCCGGACGAAAAATCATTGACAGCGGCTTGCCTTTGGCTTTAGCGACGGATTACAACCCGGGAAGCACTCCCTCTGGAAACTTGCTTTTCGTTTGGAGTCTCGCCTGCATTCAAATGAAATTGACCCCGCAAGAAGGATTGGCTGCGCTCACACAGAATGCGGCTTATGCACTCGAGTTAGAGTCGTCGATGGGAAGTATATCCATCGGCAAGAAGGCCAATCTCTTGATCTCCGAACGTATGGATAGTCTCGGACATCTGCCCTATCACTTCGGTAGAAACAGTCTGTTCGAAGTTATCATCAATGGTAAACCTTATTGTAAACTTGAGCCATGACCAGACTAATAGTACCTGTTGATTTTGGCGAAGTAGCAGCCAATGCTGTAAACTACGCTCTCGAACTCGCGCCTCAATTTGAAACTGGGGTTGCTCTTCTGCATGTCGTTCCAGAAGATGATCAATTTCACCGCGCTGAGGTTGAAATGGAGAAATTCAAGGAGCGATTCAAATCTACCGACGTAGAGCTCAAATCTTACATTCTCGTTGGCAACCTCTTCGAAGATATCGCTAAAGCAGCTGAGTTACTTGAAGCGTATATGGTAGTGATGGGTACCTCTGGATTAAAGGGAATGCAGTATCTCTTTGGATCTCACGCTTTGCGCATGATGACCAATGCACGCACTCCATTCCTAGTAACACAGGAGAATCCACCGAAAGCCGAGATTCACAAGATTGTCGTTCCTATCGACTTATCTACAGAAGACAAGCGAATTATGAGCTTGGCCATACAAGCATCACGTCTTTTTGAAGCGCGTATCCACTTATTTGTGGCGCATCATACC
The DNA here is from genome assembly GCA_013373425.1 of Flavobacteriia bacterium. Lineage (GTDB taxonomy): Bacteria > Bacteroidota > Bacteroidia > Flavobacteriales > Schleiferiaceae > Phaeocystidibacter. The sequence continues at coordinate 150,264 of JABXHW010000014.1, forward strand.
GATGAGTTTTCAAGAAATAGCACTTACAGAAATGAACAGTTCGCTCACAAATACTTGAACGAACACAACGTCCATCATACCACCACTCATGCAGATGGAAATAAGGATTTTGATAAGGAACTTTTGGATTTCGCAGAGCTCATCTCTGCAGACCTAGTGACCTTGGTGAATCACAAGGAGCAAGGATTCTTGAACCTGCTTGGGAAAAACTTCGATCAGAACCTGATTACCAACGACAAGGGAATTCCAGTGTTGGTTCTGAATGCGCATCAGTACAAGAAACTGAACGACATCTTTGACGTTTTTGCATAAATGACTGAAATACTTCACCTGTTCGACCGTCCCTTTATCCTGTCTCATACATCGGTAAGAGAGGGTGAAAATAAATTGGGACAAACGCTCAAACTGGTTGAGCGTGAAGGAGACCTATCTGCGCAAATTTCAGAATCGGGAGCTCGGTTTGTGGTGGTGTTTGCGCCAGAAGACGTGGGCGTTCGCGCCAACTTGGGCCGACCAGGAGCGAGTGAAACTTGGCCATACGCACTCAAAGGAATCTGTAATCTGCAAGACAATTTGTTCCTGCGAGGTGAACATCTGATGATACTCGGAGCGATTGAAACTGCAGATTTGATGGAAGAAGCACAGCGTTTACGCGAAGACTCTCCTGAAGGAATAGCCGCGTTGCGTGAACTCACTTCTCAACTCGATGATAGAGTCCGACAAATAGTAGGTGCCATCTTTACTGCCGGAGCTTTCCCAATCGTAATAGGCGGTGGTCATAATAATGTATACCCCATTTTGGCGGCCTGGTACGATACTCACGAAAGCGTGTTAAGCGCAATCAACTTCGACCCTCACGCAGATTACCGTGCAATGGAAGGTCGACATAGTGGCAATGGTTTTCGCTATGCGCACGAGGAAGGTATTCTTGATAAATATGCGATTATCGGTCTCCATGAAGGATACAACTCTCAAGACATGATGAACCTCCTTCGTTCCGACCCGGATTTGAGGTATTCCACATTTGAGGATATCGCAGTAAGGCGTATTATCTCATTGTCGGAGACTATTCAGAATTCATTGGATTTCATCGAAGACGATCATTTTGGCATTGAACTCGATCTTGATGCTATTCCTGGAATACCCGTGAGCGCGGCGACACCGACCGGACTCACCTTTGAAGATGCGCGACATTATGTCTATTCCTGTGCAAAGAGAAAAAATTCAAGCTACTTGCATCTTTGTGAAGGCTCCGCTGGATTGGCCAATGATCTTCAAAAAACAGAACTACCAAAAGTTTACGGCGCACTCGTCGCTGATTTAATCAAGGGAAGCCTAGAATCTGAAAACGATTAATCATGTCTAACTCACCACTCATCGAATGCGTTCCGAATATTAGTGAAGGAAGAGACCCTGCCATTTTAGATCAAGTGGCCAATGCTATTCGAAGCGTGGATGAAGTTCAACTGCTTCACATGGACCCAGGTGCCGGTGCAAATCGAACCGTTTTCACGTTTGCTGGTCCGCCAGCAGCCGTCACCGAAGCGGCATTTCGCATGTTTGAAGTATGCAAGAGAACAATTGACATGAGTAAGCAAGGCGGAAAGCACCCCCGCCAAGGCGCCGTTGACGTATGTCCGCTTGTTCCTCTACACGGAATCAGTTTGGATGAAACGTCACAATACGCACATCAACTTGGATATCGGGTAGGTGAAGAACTCGGCATCCCTGGCTGGTTCTATGAATCCTCTGCCACCATGGAGCGCAGAAAGAACTTGGCCACCCTCAGAAAAGGAGAATACGAAGCCCTCGCATGGAAGTCGAAAGACGCCGATTGGGCACCGGATTTTGGCTCGTTCAGCGGTGATCTATGGAAAGCCTCAGGTGCTTCTGTGATTGGAGCACGCAATTTCTTAATCGCATTTAATGTGGATTTGGACACCGACAACTCGGACATCGCTCAACACATTGCAGAAATCATCAGAGAACGCGGCAAGACCGTCTTCAATGACGATGGCTCTCGTGAAGAGGTGCCTGGTCTGTTGAATGGAGTGAAAGCAATTGGTTGGTTTATCCCCGAATATGGTAATGCCCAAGTGAGTACCAACATCGTCGATATCCGAAAAGCGAGTCCTGGCCGAGTATTTGCAGCCGTACAACGGGAAGCGAAACGCTTGGGCGTGAGAGTTTTGGGCTCTGAGCTCATCGGTTTGATTCCTGAAGTCGTTCTTGTTCAATCTGCACGTGACCTTGGTGTTCCCGAACCTGGAGATCTTCCTTCCATGATGAATGCCGTTCACTTTCTCAAGCTTGATCATCGAAGAGAATTCGATATCGATGAACGTGTGATTGAGCGAAAGATGAGAAGATAATACGTGTCAATATCCCCCACCAATGAAAAAGTTTTCTCTACTCCTCTGCCTCATTTCAGGCATCGCCTACGCTCAGCCTGATTACGACGAGCCCTGTTCAGGGTATGAGAACGTTTATCTCGACGTCAATGAGGACGGAACCACAGATATTATGATGTATGTGGGAGCTGAAGGCACTGATGATGTTCCGAGCTCTTATGGTTTCTGCCAATACAGAATTGCTATATCCAATGGAGGCTTTATTTATGTGGGTCAAGAGCGAATGTTTGTTGATTATAAGACCGTTCTGAAACGCGATGAAATCGAATACAAGCAACCGCGCGAAATGTCAACCGATGCCATTCAGGAATTCCCATATGGAGGTGCAGCCATAGACTACACTCCCCAACGTCGTTACCCTACATTTTACAACTACATCCCCTACTGGATGGTAGATAACGGTGATACCTTGATCGGTTGGGTGTGCATTTACAATGGAGGTTTGGATGAAGTCCCTCATTTCGAAAGTCATTTTTTGACAGATGAAGATGATGTTTCTGTTGGGGAATACACCGCACCGAGTGCCAAGTTTGCTGATTTAGGCTGGACTTCTGGATTGAACGTTGGAAGCTACATCAACTTCTATGAAGCAACTCCAGGGCCTGTTGGCGGACACCTTAACTACTACCTACAATATGGCGTTGTAAACCCAGGGTGGAACATCCTTTATATTCAGTCTGAGCTGGGCATTGATGCTCTTCCAACGGTCTCTCAAATGGGTCTCGGTCCGGTTTGGACCAACAAGATTCACTTTGTCGTATTTGATTTCGGAGTATCAACTGGATACTATCCTAATATCGACGACGGCATACTCATCTCACGCTGGGAAGCTGGTCTGAGCATAAAGAATTGGCAATTGATGATATATGGTCCGCTAACTAGTGGAGCAAACGCTGCTCTTCCAGGAGGTGGAGTTCCCGGCTTGATGGTGAATTACACCTTCCCGCTTACCGGAATCGGTGCGGATAGTCCGCGCCGGGTGTTCGTTAATTAAGAATCCGGATTCGATTCCACTTTACTCAATTTGTACACTGCCACTCGCTTGTTCATCACGGCAAACCACAAAGGCGGAACGAGCGATAGCAACATCATTCCAGGATAACCAGTAGGCATTTGGGGAGAATTCTCCCAGCGCTGAAGTATCTGGTACCGTTTAGCGGGTTGAAAATGATGATCACTGTGTCGTGACAATTCAAAGAGCAAGGATCTACCAATCTGATGATCTGAATTCCAACTGTGTTCCGGGGAAGCGTCTTCATATCGGAACTCACTTACCATATCACGAGTAAGACCATAATGCTCGATGTAGTTCACGGTTTCGAGTAAGAGGAAGCCAATCACAGCAGCTGCGAGATAGTAAAAGAGCGCAGGAAGACCGAAGAAAAAGGCGACGGTTCCCATCACAACCATCTGAAGCAGAGTGAAGCGAATCATCAAGTTATTCATGCCGAAAACCCTAATCTTCTTTCTCCTCAATCGCTGATTTTCGAGCGCCCAAGCCTTTCTATAGGTTTGCGTTGTAGAACGAACCCAAAAGAACATTAGAGGCTCTCCAAATCTGGCTGTACTCGGATCTTCAGGTGTGGCCACATTCTTATGGTGACCGCGATTGTGTTCGATGAAGAAATGGGTGTATTGCGATGTAAGCAACAGGGCTTGGGCCAACAATTGATGTGATTTTTGGGTGTGATGTCCCAATTCATGGGCAACGTTGATTCCGAGAACCCCACACATCAGTCCGTAAGACATAATCCATCCCAAGCGCGTGAGCCAATCCGCATCTTGAGCCACTGTAAATAGGAACCAGACTCCAAAGGCGTAATGTATCGGTACAACAAGTATGAGCAGCACATCAAACCACTTGTCGTTTGCCTTCGCTTTTTGAAGTTCCTCACTATCGTTTTCCCGCTGGGGTGGCAATGCAAATTCCAAAAACGGAACCACGCCAAATGCATAGAGGATTGGGATAAAAGCCAGCCACCCTTCGTTGGTGAATGAGAAGTAAACAGCGACGGGAATAGAAAAAACCGCCAGGTACTTCAATCTATCTTTAAGAGGTATTCGCATTCTTCAACCGTTAGACTCTCAAATTTAGAACTTTCCGGATTTCACGAAAGCGCTTATAAGTGCCTCTTAGTCAAATTGTTGAAAACTTCCCTCCCATTTGAGAACATCGAATCTGACGAACATTTCTTCGTCGTACCAGCCCACTTCTCGGGTCATTTTAACCATCGGTTGATGCCGTCCGCCATGTCCATAGGCGAATTTTTGAAGTACCTCAGCATCTTTCCAAAACGAAATGGTAGCCTGTTCAACTAATGGAAGCTCCCCTACCCCCTTGGCCCAAAGCAATCCTGGCTGTTGAGTAATTCGTCTGCTGACAGTCGGTACTTTCCTCCAAAACTTGAGTGCCTTCTTTCTGGAAATACTAGCCCGGGTGAGAACAGCTAATGGCTTTGAATGTGATTCCTCCTCACTGGGCAAAAAAGGAGCTTTTCCATTCCACGTTCCATGTCCTCTACGTGCACTTAGTGTGGCTCCAGACACATCTTCGCTCCTACTTCTCATCTCAATGTAGGAGGCATGCTCATTTTGAAAAGCGATACGTGCCGACTCGTCTTCCCAAACCGCCAGAAAGACGAAAGTGGAGAAGTCGGGCCAAATGGAAAAGCCATTTCCCGCACCGCTACCAAGGAGTTTATAAAAAACCAACCCCCGCACGTCTTCCATGCCGGGGTGAAAGTTTCTCATTTGGGCTAGAGCCCATCTCTTATTTTGAAATCCTTTGTATCGGAATACTTCTACGCTGGTGATTTGCGACATGCAGATATAACGTACAGTCCTAGTACAAGTTCTTCTACCAACGCATTAAAGCGGATGCCCAAGTAAACCCTGAACCAAAGGCCGCAAGACAAACCAAGTCGCCTTCTTTGACTTTGCCTTCTTTCAATGCTTCGCTCAATGCAATAGGAATCGATGCCGCCGTGGTATTGCCGTATCGCATGATGTTGTTGTACACCTGATCTGGCGTCAATCCCATTTTCTTGGCGATGAACTGACTAATGCGCAGATTTGCTTGGTGCGGTACGAGCATGTCAATGTCGGTTGAAGTATAGCCGTTCGCATCGAGTGCCTCGTTGATCACTTGCTCGAAGCGAGTCACTGCATGCTTAAAAACGAAGTTTCCATTCATGTATGGATAGTAGCTCTCGTCGGTTGGATCGTTCTCCTCCATGATACGGTCTACCCAGTGTGAAGTGGATGGACCGAGCAATGCCAACTCCTCGGCATGTTCGCCCTGCGAATGCAAGTGCGTACTGAGGATTCCTTGCCCCTCCTTCTCTGATCTTCGAACTACCGCGGCTCCTGCTCCATCGCCGAAAATCACACTCACTCCTCTTCCCCGCGTAGTGAGGTCGAGGCCACCACTGTGGTACTCTGAGCCTATTACTAGAATATTTTGATACATGCCCGAACGGACATATTGATCTGCCACACTCAAGGCATAAACGAATCCGGAACATTGATTTCTAACGTCCAATGCGCCTACTTCCCTAATTCCGAGATCTCGCTGTACAAGAACGCCTGGGCCTGGGAAGTAATAATCTGGACTTAAGGTGGCGAAGACAATAAAATCAATATCATCCTTAGTGATTCCGGCATTATCAATGGCCATTTTAGCCGCCTTTACACCCATGGACGAAGTAGTGTTCCCATCTCCTTCTTTCACAAAACGACGCTCTTTGATTCCTGTTCGTTCGGTAATCCATTCGTCGTTGGTATCCATCAATTTTGAAAGGTCATCGTTCGTCACCACGTTCTCGGGAACGTAGTAACCCATACCTGCAATTCTGGATGTATATGTCATGATAGAGTAGTCTTGGTTCTACAGCAAAGTAAACATTTTCGATTTTGTCAGATTGTGACATGAGTCCGCCGACAAACTGACAGAAGGAATACGGATTTAACCCAATGGCACATCGCTTGTTCAACAGTGGACCAAACAATGATTGTCTAAAAACCATAGCATATGAGCACTGGAAAGATCAATGTCACCGCTGATAACATCTTCCCAATTATCAAGAAATTCCTCTACTCGGATCATGAGATTTTCTTGAGAGAATTGATTTCTAACGCAGTAGATGCCACCACCAAGCTCAAGCAATTGAGCAGAATGGGCGAGGCGAAAGGCGAATTGGGCGACCTCACCATCAAGGTGGAGATTGATGAAGAGAACAAGCTCCTTAAAATAATCGACCGAGGTGTGGGTATGACTGCCGAGGAAGTGGACCAGTACATCAATCAAGTTGCATTTTCAGGCGCTGAAGACTTTTTGAAGAAGTACGAAGGCAAACTCGACGGAGCCGATATCATCGGTCACTTTGGATTGGGCTTCTACTCTGCTTTCATGGTAGCTTCGAAAGTGGAAATCAAAACTCGCAGCTTCAAAGCAAACGCAGGCGAAGCTGTTCATTGGTCGTGTGAAGGAAATCCTGAATTCGATCTTGAAACCTTCGAAAAAGAGGACAGAGGAACAGAGATCATCTTGCACATCGCCGAAGACAGCGAAGAGTTCTTGAAGGACTCACGCATTGGCGAGCTCCTCGATAAGTACGCGAAATTCATGCAGGTGCCCATTCAATTTGGAACCCGCGAAGAGACTCGCACCGAAGGAGAAGGCGACGATGCAAAGGAAGAAAAGGTAACCGTTCCTCATATCGTTAACAATACAGAGCCAGCATGGACGAAGGCACCTTCTGAACTTGGTGAAGAAGATTACAAGACCTTCTATCGTGAGCTCTATCCCATGACCTTCGAGGAGCCATTGTTCCATATCCACTTGAATGTGGACTATCCATTCGACTTGACAGGGATTTTGTTCTTCCCACGCATCAAGCCGAATATGGAGATTCAGAAGAACAAAATTCAACTCTATCAAAGTCAGGTTTTCGTAACCGACCATGTAGAGGGCATTGTACCTGACTTCCTGACCTTGCTTCACGGTGTAATTGACAGCAAGGATATTCCATTGAACGTGAGTCGTTCTTACTTGCAAAACGACCACAACGTGCGCAAGATTAGCTCACACATCACCAAGAAAGTAGCCGACAAGCTTGAGAGCTTGTTTAAGGCAGATCGTGAAGACTTCGCCAAGAAGTGGAATGATATCAAGGTGATCATCGAGTACGGCATGTTGAGCGAAGACAAGTTCTTCGAGCGCGCCAAGAAATTCGCCTTGATGGTGAACACCAAGGATGAGAAGTTCACCATGGAGGAATACCTCGAAAAGGTGAAAGAGAATCAAGTGGACAAGAACGGTGAAACCGTAATCCTTTACGCAGCGAACAAAGAGGCCCAGCACAGCTTCATCAGCAAAGCCAACACTAAAGGATACGATGTACTCCTTCTCGATAGCCCATTGACCTCGCACTTCATCCAGAAACTGGAGAGTGAGAACGACAAGGTGAAATTCAAGCGTGTAGATGCCGACACCATGGATAAGCTCATCGAAAAGGATGAGGAAATCAGTTCGGCATTGAGCGACAAGCAGCGTGAAGAGCTCAAAGAAGCCATGGAGTCCAATGTGGATAAAGTAAAGTTCACCGTACGATTGGAGAATATGGATAGCGAGGAGCTACCACTCACCATCACAGTACCTGAATTCATGCGCCGAATGAAGGAAATGCAGATGACAGGTGGTGGAATGATGATGGGTGAACTTCCTGAGAGCTACGAGTTGATTGTGAACACCAATCACCCACTCTCGAGCAAGATTCTTGAAACCACGGGAGATGACCAAAGTGCACTCATCAGCCATGCGGTAGATTTGGCCATGCTTCAGCAAAACCTGCTTCACGGAGAGGCGCTGACGAACTTCATTCAACGAAGTGTCGATTCACTCTAAGTGAACTTTATATAACGAAGAAAGGGGGCCTGAGCCCCCTTTTTTCATTCTAGTATGAGTCGTTTAATCGCGACTTGTGTTTCATCTTGAATTCTGACTAGATACACCCCACTAGGGATCTCACTCACATCCAGTACCCCTTGGGCTGGGCTCCATTTCTTTATAACTCTTCCGCTAACACTTAGAAGGGTGACTTCAACGGTGTTCATGCTTAAGCTCGACTTCAATTGGAATGAGCCGTTAGCCGGATTGGGATAAATCGATATCGCTTGTGACCAATCATTCTCAGCAATTGACCATGGGAAATAGTAAACCGAATCATAAGCCGTACAGCTATCTGGGGTGGTAGCATAAACTTCAATTGTCTGATTTGTAACTGCGCCGTTAAGAATGGTAATCGCAGAATCTGTCGGGCTGGCAGCAAAGCGCACTCCATTAATGAACCATTTAAACTCAACAAACCCCGGGACTGAAACTGCTACTTCAAGATCGGTGCTATTTTGAATGTAAATAAGCGACGGACTGTTGATAGGATAGTAATCCAGTAAAATTTGAACAATGGAATCGCAGCCGTTTGCAGCGTTTGTCGTATCGGAGTACGTTCCCATTGCGGATTGATAATTTCCAAATATCAACACGCTGTCTCCCTGACAAATAAAAACTGTTGAACTAGAGATTGGGGTTTGATAAAAGTCCAAGGTTGTTTCAATAATACTGTCACATCCCGCTAGAGTGGTGAGTGTATCAAAATAGACGCCGGGTTGAGATTGATACGCTCCTCCAACGAATAGGCTATCTCCACTACAAATACTGTCGTTCACAAAAACGAAACTGCGCGGACAGTCGATCGCCTTGTTTTCGAACCACACAATACGCGTATCCAACCACGACATGGAAATTACATCCTGATCGCCGTCATTGTCGAAGTCCACAGCACGAATCACCTCAGCTCGCACAACCTCATCTGAGAAAATGCTCGAAGTAAAGTTTCCAGATCCGTTATTGATGAATTGAACGATAGTGCCTTGAGTGAGTTCTCCGATGAGGATATCCTTATCATTGTCGTTGTCCACATCAATATGCGCGAAACCGTTTGGAAGAGTCAAACTATCAGCAAGGAGAATCCCGGTGAATGTAGAGCTTCCATCGTTCCTGAAGATGTAGATTTCCTCTCCGGTTTCATTGATGACTAAGAAGTCATCATCGTTATCTCCATCGTAATCCAAAGCATGTGCCTCCGAATCATTGCCTGTTACACCTGGCCCCGCTAGCGTGTGAATATTCTGAAGCATAGTAGCGCTGGAGAACCCGTTGTTATAGGCCAAATACTCCAGCTCATATTGAGAAATATTGATGTTCCATTTCGGATAGATGATATCCTTATCACCGTCACCATCCACATCCATGATGGCATAATTGATTCCACCCAATGGGATGGTTGTTGAAGTGAAGCTCGTGCCATTCCATTCAAGGAGTTGATCCGGAGTACCTACCACTACAAATTCGAGGTTTCCATCTCCATCAAAGTCAGCAGTATCAATTCGACTCACCCCATTCGAATTGCTATTGACTAAGCTTGCAGAGAAGGTTCCGTTGTTATTTGTGAGGAGATAAATATCGCCTCTATAGGTCATCAACATATCCATATCACCATCCCCATCTTTATCAAAAGGTTGAATATCATTGATATCCCCCGTGGTGATAGTCATCCCTGTAGGCTCATAGATTCGAGTGTTGAGAAAATGCTCTGTAGACGTTTGATCGATGTGGTACAACTCATCATTGTCAGTCATGACCAAGTCGAGCTTGCCATTCATATCCACATCCATAATCTCCATGGTGTATCTGCCGCCCTGATCGTTCGCCCAGTGTGCCTCGTACGTTCCATTCTGATCCTGTGTCCAAACCTCGATTCGACCGCGTGCACCGAGCAGAAGATCTTTCCTACCGTCCCCATTCACATCGCCCCAATCTCTTGGAATGCTAGCGTAATTGCTGATGATAGTTTGTCTTGTAAATCCAGAGCCGGTGCTCAATCCACTCTTGAGCAGTTGAATTTCATTCGATACCAATATGACGTCTAGATCTCCGTCTCCATCGTAATCATCAGGCATATAAACCCTTGCGGAAGTTAATACCGTTGGCTGTGCAGCTATTGAGAAGTTGAAGTTTCCCGAATTACCTGCAAGGAAAAGCGTAGTTCCACCATTATCCGCACTCAGGAGGATATCTGGTAGACTGCTTCCTGTGAACTGACCCACAACACCTTCACGCGTGTATCCTCGTGTAGTCACTGTGTGTTCTGTGAATGAATGTCCACCCACCGTATCGGATTCCATGACAACCACTCTAAACAAGTTAACATTGAAATCGAAGTAAGCACCGATCACGTCATCCAAACCATCACTGTCCATATCTGCTACCCCATATAACTCAGCTGGAGCGCCGGAAAAGTTGATGAACGAGAAGGAGAAATTGTAATTGCCATCATTTGTCCCTAAGAGGAATGCATTGAGGTTGGCCAATTGATCGACGATAATATCATTATCTCCATCACCATCGATATCACCAATTTCTACTTGTTCGACCTCTTCGAAGCCGATGTACATCATGTAGTGCTGAGTATAGTTATTTTGGGCATCGGCAAGAAAAAGATAGAGCTCATACTGCCCGCCGTTGTTTTTCACACTAACGATGTAATCATCTATTCCATCCATATCGAAGTCAACGCGCTTGACATAAGCATAGCCAATCACAGAATCTGACAGCACTTCAAACGAGAAGGTATTCCCTTGGTTCTTTAAATGAAGAAAGTGCTTACGCGATTCGAAGCCAGTGAGGATGTCCAGTTGACCATCACCGTCGTAATCGTACAAAGCACTTCCGGATTCACTTCCAATTCCAGAACTGGAATAGCGAATGAAGTTTTCGTCGAAATTTTGAGCGATTAGGGCTGAGGAGAAAATCAGCGAAGTCAGTAGCAAGTAGAGCTTTTTCATAGATAGGTACTTAAGTCTCAGAACTGTTGCCATTGTAACCAAAACAATGCCAATATCTGGATTCTCAAGATGCCAAATTGTTAAAGCTGTGAACTATTTGTAGCGGCTTTCGTTTTTTAACTCAGAGTTTTCTCCAAAGTGAGATTTAGTTGAATTCCGCAAAAGTCGGCCTCACCGCATGGGGCCGACTTTTTTTATGCTGGATTGTAAGTCGAGCCACTGGCCGCCGTCGAAATACACATGGTTTACAATGGCCCTCTCGACTCGTACTTTGAGCTCACAAAAGTCGATGCTCAGAACTATCACATCTTACACAAGACCAAAAAAAGCGAGTTGCTGCTCCTTTGGTTTACAGCCGAGGGCAGCCGGTTGTACATTGATGGCCATCCCGTCGATTTTCAGAAGGATGAGCTTATCAGTCTGACCGAATTCCACGTAGTGGACGCCTCTCAAATCAACGAAGCTCAACTCATTCGATTCAACAGAGCCTTCTATTGCATCGTGGATCACGATAGTGAAGTAGGGTGTAAAGGGGTGCTATACTATGGTTCATCTGAACTTCCGCGCGTTTGCATGAGCGGACAAAACTTGGAGATACTTCGTACCGCTTGGAGAATGCTGCACATCGAGATGAATCTTCAAGACAGTTTGCAGCAGGAAATGCTCCAGATGATGCTGAAACGAATTCTCATCCATGTAACGCGTGTGTATAAAGAAGGTGCTGCCTATTCCGACATGAAAAGTGAATCCGTTGACCTTATCCGGCAGTTCAATTTCCTAGTGGAGCGTCATTTCAAAAAGCATCACGAGGTAACCAGCTATGCGCGTATGCTTCACAAGTCACCTAAGACATTATCTAACTCGTTTAAGAAGCTAGATCGCCGTTCACCTTCTCAGTTCATTAAAGATCGTTTGATTCTTGAAGCGCGTAGATTGCTGCTTTATACCGATTACAATGTTTCTGAAATCAGCGATGAGTTAGGCTTTAGCGATGTACATTCCTTTAGTAGGTTCTTTAAAAGTCAAAATGGTAACTCGCCGACTCAGTTTTTGGCCGCAGTAAAATAATGGAGTGAAAACGGATTCCCTGAAATCTCTCACTATCTTGAATACATGTTCGATTCAATGCACGCCGCCATACGGTCGATGATTCAAATTGATGTAGATGAGCTGAGAAAATTCAGCAATCTCTGTCATCACCGAATGGTTGAAAAGAAGACGTTCCTGAGTAAGCCAGGTGTTATTCCAAATGAAATCTTCTTCATCGTAGAAGGATTGGTCAGAGTTACGATTATCGACGTAAAAGGGGTTGAGCACACTATTCACTTTGCTCTAGAAAACCAGTTCATAGCAGATTACTCGTGCTTCATCCAGAAGACAGTTGGTTTATACACGCTAGAATGCTTGGAGGATTGTGAGGTAATCGTACTACCCAGACAAGCCATTGAATGGGGATACCAAAACTTGAAAGAGGGTGATAAACTTGGGAGGCGTATTGCGGAATACTACTTCATCTATCAAGATGAGCGGATACAGAACTTGTATTCACGGACACCGTATGAACGCTACCGAGAAATCAATCGAGTCTTTCCTAAGATATCCGAACGAGCACCACAACACATGATTGCTAGCTATTTAGGAATCACATCTATCCATTTGAGCAGATTGAAGCGAGACGCCCTTAAGTCTTAACATATGTTATCGTTTGAGCATTTCCATGTTTGGAAGTTTGCTTAAAACAAAACTTATGGAAGCGATAAGAGATAAATATGGCGACTGGGCATTAATTACAGGCGCCTCGTCAGGAATCGGGCGTGCGTTCTCAAAGGAGCTCGCAAAGAGGGGAATCAATCAGATTGTAGTCGGAAGGAACTTCTCTACTCTTGAATCCTTGAAATCAATGAATGAAGGGGTTCAAATCATACCTGTAGTGGCCGACTTATCGAAAGAAAGCGGTGTTGAAGAAGTGATTCAATTCTCTATGAACTACGATGTTGGCATCTTCATAGCCTCAGCCGGGTTCGGAACCTCTGGTAAATTTCTTGAAACCTCTATTCATTCTGAATTGAGCATGCATGCTGTGAATACTAGTAGTGTTCTTGAAATGACGCATTACTTCACGCATCGATTTGCACAAAAGAAGAAAGGGGCGATTGTTCTTCTGAGTTCGATTGTTGCCTTTCAGGGCACACCTTACGCTTCAAACTACGCCGCTTCAAAGGCTTATATCCAAATTTTAGCGGAGGGACTTCATTCTGAATTAAAGCCACATGGAGTTGATGTACTCGCCGTAGCTCCTGGCCCTGTAAAAAGTGGATTCGAACAACGAGCGAACATGCAGTTTAAAAAAGCCCTCTCTCCTGACTTGGTGGCCAGCACGGCACTAAAGCACCTTGGATTTTCTGCTACAGTTTACCCTGGATTTTCAACGCGCCTTTCCTTATTGGGACTGCGGATGTCGCCTCGAAGTGTTCGGGTCAAAATCATGAGTTCAATAATGAAGGGGTTTGTCAGCCACTGATCGTGGGAAGAATTGATAAACCAACGGGAAATTCAGCCTAACCTATAGGCATCTCTTCATCGGACTTTTGTCTTGTCAAAAGGATAGAACAATTTAAAACAAGTAATCATGACAAGATTCAATATCCCAACAAGAGACGAAGTTTCAGAAAACAATCAAGCCCTTTTCGACAAGCTTCAAGGCATGGTAGGCATGGTCCCAAATCTATTTGCTTACTACACCCATAGTGAGAATGCGCTAGGTGAAATTCTGGCTTTACAGAACAGAAAGACTACCCTATCAAACAAAGAAAAAGAGGTGATAAACCTCGTCACCAGTCAAGTAAACGGATGTCGCTATTGCCAAAGCGCGCACACTGCTTTGGGCAAAATGAATGGTTTCTCTGACGACCAAATCTTAGAAATCCGTGGAGGTTCTGCTTCATTCGATTCAAAATTGGATGCACTTGCTCAATTCACCAAATCTTGGGTTGAACATAGAGGTCGTGCTAGTGAAGCAACCACAGAAGCGCTCTTTAATGCTGGATACACCCAGGAGAGCTTGGTGGATATCGTAATCGTAGTTGCAGACAAGATGATCAGTAACTTCATTCACAATCTCACACAATTTGAAATTGACTTCCCTGTAGCGCCAGAGCTCGAGGAAATACATGCGTAACTATCGATCGGTAGGGTTATAAGAGTCGGTCTCGAAAGGGGCCGGCTTTTTTTATTCCTTCAATCCACAGTTATGAGGGTTTGATTTAATCATTGTTTGAACAATCGACTTCCCTTTTCCTTATCTTAGGCATCCTAAAAATTGAAATCGAACACCATGAAAAAGACATTTACACTTGCATTAGGCTTGTTGATGAGCATGGGCATTCTCGCTCAAGACCTTCCTCAACCCTCACCAGCTGCTACCGTGTCACAGCGTGTAGGTCTTACCGATGTTGAAGTAGTTTATTCTCGTCCGGCGATGAAGGGCCGTACCATCTTTGGCGATCTTGTTCCTTACAACGAGTTGTGGAGAACTGGGGCGAACAAGGCGACTGCCATCACTTTCAGCACTCCAGTGATGATCAACGACACCAAGATTGATGCAGGATCTTACAGCATCTTCACGATTCCAACCGAATCTGACTGGACTATCATCTTGAATAAGAACACTGAGTTGTGGGGTACTAACGGATACGACCAAGAAATGGACGCGATTCGTATCAAGGCCACTCCAATGAATCACGGTCGCGTTGAGAGCATGAGCATCAGCGTTGAAAACGTTACAGTAAACAGCGCAGACGTTATGATTGCTTGGTCCGACAAAGTGGTTAGCTTCCCTATCGAAGTAAATACTGCTGAGTACGCTGAAGCAAATATCGAAGCTGCTTTGGGCGCTGATGATGCGGATTGGAGAACGTACAGAAATGCTGCCTCATACTACTTGAACAACGACATGAACATGGAGTTGGCAAACGAGTACATGGGTACTTCTATCGAAATGAACAACGAGAGCTGGTACTCTTACTTCCTACACGCTCAGATTATGGCGAAGATGGGAGACGAAGACGGCGCAGAAGATGCAGCTGAAATGGCTCTTGAAAAAGGCGAAGAAGCTGCTGAAGCTGAAGGTGGCGAATTCCCATACACTGGTATGATTGAAGAATTCATGGAGAGCATCGAAGACTAGTTCGAGCCTTCATTTGAAATAGAGAATCCTCCGAGAAATCGGGGGATTTTTTATACCAGGTCACTTGGTTACTTGGTCACCGGGTTACCTGGTTACCTGGTCACCTGGTTACCTGGTAAAATACCCCTTCTCAATTTCGTCCAAGTTGTACTCCTTCAGGTCGTCGTAGATTTTTTTATGGAAGCCATCGAGGGCGCCGAGAACCTTGACGAGCTTGGCAACGTCTTCTTCCGACATGTGGGCTTTTACGATCTTCCCGACGCGCTGAAGAGGTTGTAAAACGCTAAAGAATACACCCTTTCCACGTTCGGTAAGTCGAACACGTTTCGCGCGTTTATCTTCTTCATCATCGAAGCTCTCCAATACTCCTTCTCGTTCAAGGCGCTTGATGATGTCCATACCACTGCTGGTTTCGCCCACGTTCATCTGAATCAATTCAGACTTCTTCATACTTGCCTGATAGGCCAATGCAGCAACATAGGCGAAATCGTCGCCCGACTTGAGCGGAGTGTTGGCAAAAGCCTCCTTCAAATAATATTTCGCGTACTTATTCAAGCGCACGAGATAGAAACTCAACGCCGCATTTGGATCGCTTTTACTCATCAACTGAACCGGGTCAAAATCTGGAATGTCCTGAATTTCAATACGACTCACATCCCACTCCTCCACATTCTGGTTCAGCCATCTTGCAAAGCGAATCGGATCCGCCTCTCCCCCCTTCTCCACGTATTCATCTATGTGAGGAAGAATTTTTTCTAAGAGCTTGAACTTATTTTCCATTCCATCGTTATTACGATTCCAATACAAATTTAACCATTTTATTGCGAAAACGTTTTAATTTTGCAGTAGAACACGAGAGAACAAACAAATCAATGAAACGACTATTACTCTTTGCATTCGCTTTAAGCGCATGGGTTTCCAATGCTCAAGGTGTGATTCAAGGGCGCGTGTACGACGCGGGAAACAACGACCCGCTTGCAATGGCGCAAATCAGTATTCTCAATAAAGACATCAAAGTGGCTACCGACTTTGATGGGATGTACAAGATTGAAGGACTTGAACCCGGACTATATAATGTTCAAGCCGAGATATTCGGATATCGCGCTAAAGTGGAATTTGAAGTTCAAGTGACGCTCGCACGTCCAGCGGAGGTCAATTTCGAGATGGAGCCATCGGAGAATCAAATCGACGAGGTGACGATTTCGACACAAACTCAATTCTACAAAGAATCTCAATCGCCAGTTTCTGTGCAGAGCATCGGATTGAATGAGATTCAAAGAAACCCTGGAGGGAATCAAGATATCTCTCGAGTAATTCAAAGTTTGCCTGGTGTGGCTTCATCCGTGGCATTCAGAAACGACCTCATCATCCGCGGGGGTGGCCCCAACGAGAACCGATTCTATTTAGACGGAATCGAGATACCCGCCATCAATCACTTTGCAACACAAGGTTCGAGCGGCGGTCCGGTGGGTATGATCAATGTGAACTTTATTAAAGATGTTGATTTCTACACCTCAGCATTTCCAGCTCAGAGAGGCAACTCCTTGAGTTCAATCATGGAAATCAATTTGAAAGACGGACGTACCGACGGAATTGGGGGTATATTTCAAGTAGGTGCAAGCGATGTTGGTTTAACACTTGAAGGTCCGATTTCAGAAAATACCACATTCCTTGCGAGCGCGCGTAGATCCTATCTCCAATTCCTTTTTGGAGTATTGGAACTTCCTTTCTTGCCAACCTACAATGATTTTCAGTTCAAGGTGAAGTCGAAATTATCCGACAAGCAGCAATTGACCATTCTAGGTCTAGGCGCGATAGATCAGTTTTCACTGAACCTAGATGCGAATGAGACTCCTTCGCAACGCTACATCCTCAACTACCTCCCCGTTAACGAGCAGTGGAATTACTCCATTGGTGCGAAGTACACCTACTATTCTTCAAGTAGCTACACGAATGTGGTCCTCAGTCGATTCATGCTCAATAATGTGGCTTCGAAATTCGAAAACAACGATGAGGATGGTCGACAGCTACTCGACTATCAGAGTCAGGAGATTGAAAACAAATTCAGAGTAGAGCAAGTGTATCGTCGCTCAAGTTGGGACGGAGTATTTGGTGCTGGATTTGAAGAAGCGAAGTACAACACTTCAACTCTAGATCTACAGATTCCAAACTTTGCACTCGACTATGCCTCGGATATTCACATCTACAAATGGTCGCTTTTTGGAAACTACACCAAGCGTCTTCTCAACGAAAGGTTGAGCATTTCATTGGGCTTAAGAACAGATGCCAACACATTCAGTTCAACAATGAATAACCCACTCAACCAGCTTTCTCCTAGAGTGGCAGCGAGTTACTACCTGACAGAAAGTTGGTCGATTGACGCAAACTGGGGTATTTACTATCAACTCCCTCCATACACAACCATGGGCTTTAGAGATGGAAGTGGAAACTTGGTAAACACGGAACTTGAATACATCAAGAGCACACACTACGTATTGGGATCAAGCAAAGTATTTCCATTCAACGCGAAGTTGAGCTTGGAAGGCTTTTACAAAGATTACGAGCAATATCCTTTCCTCTACCCTGACTCGATTTCACTAGCGAACCTTGGCGGCGACTTCGGCGTGGTTGGAAACAGAAGAGCCACCAGTACAAGTACCGGTCGAGCTTATGGATTGGAGCTCACATGGCAACAGAAGTTGTACAAAGGATGGTTTGGAATTGCGGCTTTCACATTAGTACGTTCAGAGTTTGCAGGCAATGATGGTGAACTCATCCCTACGAGCTGGGACAATCGCTTCCTCGCTTCTATCACGGCAGGTAAGAAGTTTGGTGATAATTGGGAGATTGGCATTCAATATCAATTCCTCGGCGGGACCCCATATACTCCGTTCGACTACGCCGCTACGGCCAATCGAATGAACTGGGACAACATCGGCAGAGCCATTCCTGATTACGACTTGCTGAACACTCAGCGTTTGGGCAATTTGAATCGACTCAACGTTCGACTCGACCGCAAGTGGTTCTTTGAGAACTTTAACTTGGACGTCTATCTAGATGCTCAAAATGTTTTGGGCGCCAGCATCGAAGGTCAGCCTTTCTTGACCCCACAGCGTGACAGCAATGGAGATCCAATTGTTGACCCCAACAACAATTCGCAGTATCTAATGACAACGTTGCCTAACTCTACTGGAACTGTGGTCCCTAGCATCGGGTTGATATTCGAATTCTAAGGCGCGAAATATTCACTTAAGAACTAGGCGGACTTTGGTCCGCCTTTTTCATTTTATGTTTCCTATCTTCAGACTATTCTACCAATCAATCCTTATGTCTGAGCGCCTTTTACCTTTCTTAAAAGACCTTTCCACCTTTGAATCTGTTCCTCAAGAATCCTTAGAATGGATGATATCCTGTGGAGGCTTAGTCCAGCTCAAAAAAGGAGAATTTCTCTTCGAAAAAGGAGAAGCTTCCCAATACATGCAAATTGTTATCGAAGGTCGGTTTGAAGTATATCAAATCACCGATAGAGGACGAAAATTCTTCGCGGAACTTGAGCCTGGTGAAATCACTTCTCAGCTTCCTTATTCTCGATTAAAGGAAACCAACGCTTTCGGTGAAGCATTAGAAGATTCAGTCGTTTTTCGCTTGCATAAAGATTGCTTCCGAGAGATGATTACGAATCACTTCGAGCTCACGCGATCTCTTGTGCATTTAATGACAAGCAGAGTCCGGAACTTCACTCAGATGCAGGTCCAGAACGAAAAGTTGATGGCGCTTGGTAAGTTGAGCGCTGGTCTAGCACACGAGTTGAATAATCCTTCGAGTGCCATGGTGAGGAGCGCATCCGAGCTTGCACTACAGTTGAGAAGATCTCCAGAGAGTTTCAAAAAGTTGCTAAAGATTCAATTGACTGAAAAAGAGATTGATGGCATTCAAGCTTTACTCACATCAAAATTGGATACACCCCCTCCTGTACTGTCTTTAATGGAGAGGAGCGATTTGGAAGAAGACCTAGCCGATTGGTTGGAGGCGCATGGAGAATCCAATGGATTCGAATATGCGGAACATCTCGTTGAATTTGGCTTCTCACCGACAGATATGGAGAGTTTGTACCAACTGACTGGCTCAAAACATCTGACTCCTACCCTTCACTGGCTCGATGATCAATTGAAGATTGTCAAAATGGTTAATGAGATTGAAGAGGCTTCTAAACGGATTGGTACGTTGGTGAGTAGCATCAAGCGATACAGTTACATGGATCGCGACTCGGATAGACAGCCGGTAGATGTGAAAGAAGGAATAGTATCTACGGTTACCATGCTTCAGCACAAAGCACGGAAACACAAGGTTAATATTGAAGAAAACTATGCATCGGACCTTCCCAAAGTGAATGGATTGCCAGGGGAACTCAATCAAGTTTGGACCAATATCATTGACAATGCGCTGGATGCCATGGAGAATGGTGGTGGCTCATTGGTGATAAAAGCTGAAAATGATGAGCACTACGTGAGGGTGCGCATTCGCGACACGGGACCTGGAATTCCCGACGATGTACTCACGCACATTTTTGAACCATTTTACACGACTAAACCACAAGGACAGGGAACCGGACTCGGATTGGATATCGTTAAGAAAATCCTCAATCAACACAACGCTGAAGTGCGCGTAGAGACCCAACCTGGAAATACGGAGTTCACTATTTCATTCCCGTATGAATAAGATTCAACCCTACATATTTGCGATTGATGACGACCCTCAAGTAAGCAGGGCCATCCATCGTGATTTGCGATCGAAGTACCGATCAGAATACCGCATCATGTCGGCTGTTACCATCGCCGAAGCGAAAGAAGCACTGGCCGATTTAAAGAATAAAGGCGCTGAAATTGCCCTCTTTCTTTCAGATCAAAGAATGCCAGACATGCTCGGTGTGGAGTTTCTAGCCGAGGCTAAGGAGCTTTACCCAAGGGCGAAACGAGTGTTATTAACGGCTTATTCCGACACAGATGCTGCCATTCGAGCTATCAATGAAGCCGAATTAGATTACTATCTGCTCAAGCCTTGGGACCCGCCCGAAGAGAAGTTGTATCCAGTATTGGACGACCTACTCGAAGAATGGCAAGCGGGGCGAAACCCTGTTAGAGCAGGATTACGAGTTCTCGGAACTCCGTACGATCCTATCAGCCATAAAATAAAAGACTTCCTGTCCTCCAACCTCTTTCCATACCACTGGATAGAGCGAGACACGGAGGCCGCAGCAGAACTCCTCAAAATGAACCAACTTCACGAGAAGGAAGGTCCATTTGTGTTCTTTGAAGACGGAAGCTTTCTAGAAAGGCCACAGGTAACGGATGTTGCAAGTAAACTCGGACTGTCTTCTGATGCAAAGAATGAAGTTTATGATCTCGCGATTATTGGTGCTGGACCTGCAGGACTTGCCGCTGGTGTTTACGGAGGCTCCGAGGGATTAGAAACCGTGCTCATTGAACGACATGCTCCAGGTGGACAAGCTGGAACATCATCGAGAATTGAAAACTACCTCGGATTTCCAAAAGGTCTTTCAGGCCAAGACTTAGCACGTCGGGCAATTACACAGGCCACACGCTTTGGGATTGAATTTATCTCTCCTTCTGAGGTCGCCAAGATTGAGTCTGGAACTCCACTTAAAACACTTGAGCTCAAGAACGGGACAACGGTGCACGCCAAAAGTGTGATTATCACTACAGGTGTAAGTTATAGACAACTCGAAACTAAAGGGCTAAGCAAGCTTACTGGAGCCGGCGTATACTATGGAGCGGCTACGACGGAAGCAGTGGCCTGCACCAATAAAGAGGTCTTTATCATCGGAGGCGGCAACTCCGCGGGTCAGGGTGCTGTGTATCTAAGTCGATTTGCGAAGAAAGTACACATCGTCGTTCGCAAGCCCGACCTCACTTCTAGTATGAGCAGTTACCTCATCGATCAGATCAATGCGATTGAGAACATAGAAGTACACGGCCGGATGGAACTGGAAGAAGCTCATGGTGAATCCAACTTAGAGGCGCTCACATTCAAGAACCTGGACAGCGGAGAAAGTCATCAATATGAGGCAGCCGCATTGTTCATTTTCATTGGCGCGAAGCCATTCACGGATTGGATTGAATTGCCGCTTAGTAGAGATGAGAAAGGATTTTTAAGAACGGGACGCGACTTGCTTGGTCGACAAGAATTCACCAGCACATGGAAATTCGATCGTGACCCCTACCCGCTCGAAACAAATATTCCTGGAATTTTCGCTGCTGGTGATGTTCGAAGTGGAGCCATGAATCGCGTAGCTTCTGCCGTGGGTGAAGGCGCCATGGCGGTCAGTTTTGTACACAGATATTTAAGTGAGATATGATTATCTACAAAAGTAACCAGCACTGGTTCAAGGACATTGGGCATTTAGCGCGCAGTTGGACCATGATTAAGGTATTGCGTGCTGTTGGTATGATTGGATTGTACACTATCGCGGTTGTACTTATACACACCTATGTTCATACATTAAACCTGAGAGATGTAGGCGGGTTGTTTTCCTTGCTCGGTATTGTCCTCTCTATTCTTCTTGTTTTTAGAACCAACTCTGCCTATGATAGATGGTGGGAAGGACGAAAACAGTGGGGAGCGTTGGTAAACAATTGTCGGAATTTGGCCATCTATTGTGACGTTCACCTTCCAAAGGAGGATAAACTCACTAAGATGCTCATCGCTAGAGATATTGGGAATTTCTGTTTGGCCTTTGTAGAGCACCTGCGAGAAGGAACGAAAGTCGACCAATTAAAAGGTCTGAGTCCGGAGGAGATTGAAGATTACAAGTCGCGTTTACACGTACCCAATTACATCTCTAAACAACTCTACAAGAACATCCATGATGCCTACAAGGATGGCAGAATAACTGGCGAAGATTTGCGAAACTCTCACTTGATGCACAAATCGTTGCTCGACATACTGGGCGCTTGTGAACGTATCAAGAAAACCCCTATTCCTTTCAGCTACAACGTCTACTTGAAAGTGTTCATCACAGCTTATGGCATTCTGCTTCCGTATGCTATGCTCGACACACTGGGCTTCTGGACTATTCCTGCCGTGATGTTCGTATTCTTTGCTTTCATCGGTGTTGAAATGATGGGAGAAGAAATTGAAGATCCATTCGGATTGGATTGCAATGACTTGCCGACCGGGCTTATCGCCAATACCATCCGTGAAAATGTCATGCATTTGATGGATGTACCACACGAACACTGGGAAAAACATCCCGAAGTACTTTATGAGAAAGTATTTTAAAGCAGAAACGTCTTGATAAACATGACTCCCGCTCAGTCTTACGCCAAAGTGCGCGCCCATACCGAACAAATCTGTAAACCATTGAAGGTGGAGGATTATGCCATGCAACCTTTCTCATTTGGAAGTCCAGCTAAATGGCACTTGGCGCATACTTCATGGTTCTTCGAGACCTTCATCTTGAAGGAACATGTGAAAGACTATCAGATATACGACGAAAAGTTTCCGTTCTATTTCAATAGCTATTATCAAACGCTGGGAGAACGCCAGCAAAGAGACCAGCGCGCATGGTTGACGCGTCCCACAGTGGACGAGGTGTACAGCTATCGAACGCATATAGATGAGGCTATGCATCAGTTTCTGAATGGGGACTTAACTGAAGAAATAATCGGCCTTCTTACCATTGGCCTTCAACACGAACAGCAGCATCAAGAATTACTTCTTACCGACTTGAAGATTGGATTTTCAGTTCAGCCATTTGATGTGGTCTACGACACTCACCCAATGATTCCCGATGGTGAGGTTCTCTCTAATTCCTCCCCAGAGTGGATTGAGGTCGACGCCGGACTCTACGAGATTGGTCATGATGGTGATGGTTTCGCATTCGACAATGAATACACCCGCCATAAGGTATATCTCGAGTCGTATCAAATCTCCAATACTCCTGTCACCACGGGTGAGTTTATTGAGTTCATAGAAGCTGGAGGTTATGAGAATTTCAAGTACTGGCACGATGAAGCGTGGCATTGGCTTCAGGATGAAGGAATCAAACTACCGTTGTATTGGGAGAAGGATGGCGACAAATATTCACAATTCACTTTAAGTGGACGAATTCCCATTACCGGCAAAGAAATCATGCAGCACGTGAGTTATTACGAGGCTGCAGCATTTGCCGCATGGAAAGGTTGTCGGCTTCCAACTGAAGCTGAATGGGAAGCGGCAAATCACATGTTCTCTTGGGGAGTAGTTTGGGAATGGACGAACAGCGCGTATCTGCCCTATCCAGGGTATAAAAAACCCGAGGGGGCCGTTGGCGAATACAACGGCAAATTCATGGTCAACCAAATGGTTTTAAGAGGCTCAAGTATAGCCACATCACCAAATCACTCTAGACCTACCTACCGGAATTTCTTCCACACTAACCTCCGCTGGCAATTCAGCGGAATACGACTAGCAAAAGACGCATAAACCCATCTATGTCTGTAAAAACACAAGAATCTCAATTCGCGAAAGACGTCCATCTGGGACTCACTTCCACTCCGAAAACACTTTCCTCAAAGTATTTCTACGATCAAGCTGGAGATAAGCTATTCCAGTCGATTATGGCGATGCCAGAATACTATTTGACTGATTGTGAATTTGAGATTTTCAATACACAAGCTGAAGACATTCTGAATGAAATTGCCCCAAACCGAAGGCCATTCAATTTGATTGAGCTTGGCGCTGGCGACGGCAGTAAGACACGGGTCTTGCTTCGACATTTCTTAAAGTCTGGCGTTGATTTCACGTACTGCCCGGTAGACATATCCGCTCATATTTTGGAGGAGCTTGAATCGGCATTGAAAGATGAGATGCCCGACCTTCAAGTGGAGTTATTGGCTGGAGATTACTTTGAACTCTTAAATGAGCGCATTGGAAAATTCGAAGGTCGGAATGTGTTCCTCTTTTTGGGAAGCACTCTTGGCAACTACAACGAAGTGAAGGCACAAGAATTTCTGTCTAAGCTTCGCGCAGGCATGCGACCTGAAGATCAGCTGCTCATGGGAGTTGATTTGAAGAAGGATCCTAGCGTCATTCTCCGTGCCTACAATGATTCACATGGGATTACAAAGGAATTCAACATAAACCTGCTTCGAAGAATAAACCAAGAGTTGGGTGCTGATTTCGACGAACGCTTCTGGAAGCATTGTCCGAACTACGACCCACAATCCGGTGAAGCGCGTAGTTACTTGGTTTCGACAAAACCACAGAAGGTTTATATAGAAGCTACAGACCGGAGCTATTCATTTGAAGCTTGGGAAGAAGTACACACTGAAATATCAAAGAAGTACAGTTTGAGTCAGCTTGAGCGCTTAGGCCAAGAAAGTGGATTCAAAGTGATTAAACATTTCTTGGACTGCAAGCATTATTTCGTTGACACCCTTTGGCGACCAGTATAAATCAGAGATTATGAAAGCAATTTGGAATGGAGAAGTGATTGCGGAAAGCAATGAAACGATCATTATTGAAAACAACCACTACTTCCCACCTGAAAGTGTGAAGAAGGAGTTTTTCAAAACCACTGAAACCCACACTACTTGTCCGTGGAAAGGGGTAGCATCTTATTATTCCATTGAGGTGAATGGTGAGACGAATACTGATGCAGCATGGTACTATCCACAAACTAAAGATGCTGCGAAGCAGATTGAGAACTATGTAGCCTTTTGGAAAGGGGTAAAAGTCACGGAATAAGCGGAGAAATAGACCGTGGATATGCGTGAATTGGGGCTCGGCCAAGCGCGTTTCGGCTGGGGGCCACCACTCCTCCTCCCCGGTCAAAAGTTACGCACTTCGACCAGCGTTAGTCGGGTGCTAAACGTTTATTAACGGCTACGAAATTCAAATTTCGTCTTCAATTCCAAGCTTCATTCATAGTAGGCGTCGCTTCACTATGACGCTCTAGTTGATGGATTGCATCATAGATGTTTGGCCATTTGAAGTCAAAGCCTTCGTCGATTAATCGCTTGCCGACCACATTTCTGCTCTTGAGCAGTAATTCCGATTCTGTTCTCAGCATCACAGCACCGAACTTCACCATCCACTCGGGCATTTTAGCGATGTTCAATCCGCCAGACACGTGTGCAATCTCTTCCAGGAATTCACGGATTGTGACTGGTGAAGAGGCTAAGTTATACACCCCTCCAGCATTCTTACCAGCCAAGAAAACACACGCTCTGCAGAAGTCGTTGATATGAATCCATGAAAAGCGCAGGTCCCTCCCACCGAATCCCCGAAATCCTGCCCTGGCAATCCACTTATAATGTGGATAAGCTCCTTTTGATCCTAAGACGATGGATGTTCTGAGGATGGCTAGTGATGTGTTTGAGGGAAAGTAGGTCCGAGCGGTGGCTTCCCATTTCTTAGCTAAGTCCACACTGAAACCTGAACCAAACTCTCCCTGCTCATCCCAAGTTTTAGATATTGAATCTCGATAAATCGTTGCAGTACTCATCTGCAAGACTTGACCAGGTGGAAGCGTCGCAAGGCGACATGCATCTCCGAGCACACTCGTTGTTTTCAAGCGACTGTCGTACAATTCCTTTTTGTTCGCTTTCGTGTAGCGCGTGTCGACGGATTTGCCGCAAAGATTAACAAGAACGTCAGCGCCTTCGATGAGAGGTACTATTGAATTGGGTGAAGAGTAGTCGTACTGGAAGAACTCTACGCCATTTGAATTTATTCTATGGTCTCTGCTCAAGACAATCACTCTAAATCCCAAATGAACCAGGTGTTGTGCAAGGGATTCCCCGATAAAGCCGGTGCCTCCGGCGATGATCCATGTTTTCATTTGTCGTGCTTTGTATCATTATTTGAATACTGAATGAGCTTTGAGATTTTATCGTATTCCTTCCATTCAAGAGAAAGATAGAAGAACGGTAGTATCACACCGGCTAGGGTAATTGAGGCAATGCCGTAATTCTTAATACAGTATGCCATTGAGGTGTACATCGCGGCAAGGATGTTTAGGGCAAGGCAAAATCCAAAGAAGCTCATCATAGGGATTTGTTCGAACATGCTCCCATTGCTGTGATGCCTAACAAACCAAGGCACGATTAGAAGTGCACTTGCAAATATCCACGGAATCAAAGATGAAAGAGAAGTAATTGTAGGATCCAGAACTACTTGACGCATGAAATGCACGAGATAGTAAAATCCAATGATGGCAATTGTTGTATCGTAAACATCTCTTCTAAAGCTATGTCCGTCGAGCGACTTCATTCTGGCCATGATGGCCGAGATGGGTTGAAAGATCAGTAGGCTGACACCACCGAGGGCGGCAATTGATGGTAATCCTGACAAGAGGCCGATGAGTAGAATTGAAATCAGCACAACTTGAATAGTGATGCTCTTTTTCAAACACATTGTTCCTAAGGCTGCCATAGCATAAAGTATTGAATATTGGATTTACTCGAGGTCTAGAAAGCTGTGCTTCTTCTGAGTTCGTAAAGCATCGAACTCTACCCACTCAATGATGATGTAGTACACGCCCATCAGCGGACCAAGGAGCAACATGATGAGCATACCCACGAACAGCATTCCTCCAAATCCGGTGGCCGTAGCTGTGATTGCTTCTGTGAGAGTTAGGCTAAATGTGATTCCAGCGAACACGAACATGGGCAGCTCCTGAAATAGATTGTTTTCTGCTCGATGTCGGATAATCCAAGGAACCATACATAGAAATCCAGCCAAGACAAGGAGAGCAATAGGCGCAATAGAAATATAATCCCCAATGAACAGCTGAATAATGAAGGTAGGCGTAAAGTAGATTCCCACGATTGCCAACATTTTATCGTATGCATTTCTGCCACTCATTTGATGAGTAGGCTGACTGATTCGAGTATAAATGGCTGCTAGTACTTGATAGATAGGAATTCCGAAAAGACCAATCATTAAGAGCAATTCAGAACTGAAAAGTGCGCCTGTGCCTATCATCACTATGAATGCCAGTTGAACATACAACCGAAGTCTTTTTCCTGTTAACTCACTTAAATCATTCATAACTTTCAATAATTTTTGAAAATTCTATTTAAAAAAATTTAGCTCTTCAATTTGCGGATCGTCTTCATCAAGAAGTTGTCGGCAGCGGCGGTCATCATTGAAAGGACTTGCAATGCCTGCCCTGTGACATTATCGATATCACTAATCACCTTCTTGAATTCACGAACTTCTTCTGAATCGCCCACGACGTTCTTCAGCTGAATGAGCTGGTCTTTAACCGTATCCAACTCTCTTCTCTTCCTCTCCTCTGCTATGCGTTTTGCTACAACCCAAAGGTCTTTCTCCGCTCTGAAGTAATCCTTGCGATCACCTTTCTGCATGTCGCGATAAACCAAACCCCAGTCTACCAAACCACGAAGGTTCATGTTGGCATTGCCTCTGGATATACCCAACTCCTCCATTACGTCATCGGTGGTTAGTGATCTAGGAGAAATCAACAAGAGCGCATGTACTTGCGCCATCGTGCGGTTGATGCCCCATTGTGCACCAAGTGTCCCCCACGTTTGAATGAATCGCTCTTTTGCTTGTTGGTATTCCATGCAGCTAATGTACAGTACTTTTTTAAACTTTCAATAATTTTTGAAAATATAATTTACACGAAACTAATTATCATAGCCTCTCTAGCGTACCTACCTAAAAAGAAAAAGGGAAGCATTTCTGCTTCCCTTTTTGCGGTGCGGACGGGACTCGAACCCGCGACCCCCGG
>JABXHW010000060.1 GCA_013373425.1 Flavobacteriia bacterium
CAGTACCCAGTACCCAGTACATCAAGTCGGCTATGGAGAATCTCACTCAGCTACCTTGTTAATTTCAGATTCAATAGTTCTTCTTACTTGCCAACTTCGCAACCATTTAAACTCTTTTAGGTATCCAACCGATTCCAATATGAGTCGGTTCTCCTTTGAAAATATCATTGTGGAAGGATAAAATTTGGAGGGTTTGAGTTCACGGATAAATCGATCATTATCCAAGGCGACTGGAAGGTCTAAGTCTAATCTATTTAGAACATGGAGAATTGCAGAGTCTGAGTCAACGCCAACGTTGATGGTTAAGAATTCTACGTTTGGATTATTCTTGTATTCTTCCCTGAGCAATTGAAACTCGGGTAGAGCTTTTACACATGGCACACAGTTCTTAAACCATAGTTCAACTACTTTCACTTTACCATTATCCCTTGGGAAACTCTTGAAAGTTCCATCTACAAAAGCGTAAGCTGCAGTCTCATTTTTTTCTGAGCCTCCATGAAAGGTGATTTCACTGATTCTTAGGTAAGTTATTGAAGCGTATCCAGCAATGAATAC
This sequence comes from Flavobacteriia bacterium, assembly GCA_013373425.1. GTDB lineage: Bacteria > Bacteroidota > Bacteroidia > Flavobacteriales > Schleiferiaceae > Phaeocystidibacter. The sequence continues at coordinate 556 of JABXHW010000060.1, forward strand.
GATTAACACTGTTAAAGCACGATGTCTAAGCGAAGTCAATTTCAAGCATGTAATCACACCCAATGCGTAGCAGGACAATCCTATGACGTCGGTGTATTTTACAGATAATTCCCAAGGCATCAGGAAGAAAATCAAACCAACGCTCAAACCCACGACCATCGCTTTTTGCGATGCTGTGCCTTTCTTTAAAGTCAATCCAGCCAGAATACCTAGCGCTACATAGATCAGCAGCACTCCACCGTAGAAGTGGAGCAGGAAAGTAAGGTTTCTCAGGAAGGCTAAGCCGAGGCCAAATAGACTCCAAGCTAATATTTTACCAACACGTACCATTGCAAGGATGAGCTAACCAAGATCCACAACCTCGATTTGTTGTTAAGGAACATCCAGTTTTACATTCTAAGTCAAATACTCCAAATGGTGCTCCACAAGAATCGGAGTCTGAATTACACTCACACTCAGTTTCATCCTCCGGTCCTCTGGTGCTGCTTCCTCCTCCAATGAGGTCAAGATTGCTATAATAATCTTCTAATGTGAATGGTTTGCATGTGCAGATTAAATAATATAAATCTCGTTTTGAGATATACTCTAGAGCCCTTGGCTTCCATTGATCTTCGAATTCGAACAATTGATCTCTCCCGTCATGTGAAAACCAAGTGGAATGACAAGCTGAAATCATTTCTACTAGAATTTCCTCTTGCTCATCAGTCCATTCGAAAGATTGCAAGGCATCTGCTATCTTAAATTGCCAGAACTCAAGTTTTACTTCATTGCTTGCGGTTAAGTACCATTCACGACTTTGTGATTCGGACATCTCATAGATGTGGTGGTAATTAGCTCGACCAATATTCTGCTCATGTTGGCTTGTACATCCTGTCCAAGCTAGAAAACAGAGGTAAAAAGTTGATTTTAAAAATTTCATGTTTGGTAAAATGGGTTGGTAATGAGAAGAACGCGAGAGTTTTTGAGGAATCTTGTAAGTATTTAATGCAATTGGATTGCTAACTACCAATTAGGTCATAAAAAGAAATCAATTTACCTCAGTCAAGATAGTAGTGCTCGGAAACACAAGCACGCATGCACGTTAGCACGTCCAGCTAGTATTAAGTATCCAGTATTGAGTATTGCTGTAAAACTACCGCGCCTCTAGCGAAGAGTACACCTCAACTTATGCTAGTGTAGCCAGTCCCTGTAAGTTCAACACTCCAACCCCGTCCAACCCCCCGGACTCAAAACAACAACATGCGACTATTTAGCTTTGCACTTCTTTCAATGGTGTTATTTACAGCACCTTCCTTTGCACAAAGTCCTGCTGACTATGGGATGGAAACGGATGACCTACCGGTAGGCCTCATGGTGGGAGATGAAGTTACTTCAAGTGTTCTTACGAACGTGAGTGGTGAAGAGCTAAGCTTGGTCAATGATGGATATACCGTGGTTTTCTTTTACCGTGGTTCCTGGTGTCCCTATTGTACACGACATCTTTCGGCCTTGTCGGATTCATTGCCTTTCATCTTGGAAAGGGCAGACCGTGTTATTGCCTTAACGCCTCAAGTTGAGGAAGAAGAATTAGAAATTGCAATTGAGTTGGCGGGGATGAACCTAGATATCGTTGTAGATGAATCTGGAGAATGGATGAAGTACTTCGATGTCGATTTTGTGGTGACTCAAGCCTATCAGGAGAAGATTATCAATAATCTGCACACCAGCCTTGGTGAGACTAATGGTCAAAGGGAGGTTGTTCTGCCTGTTCCCGCGGCATACATTATCGATTCAGACGGCAGGATTATTTGGCGATACTTTGATATTAATTACAGAAAACGCCCTTCACCCTCTGTGATTTTCGAAAACCTTCCTTCAGCTTCTTGAACACTTGAATCAAAGTTCGGTTCTTCGTGGTATGGATGTATACGACGTGATTATTGTTGGCGCTGGTCCTATCGGGTTAGCCTGTGGAATTGAAGCTCAGAATAAGGGACTGACCTATCTCATCATCGACAAAGGTCCGTTGGTGAATGCGCTGTATAACTATCCATTGGAAATGACCTTTTTCTCGACTTCTGATAAGTTAGAAATCGGTGGGGTACCCTTTATCAGTCATAATCCGAAGCCGACTCGGAGTGAAGCGCTGGAGTACTATCGCAGAGTTGCCCAAAGTAAGCGTCTCAATACAAGGCTTTATGAGAAGGTAGAGTCGATTGAGAAGGAAGGAAACATCTTTAGCGTGTCGACCTCCAAATCGGAGTATGAAGCAAGGAATATTGTCCTAGCTACTGGCTTCTACGACATTGCCCATGAGTTGAATATTCCAGGCGAAGAGCTACCAAAAGTTCAACATTACTATAAAGAGGCGCATCCATATTTCGGACAAAAACTTGCCATTATTGGTGCTAAGAACTCCGCTGTGGATGCTGCTTTGGAATGCTGGCGTAAGGGTGCGGAAGTAACCATGTTTATCCGAGGCTCAGAAATCACCGATCGAGTGAAGTACTGGGTCAAGCCAGATATAGAGAACCGAATTAAAGAAGGCAGTATAAAAGCCTACTTCAACACAGAGGTCAAGGAGATTCTTGCCAATAAAGTTCGTTTTACCAGCCCTGACGGAGAAAGTGAGATAGAGAACGATTTCGTTTTGGCGCTCACAGGTTACGAGCCCAATTATTCATTCCTTGAATCACTCGGCATCGAACATACCAAGGACGAAGTTCGAAAGCCACTCTACAATGAATCTACTATGGAAACCAATGTGAAAGGTATCTACCTCGCTGGAGTAATTTGCGGTGGCATGGAAACCAATAAGTGGTTTATTGAGAATAGTAGGGTGCACGCGGAAGTGGTGATGGAGCAGATTGGGGGGTAATAGGAACGCAAGAGCGCTGGTATGCAGGTGAGCACGTTTGCGCGAAATTCAGCGGCATGTTCTGATATTCATCGGGTTACCACCCGACGCTAGGTAGAATTATGAACTAAGCACCTCAGATTCGGTATCCAGTATCCACAGAGGAACGCAGGAACGCAAGAGCGCTGGCATGCAGGTGAGCACGTTTGCACGTAAGCACGTCCAGCTAGTATTCAGTATCCAGTATTTGTTCAGATCAACCTCGCCTCAACATACGAGTACACCCCTAGCCGAGATAGTTTGTCCCCAGCACCTAGTTCTCCGTACCTTCCTCCACAACATACCTCAAATACACATATGTAGATCCGGAAAACGTGGCCTTCCACTTAATCGGAAGAACTTCGCCTTCGGCATACCACCCTTCATAGATGGTGCCTGGGACGGCCGCGAATCGGTGCACGGTTGGAATTTGTTCGCGTGTCATCCAATGTGCTTCCGTGCTATCACGTCCAATTTCTTGCATTTCGAAGAAGCTGAAGTCGGTTTGTCCGGACAATAGAAACGGCATTGACTCCTCGTAGCTGATGGTGTCGAGGCCACGCAATACCAAGTCCATTTGAGTGATTGTAAATAGCGTTGGGTAGGTGTGTGGAATACTGAAGGTGTCTCGTCCTTCCTGTTGAAGAATCGCATCTTCTTGCATTATTCTTCTCACTTTATTTCGGTCGTGCATCGACACTTGCATCAGTGGCTTGCCATGAGGGTCAAGCCACAGTGAGTCCACAGCAGTAACCCCTGGACCTTCCAATTCTTGTACTCGGTAAAATCCGTAATCAGATGGGATAAGCTGCACGTGCAACATGGCAGGGGTTTGACCGATATACCCTTCTTCTTCGATGAACATCTTGTAGGTTACTCGCTCGGCTTGGACTATACCAGGCATTGGAGTTTTTTGGCTACCACAAGAAACGAGAATGGCAAAAAGGCTGAAGATGATGACATGTTTCATGCTACCAAGGTACTGTATCGCTGGGCAATTTCGATGCATCCTCCTATCTTGCCGATTCAAATAAAAGAATCCGAGTATGAAATACATTTCCTGGAACGTGAACGGTGTGAGAGCGGTAGCCAAAAAGGGCTTTTCGGACAAGGTTAGAGCGATGAATCCAGACATTCTTTGTCTGCAAGAAACCAAGGCCACGCCTGAACAAACTGCTGAAGCTGTTGCTGATTTGGGAGAGTATAAGGTGTTCGGATACGGCGCTGAGCGCAAGGGCTATAGCGGCACAGCTATCCTTTCTAAAAAGGAACCCTTGAATGTCACTTATGGCATTGGTGTAGAGGAGCACGACACGGAAGGGCGAGTAATTACTGCTGAATTCGAAGAGTGTTACGTGGTGACTACATATGTCCCAAACTCTGGCAATGGCCTTAAACGATTAGACTATAGAGAGGGATGGGATGTGGCGATGCAAGACTTCTTGAAGTCGCTCGATGCAAAGAAGCCGGTGATTTGGTGCGGTGATTTGAATGTTGCCCATCAGGAAATCGACATCGCTCGACCTAAGTCCAACTACAATAAAACGGCTGGTTATACACAAAAGGAAATCGATGGTATGACTCGACTTCTTGAAAGCGGGTTCATTGATACCTTCCGCGAAATGCATCCTGATGAAGTGAAGTACTCCTGGTGGAGCTACCGCGGAGGAGCTAGAGAAAAGAATATCGGCTGGCGCTTGGATTACTTCGTAATATCGGAACGACTGAAGGACAAAGTGGAAGAAGCCTTCATCCTGAATGAGGTAGAAGGCTCCGACCACTGTCCTGTTGGGTTGGTGTTAGCTTAAAACGTACTAGGCGGATTTCGAAAGCTGATTTTCGTGAATCGCTTCATACAAATATTCGGCCCGGGCCACCCTTTTGGTGCGCTTTGGGCCTTGTAGTATTCTTACGAACAGACGAAGTTTCACACTCCTTTTCTCGGAGGGGTAGAAGCGGGCCATAATCTCAACGCGATCGCCAAGTTGGGCGTCGTTGAACTTGTCGAGATTTACATTTCTCCGGAACTTCTCATATTCCGGAGCAACCCGTAATAGTTCTTGAATGGGCTCCTCGGTGCTCTCTTCAATCTCAGTGAGCAAGTCCCATAATTTGAGCTTCCCGCTTTGGTCGGTGCGAGGCTCTGTCACCGTGAATTCACGGCTAAAGGTGTTACTGGTTTGTGCTTTGATGCTTGTTAATAGATCTTTCATAACAGGGGTGGTCTTGGGGATTCATCACTAGGTTCAGGTACTCGGTTAATCGATTTCCAATTGACGTTGCGGCGATACATGTTGTGATGATTTTGACACATGGTTTTCATGATATTTGAATTAAACTGGGTTAAAAAAAAAGAGGTGCCTCCTCAGGGAAACACCTCTTTCAAAATTGTCTTTCGGTCACTTAACAGGTTATGAGGCATCTCCCAGATATATGCGCGTGATTGACCATCCACATATGATTGCGGCGGGTACAAATCGTTGCGATATACTGTTTTGAGTTGCTCATGCTACGAAGTTAACGAAGTTATCTTTTACTATGGTGTGCCGACAGCCGAAAAAATATCAGCTCGCATTACTCTTATAACGAAGGAAGCTCTGAACAAGTTGGTTGTTGTTCATTTCTTCAATCGCATTATTACTTAAGAATTGTTGGATTACCGGGTGTTTGGAAGTGCCATTCAATGCCCGAATAGAACCAATTAGGATTCGACCGTATTTCTGTTTCTGTTGGTCGTTCAATCCTTCAGCTTGAACTAGGTTGTACAACATCAATGCGGCTCCATCTGGGTTGTTTTGTTCCATGTAGATTTCCGCTTTATTGAGACGTAGTTCATTGTTATACGGACTTATACTCAAACCGCGCTCGTACATTTCCATAGCTGACTCGAGTTGATCTTGGTACTTATACCAGTTACCATATTGATTAATGGTACTCGTGTTCCAAGGGTTGATTTCGAGGGCTTCATCGAAATGGGCCTTCGCCTCATTCATTCTAGCTTGATTAAACTGACCGTTTTGCATGGTCGATGTTGCCATCAGCGAGAGACCTTTGAAGTAGGGTAGAGGATTACCCACCAAATCGATATTAACCACATCGAGATCAATCTTGTCGTACGCATTGAGTATCGCAGTAGGATTCTGTTGATCGTTACCAATGTTGATTTGCTTCACCTCACGCTCTGCGCTCATTCGGATATAACTGCGATGCAAGGAGAGCAGTCCTAGTGCCAGGCCAATAATAACAACAGGTCGAGCTCCAACGCTCTTACCTTTCATTTGTGAAATGAGATAGGCCGCTGCCATGAAAACAGGAACAGCTATGTCAACGCGTTCAATCGGAAATTCCCCCATGGCATAAGCCATGAAACCCACTATCATCGCAAGTGCTCCTAGTGTGCGCATGCGCTCATCTACATCATCTGTAGTCCGAAGTTTTGCAATTCCAGCGAAAAGCGTGAGTACCCAAAAGCCTAAATAGAGCAAACCTCCAATGATTCCATTCTCCGCAAACGTCCATACATAATCATTGTGCGGACGAATAACGCCAGTCTCGCCATTTGAAACTCTTGTATTGGTCCCTTCTAAACCGTGCTTTGCGAAATTGAACTTCCACTGTCCGGCGCCGATACCCGTGATAGGCTGCTCAGAGATCATCTCTCCAGAGTTCTGCCAATACTTAAAACGCAGGTCAATATTGGCAGTTTCGAGTACGGCATCCTTGATGTGAGGCTGACTTGAGAAGGCAATGATTCCACCTAGTAGTACAATAAATCCAACTCCGATATACTTCACAGGGATGACGGTAGAAGTTGAGCCTGCGGGGCGAAGAAGCCGACTTCCAACGAGCAGAGTAATGGATGAAAGCACGGCTGCAATCCACACACCACGCGTTCGAAGAAGTATGATGTCTATGGTACAAAGCGCTATCGCAACTATGGCAATTTTACTCCAGAGTGGGTGTTTTGCTTGTGCCGTTCTCAAAGAAGCAAGAAGCCCGATGAGCAAAGCGGCAGCCGTAAAGTTTTTGTGTCCGAATGGAGCAAAGGCTGAATAAATTTCATCGGTTTCCAAAGCGCCTTTCAAGGCAATGACTCCTCCTATTATACTGAAGACTACCATGCCTCTCGAAAAGTTATCGAAGGTGAGGATGCCGGTTTTGAAAAGTTGTATCGCTCCCATGAGGATGGAGAGGTAGAGGCCGTAACGTGTGAAGGTTAGCCACCATTCGGGCATGCTAAACACGTGACTAAGCCCAAGTGCTGAAGTAGCGAAGAAACCCGTGAACAGCAATAGAGGAAGAGGAAGTTCGAAACGCTCTCCTTTTTTCATCTTCACAAGCCCGATTCCTAGCGCAACGGAAGCGAAAAGCGACCATGCCACTGTCCGTGGTAGGAGGTAATACTCGTTCAGAGCATCGGATGAAATGAGTGGAATAACGGCGAGAAAAAGGATGGTGATAATTCCCGCAGTTTGTGTTTTGTTGTTGGTACTCATGTGTTGCGACTAGTTCAGGAACACAAGGTACAATCTTCAAGAGTGAAGAAACAAGAGGGGCTATAAAAAGCGAACCCCGCTCAAAATGAGCGGGGGACTCGCAATAAACAAAGCTGATTTGTCAGCTTAAGCGTCTGTTCCAACCACTTCGAACTCCAACTCGAAGCTCACGTCGCGGTGTAGGCGCATTTTAGCAATCTGGTTTCCAACGTTCTTTACAGAACCACCGAGGATAGTGATGAATCGACGATCCACCTCGAAACCTCTCTTGCTGAGTTCGTCAGCAAGGTGGTTGTTTGTAATCGCACCGAAGAGTTTGCCATTCTTTCCTGCCTTTGCAGAAATCTTGAGCTCGTTCTTTTGAAGTTGCTCGGCCATCTTCTTAGCGTCGTTGATAAGCTTTTCTTCTTTGTGTGCACGCTGACGAAGGTTCTCCGCCAATACTTTCTTAGCACTGTCAGTAGCAAGCTTAGCTTTTCCTTGTGGGATGAGGAAGTTACGACCGTAGCCGTCCTTCACAGTTACCACTTCGTCTTTAAAGCCAAGGTTCTCTACGTCTTGGGTCAAAATAATGTCCATGGTAATCCCTTATTTCAAGTTGTCGGCAACGTAAGGCATGAGGCCAAGGTGGCGCGCACGCTTAATTGCTTGAGACAATTTGCGTTGATACTTGAGTGAAGTTCCAGTGATACGACGTGGAAGGATTTTACCTTGCTCGTTTACAAAACGAAGAAGGAACTCTGGATCCTTGTAGTCGATGTGCTTGATGCCATACTTCTTGAAGCGGCAATACTTCTCCTTGATACCGGTGTCAATGCTGATCGGCTGTAGGTAGCGAATTTCGCTTTGAGAAGACTGTTGTGCGGTTTGCTCTAAATTCATGGTACTTGGAATTAGGCGTTAGACTTTTGCTTCTTGCGACGCTTGTCTGCGTAATCAACACCGTACTTGTCCATCTTGATGGTCAAGAATCGCATGATTCGCTCGTCACGCTTCATTTCAACTTCCATTGGAGCGATAGTCGTTCCTGGAGCCTTGAATTCAACAAAGTGGTAAAATCCACTCTTCTTTTTCTCAATGGCGTAAGCCAATTTTTTCAACCCCCAGTTCTCGTGGTTGATGATCTCTCCGCCTGCGTTCTTAATCAAGCCAAGATACTTCTCTGCCGCTTCCCTTACCTGTTCATCAGATAAGACGGGATTCAAAATGAAAACGGTCTCGTACTGGTTCATAAATAATTGAATTTGAATGCGATCCACGTTCATTCGTGAATCGGGCGGCAAAGATACAACGTAGTGTGTTGATTTACAATAGAGAGAAGGAAAAATGGATAGTGGACGGAGGGCCGAGGACGGAGGTGTGGCACTGCCATCAATTTCCTCCTCACGTCCCTACGTCCGCACATCCGTACTTCCCCACCTATTGCGAATCTTCCAAGTACTGATAAAGCTCAGAGTCAGTCGATAGAATAACCGTCGTTTGTTCGTCGAAGGTTTTCTCTAAAGTTTCCATGGACTTCAAGAAGCTGTACAGTTCTCTTGCTGCGGCAGAGCGGTTGTAAGCTTGAGCATAGATAGCGGCTGCTTCTGCATCAGCTTCACCTCGAATTTCCTCGGCTGTTCTGAAGGCTTCCGATTGAATGGTTTGGAGGTCGCGTTCCTTTTCACCATTAATTCTCGAAGCCTCACCTTGCCCCTCGGATCTAAATTTGTCGGCTATTCTGAAGCGCTCACTTTTCATTCGTTCGTAGACCTGAGTTCTCACTTCCTCGATGTAATTGATACGCTTGAATCTGAAATCAAGAATTCGAACACCGAGTTCGTTGGCTCGTTCGTTGGCAGACTCTTGGATCATGTTTTGGATACGTTGGCGTCCTACGGATATGTCAATCAATGTATCACCGATCAATTCGCTTATTCTACCAGAGGATTGCGGACTTCTATTTGTACTTCTCACAGCTTCCTCCAAATTGTGGTTCGCAATGAAGTCACGGGTTTCACCATCCAAAATGTCGTCAATTCTCGATTGCGCTCCACGTTCATTCTGCATACGCTTGAAGAACTGCAAAGGGTCAGTAATCTGCCATCTAGCATAAGTGTCCACAAAAATGAATTTCTTGGATTTAGTGGGAACTTGATTTGGATCGCCATCCCATTCCAAGAAGCGCTTGTCGAAGAAATGGGCCTTCTGGACAAAAGGAACTTTAAAGTGAACTCCTGGCTCTGTAACCGCTTCACCTACGGGTCGACCAAACTGCGTAACCACAACCTGCTCATATTCACGAACAATATAGAAGGAGCTCGCAAATGTGATAACGCCGGTCAAGGCTACAAATAGGATTATAATATTTCTAATTTTCATTATTGAGGGTTTGAGGCTTGTTCGAGTTGCATTTGAAGAAGGGGTAAGATGTTATTACCCGATTCGTCTGTGATGATCCGATTGCCCAACTTGGGCAAGATGCGTTGCATGGTTTCCAAGTAAATACGCTTCTTGGTCACCTCTGGAGCTCGAACATATTCGTTATACAGTGCGATAAAGCGTGCAGCTTCACCTTCAGCATTATTAACTCGGGCCGTGGCATAACCGTCGGCCTTATTGATGGTCTCTTCTGCCTGACCTCTTGCTCTAGGAATCACTCGGTTGTAATCCGATCTCGCTTGGTTAATCAAGGTCTCCTTTTCTTGCTGAGCTTCGTTCACTGCGTTGAAGGCAGCTTTTACAGGATCAGGTGGGTTCACGTCTTGTAAAACGACCTGGTCGATTTCTAAGCCTAGACTGTATTCATCACACAGCTTTTGAAGCAAGACTTGAGCCTCACTTGCAATCTCGGCACGACCAATTGTGATGACTTCATTTACGGTCCTGTCGCCTACAATCTGGCGCATTGCCGCTTCAGAGACATCACGCAATGTCGTTTCGGGGTTTCGTACTTTGAAAAGGTAGTTGTACGGGTCTTTCACGCGATACTGAACCACCCATTCCACATCAGCGAGGTTAAGGTCGCCAGTGAGCATCAGAGATTCATCATCGTATCCATTCTTAGAATATTCTGATTCTACTCCGGCTCTCACCGTTCTGAAACCAAATTCCTGCTTTTGCTGTCTTTCTACCGCAACACGTGCAACCGATTCAATGATAGGTATCTTGAAGTGAAGACCAGGTTCAAGCGTTCTGCTGTACTTGCCAAATTGGGTAACTACTCCAACTTCTTCCGTTTCAATTTGAACGAAACTTCCAAAGAGAAGTATGAGTCCCAATATGGAAATCACTCCGATCCGTACATACCTAAGTATTTGGCGGAGTTGATTTTTAGAGTTGTTTTCGGCCATAGTCTATTTGAGTTATGATTTTGATTGTTCGTTTAATCTAAACAACTCAAAAATGTCTACATAGTTGAAAAGAGTAGAGGTCGAAGAGCAGAGAGTGAAGGGCGATTAAGGAGGACTGGGGACCAAAGACCGAAGAAGGAGGTTATAAGCCGACTATTTTTCGGAGTACTACCTCGGTCCCCCGTCCTCCGTCAATTCCTCCTCCATCCCATTCTGAGAATTTAACTTCCATACTGAGACCAACGCCCTCATTTCACACCTATTTAGTACTTCCGGGAAGCGCATGTTCTGCAGCACGTAGCGCCAGTTTTACATTTGACTAAATCACTGTGAAAACAACTGATCATGCTAAACATCTTCTTTTATATTGCCTTCGGATACCTCGGGATTTGGACTGCCTACCTGGGCTTCTTTTCTATCCTGGGAGTGTTTCATCGTCCCAAGAAAATGCTGCGACGGGTAAAATCGAATTCCTATGCGGTCATTGTGCCTGCTTATAAGGAAGATGCGGTGATCATCGATTCAGTTTCCCAAAATCTGAAGCAGTTTGGTAGTGATGTACGGAGTCGACTCTTTGTCGTTGCAGATTCTTTGTCTACTGAAACGCTTCAGAATTTGAGCGAATTGAATGTGACTATCATTCCCGTCCACTTCGATCATTCTACCAAGGCGAAAGCAATCAACGAAGCGCTAAAGCACATTTACTCAAGTGAATTTTCACACACAGTTATTCTTGATGCGGATAATATTATGGACCAAGACTTCTTCGCGAAGCTTGAGGCTTATCCGAACGCTAGATTGAAAGCGGCGCAAGTGCATAGAACAGCTAAAAACCAGAACTCTTCGATGGCCATTCTCGACTCATTAAATGAGGAAATGGGAAATCACATTTTTAGAAAAGGTCATGTTGTAGCAGGATTGAGCTCAGCACTCATCGGCTCGGGGATGGTTTTCGAAACGGAATTATTTAAGTCGGCCATGCAATCGATTCGCGACACGGCGTCGGAAGATAAAATGTTGGAGTTTGGATTACTAGAGCGCGGGATTCGGGTGAGCTATCTCCCGGATGTTTTGGTGTTCGACGAAAAAGTGTCTAATGCTATTCAGTTTGAAGGACAACGATCTAGATGGGTGGCTGCTCGCTTCTTCTACCTGAAAAACTTCGCTTGGAAAGCTTGGAAGCAGTTGCTTTCTGGTAACTTCGATTATTTCAACAAGTGGCTGCAGTTTCTATTGCCACAAAAAATCCTTCTCCTAGGATCTACATTTCTGCTCGGTGTAGTTAGTCTTTTTAATCCAGCATGGATCGTCCTTGGAGTTGGGCTAGTTGCGACTCAAATAGTGATGATTGCCGTGTGTATCCCAGGGCGACTTGTGAATGCGGAAATGCTGAAGAGCGCCCTCCTTCTTCCTGTCGTGCTTTGGAAAATGCTCAGCTTGATGTTACGCATAAGAAAGATCGATACCCAGAAGTTCAACGTTACAGAAAAGGGGCAGCTCGCATCATGATGAAAGTAAAATCTCGACTAATGCAAAGGGTTCGTCCCTATGTGCTTAGTGCCAATTATCGTTTAGGCAATTACAAGGATGTCCATTGGATCATCGGGTCTGGTCGTTCAGGCTCCACCTGGGTTTCAGATATGATTGGCTATCGACGCAAATTGCGCAATGTTCTAGAACCCTATCGCCCGCATGTTATTGAACAATCGAATCTTATGCCGCTTCATGCTTATGTACGAAGCGGTACACTCCCTGAAGATCTGAGAACCTATTATGCTTCGGTTTTCTCAGGGGAATTTCAACATCCCGACATGGATAGTGCGGCGAACTCGCTGTTTTACCGTGGGTTATTGGTGAAAGATGTCTTTGCATCATTATTCGCAAAGAGTGTATCCGATGCCTTTCCTCAGGTAAAAGTATCCTTGCTGATTCGCAACCCTCATGATGTTGCTATCAGTATGATGAGCAAGTCGAGCTGGACGTGGATTGATGATCCTGCAGTTTTTCTAGAGAATGAAGAGCTCGTTGAGGATTATTTGGAGCCTTTCAAAGATCTAATTCAAGATATTAGCGAAGGCAGAAGTCAATACTTGAAGTACATCACAGTGTGGTGCATATCGAACTACGTACCATTGATGCAGTTCGGTCTCGACGGTCTCAATGTCCTCTATTACGATTGTATCAAACGTGATCCGGTTGGGGAGGTTTGGGACTATTGGGAGAGATGGGGGAATAGTCGTAGAAGAATGGTCATTCCGACCTGGAAGTCGAAGAAGCTCAGCGCTGTTTCTATCGGTCGTAAGTCGATTGTAAATGAGCCAGGCAGATCTGAAGTGGAGAGAGGGAGAAGAATTCTAGAAGACTTTGGATTCGGCCAGCTCTACACTATGGATGGCCGGCCGAATCGCGATGCACTGAGTAAAACTTTTGTGCCTTAAACGCGCTCCCATTCTTCTGTTTCAAAATTGTATTTCTTGATCACCTTGGCAGGATTCCCTGCGGCAATGCTGTAGTCGGGAACATCTTTTGTCACCACACTACCGGCGGCTACCACTGAATTCTTTCCAATGGTCACTCCAGCAGTAATTACACTATTAGCGGCAATCCATGCTCCGGATTTGATGTGAATCGGAGCAGTGTTGATCGGCTGTTGGTGAATTGGAGTGTGTACATCTCTGTATTCATGGTTGAGTCCGGATAGTGTTACGTGTTGTGCGAAGATTACATCGTCCTCGATAATGGCGGGACCAATTACCGTATTGCCAATACCGATGCGAGTTCGATCTCCAATGTGAACATCACCGACACCATTATTGATAACACTGAAATCTTCGATGGTGCTGTTCGCGCCAATGTGAAACTTTCTGTGAGGCAATACGTCCATTCGGACCCGGCGACAGATTTTGGCTCCTTTGCCCTTTGAGTGTACCACTGGGTTCACAAACCAGCTCACCCATTTTCTAGGTCGAGCTTGATTTTTAGGAACCATGAGTTGATGTAACAATGACTTCAACTTTTGATTTTGGAGTAAGGCTGACGTTGTCATGATGCTAAGGCTTGATAGATTTTGTCCACTGAGTTTTTCCAAGAGTGCATGGATGCGAACTCGATTCTTTTAGTAGCAAGATGCGGGGAATTTGAAGCCAAGGCCTCTCTAATTGCACTCTGATACCCCTTCACTCCTGTAGTTAGATAGCAGTGGTCTGCGAACATTTCCATTGCTCTTGTTTTCGTCGCTACGGTTGGCTTACCCATAAAGAGATACTCATCAATCTTCCTTGGATAATTACCGATGGTAACTTCGTTGACACGTTGTGGATTGATGGCCACGTCGAATGAACGGATATAAGATGCCAACTCTTCTTGAGGCTTCGAACCTGTGAAAGTGACATTGTCTAGATCGTGCATAGCGCTCGATTGAAAGGCTGGATCTTCTGGACCCACAAATACCCATTGCCACTGACGGTTTTCTGCAGTGAGCTTCTCCAGAAGTTGCACATCGAGGCGCTGACTGTTCAATGCTCCTACATAGCCGATTACTGGCTTCTCCTTGGAAAATGGTTCACTCGAAATTTCAAGGGCTTCCTTAAATAAGGTGTAATCACAACCCTGTCCTACGAAGCTTGAGTTCTCATTGTACTGCTTGGCGATATCAGATAAGAACTCTGAATTGCACACCACTGCGTCGTATTTAGCAAGAATTTCAGGCTCAATTCGCTTTCCGTGCTTCTGCCAGTATGGGACAGCCAAGAAATAGTCGCGATAGTAGTAAAGGCTCTTCTTCGCATCCAACATGGTGTTCAGATGGAAGCCATTAAACAATTCTCCATCATTTAAGAAGATGTAGTTCTCCAAGCCTAAATGAGCCACAGCTTTCTTAATCTCCTTCGCCAACAAGTAGTTGTTGAAACGAAGCGCCAAGTCGTACCATGAACCTTCAGGGAAACGATTAATAGATAATAGTGTGCAACTAGGAGTAAATGCAAATAGGTTTTCACTCACTTGCTCAATTTGAGAATCAATACCTGTCTTCTCACCTCGCTTGTTCTTTGCCGACGTGCTCGTGCGGTTTTGGAAACCCTTCATGCGCGTGAGAATGTCAAGAGGACGATTCACGTACAGCACCTTGTTGTCTTTGGAAATCTCCATCGCGATGTTCTTGGCATTGCTTCCGATTTCAGTGCCCCAGCTTTGCTGCGACAGGATCACGTAGTTAAATCTTTTTGTCATCTTTCAAGTATTAATGACTCAAGAGTACGAAGAGTGAAGAGTAAATGGCTTGAAATAAGGAGTTTGAGCGGGAAAATCAGTCGATCTACGAGATCTGTCTCATTTTTGAACAGCTTTTTCTCATCCTTGGTCGGAATGCTGTCTTTTATGGTATTGGTGCGGGTTCTCAATCCGACCCAATTTGGGTATTGGGTGTTCTTCCTGGGCGTTTACACTTTATTAGACATGCTTCGCTCGGGGTTACTCGGTGGAGCGGCGGTCAAGTTCTACACTTCGGATGAGTCTGAGGAGAATTTGATTCAAATCGAGAAATCCGTTCTCCAATTGGCGTTCAAGCTAAGTTTTGCCTCTTTTTTGGCTCCTTTGGTTTATTACCTATTTGATTGGGGGATGGAGTCCTCTGAGTTAGAGGTGTTGGCCTTGGGGATTGTCCCGCTGTCTTTTATCAGTTCCTTTTCGGTTGTGGCTACTTGGTTCTCTCAAGCCAAGCAGAACTTCAAGGCCATCTTCCAAATTAGAATGCTTTCACAAGTCAGCTTCTTGTTACTCGTCTTATTAGGATGGTATCTGGAGTTTGGACTGGTTGAAATATTCTACGCCTACCTTTTATCGAACCTCTTGTCTACCACGGTTGTACTGCTGATGCAAAGAGTCAAGTTGAATGATCTTGTCGGGAGGTCGAAAGCTTGGGAGAAGAAGTTGTTCTCCTTCGGCAGGTATTCCATGGGGACCATCCTGGGCAGTAACCTACTCAGAAATTCGGATACCTATTTATTAATGGCTCTACTCAATGCCACGAGTGTAGCTATTTATAATGTGCCAGGAAGGATAATGGCCCTGCTCGATATCCCCATTCAAGCATTTAGCTCTGCAGACTACCCAAGGTTGGTGGATTGGGCCAAGAGAGAAAAGTGGGTGGAGCTACAGAATGCTTTCAATAAAGGCATCGGGTTGTCCATAGTCGTTGTCTGGCCAGCCGCCATTCTCGTCTTCACATTTGCAGATTTCGTGGTTTGGGTCATAGCGGGTAGTCAATATGAGAATTCCGTTCTCATTTTGAGAATATTCACGGTTTTTGCCATGATGTTACCGTTAGATCGCTATGCTGGAATGATGCTAGACGCATTGGGAATTCCGCAAAAGAATATGACGAAGATGTGGATCATGCTCAGCTCAAACATCATATTCGATATTCTGGTTCTGAACTTTGGGTACGGCGTAAATGCAGTGGCAATGGTGTCTATAGCGACATACGCTATTGGAGTAGGGCTTGGTTTCTTCTATTTGAAAGGGCGAGTTCAGCTTCAAATTTTCAAGAGTATATCCTCCGCTTTTCAACTCGTTCTTCTAAAAGTTAGACGATAATCCACTTTTTGGGAAGAATTCTCAAAATGAAAATATCGTGTAGATTTGATTTCAAATTGAAACGATATGAACCACGTATGGATTATTGAGGACGATTCGATGTACGCTCAGATGCTCAAGCAGCAGATTGAGAAGTCGGGAGATTTTGTTGCCGATGTGTACAACGAAGCAGAGAAGATTCTTAACAAAGGACTTGAACTTCCAAGAGCAGTCTTTTTGGATTATCAGCTTCCAGGCGATAATGGCACCAAGGTGCTCGACTATCTACATGGAATCGATAGCGAACTTCCTATAGTAATTGTATCCGGTCAAGAAGATCCGAACGTAGCCGTGAAGCTCATTAAGAAAGGAGCTTACGACTATGTCACAAAAACAGCAGATACTCCACGTCAGCTCGCTTCCATCCTTGCTAAGTTGAGCAAGCAGATTCGCATGAAGGAGGAACTAGAAGTTCTTCGTTCTGAATTGGGAAAGAAGCGTGACCTAACCGATGTGATGGGGAGTTCAGCAGCCGTTTCGAAGTTGGCGCCTCTATATAATAAGGCATCTAATACCGGGATTGCAATTTCACTAACTGGTGAGTCTGGTGTTGGGAAAGAAACGCTTGCTAGAGCGATTCATGAGAACTCTGAGTTCGGTGTCAACCAGTTTGTTTCAGTTCCAATGGGTTCACTGCCTTCAAAAGATGTGGAAAGCTTCCTCTGTGGAAGAATGGACAATGACACTTTCGTTCCAGGGGCTTTCGAGCAAGCGAAAGGCGGAACGATTTACCTAGACGAAATCAGCGACATCGATACTTTCAATCAAACTAAGCTTTTGTTGATGTTACAGACTGGAAAGTACGTTCCGGTCAATGGCACGGAGCAATACAGTATCGATTGTAGAATCATCTCATCTACGAATAAGAATATGAAGGAGCTTGTGAAGTCAGGTGCCTTTAGAGAAGACCTCTACTTCAGATTACTCGGTTTGCCAATTCACATCCCTTCTCTGAAGGATCGCAGAGGCGATATCCTCGTATTTGCACGTGACTTTGCCAATACATTCTGCCGTTCGCATAAAATGGACCTCCTCCGATTCGACAAGGAAGCACAGGATAAGCTTCTCGATTACAACTGGCCGGGAAACGTGAGAGAATTGATGGCTGTGGTTGAACTCGCTTGTGTGATGGCGGAGGGAGAATACATCAAGGCGGAAGATATCCGCTACGAGGAGACTTCTCCGAGTGATGACTTGCTCAGTAAGGAGCGCTCACTACGCGAGTACACTTCAATGATTATCGAGTATTTCCTTCAGAAGTATGAAGGGGATATCCCAAAGGTGGCAAGTGTCCTAGAAATAGGAAAGTCGACTATCTATCGCATGCTCAAGAATAACGAAATCACTTTACCATAAAACTTAGAATGATGAAGCCTACAATGCTACTCGTAGACGATGAGCCAATGATTCAGCTACTTCTACAACAGATTTTTCAAACCGACTATGACGTTCACGTTTTTAGTAACGGACAAGAAGCTTTGGAATGGATGTACCAAGGGGTCATTCCGGATTTGGCCATCATCGATATTCAAATGCCTGAAATGGATGGATATCAACTGATGGAGCACATGAAATCTTCAGGATTTTTCAAAGAGGTCCCTGTGTTCGTACTCTCTGGCGAAGAAACCAGCTCTGATCGAATTAAGTCATTGGAGATGGGGGCCATCGACTATCTCGTAAAGCCATTCAATCCAACTGAGCTCTTGCTTAGAGCAAATCGCATCCTAAAGTCAGTATCATGATTCACGCACTATACATCGGTCAGAATCCTGAAGTAGTGGAGCATTTGAAGCTTCACGTGGATTCCGTTGATCACGTCTGGAGCGTCCTTCAACTCACGCTCAACAAAGAGAAGTTTACCCAAGTAAACTTGGTGATTGCAGATAAGAAGCAAAAAGGGACACGTGTAAGCGATTTGGCCATGCTCATCGAACAAAGCTTGGTGGTTTCCAATATTCCAATCATCCTACTTGGACAAGCATACACTAAAAGTGAGCGTACCGAATTCATCAAATTGGGAATCGCAGAACTCTGTGAAAATATTTCAGAGTTGGGCTTGTCAATTCGTTTGATTCAAGCGAGAACAGCCAAGGCAACGCCAAAGTTTCAACATCGCGTTTTCCCAACGATGCCCTGGGCGAAGCGTTTGTTTGATATCACATTTTCAGCCCTATTTCTGATAGCTATTTCACCAATCTTACTCCTCATTGCACTGGCCGTGCGATTGGATTCTAGAGGTCCAATTATCTACAAATCGAAGAGAGTGGGAAGAGGGTATCAGGTGTTCGACTTCCTCAAGTTTAGAACTATGAAAGTGAACGGTGATCATCTTGTGAAGGACCTCATGAAAGAAAATCAATACGCCAACGAAGAGTTGGATGAGATTGTGATTCGATCGAGTGAAACGCTTATCGATGCATTGGGTAACCCTATTGACGAAGAGAGCTTTCTACAGCAAAAGAAACGCGATAAGTCGGGTGCTTTCTTTAAAGTGAAGAACGATCCGAGAATTACCCGAGTGGGCAGGTTTCTGCGCGCAACTAGCCTTGATGAGCTTCCACAGTTTGTGAATGTACTTCGTGGAGATATGAGTGTTATTGGTAACAGACCCCTTCCACTTTACGAAGCAGAACAACTGACTACCGACCAATGGGTGACTCGCTTCCACGCCCCAGCTGGAATTACCGGACTATGGCAAGTGGAGAAAAGAGGTCGTGCCGAAATGAGTGAAACCGAGCGCAAGGAATTGGACAACAGCTATGCATTGAACTACAGTTTCATGTACGATATGAAGTTGCTTTTGAGAACCATCCCCGCTCTAATGCAGAAAGAAAATGTTTAAGTCAATCTACATCGTTGTTGCCTTGATGGTACTCACGGCATCAGCCGTCGGCCAGTCGGATACAACTCGATCTACCGCGGGTTCCGACCTAAGTATGTACTTACCACCCCTGCAGCTTCTCATTGATTCAGCAGTCGCGAATTCGCCTCGACTTGCGCACTACGATGCCATTGTTGAGAGCTACGAATACAACTTGAGTGCTACTCGCAACAGTTGGACGGATCAGATTACCGTAGGAGGTTCTTATAACTACGGTAACCAGGGTCAAGCTGCAAATACGCTCTTTCTTGGAAATCAATTGACGGTTGGTGTTTCTATTCCATTAGGGACCATCATCAACAGACGTAATAACATCCGAATTGCTAAGGCACAATTGGAAGCCGAAGAAATGACGTATCAATCGGCTCTTCTCGAAGTTCAAGAAGAGGTGATTGAAACGTACAACGACCTACTGCTATTCCAGCGATTGATTGGTATCCAGGCAGAGGCGATGCAAAGTGCGCAGTTGGCGATGGAGATGGCAGAGGAGCGTTTCAGAAGAGGCGAACTAACGATGGACCAGCTCGGTACTTATATTGAGCTCCAGGCCAAGTATAAGACGAGCTACGAAACCATGCGTACAGAATTCAGCAACACGTATTACAAACTCGAGCGTATCGTGGGGATCCCACTTAGCGCCTTTGAACAGTAATCATGAATCAGATTTTCCATTTCATCCGGATATTCCAGCGCAACCTCAAGTGGATGTTCCTACTCTCTATCTTGACTGCCGGAACAGTGTATTGGTTTACACGCAATATGCCACATGAATACGAGAGTGAGACTGAAATATTCACGGGTATCACTTCGGGCTTGAGTATTGAGAATGTAGAAGGAGCGAAAATGGACTTCTTCGCAGCAAACAACGCATTCGATAACCTCATCAATATCATTCAAAGTAGACAAACCAAACAAGAGGTAGGAATGCGCTTGTTGGCAAAGCATCTGCTTGTAGAATCTCCCTCATTAGAGCTCATTTCTGAAGAGTCTTATGCCGACCTCCATCAGTGGTTGAGCGTTGAGACGATTGATCAATTGAAAGTAGAGAGTGATGAAGAGGCTACGTATCAGAACATCAAAGCGTGGTATAACGAGGCGTTCTATTCCGATGAGGTGGGAATGGTATTAAATAGTGGTTTTTCGCCTTATTCTGAAAGAGCAATCAATGGCGTACGTGTTTCGCGTCTTCAAAACTCCGATTTAATCAGAATCCACTACACATGGAAAGATCCTGCTATTGCGCAGCAGACACTTGATATTCTGAATAGTGTGTTTATCCGCTTGGTTGCCGAGGTGAAAGTAGCTCAAACAAGTGATATCGTCGGGTATTTTCAAGAGCAGGTAAATCTTGCTGAGGAGCGGTTAAATGGAGCCGAGCAAAAGCTTTCGGAGTTTCGAACTGAGAACCGAGTGATTAACTACGGTGAGCAGACCAAAAGCATCTCCATGATGAAAGAATACATGGAGGATGAGTATCAGAAGGAGCTTGCAGCACGTGCATCGGCGCAGGCGGCTGTGGCGCGATTAGAGACGCAGCTTTCGGTAAACAAGGAGATGCTCCAGTACAGTGAGAGTATGCTAGAGAAGCGAGCCGAGTTGGCTCAAATCAGCTCTGAAATCGCTGTTCTTGAGGTGTATTTGAACGATGAAGAGCAACTCATTGAATTGAGAAGAAGAGCAGACGAGCTCTCTGCATCAATCAGTCGTGATTTGTTCAACCGAATGGAATACAGCAGAACGACAGAAGGTGTACCAGTTACTGCACTTCTCACTGAATGGTTGGATGCTACCTTATCGCTTGATCGGATTCAAGCGCGCATCCGAGTTTTTGAAAACCGAAAGGTGTACTTCAACGAGCTCTACGATGAATTCTCAGTGGTGGGTTCAACCATCGGTCGATATGAACGGGAAATTGGAATTGAAGAGAAGAACTATTTGGAGTTGTTGCATAGCTTGAACCTCGCATTGATGCGTTTGAGTAGCGAAACCTTGGCCAGCGATGGCTTGCAAGTAACCGTTGAGCCTTTCTTTCCATTGAGTCCGCTTCCTTCCAAGCGTTTCCTACTCGTAGTCTTGAGCTTCATCTTGAGCTTCATGCTGCCTTTCGTTGTTGCGGTTGTCAAGGACTTGCTCGATTTGAGTATCAAAACTGGAGATCGATTGGCTCAGTTCTCAAATGTAACGCACATTGGCTCTATTCCAAAAGCAAGTCTTGTTGAAAAGCAAGCCAACTTGGATTCAGCACAATTCAAAGCACAGTATATGCGCTTGATTTGGGCGAAGATTGAGAAGAATATTCAAGTGAATATGGACAAGCCCGTTCTGATTTCTATAGCAAGCTTACGCTCTGTAGAGGGGAAGTCTTATGTATGTGAGAGCCTTCTCGAAGCACTCGGTCGTCAGGGATTGAAGGCGATTCACATTCAACCTGGAAAAGGGAATTATTCAGTGGATGACAAGTTGAGAGGAGTGGAGGATGTTCAGACGCTTTCTGACGAGAAGTTGGATGATTACGATGTGGTTCTACTTGAAGTTCCTGCCCTTCTTGAAAAGCCATACCCTGTTAAGTTGCTCGCCACCTCGGATTCGCTAGTAACCGTTGCATGGGCTGGCCGAATTTGGAACAAAGCTGATTCTAAGAAATTGGCCGAGTTGGATCTTGAGTCACCGCAAGTACTTCTCAATGGTGCGGATTTAGAGGAAATGGAATCTGTACTTGGAGAACTGCCAAAGTCGAGAAGTGCACTTAGAAAGTACCTAAAGAAGCTAGTTCAGTTTCAATTTAAGTCTTCTGTAGCTACTGCTTGAACCTTAGGATCGAGCAGGGCGAACACGAAGTAGAGACTAATAAAAGTGGTGGTTGAAATTGGGAATTGACTCATGACCGAGTTCCCATAGTTCGCCATCAATATTCCGGCATAACCGGCCATGAAAGCCATCCCATAGACCTTGTTTTTTCCGGGCGGAGCTTTAAGCACTAGTCTGCCTCCCAAGAACAGGATTACCAACCATATCCCGACATATAGATTCCGACCAATCAATCCTGTTTCTGCTCGCACCCGCGTGTACAATCCGTCGGGTTCAAAATCAGCCAACCACGTTCCAGGTGAGAAGCGGTTCCCCCATGAACCGGTTGTACCCAATCCTCCTCCAAAGGGTTTGTCTTGAAGGTAGAGCGTAAGGCGCTCTCGATTTACTGTTCTGGTTTTTAAGCTGGCGTTCTCTGGATCTAGTGCCGTTCGAAGTCGGTTGATTTCATAATTGCTCTGTCCGATGGTCGTGAATTTCAAAAAGCTGAATGCGAGGGCGAATACGACTAAGCCGGGCACAAGAACACGAAGGTTTTTGGTGAGAATCAAGTAGACCAATCCTCCAACTGCTGGTACAGCAATCGCACCGCGTGTTCCGGAAATGAGCAACCCATAAAAGAAGAAAAGAGCAAGAACTCCCAGTAGGATTCTTTTCGATTTTGAAAAGTAATTGCTCAAAGCGAGTATGCCACAAATTAGGGAGATTTGTCCCATTGCAGCGCCAAAGGTTCCCGCATCAAAATAGTACGAGAAGATTCGAAGTTTTCCGAAGAGCATGTGTGTGACAGCGCCTCCTTCATCTAGCCAACGTTGTTCAGCTGCGCTTACTCCAAACATCGATTGCTTGATTGCCCAAAGTCCGCCAAGAATTGAGAAAGCAATCCAAATGTACATGAAGGTCTTCAGGTCTTTTTTATCTCTAAAGGTGAGGAAGAGAATCATGAAGATGAGGAACTGGTAGAGTCCGATTCCTCTCATGCTGTAGAACCATGCTTCGAAGCTATAGGCAAGCGGATTAAAGATTTGAAAGACGACGTAAAGCATCCACACCGACATCAATAAGAATACAGGATGTCGGAGTCGACTCACATCTAGTGATTTGTACTCCTTGATGAAGAGAACGAGTATGCTCAATACGAGTAGGATATCCACAGCGAGTCCGAAAGGAATTCCGCTGGGGACATATCTACCAAGTATAGGGAGTATGAAACTCAGGATGAGAACTGCGTAAAGACCGAATTTCGGAAATGTGAAAATGAAGTAGAGGAAAAAAATACCAACTATTCCGCCTATGATAGCCGAAAGGGCTGCCCATTCAAACTGACTAATTATCAAGCCGAGTAGAAGGGCAAGTGAGGCGATGCCAAGAACTTTGAGCGAGTTGATCCAGATTGCTTTGTTCACATCAAGCCGAGTGCGGCGAATTGGTTTAAATCACATTCAAAGTACACATATTCCAAGAGTCGTGGTGTGCCGAAAAGAGAATTTCCACGAATGGTTACATCGCTGAGTACACCTCTTACATCATGAAATATTTGGTGATTCGAATAGAGCATGAATCGAACGATTTCAGATTCGGCATAAACTTCAGCTTGAAGGATGAGGTAACGATTAGAAGATTCCTGTAAGTTGATGCGAGGTATGATTCGATCGAGTGTACGTCTTCGAGAGACGTTCTGTACCGTTCCGGAGGCACGCAAACGATAGCTGAATTCGCGAAGGTTAGTATCCTGAATGGATGCGATTTCACTTTTCGGCTTCTCTATGACAAAGTAGTGTACACTTCGCCAATCGTCCCACCCTCGTCCGGATCTGGGGTATTCATATGCACCATCGGTGAATGGCTTTAAGATGAGTAATAATGTATCTTCACCATACGTGAATTGATAAGTAGATATCGACTCGAAGTTGTCGATGCCCAATTCATTTTGATCTTCCTCAAGCTGTTCGATGTTGGATGAGAGAATTCTCTTGTAGATTCTGTTTTCTCCTGAGATCCATTTTCCATCTAGCGAGTAGGACCACCCAGTTACAGATTCCTCCAAAATGTCGGTGGGCTCTTCTGGGATTGCCAAAATGGGAGAGTTGTGTCTCGATTGAGAAAAACTCGAGAGAGACATGGCGATGAGTGCGCTGAATAGAATTGCTTTCTTCATGACATAGTACTTTTCAGCTCTAAAATTATGCGACCGAATCATGGCCGAGCCGTTAATCTCCATTCTGACCGTACAATTCAACCAAATTGAGTTGACACTCCAATTTTTGGACTCGATTTCCAAGATTGACTACGAGAACTATGAGGTGATCGTGGTAGATAATGCCTCTGCAGTGGATGACACTGACCGACTTCAAGCTGCCATGCCTGAAGCAACGGTGATTCGTTCTGAAATCAATTTGGGATTTGCAGGCGGCAACAACTTGGGTCTTCCTCATTGTAAAGGAGAAGCCGTACTCTTCATTAATAATGATGTGGAGGTTGAGCCCGATTTCTTGTCTCATTTAGTCCAATATTGGAAACACTGTCCCAATTTGGGAATGATGTCCCCTAGAATCCAATATTATGACCCTCAGGGGGTTGTTCAGTATGCTGGAGCCACCGACCTATCTAGATTTACTCTCAGAAATCGTTCTTTGGGTTTTGGGGAGTTAGATAGCGGACAGTATTCAGATGTTCGTCCCACATCATTTATACACGGTGCGGCCATGTTAGTGCCGAGCCAAGTAATCAAGGATGTGGGCACAATGGAGGAAGCGTTCTTCCTTTATTATGAAGAATACGATTGGTGCGCACGGATTAAAGCAGCGGGTTTCCCGATTTACTATTGTGGACCCGCTTTAGTCTACCACAAGGAGAGTATGAGTGTCGGAAAGGACAGTCCCTTGAAGAGTTACTACATGACGCGAAACCGAATTTGGTTTGCGCAGAGGAACCTGAAGGGGTTAGAACTCTTAATCACTTTGGTCTTTTTGTACACGGTTGCACTGCCGAAGAAATTATTAACCACCCTATTCCAAAGACGATTGGATTTGTTCCGAGCCACGTGGCGAGGAGCGTCATTTAAACCAAGTCGTTATGAGAATAGGAATCGAAGCTCAAAGGTTATTTAGAAAGTCCAAGCATGGAATGGACTTCGTTGCACTCGAACTCATCAAGAACCTCCCTACAGATGGAGAGCATGAGTACTTTGTTTTCGTCAATGCTACCGACGAGGAGTGCAGAATTCAGAACTTTCCGAACGTTACCATTGTAAATCATACTGCCTCTTATGCAGTGTGGGAGCAGTATTGGTTGCCACGTCAGGCGCGTAAAATGGATTTGGATGTGCTCCACTGCACGGCGAACACATTTCCCATTTTCTCGCGTGTTCCGGTGGTTCTCACTTTACATGATGTGATTTTCATTGAATCGAATCCGCTATTCTCTAATGGTTACACAGTGTATCAGCGATTCGGGAATATGTACCGACGCCTACTGCTCAAGTACTTCAACAAGAGCATCCGCAGAGTGGCAACAGTGTCTCGATTTGAAAAGCTCAATATCAAAATACGCCTGGGAAGTAAGTTGAAGACCGATGTGATCTACAACGGAGTGTCTGAGCATTTCAATCCCGATGTAGTTGAGCATCCGTCAAAGGAGATGGTGCGAAAGCGTTACCAACTGCCGTGGCACTACTTCTTGTACTTGGGGAATACAGACCCAAAGAAGAATACGCCGAGAACACTTCGTGCATTTGCGGAGTTCGTGAAGGATCATCCTGCCGCGAACCTAGTTGTAGGCGACCTCAAGCCGAGTTATATCGAAAAGTGCCTCCCTGGAGAGAAGTACGCATTTGCTAGAAAGAGAATTCATCCTGTCGGCTACATTGAAAATCGTCACTTGCCTGATTTGATCAAGTTAAGTCAAGGGTTCCTTTATCCTTCATTGCGAGAGAGTTTCGGACTTCCATTGCTAGAGGCGATGGCTTGTGGAGTGCCTGTGATTACAGCGGACACCAGCAGCATGCCTGAGATTGCACAAGATGCAGCCATCAAAGTAAATCCCAAATGTGAGAAAACGTTAACCAACGCCATGAACTCGCTGTGGTCTAGTGACGTGTGGAAGAATCACTTTAGAGAATTAGGTATTCGCAGAAGTGCTGAATTCAGCTGGAAGCGAATGTCTGAGCAATATGTTCAACTCTATGAAAATGTGGCCTAATGAATAGCAAGTTCAAAATACCACAGACTATAGAGGCTCACATTCCTTTTCGTCATACGGACCTTAGAGGTGTTACAGGGGATGCGCTTACTCAAGTGTATCAGAAGCTTTCCGAACACAAGGTAAAGAGCGGAATTCTAGTATCGATTGTGATTCCAGCACATAACGAAGAGCGCGTTCTGTTTGCAACCCTTCGATCACTTGCGGCTCAGGAAACAGACTTCCCTTTTGAAGTGATTGTGGTGGATAACAACAGCTCCGATCGAACGGCAGAATTGGCCTTGAAGAGTGGAGCTCTGGTATGTGGTGAATTGAATCAGGGAGTAGCCTGGGCTCGACAAAAAGGATTGATTAAGGCTCAAGGGGAGATCATTGTTACGGGTGACGCCGACACATTGTATCCACCGCATTGGTTGCAAACCTTGGTTGAGCCATTGCGAAAAGATTCACGTATCAGCTGTACATATTCACTACACTGCTTGATAGATGAGAATGATAGATATGCCTTCTCGCACTATGCTTACCAACATGCCAAGCGCTTACTCATTGCGCTTAGATCTTTCCGAAGAGGACAGTTGAACGTTGGTGGAGCGAGCATGGCATTCCGAAAGAAGCAGGCCTACTTGTTAGGTGGATATAATCTCAATCTGAATAGAGGAGAGGATGGCTACTTGGCACTTCGACTTACTCGCTTCGGAAGCATTCAAATGGTAGCCGATAAGCAAGCTTATGTCTATACCAGCAATAGGAGAATGCTCAATGATGGACATATTCTACACGCCTTTATGATACGTGCTCTACACAGTACAAGGCACATGCTCTCCTTTCTTTCCAAACAACAAATTCCAGCATCATGATTGCCATTATTTATTGGGTAGGTCTAACTCTTTTATTCTACACCTACCTCGGATATCCAATCGTTATTTCCTTCATCAGTTTTTTCAAAAAGAACTTGAACTCATTTTCGAGTTGGGAGGAAGCAGATTTACCTTCAGTCACACTCATCATCCCAGCATATAATGAGGCCGACTTGCTGAAGGAGAAGATTCAAAACAGCTTGTACTTGAACTATCCAGAGGATAAGTTGAGAATTGTGGTTGTGGCAGACGGGTCAACCGATGCCACACCTACCATCGCAGAAAGCTACATGGAGGTCGATTTGCTATACCAACCAGAGCGAAGAGGAAAGTCGGCTGCACTTAACCGTGCTATGCAACACGTGAAATCAGACGTTGTTGTGTTCAGTGATGCGAATACGTATTTGAGAGCTGATACCCTACTCCACATGGTTCAACCATTCACGGATGAAGCGGTTGCCGGAGTTTCTGGAGAGAAAACGGTTCAGGTAAGAGATCAAGACGGAACGAATGCCGCTGGTGAAGGATTGTATTGGAAATACGAGTCTTTTCTGAAGCGAAAAGACGCTGAGGTGCATTCCATTATGGGGGCAGCAGGAGAATTGATCGCTTTGAGAACGGATTGTTATACAGAACTTGATGAGTCTACTATTTTGGACGACTTCATGTTGTCGTTGCGCCTAGTTGAAGACGGACGTCGCATTGCTTATGTGCCTGAGGCTAAAGCTTTGGAGCGCGCATCGGCGAGTATCAAGGACGAATTGAAGAGAAAGGTTAGGATCGCAGCAGGAGGCTGGCAGTCTATTGTTTGGCTGGCCTCGCTGTTGCAATTCTGGAAGCATCCATTGATCAGCTTCATGTATGTTTCTCATCGCGTTCTACGCTGGTCGATCAGCGCGTTTGCCCTGCCTTTGGTTTTCATCTTGAATGCTTTCTTGACGCAAGAAGGATTGGAGTATCAACTCCTACTTATCGGTCAAGTTGCCTTTTACCTCCTCGCTGCCATAGGCTTTCGCGAAAGGGAGAATCCCAATAAGCGCATGATGCTTTTCGTACCCTACTATTTCACGATGATGAACTATGCAGTATGGGCGGGCTTCATTCGTTTTTTGAATAACAATCAGTCGGCAGTTTGGGAGCGTGCTCAGCGCGCCACCTAGTGTAAGAATTAGAAAAGGAGTTCCCAGTCTGAGAATCAGCATCATTAAGCATGGGGTAGTGGACGTGACCCTTCATTAATCATACAATTGCCACTAACTATGCCTTTAAATACTACGTCATGAAAAGACTATCCATCCTCATCGTAGCGGTTCTACTTATCGCATGCGAGAAGAACATAATCGAAGAGCCAACGCCATCCGACCAAAGTCCATTGACTATGGAAAATATGGATGTAGCGAATGGTTTTAATTACGAAACATCAAGCCTTGTGGGAGGTAGCATCCAAGTGTTGGACTTGGATGATAATCCGATGGAGAACGTGCGAATTTCCCTCTATGACAAACGACCTGATGAAGGAGGGAAAGTCCTTTTCCAAGGTCTGACGGATAACAGTGGTCAGTTCACACCTGGATTCACTTTACCAAGACATATTGAGCGGGTGGCAGTTGTTTGTCATGCTATGGGTTTCCCGAACTTGAAGGTAGTAGAAGTACGTTCGGGAAATCTCATAGCCACTTTTGGTGGTAGCTCCTTCAAGGCGTTGAACGGAACAGGGAAGGGAGAAAACTTCAAAACGATTACTTCGGCTGGAGCGAACTGCTTTTATATTTCAACCTATAATTCCCAAGGGGTTCCCGCTAATTTTGAGCCTGTGAATGATGTGGTTGATCAGAGTTTTCTGGACATGGTGAACTATTCGCTGCCAGAACAAGCTCCTGTTCCTGTCGCCAATCCACATTATTTGGCCACAGGGAACAGCACAGACATTGATATTAGTGCGAATGCAGATGTCTGGATCACTTTCGTACATGAAGGAGCTGGGTACAGAAATGCTTTGGGATACTTTACCTATCCAACCAACAACCCTCCAACATCCACAGCGGCTATTGATAGCATTTTCATTCTTCTTCCCAATGCGAGTTTTCAAAATTCGGGAGGTGGTTTGTATTCGGGAAACAAGATTCGTTTGGGGCAATTTGGACCGAATACGTCTATTGGATGGGTAATCTTTCAAAATGCTTGGGACGGGAGTGGCGTAAATGTAAATCGTCAGAAGTTTTATTCGAACCCAGACTTCAACCCCGAATCAACAGCCGCTCGCAGACAACACAATGTTCAGCTTTTTGACAATTCAAGAGATGTGATTCTCATTGGTTTTGAAGACTTGAACCGCGACGGTGGATCGGATGAGGATTTCAACGATCTGATCTACTATGTGACGGCGAATCCAATTACAGCGGTATCAACAATCAATCTACCTACAACTACTGAGGTAGCGCCTGATTCCGACTTGGATGGTGTCGTGAATACAGGAGATGACTATCCCTTTGATGCGAATAAGGCCTTCGATAATTGGGCGTATGGAACCCTCGCCTTTGAAGATATGTGGCCGCTTAAAGGGGATTATGACTTTAATGATTTAGTAGCGGGATATGCATTCAATCAAGTGACCAACGCGAATGGACTCGTAGTTGAGATTAATATGGATCTTGAAATCCGCGCCATTGGAGCGGCGAATACCAATGCATTGGGATTCGTTTTGGGAGACGCGTTGAGTTCTGACATTGGTTCTATCAATGGCCAATTCCTCAATGGGAACGTTGTGAACACCAGTGGAGGTGAAGACGGTCAAACGAATGCAGCTTTCATCGCTATCGATGATATGTATGAATTCTTAGGAAGGCCGGAAGGCGCCTTTTTCAATACATTGGATTTCAAACCCGCTGAGGCTTATGATTCCTTGAGTATTCAAATTACAATGGCCAATCCGGTGTCCCCATCTGTCCTAGGTCCTGTTCCTTTCAATGCGTTCATTGTTCCAGGAGGCGTTTCTGGAGGAGGTGCTAGAACCGAAATTCACATGGCTAATTATCCACCATCAGATTTGATGAGTGGAGATGAGTTTGGCAATGCCGACGACGATAGTAATGCGAATCAAGGACGGTGGTACAAGACCGAAACGAACTTGCCTTGGGCTATCAATGTAGCCTCTACACAGTATGATCACGTGAAGGAATTCGAACCGATTATCGATGCCTATCTACACTTTGCAGCATGGGCAGAGTCAGCGGGTTTGCAGTATAGCGATTGGTACCAACCGAATGCTGGATACAGAAACTCAAGTAAGATTTTCGGGAATTAAATCAACTGCTCAATTCTTCTGAGCTCAACTTCAACAGCTGGGATGTACTTCTTGAATAACTCTTGAATTACATCCCATTGCTTGTTGATGTTTTCTTCATTTTGAAAGCGCAATGTGTCCTCCAAATTCTGGAATTCAGTCTGAAGGATAGGCACTCCCACCATGGTAAAGCCAGGCTTCATCTGGTGAGCAATCTTCTGAGCTTCCTTGTAGTCCTTGTTCATGATGAATTGATGCAGTGAAGACTTTAGGCGATCAAACTGATTGAAGAACAACATGAACATGTCATACTGCGACTTCAAATTGCCATCGTAAAACATATTCATGGTCTCTCTATCGAGTAAAGCATCTGGCTTAGGCGTGGCTACTGGTTTTACAATCGCTTGTTTTGCTTCATCAGACCCTTCACCGAGCCATGTGGCTAATCGTTGTTTCAATTCGAATGGGGTGAAAGGCTTGGTCATGTAGTCGTTCATTCCCAAATCATACGCCTTGTTCTTTTTGGTTGAAAGAGCAGAGGCAGTTAGCGCGATAATAGGCGTATCGCTATTTGGCGATTCGCTGTTTCGAAGCTTGATAGTGGTTTCATATCCATCCATCACCGGCATGGAGATGTCCATGAAGATTAGGTCGTATTTCTTCTTCTTACACATGTCCAAGGCCTCCAAGCCATTGTTGGCCATATCGTAATCTAGCGGCTCATTCTTGAGCAGCTTCTGAATGTAGTTCTGATTGATAACCGTGTCTTCTACGAAGAGAACAGACTTGTTTGTGTCGAATTTTGTGCTATCGACTTTACGTGAGGAGATCTTCTTTTTCGTCACTTCCAGTGGGAGCTTCACTATAAAGGTGGTTCCTTCTCCTTTTGTGCTTTCTACTTCAATGCTTCCATGGAGGAATTCAACAATCTTCTTGGAGATGGAAAGGCCGAGTCCTGTTCC
Organism: Flavobacteriia bacterium; assembly: GCA_013373425.1. Taxonomy (GTDB): domain Bacteria; phylum Bacteroidota; class Bacteroidia; order Flavobacteriales; family Schleiferiaceae; genus Phaeocystidibacter. The sequence continues at coordinate 31,884 of JABXHW010000060.1, forward strand.
GCCATATTTTGTCTGCGTGTCTCGCGTCTCTTGACGGAACTGTTCAAAGATGTCTTTCAATTTATCTTCTGAGATGCCGATACCTGTATCCTTCACAGTGAATGTGACTTCACATCTTCCGTCTTTGCCGGCTTGCAGCTCTGTGGAAAGGGTGATTTCTCCTTCATTGGTGAACTTCTCTGCGTTCCCGAGAAGGTTATACAAGACTTGATTGATCATAGTTTCATCCCCTCTTACCAGATTCTTGAGCTCTGGCGAATGGGTGATGAACTGAATAGGCTTGTTTTTCGCTTTGAGCTCGAAGGTCTTGTGAAGGGTGTTGAGCATGGCGCTCAAATCAAAATCAATTTCATTGAGCTCTAGTCGACCCGACTTAATCTTGGAGAAGTCTAGGATATCCGTAACCAAGTTGTTTAAAAGGTTCGCCGAATATTGGATCATCTCCAGGTATTCCTTCTGCTCGTTGGTTGGATTGGTATCATAGAGTAAGTGACTCATTCCAATCACTGCATTGAGGGGAGTGCGGATTTCATGACTCATACTTGCCAAGAACTGCTGTTCGGCTTCTTGTGCTTGCTCAGCTACTTCTTTGGCATTGAGAATTTCCGTTTGAAGGAGTTTTTGATCGGTGATATCGAAATGAATGCCTACCGAACCAATGACTTCTCCTTTTAGATTGTAGAAGGGAGCCCCGGAAATGATGGTCCAAATTCGCTCTCCATTCTTTTTGATAAGCTCTACTTCAAAAACACTCTGTTCTCCACGAGCTCTTTTCTCGTGTTCGGAATCCAAGACAGGCAGGTATTCTGGAGCGAGAAAGACGTCTTCTCCACGCTTACCCAAGAGCTCCGCTTCTGTATAGCCTATCATTTTACTGAACCAATCGTATACGCGGGTAATCTTGCCATCTTTATCAACTTCCAAGAGGCCCAGCTCCATGTTTTCAATGATGCCGCGATACTTTTCCTCACTATTTCGAATTTTGAGATCAAGTTGTTTTTGTGCGGTTACATCCACAAACTGCCAGAGCGTTCCCAGGAGCTGATCTTCATTGTAAATCGGCACGTAGTCAAATTGGATGTAGCGGCCATCTCGAAGTTCAACCTCTTGACCAGACACTTTGTGTGAAGAGTGACTTACTTTCTCAAATTCTTCACGCGGGATGCTAAAGTGATTGGTCACATTTTCGAGGATTGTATCCAGAGAATGGCCAATGAGTTCTTGTGGTTGTTGGTCGATCCTGAAGAAATCACAGAAGTAGTTATTGATTTGAAGAATCCTTCGGTCGCTTGATTGGAGCAACACTCCTGAGTGTAGGTTGTCGACGAGATTTCGCAATTGCAGACCTTGTGTAAGTAGGATATGTTCATCCTCTTTCTGCTGCGTGATATCACGTGCGATATTGAGGGCTTCCGCCATCGAGCCGTCCTCATCGTATGAGAACTCAATATTCTGTCCGAGCCAGATTTGATTTCCATTACGAAGCGGAGTTGGAAACTCAATGTAGGCTCGTGGCTCTCTGTTCTTAACTACCTTCTTTAATTGCGAGATGATAGTAGCCTTGTGGCTTTCGGCAATGAACGAGGTGTAGTGTTGTAGAATGATTTCTTCGACAGAAAGGTTGAGCTTTTGAACGCCTACACGATTGACGAAAGAAATGAGTCCTTCTTTGTTGGTGACAAAGATGATTTCATTTGCGCCTTCAATGAGGTTCCGATAGCGGGTTTCGCTTTTTGCTAAATCATTTGTGCGTTGTTCAACCTTAGATTCCAACTGAGCATTTAAGTTGCGCAGTTGCTCATTCGCGTTGTAGAGCTCCAAAGATTTCGACTCAAGGAGAGCTTCGGCTGCTTTTCGAGCGTTGATCTCACGCTCTATTCGCCTTTTGAGTGCGTCTTCTGAGCTCATTACAATTTCTCGATTCTGAATGTCACTTTGCTCCCATCTTTCTCCAGCAACTCCTTTTGGATTTGAACAGACTCACCGTATTGTTCGGCCGCTTTCTCAATAAGGCCTAGAGCGAAATCGCTTAGCTTTCGTTCGGATGAATAAATCAACTCCATGGCAGAGGGAGTCAGATCTTTAGTTTCAAAACTGGGGAGTTCTGCATCGCTGTATAGCTTTCTTACCTCAACGTGTATATGTCCATGAATAGAATCGAGGAAGTCGAATAGGGTAGGAGCACTATCGAAGAACCCTCTGTAATTTGAATGTAGGTGATTGAAGAAGTAGTTTCCGAAAAGTCGAATCAATTCTGGAACGGGTATGTCAGAATGTTGATGGAGGGAGGCAATCATATCAACTAGCTCCGCGTGGTTGTATGTACCGACAGCAGTGTATGCTCCGTCGTTGGCTAAATCTGATTCTGCGATGATGCGATCGACCATTTCGTAGCCAAATGCATCCTCTACCATTTCCAAAAACTCGGTGAATACGATTCCTTTCATAACCTGACATCTCTAATTATGGTAAATGTCGTCTCCATTATAGAATAACAGTCGAGAGCGCCGGAGATTAATGAACCATAAGATAGGGAATTCTAAGATTGAGATGCATTATTCTCAAATTGAGAATCCACTGTGGAAAAGTAGGTGGTAACTTCCTTCAGATGAGCCCTTGAAAATTTCGATTTTCTCGCTGTAGCCCTATATTTGTTTCACGCCCATGAGCACAGAAAATCAGTACATCGTTTCCGCTAGAAAGTACCGTCCATCCACGTTTGAGTCGGTGGTCGGTCAGCAGCATATTACCAATACACTCCAGAACGCCATTGAGCAAGATCACTTGGCTCAAGCCTTGTTGTTTTGCGGTCCGCGTGGAGTGGGGAAAACAACGTGTGCACGAATTCTTGCTAAGAAAATCAATGAGCATTACGGGACAGAAGGTGAGGATTATACCCTCAATATCTTCGAACTCGATGCTGCCTCGAATAACTCTGTAGATGATATTCGAAGTTTGATTGAGCAAGTGCGATTTGCACCTCAAGTGGGAGAGTTCAAGGTGTACATCATCGATGAGGTTCACATGCTCTCTCAAGCGGCGTTTAACGCTTTTCTGAAAACTCTCGAGGAGCCACCAAAGCACGCCATCTTTATTTTGGCGACTACCGAAAAGCACAAGATTATTCCAACCATCCTCTCTCGTTGTCAGATTTTCGACTTCAAGAGAATTACGGTAGAGGACATCGCGAAGCATCTGGCTTGGGTAGCTCAGCAAGAAGGAATCACGGCTGATCCCGATGCATTACACCTCATTGCACAGAAGGCGGATGGTGCGTTGCGTGATAGCCTTTCTATTTTTGATAGAATTGCATCTTTCAGCGATCAGAATATCAGCTATGAAGCCGTTCTCGAGAACCTCAATATTCTCGATTACGATTATTACTTCCGAGCAGTAGAGCACATTCAAGCTGGATCAGTAAAAGATGTGTTGCTGCTTTTCAGAGAGATTCTGGATAAGGGCTTTGATGGTCACATGTTCTTAACCGGACTCGCTTCTCATCTTCGCGACTTGCTTGTTGGGAAAGATCAAGCTACACTTGCATTATTGGAGGTAGGCGAGAACATCCGCCAACGATACATCGAGCAATCGGGTAAGGTAGATCTCGTATTCCTCATTCAAGCCCTGAAGATTTGTACCGAGGCCGATGAAAAGTACAAGGCGAGTCACAACCATCGCTTACACGTCGAAGTTGCACTTCTAAAGCTCACGGAACTCGTTCAGTCTGTGAACGAAAAAAAAAACTCAGCTAGTCAGCCCGTAGCCGGGCCACCACAACAGGAAGTTGTAGTTGAGGTAGCTCCTGCAAGGCGACCCACTCCAAAGGAAGAGCCTAAAGAATCCTCATCGCCATCTGCACCTGATGCGGAAGCAACTCCACCAGCAGAAGAAAAGCCGAAATCTGAGCCTCGTCCTTCGGCATTACGACAAGGACCTGAGCCGGAGAAGCGCGAGGTAGTAAAGCCCAAGTCGCGAAGAGGCTCCCGACTAAAAGGATATTCGCTGAAAGACCTGGATGCCAAACCTGAAGTGGAAGGCGAAGAAGGGACGGAGGAATCAACCGCGAGAATTGATACTTCAGGATTACCCAAGGAGTATTTTTCTGAGCACGAACTGAAGGACGTGTGGCAGGCCTACTTGAAAAAGGTAGAGCACAAAAAATCGATTTATAGCACCCTATCCCGCCATCAACCTAAGTTGTTGGACAACTTCAAGATTGAACTTGTTCTAGATAACAAGATCCAAGAAGGGTACTTGCAGGGTGCACGTCCGGACCTGATGGCATTCCTTCGAACCGAGCTGAAAAACTTCAAGATTGAACTTATCTCCAAGGTGACGGAAAAGGAGGAAGTGAAGACCTTGTACACTCCGGAAGAGAAGTACCAACACATGGTTGAAAAGAATCCAATCCTTGCAGAGTTTAGAAAGAAACTCGATCTCGACTTAGAGTAGTTCTACTGAAATCTAACCTTTCCTGATTGTCGTATCTTCGAAGGAGCACTAAACGAAGACCTGACTGTCATGAAGCGATTGTTACTGCCGCTAACGGCGATTTCTGCCCTAACTCTATTCTTCTTTTTGCAATCTCCTACTGAAAAGGAGGCCTATCGCGATATGGTGAATGCTCACCCTTATTCGCAAAGGACTCCCTTGACGATGGAGGAACTCGACGCCATTCCAAAGAGAGATCGCCCTGACCTAGCTTGGGAGCAGGATTTCTTGGCAACGATAGACCCGAACTTGGGTAGACCCGCTCCCGAGCGTTTGCACGACGCTTACCGACAAGTGGAGACTTTCCAGAATCAAACTTTCTCAACACCTGGAGCTGCTGGAACCCCTTGGGTTGAAAGAGGTCCAACCAACGTAGGAGGAAGAACTCGAGCTATCATGTTCGACCCGAATGATACCGCCCATAAGAAGGTTTGGGCTGGAGGCGTTACGGGCGGACTATGGTACAACAATGACATTACAGACATCAACAGCACATGGGTTGCCGTAGATGATTTCTGGGATAATATTTCAATCACATCCATCGCTCATGACCCGACCAATACCAACGTATTCTACGTAGGAACCGGTGAAGGCTGGGGTGCAGGTGCTAGTAGGGGCGAAGGCGTATGGAAGTCGATTGACGGCGGTGCTACTTGGACCCAACTTTCCGCTACAACCAGTTTCTATTATGTAAACGACTTGGTAGTTCGCAATGAAAGTGGAACAGGAGTGCTTTATGTTGGAACGCGCGGTAATTACTACAATGGTCAATGGCATGGCAGCGCTGCTCAGGGATTACAGCGTTCCACAAATGGGGGGTCCTCATTTACTCAAGTCATGCCGAATATTCCTGGCGAGACTTTCAACTATGCCGTGGCTGATATTGAATTGGCTGCCAATGGTCGAATTTGGGTGGGAACTCAAGATGCGTCCTATGGCGGAACGGATAGAGGAGGAGGAAGAGTATTGTATTCTGACAATGGAACGACATGGACCTCTTCTTACAACTCAACCTCTGGTGACAGAGTTGAGATTGCTTGCGCACCATCGAATAGCAACTACGTTTATGCGCTGGTTGAAGTGAGCTCACAAATTGGCGAACTCAAGGTGACCACCAATGGTGGCACAACTTGGGGCAACATGACACAGCCGAACGATGCGGACCCGGGTATTTCATCAACAGATTTTTCAAGAGGACAGGCTTGGTATGATATGATCTTGGCCGTTGACCCAACGACAGCAACTACAGTTTATGCTGGAGCAATTGATTTGTTCAGAAGTACAAATACAGGTGGGGCTTGGACACAAATCTCACACTGGTACGGCGGATTCGGATATCCCTATGTGCATGCCGATCAGCACCAATTGGTATTCAACCCCAATAATTCGAGTCAATTGTTGATTGGAAACGATGGTGGAGTGCAAATGACAGATAATCCTACTGCGTCATCGCCGACGTTCACTTCCCTGAATAGAAACTACAACGTCACTCAATTTTATGCGGCGGCCTTGCATCCAAACTCCGGGAGCAATTACGCCCTAGCGGGAACTCAGGATAACGGAACTCAGCAGTTTTCTACGGCCGGATTGGCTGGGACTGTAGAAGTCACGGGTGGTGATGGAGCTTTCTGTTTCATTGATCAAACCAATCCGAATATTCAAATTACGAGCTACGTATACAATAGCTATTGGAGAAGTACAGATGGGGGAAGTACTTTCCAGAATCCGCGCTTCATCAATGATCAGTCAACCGGTAGGTTTATCAACCCAGCAGATTACGATGATAATCAAGATGCACTTTATTCGGCTAGAACGACAACAACTTTGAATCGGGCACTGAATGTGGGTGGGACTCCTTCTGTGAGCTCCATTACGATATCAGGTATGTCTGATATGGCATCCCACATTCGCGTATCGCCTTACACCACGTCTTCGACCACTCTTTTTGTGGGAACAGGATCTGGCGATTTATTCAAAGTGACGAATGCGAATAGTTCTCCATCAGCTACGAGTATTGGTTCGGCATTGCCTGCAGGATATATTTCGTGCGTGGAGATTGGGGCTAGCGAGAATGAATTATTGGTAACGTACACGAACTATGGATTGACCTCAGTTTGGTACACCAATAACGGAGGTACGACTTGGGTGAGCAAAGAAGGGAATTTGCCAGATATGCCTGTTCGATGGGCTCTTTTCAATCCAAATGATAGAACGGAAGTAATTCTCGCAACTGAAGTTGGTGTTTGGGAAACATCAAACTTTGCAGCGAGCTCCCCGTCTTGGTCGCCGAGCAATAGCGGGTTAGCGAATGTGAGAGTGGATATGCTCCAGATTCGAGACAGTGATGATATGGTGATTGCTGCAACGCACGGAAGAGGAATGTTCATGAGCAATGGCTTTGGTCAGCCTACGGTTCCAGTAGCTGACTTCACAGCTTCGAACACTTCTCCATGTGTTGGCGAAAGCGTGAGTTTGATGGATAACTCTACAGGAATTCCTACATCCTATGCGTGGTACATTTCACCATCTACCTTTAGCTATCTGAATGGAACCGACTCTACCTCAGCTTCTCCTGAAGTGAGTTTCAGCACATCGGGAACGTACACGATTGGCCTGACGGTCAGTAATGCCAATGGAACCGACAGTGTGTTGCGAATTGGGCATGTTGATGTGGGTGGATTTGGACTTCCTTATTCAGAAGATTTCGAGTCTGGATTTACAGATTGGACAATTGATAACCCTGATGCGGGGATCACATGGGCGAGCTATACTGTTGGAGGAAACTCACCGGGTTCAACTGCCATGGGAATTAACAATTACGGTTACAGCACCACTGGTCAGCGGGATGGTTTGATTTCTCCGCCATTAGATTTTACCGGGTACTCCTCAATTACTTTAGATTTCGATTACGCATATAGAAGGTACAGTTCATCGTATCAGGATAGTCTTGCAGTTTACATTAGTACAGATTGTGGTGCGACTTGGACCAAAGTGGCATCCTATAGAGAAAATGGAACGAGCAACTTCGTGACTGGCTCAGATTTAACCAGTTCATTTACTCCGTCGACCACAGGTGATTGGTGCGGTACAAGTCCAACATGTCCATCCATCAACCTCAATGCTTACGCGGGGAATAGTGGAGTGAAGATCAAGATTGAAAATATCAACGGGTATGGTAACTACCTGTATGTCGACAATATCAGCGTGACAGGTGTATTGAATGTTGCGCCCACCTCCAATTTCACGGCGTCTAGTACACAAGAGTGCGAGAATCAGACAATAACGTTTACAGATAACTCAACGGGTTCGCCATCCTCATGGAGCTGGACGGTCACGCCGAGTTCAGGAGTGAGTTATGTGGGCGGGACGAGCGCGACGAGTCAGAATCCACAGATTCAATTCGCTAATAGTGGCTCGTACGATGTGAGTCTTACAGCTACAAACGGCATTGGCTCTGATGTAGAACTGAAATCGAGCTACATCACAATTGATCCTGTAGTTACACCAGCAGCAAGTATTAGTGTGTCTCAAAACAATATTTGCTCGGGCACGAGTGTCACTTTCACAGCGACTCCAACCGGAGGTGGAAGTTCAGCTACGTATCAATGGAAATTGAACGGTTCCAACGTTGGGTCTAATAGCACGACCTACACTTCATCGAGCTTATCTTCTTCCGATTCAATTTGGGTAGAGTTAACAAGCAGCGAGTCGTGCGCAAGTCCGACTACCGTTACCAGCAATGGAATTGGAATGAATGTGACACCAACGATTACGCCTTCGGTGAGTATTTCTTCGAGTTCATCCACCATTTGTTCAGGTACAAATGTGACCTTCACTGCTAATCCATCGAATGGAGGCAGTTCACCTCAATACGCTTGGAAAGTCAATGGTGCAACTGCGGGTACGAATAGTTCTTCCTTCTCTTCCAGCACACTCACCAATGGTGATGTGGTAACGGTTGAGCTCACCAATAGCGATGCTTGTGTATCAACGGCCACGGTGACTTCGAATTCAATCACTATGACCGTGAATCCGTCAGTAACCCCACAAGTATCGATAAGCAACAACGCGACAAGCAATACGGTATGCGATGGAACTTCTGTAATGTTTACTGCAGCACCCACCAATGGTGGAAGTTCACCTGTTTATCAGTGGATTGTGAACGGCAGTCCAGTTGGGACAAATTCATCCACATACACTTTACAGCAGTCGCCAGGTGTATATGATGTACGTGTTGCCTTGGTCAGCTCTGCTTCTTGCTTAACTCAAGCGAGCGATACAAGTACGACATCGACTATTACTGTTGATGCTCTTCCGACAGTCACACTGACAACACCGTTTATCATCAATGCTTATTGTAAAGAGGATACGATTCCTCTAACGGGTACACCGACGGGAGGAACCTTCAGTGGTGCTGGCGTGAACGGAACGGAATTCAGAGCTTCAGATGCAGGAAATGGAACGCACTGGGTGTATTACACGTACACGAATTCGAATGGCTGTTCGGCAAGCGATTCTGCTTCTGTGCTCGTGGAGATTGTACCTGAACCTCAGATAAGCTATTCAAATGGAGTACTTACTTGCACGACGACTGGTTTTCCATATCAGTGGTTTGATGCCAATGGGCCTATTGCAGGCGAGACGAATCAGACTTTTACACCAACTGCAAATGGAACTTATTACGTTCGGATTAATGGCACAGACTGTTTTGACGAATCGTCGAGTATAAGTGTCAATGATATCCATTTGGAAGAGTGGAGCTCTGTATCGAGCGTATCACTTTATCCGATTCCTGCCAGTCATGTGCTTACTTTAGAGGTGGATGCACTCACTTCTGAAGAAGTCCTATTAGAAGTGACTGAGATGAGCGGTAAGGTGGTGATTCGTGAAGTCATCGAGCTTCAAGCTGGAAGTCAAAGTCGACAACTAGAAGTAGGTAATCTTACTTCTGGGGCGTACTTACTGAGAATGACAGGAGAGAGCGGAGCCATGGTGAAATCATTTGAAATAGTCCGATGAAAAAGTTGATAGCCATTTTCGTGGCCTCGTTAGTATTGATATCGTGTGGGCCTCAAAAGGATCTTCCAGAAGGAGACATGGTTCGGTTACAACGATCGGTCACCGGAATTCAAGGCATACGCATGCTAAATTTCTGGTATCAAAGTCAATATGCCAATGGCACCCAAGTAGATTCGGTAGTTGTTGAAGGTGTTCACTTTCCGGCTCAATGGGCACCTACGACCGAGATTCAAATCATGGAAGGGCAGGTGATGCTCGAAGTGAGGTCGGATGCGGAAGGGGAACCCGAAGTACAGCCTCACCCAGTCTATGGAGTATTAATGAATGCTTCCGAGGTGACTGTCGAGTTATACATTCAAGGCGAATTTTACGGACTGCGCTCGGTGAAAATCGACTATCGAGACGAAGACGTTCAGTAGGGTTAAGGTCCGAATTGGCAGGTGACGGCAAGCCTTTGCGAACTTCGGATAAATGGAGCACGACTGCCTGTTCGATAAACGGAAGACCTGAAATTTGGTCCTGTTATCAATTCTGAGGCATCATGTGGAGGAGCTTCCAATCCATACTCTTTGTATTCTGAAGTCACGAGCCAAGATGCAGATGCATACATCTCATTTTCGATTAGAAACCTTAAGTAGCGCATGAAGGCTGATTCCTTCTCTTCGACGCTCAAATTCGGAAGCTTCAGACTAAGTTCAAAATTCAGCAGATGTGCTAGGAGCTCACTGTATCCAGTAGCGGGTTTATCCATGGTGTCACCTTCAACCCATTCAATGATTTCCAAGAGAATCTGATAAACAGTTTCTGCATTCCCCTCGGTTGCACGTCGATTCCAGAATTGAGTGAAGATAGGCAGGGTGCTATCGGAATGCATATCATAAGATGCTACCAACTTCACGGCTAAATCATAGTAGCTAAGCGTTAAGTTCCCGTATCCCACAAGGGAAATGCTGTCTCGTATAGCGTATCGTTTTTTCTGAAGGGTTGATCGACTAACAATCTTTTCGATGCCAATCCATTTGACAGTGTTCCACACACGCAGCAGTGCATCAGGCTTTCGTAAATGCTTGGATTGCTCGAGAAAGTCCGCATCGGTATATGTTAAGTCTGTTTTGAATTCTGTCAATTCAATGCTGTTCAGATGACTACCGAAAACGAGGGTCTCGCGAACGACTGGGTCGAGTTCTGTGTGGTTGAAATCGGTTCCTCTCGGAATATCACCCGCATCGAGGAAGAGTGCTAAGGTATCCAATTCGCCATCGCTCAACACGTACGAGTCACTGTAGTCTGTTATCAATAGGTAATCGAAGGAGGAGAATGGTCTATCTATAAAGTCGGCGTAAAAAGTATGACCAGAATTGTCATTCTCTAAATCAGACTTACCATTACAGACAAGGGAGTACTTTACTATTCCATTGTCAACTGTATTGAAGTAAAGCCCATCTAGTTGACGGCTATAGCGGCTAATTCCATACGCTCTTTGGAAGGGGAAAAATCTCTTACTGTCATCATTAGATCGAATAAAGTTCAATTCCCATCCGCCAGGATTTGTTATTTCCCGAGCAAGAGGGTAGTATTTGCCGTCATGTTGAAGAAGCACATCACCGTACTCGCTTTCATTGAGGTGAATGGAGTCGATAGGACCAGTAATGGCGAGACTATCTGGTAAGAGTGCCTTTACGGTTTGAATCACGCGACCGCTTTCTTCAACTATGGAGAGCATAATGCTTGGTTCAGTAGAAGACTTGTGTGAAAGTGCAATAGGAGTAACCCAGTATGGCACAAAACCATCTTTACTTCTACGCTTGATAAGTAAGCTATTTGCCCTTAAGTGTCCTGTGTATTCGGGCGTTATCCAGTCGGTTAGCTGGGAATCCTCCTCATCAAAACCACACTGAAATATTGGTGTTTTATAGAACGCTGCGTTCATCGATTCTGGCAGATAAGCCTCCGGATTGCAAGCCGTAATGCTCAGAGTAAAAACCAATAGAATTGACCAAAAACGAGAGCGAGTAGAGCGCATAAGACGGTGGTTGAGCTTCTAAGATATTGATTTCGGATAACGGTCTGTGCCGCGTATCTTCGCGAGCATGATTCGCAAGAGTATAACGATACTGCTCATCTCGATATTGGGGATAGCAGGGCATGATGCCCCAACCTACGACGTTCCGGAATTAACCGGTCAGTTTGAACCTTCAGAACACAGCGATTTCCGTCAGCTTCGTTCTCGTTATACCAACCGTGAGCAAGCATGGCTTCGAAAGGAAGCAGCTGATGCATTTGAGGAGATGGCAGACTCTGCCGCTCTCGATGGCATTCGAATCTTCGTCGTTTCAGCCACTCGAAACCATGAGTATCAAGTTGATATTTGGACCCGCAAATGGCAGGGGAGAAGTGGAGAAGATGTAGAACGAGCATTGAGTATTTTGGAATACAGTTCCATGCCAGGAACCTCTCGTCACCATTGGGGCACAGACCTAGATATCAACTCCGTTGAGCCAAGCTATTTTGAATCGGGTCAAGGTTCAAGAGTATACGAATGGATGCACGCGAACGCACACAAGTTTGGATTCTTCCAGCCGTACACCGCACAAACACGCGGACGTACGGGCTATAACGAAGAAAAATGGCACTGGAGTTATCAGCCTATCGCGCGCAAACTCTTAAAGGCCTATAACCACTTAGTTACCCCTGATCACATCAACGGATTTCCAGGTGCAGAAACCAATGCAGAAATCGATGTGATTAGAAAGTACGTCAATGGGATCGCTGAGTTTCCAGGTAATCCCTTTATGCAACGATGAGCAGTCCGATTGTAGTTGGCGCCCTTGGAGGCAGCGGAACTCGCGTAGTGTCGAGTATTCTTCAAGCATGGGGAGTGGATATGGGGAGAACCCTGAATGAAAGCGAGGATGAGCTTCTATTTACTCACCTTTTCAAGCGACCAGGATATATTCACGCAGTGAGTGATAAGAACTTGCAGCAACGTCTTAGAGCCTATGGTCAGCTTCGTTCTAAGGGAACGATTCACAGAAAGGAGTACGCGAAGTGGATGCGTGAAGCACTCGACCCTGTCCACGAATTGGATCAGCCATGGGTAGAAGGTGCGATTAAAACCTATCAAGAAAACCCATCGGGCAAGAACGATTGGGGATGGAAGGAGCCTAACAGTCATGTTATCCTGCCACATCTCGTGTCTGTGTTTCCAAACATGAAGTACATCCACGTGATTCGTCACGGATATGCAATGGCTAAGAGTTCAAATTTGCAACAGCTTAACCTCTGGGGGATGCACTACGGTATTCGTCCAGAGAAAATTGCAGATGAGCCTGTTATGGCGCAATTTCATTATTGGAGAGTGGCGAATTTGGGAGCTAAACTGGTAGGCGAGAAACTACTAGGTGAACGTTTCTTCTTGCTTCGAATCGAAGATTTGGTGGAACATCCAGTCGATACCTTAGGTAGACTCGCTTCTTTCCTCAAAATGAATCTTGACGCTGAAATGTTGGTGGAAGGACAGAAGATCATCACTCGTCCATCTTCCTTCGATCGATACAAGGAAGTTACTGCAGAAGACGTGGGAGACGACGGAACGAGCTTGCCTTTATTCGGGTACGCGAACCCATCGAACTAGGCTTTAATCTTGAGACTTGCCAGCGTTTTTAGCATGGACACTTTTAGTCCTACTTCACTGTTCTTATAAGCCTCAACCGCGGATTTAAACTCACCGGCTTTGTGAAACTGACGTGCGTTGTGGTAGGCTCTGAAGTGGCTGATTCGGCTCAATAACGCTTCACTTACCCAACCGGCTTCGACCGCCTTTTTTAAAGCAGCTCCAATTCGTTTGTCATGTGCCGATTTGTCTTTGGTCATGCCGTGATTTACGCGGTATTGCGTATCGACAAAACCCATGCGACGTATGTTGAGCCCATCGTGATAAGCACGTGTCCACAAGAGCGCATCTTCCACGCCGTGAATATTAGGGTCGGTGTCAAATTCCCACTTCATGGCATCTTTTCTCAGCACCGTAGCAGAGGGTGTAATTGGATTCTTTAACCAGATTACTTCAATAGAATCGAGCTTCGCATCTCGGCGTTTGTGCATCATGCCCGACTCAGAGCGCCATTCCCAAATGGGGTGATAGAGCAAGTCGGTTTCTGGGTGCGACTCGAGATAGCTACGTGTGTGTTCTATTTTTCTAGGCGTCCATACATCGTCGGCATCCAACAGAGCGATGTAATCGGATGTCATGACTTCAAGTCCGGAATTCCTTGCTGAACCCAAACCGCCATTGGGCTTTTGAACGATTTTCCAAAGAATGGTATTGTCCTCATGCGCATACTGACGAACGATGGTTTCGGTCTCATCTGTGGAACCGTCATCAACGATGCAGATTTCGTAGGGCAGTTCGGTTTGATTCAGCACCGACTCGAGGGTCTGACCAATCGTCTTCGCCGCATTGTATACCGGAATCAGTACACCAATCTTCATTCTTTCTACGCCTTTTTATCAGGGTCGAATAACAGACCCGGGAATACTCGGTTAATCCACTTTCTCAGTTTTCCTTTAATCCCCAACCAAGTGGTGAAGTTGCTGAGAATATGGAAGAACAAAGTTAGAATCAAGCTCAGAGGTAGCCACGGTTTCCAGCGAAGAAATTCGAAGAAAAGTCGAAAATTGTGCTTTGTGTTCGTCCAGTTCCATTTTTGGCGGAAAAGACTGCCACTCCACCAGCCAGCTACTATTCTATGAGCCTTCCAAAGCTTTGAAAACTGGGGAGATCCATTTCGGGCGATGAACTTAAAAATGAGGAGGATTTCGTCGTATACCTTCGGGGTCAGATTCGCGGTATGTCGCTGGGTGACGGGGTGAGTCCGGAAGTAATTCAACTCGATGTTCTTGTAGGCAAGCTTGCCTTTCAGGAGAAGCTTTGCATAGAACATCCAATCTCCATTTAGTTTCCAGCCCGGTTCTGCTCCACCTACTTCTAGGTAGGTCGATTTACGAATCAACGCCGCACTAGCATTTGGAATGATGTTGTGAAATAGAAGCAAGTCGGATGCAATGCGATGACCATCTCTAATGAAGTCATCTTTCCACAAATCGCAAGAATCCTTGAACAGGAAGTTGTAGTCCTCCTGATAGCTTCTCATTCTCACTCCGGCCTCATCAACAATAACAGTCTGAGCATAGGCCAAAACGACTTCTGTATCCCCTTCAAGGATGGGGAGTAGATTCTCTAAAAGGGAAGAATCGGCAAAGTCATCACTTTCAGCAATCCAAATAAAATCACCCGTAGCTAAATCAACTCCTTTATTCCATTGAACGAAGGTGGATCCAGAGTTCTGCTCATTAAAATGGGTCCGAATCCTTGAATCACTTTCAGCATATTTCGAAATGATTTCTCTCGAATTATCCTGAGAACAATCGTCGAGAATAATCACCTCAATGTCTTTAACACTTTGGTTCAAGACGCTCTCAATCCGCTGTGTAAGGAACGGAGCATGATTGTAATTTGGGATTATGACGGAGACCTTTGCCAAGGAGGATATGCTTTGATTGCGAAGGTAAGGTTTGATGACTTACTGCGAATAGCCAAATTTCGACATGAGGTCTGCAACTTCACTTAGGTCGATTTCGGAAGGTTTCACAGCTCTGTCGGGGTGAATTCTCTCAGCAAATGAATGCACTAGATTTACTCCCACGAATCGTCCCAAGTCTGTTAGGATTTGCCCTCCTTCGAGTAATGCCTCATATTGAATCGTCATTACTCTTCGCTTGGGTAGCCTAGAAGTTTGAGTTAGTGCACGCTCGACATATTGCTTCCATAGGTTTACATTGAACCGGACGTCGTTTAATCTTTCGTCATAAACCTCTCCTTCGACATCATTACGACGCCTCAAACTATCGGCAACAGAACCCGGATGGCGAACTACATGAATGACTTTCGCCTTCGGGAAGAGTTTGAGCCAAGCTTCCAAGGTGAAGGTGCTCCTAGGATCTTTGAACCCCCACGGCTTGTTGAGTCGCCATTTAATCAGCCATCCTCGAGGCTTGCCATTCCAAGAGTAATCGTTTGGGTCAATTTGAAAATGATTGACGAACATGCTTATGGCCGATTCTGAAGAACTGTATTCCACATTAATCAACTGTGGGTCGATCCACGAGTTGCCCACAGCTGCCAACATTTGTTGATTGACACTCAGAAAAGGCATGGATTCTTCATTGTGATCACGATGCGCTCCCATGTTCACACCGGCATCATGCAGCAACTTGGCAACCAGGGAAGTGCCTGAACGGTGCATGCCGATGATGATGATTGGGCGCTGGAAATGGGTACCTATCATGAAACTCGAAATTCAATGGGTAAGGTACGACTCAGAAGTAGACTGTGGAAGAGGAGAGTGAAGAAGGCTCATACACTGGGTTTTAGGTGAATTTATAGGGGATTTTGGGTGGTGGGATTCTCGTGCCCCAACGGGGCCGGCCTCCAGCCACCCTCCGACGCAAAATTCTGAATTCCCCCGCCGTTACCCGTAGTATAAACGTTTACAATCGGGTAGTTTTGAACAGGTAGCCGGATGATTTTCAGTATTGGAAATCAGGTGCCTAAGCGCGCGTTCACATCTTTCGGATTTCAAGTGTAGAGGAGACCTTTGAGGGTGAAATCATCAGTTGTAGTTTATCATGATACTTTGATGGCGCTGATTATCTTTACAGCATGCGTATTCTCATCTATGGTTTAGCGAAGAGTGGAACCACAGCTCTTCACATCAAGATTAAAGCGGGCATGGAAGCCCACTTTAAAACTGATATTACTGAAGTGTTCGAGTCGGTTCGACGTGAAGGAAATACTCTGTATAAAAGAGATGAATCGAAGTTCGAATTGACAGAGCACACCTTGGTGAAATCACTTCTACCTGCTGTGGATGGAAAAGGGGCATCCCCGGAATCGATTTTGTCGGATTACGCAGATTTCGACAAGAAGATTTTTATCGCACGCGACCCTCGAGATCGCTGGATCAGTGCATTCTTCTATCGCTGGTATCACATGCATAATCCGAACAAAGCAGATTTTGAGCGAGCACATCGATTGACGGAATACAAGGAGCAACATCCATCAGATATACCGTTCTATTCGCTCTTCAGTACAAAGCCATCACGAAACGAATCGTGGGCAGCTCGACAGATAGAACTTCACGAGAAGGTGAAGGGATTTCTTACTAAAGCGAAAGATCAAGATTGGTTCGTCTTGAAGTATGAAGACTTGATGGATGGGAATCTGAATGACCTAGAGAAGTACTTGGGATTATCGCTTTCTGAAGAGAATAAAAATGATCAGCGATTTTCTCATGTGGCGAGAAGTAAGAAGCATGGTAACTGGCGACGTTGGTTTACAGAAGACGACGTAGAATTTTATCAGCCTGTGTTTAACGACTATCTCGATTTTGTTGGATACGATATCACGGATTGGAAGTTGACTGGCACTGATCATTTACCTGCGCAGGAAGGTTCATCATATATGTACAAATTGTTCCATGGTCATCACCACAAACACCACTCGAAGAAGAAAGGCTGGAGAAAGCTCTTTAAATAAGCTCCCAAGATTGGTCGATGTACACTCCTGTACGCTGAGTAGAGAATAAATCTCCGCTTCCGAAATAATCGCCTTCCAAGACCTCAAAAACCAATGCGCGCTTCACATCGTCTGCAATGATGTTCTGTTCAGTGAGGCGAGCGTTGACGACATATTTGCCGGTCATTAGAGGAACTTTGTCCAACGCACATCTCACCTTACCCGAGGCAGGCAAGTTGCTGAGGTTAGCTCCTGAAAGGTGATTCGATAGGGCGGCGATGAAACCATCATTTTCTCTTCCAATACTCAGACGGAAATTTAGCGCTGAAGGCGGTTTATCTCCTGAATATTCAATTTCGAGGTAGGCAGGCTGACCAGAGCGCAATTCTGAAATCGGACTGCCATCTTCATGGGTGAATCGCATCGATTCTAACCTGAATGCGCCAGAACCCTCACGGTCTTTACGATCTTTCAAATCAATCTCAATCGACTTCTTTTCTAAGGAGCGATTGTAGAAATTGGTAATCTCTTCAGGGGTTCCAGACTTTACCAAGCTTCCTTTGTCGACATATATGGCATCCGTACACAAATCGTTAACTGCGCGCATATTGTGACTTACAAAGAGTATGGTTCTACCTTGATGGCGAGAAACGTCTTCCATTCGCTCCAAGCATTTTCGCTGGAAGCTTGCATCACCAACGGCTAACACCTCATCGATAAGAAGAATTTCTGCAGTTAGATGGGCGGCTACTGAAAAAGCGAGTCTAACTTTCATGCCGCTAGAGTAGTGCTTCACCGGCATGTGAATGAACTGCTCAACACCTGAAAATTCTATGATTTCATCTAGACTGGCTTTGATTTCAGTCTTGGTCATCCCAAGGATGGAACCGTTGAGGAAGATATTGTCGTAGCCGCTGAGCTCCGGGTGGAATCCCGTTCCCACTTCCAACAAACTGCTCATTCTACCATTGGCCGTAAACCGACCTTCAGAAGGATAGGTAATTCGTGATAGTACTTTGAGAAGTGTACTTTTTCCTGCCCCGTTTGGACCAACAACTCCTAGTACTTTTCCTTCTTCTAAGCTCAAATCGATATTGCGAAGTGCCCAAAACCAATCTTCATTCTTGGATGGGTTCAACCTTCCTAAAAGTGAAGTTGACTTCTGGCGTAGACGGTACTTTTTGCCGATGCCTTCGAGATGTAGAGCATGCTTACTCATAGGGTGTCGGCCATGTTTCGTTCAACGCTGTGAAAGTATATCCATCCCGAAATCAATAGTGTAATTGCTACTCCGATAGAGATAGCAAGGTGCTCAATCGATAATTCAGAATTAAAAAGCCCGAATCTGGATAAATCAATAATACCGGCCATCGGATTGAGGTAAGACATCCAAGCTAAGCCTTCTGGTAAAGCTCGACTTAATATTCCAGTAGGGTAGGCTACTGGAGTAAGGAAGAATAAAAACTGTACGATGTAAGGCAAGGCGTGCTGAACATCTCTGAAGCGAATACTCAAGGCCGATGTCCATAGAGAGATTCCCGTGCCTGCAATCCAAGTGAGTAGAATCGCTACTAAAATCCAGACACTATTCATTGTGAATCCGATGCCCATTACCACAACACCAACAAGTAAAAGTAGGAGCCCAATGCCTAAATCCATCAAGCCTACTGCTGATTTTGAAAGGGGTAGTACTACCCGTGGGAACCAGATCTTCCGAATCATATGCTGTGATTGAACCAAAGACTGACCTCCTTGAACTGCAGCAAAACTGAAGTAACTCCAAAGAATTTGTCCGCTCAAAGCGAAGAGAGGATATTCGATACCGCCCGTATCTACATTCAACATCTTGCCGAATACAAAGGTGAGAATGAAGACTAAGACGAGAGGTTGAACAATAGCCCAAATGTATCCAAGTCGGGTTTGAACGAACCGAACGCGAAAGTCTCTCACGGCAAGTGAGATGAGGAGTTCTCTGTACTTTCGAATGTTGCTAAAACTCCCTTTGGCCAATGGAGCCTTGGAGTCTACAACGGTGATTCTATCGGGCATGTGGGGAAATTAGCAAAAAAGGGAGACTCACGAGGCATTAGAGAGAGGCTGTTTCTCGTACTAGTTTTTGGAGGGATTATCGCTAAAATGATTTCATATCTTGTCACAAACTACCTTGAGTTGAGAAACCTAGCCGCTTTCATACTATTTTTCGTTACGTCTCATACATACGGCCAATGTCAGGTTACAGCCTCAACAGACACTCTTTGGGCTTGTGATGGGGGCTCGATTACCTATGCGGCTACAGGCGGTTCCAACTATGAATGGTCTGGGATGAGCTCCATGAGTTGTGTGAACTGCTCAACAGGTACGGCCACGGTTAGTCGCAATGATACCTTAATTGTGAAATCCACAACCACGGTGAATCAACTTGCCGTAAACGGCGATTTTAGTCAAGGGAACACAGGATTCGGATCCGCCTATACTTACAATCCAAACACGATTTGGAATGAGGGAACCTACGCGGTAGGAACGAACCCCAATGCAGTCCACCCGAATTTCGGCACTTGGGGAGATCATACCACAGGGAATGGGAACTACATGTTGGTGAATGGTTCAACGAGTGGTGCTGCCAACTTGTGGACTCAGAATGTGGCCTTTCCGCCAAACGTTACGGTTACCATGCGGTGGTGGACGCTCACTTTTGTCACCCCACCGGGCTCGCTTCGATTACGCGTGAATGGAACAATCATAGGTGCGAATGCTCCAACACCGAATGTGGCAGGTGTCTGGCAAAGCACAACGCGCACCTTTACTTCTTCGCCGACTGGAAACAATTTAATTGCTCTGCAGACGGTCTCGAGCGCTCTTGCTGGAAATGACTTCGGGCTCGACGATATCTCTTACGCGTATTCATGCGAAGCTTACGATACCATTTATGTTCAAGTTCGGCCAAACCCAACTGTGAGCATCGATTCCATTGTTGAGATTGGAGGTTGTGATGAACTATGTGCGAACTGGTTACCGGCCTCTACCATAGATACTACCGCAGGAATGTGGGTATGGGATTTTGGAGATGGATCTACTCTAGATACGAGTTTCTCGCCCTATCATTGCTATTCTTCTCCAGGTTCATATACTCCATCTGTACTAGCTACCAACGAACACGGCTGCTCAGCTACGGTAGTGTTGAACCCTGTTTTTGTGGGGCAAACTCCAACCTGGATGGATTTGATTCCTCAAGTTTCAGGTGGGTATTGGAATGGAAACGTTTTCATCATTCCTTCAGTTAATCCAAGCATTTCGGTGATTGGAAACTTCACACAGTATATGGATGTTGATTCTCTGTTCATCGATTGGGGAGATGGGAATTCTGATGATTCCGGACCGTACTTCAACACTAATGCAGTTACAGGTCAGCATGATTACAGCAGCAATACCACAAGGGCTCGAATCTGTTTTGAAGCGTACAATCCAGTTTCTTGTTTTGATGAAATCTGTATTGATGTGGTGTTCACTCCCTTTATAGAGATTCCAAACGTGTTCTCACCAAATAACGATGGAATGAATGATGTCTTCTTGCCTGATTTTAGAGGGGCTGAAACGGTTCGGTGGACCGTGTTCAATCGCTGGGGTAGAGTGGTCTATGATTCTGAATCTGCTACTGAAGGCTGGGACGGCACAGTGAATGGTCGACCAGTGGCAGAAGGGGTGTATTTCATCACTGCTATAGCAAATGGAGCTGCTGGTCAAGAGCCCTACAAACTTCAGGGATCAGTTCACGTCTTTCACTAGGCATTTTCCCTAGATCGTCTCCTGCGCCTTCTTCTCATTTTCTTTCTAATTCCAGCTGCCAAAGCGATAAAATACAAGGCAATCCCAGTAAAGTAAATGGGCAATCCCAAGCTAGAGGTGATGGTCTCTTCAGCGGTTGGGATATGAATAAAAATAGATAGACCTGCCGCGAGAATGAGCGCCCCTAGAATGCAGAGTCGAGTTATCCATAATGCGAGTATTCTTCTGTCTGATGACTTATTGTTTAGCATTCGGATTCCAAGTCCAATAAGGTGAACGATAAGTACTCCAAAAGCTAAACCAACAACTACCAAAGAATGATCGAGGACGATATACGTGTCGTGAATATTGATATCTAAATCACCATTGAAGTTGAACTGTGTGATGAGCCCAGTACATACAAGGAAAAGGACGATGAGCGAGAGCGAATTTCGAAGGGGAGCACGCGTTGACATCAATTGAAGGTTTATCTGAGAGGTTGGATTGAAACTAGTGACATTCTCAATACCAAATTGTAGGCCATGACTTACATGAATTTGAAGAAGTTTGCTAATTTTTGCTGTCAAATTCAAGTTATATGAGAAGCTCCCTCCTCGCCTTGTTATGCATTTCTTTTAGTCTAGGGGCAATGGCTCAAACCTCTATTTTGCTTTCTTATAATCGAGACTTTAGTGGTCGCTTTGGAGTCGGATTGACACTTAACGAGCAAGCATGGGACAATTGGGGTATTCACATGAATGTGAATGTCCTGTTCAATGGAGATATTCCAGACTACGTAGTGTCTAGAGTGTATTTGAACTTTCTTGAAGAATCGGGCGACAGTTACGTGCGATATGCTCGGCAAGAGGGCAGCTATACTTGGGGATTTCGATGCGGACCAACGTATAGAATTCATGGAGGTCACCACGCGCAGACCAGCCTTGGGTTCCAATTTCAACCCCAATATGCCTACTATTCAACCGAGCTGGGGTTGCTTGCTACAGAGCTAGGGTTAAACTACTATGGAAGCTCATCCATTGGGTATCTCTTCCTGCACAGGATCTTCAGCTTTGGCCTGACATACACCGAATCTTGGACATCAGATGCTGATTTCTTCTCTATGGGTGTCGGGGTCACCTTTTGATGGAAACTAATCCTCTGGTTTTAGAAGATAGATTTTGATAACCGGATCAAAAGTGTCAATCTCTTCAAATTTTCCAATCCCAGCAGACTTCATGAGTCCTTTCATGTAACCCTGTTTTGCGTAATGCTTGAAATGGGGGTAATGCTTGTTGAATCTTTGGTCTAACCAGAGTAGCAGTTTGTGCTTGAAGTGTTTAGGCTCACTAAACCCGCAAATGATGGTCGTATTTGAAGCCGTGACCTGTTTTTTGAGAATATTTTTTGCTGCATCTTGGGGAATAACGTGATACAGAAGGCTCGAAATTGAGGCATCGAATCGATCAGCTGGAAGTCCATCTTCAAGTACGTTGCTTTCAATGAACTGAAGATGTTCGTGACCTTCGGATTTGACTCTCTGTTTAGCAAATTCAATAAGCGACCGAGACAAGTCGATGCCGACTCCGTGTTTAAGTTTTGATGCGAGTTTTAAGAGCAGATCTCCATTGCCACAGCCTACTTCCAACACCGTTGACCGTTCTTCAACTAAATTGACTATCTGTTCCCTGATGGGGCGCAGATAGCGGTCCACTGTGTTTGCCTTCACTTTTCCTTTCATGTGACTATGTGCTTCTAAGAATCTTCTCCATTTTCTTGCCCTTGGCGAGCTCATCCACCAACTTGTCCAAATAGCGTGCTTGACGGGTTAATGGAGTTTCAATCTCTTCAATTCTATACCCACAAATGACATCCTTGATTAAGTCGGCATTTGGATTGAGTGTTGCTCTTTCGAAGAAAGTTTGGAAGGTCACTTGTTCATCGATCAAACTCTGGATGGTCGATTCATCGTATCCCGTAAGCCAGGTAATTACCTCGTGCAGCTCCTCTACCGATCGCCCCTTCTTTTCCACTTTAGTCACGTAGTGTGGATAGACAGAAGAGAACTTCATTTCTGCAATTTTCCTGTCGTGTTCGGGAGTGGTCGTGGGCATGGTGTCGCTGAGTTTTACACCAAAGATAGGGGATTGTGGGAGAGTGTTAAGCATCTAGCATTTGGCGCTTAGCCTGTTTGGGGAAAATGCACGATTGGGGTGTAGTTGCGAGTAGCGGGTGACGAGTTGCGAGTGGGGCGATACGTAAAACGGTCACTGGAGTTGTTGGATTCATTTTTAATAGCATGGGGTGGAAACCCCATGGAAGAGGTGTCAAGTGATCAGGCAACGAGCATATAGCACGTGGCACCTGGCCATTTTGGTGAAAACAGACAATTGGGTTTATCAGTGGCGGGTAGC
>JABXHW010000067.1 GCA_013373425.1 Flavobacteriia bacterium
ACAGAAACATTGTCGGTTTGGATTACTTCCAAGACCGCTCCGCGGATGTCCATCAAACGAAGCGTTTTGCTTCCTTCGAATGGCATCTCAACCGTGATGTCGGATTGAGTTGGGTTCGGGAATAGTTTAACCTCTGCTATCTCAGAATATATCGTTGTTGATTCTGACCCAAGGCTTGTCGCTTGATTAAAATATACTTGCACTACAGGGCGACGCTTAGCGTTAGTTCCGGTCATGATCACATCGGCATCTGTATCACCATCCAAATCTGCAATTATCACCTCAGCTCCTTCGGTGTTGGTGTATTGGAAACAAGCACCATACAAAGATTCGAATGGGTGGTCAAGTTCCTCTGTGAAAGAGCCAGTTCCATCATTCACAAAAACCATTGTTCGAACTACCCCAGAAACTGTTCCATTGAGTATGAGGTCCAAATCGCCATCCATGTCTAAATCTCCTAGCGAGCCACCCACATTGTTGATAAAAGGCAATGGATGATTGACTATATGCACCATAAAGCCACTTCCATCATTGAGGTACAACCTGACTTTGCCATGTCCACCTGTCACTAAATCCAAGTAACCGTCACCATCAATATCTCCAACTAAGTTGAGATGACCATGACCATGAATGTATCCCGGAAATGGTGTAAAAGTTCCTGTACCATCGTTCTGAGAAGAATAACATCTTGCCAAATTTGAGCTCCCAGGCTTACCGCTCAAAATCACATCGAGATCCCCATCATTGTCTAAGTCAGCTACCACACCTCCACCTCTTCCGAAGTCCTCAAAACTAGAATTGAGAACTGTGCTAAATAGCCCATTACCATCATTCAGATAGAGTTCAGTTCGCTCATCAAACTGATCATCTTTTCCTGACAACAGGATATCAATATCGCTATCCCCATCCACATCAAAGAGCCGTGCTAGCCCTTGTCCACAACTATATATTACCGTACCTCTCTCAATGAAGTGAGCAGAGCCATCATTGAGATAAAGTTTACTAAACGTTTGTTGTTGAGAGACGGCTACTGTTCCTAATCTCCCAGTCAGTAAAATGTCATTATCTCCATCTCCGTCCACATCAGCTATGTCCACATTGCCAAGTTGAGCGGCAAGCATTATCGAGTCCTTAATTGAAGTGAAGTTACCATAGCCATCGTTCAGATGAATAAATGTGCATGGGATGAAGTCTCTTGTGATTCCAGTTGTAATAAGATCCAAGTCATTATCGCCATCTAAATCTCCTATCCCAGCAACTCGCGAATAGTGAGGAACGAGAGTACTCGAAGTGACCATATGAAAATTCCCTACTCCATCATTCATATATGCAACACCAGAATACTTTCCTGCCGAGTAAATGTCAACATCACCGTCCCCATCGAAGTCACCAGAGGCAGAATATGTGTCATATACCGCTCCTTCTATACGCACAGAATAAGACGGACTAAAATCACCACTTCCATCATTTAGATAAAGTCTTGTTTTATTGTAGAAAGCAGGTGCGCCGGAGAGAAAAATATCAAGGTCGGAGTCATTGTCTACATCAATACTTATAAAAGTTGGACTCGTGGTAGGCACTATTCGCACACTAGTATCTGCAAAAAATAAACCTTGACCATTATTAACATACATGACAGTTGTATCATCTCCTGCAGCTGTGACTCCTCCTGTCAGCAAGTCTAAATAACCATCACCATCGTAATCAGAAAGCTGTAGATCAGAATTAAGAAGCGGAATAATCGGAAAGCCCGTATCTGGCGTAAAAACCCAATCACTATCGTTGTAATAGTAGGAAGTTAGAGGTGTGCTACCAGGTAATTGCCCATTGATCACTAAGTCTAAGTCACCATCGTTATCTGTGTCTCCGACTGCTATAGAATGATACCAAGAACTAGGAACCACCACCTGACTGTTGACCAAGGTAAAGTAACCAGTACCATCATTCTCATAAAACCTCAGCGCTGACTGACCAGTGCTATTGGACGTACATATGATGTCTAAATCACCATCACCATCCAGGTCAGCAAGTTCTGCTCCACTCTTGAAGTACTGTAGATTCTGGGAAGGAACTTGAAGAATAAAATTTCCCATCCCGTCATTGATCATTATATGAGTACCCTTTCCAGTTGAGCCAATGCTCCCAGAAATTAATAAATCAAGCGAACCATTACCATCGAGGTCTGCAAGTTTTAATGCACCCCTAGCCATTGCAGGAAAGGACTGGATTGTATCCACAGTGAAGTTGCCTACTCCGTCATTCAAGACTAACTCAAGGGTATCTTTTCCAGATAGGGTAGTTCCATTTTGAATGATATCCAGATCTCCGTCGCCATCAACATCACCTACTACAACATTAGCATTCTCTAGCCTGTTAAAACCCATCTCCAAATCGGCATGAGGAGCAACAACATTGGCCCTAACGAAGTCGATTTGCTGAGAGAAGACTAGAAAAGGTACAAGAAACAGAATCGTAGGAGTGAGTAATCGAGAGCTCATAAGTCAACTTTTCTTAATGATACGTAATTATCTACAAATCAACAGCTAACATTATTCATTAAAAAAGCCGCCCCAGTTTCCCGGGGCGGCTCTCATATATCCGTTGTTCAACGCTTACTGAAGCACGACTCTCATCGTCTTCTGTGCATTTCCAGATTCAATCTGAATCATGTAAATACCTGCATCGAATTGGCTCAAGGCCATGTTTACAGAAACATTGTCGGTTTGGATTACTTCCAAGACCGCTCCGCGGATGTCCATCAAACGAAGCGTTTTGCTTCCTTCGAATGGCATCTCAACCGTGATGTCGGATTGAGTTGGGTTCGGGAAGATGCGAACAGCTCCCAATTCAACTTCAGAGATTCCGATGCCCGGAGCAACGTTACCTGGAGATCCGATGTCACCACCGTCAGAAGTGTGCGCACCGTTCACGCCGTCAACTGCAAATCCAACAAATGCACACGCAGTGTCGAATTCCATCGACTGACCAGGAAGTGTACTGTTGAATGTCACTTTACAAATCTCGATTACGTTCGAAGAGCTGTCGTACAATACAACCGCATCGCTTGAAGAACTCAAGCTTGGGAAGCTACCGTTGAGCAACTCGTCTACTGAAATCACTTGCGGTGCACCGTTAACGATGTTCCAGTTCGCGATCCAAGCCGCTTCGTCAGCTGCATTTCCGTCCCAAACCACAATCGCTTCACCTGGAGCAATCTGAACGCTTGGGAAGATGTTCAAGCCGTCGATTTCGCTATCGTCATCGAATGAGAAGTTCGCCAAGTCGTACGTCTCAGTAGTTGAGTAGTTGGTTATCTCGAACCAATCGTTGTTCAAGCCACCTGCGTCGTTAGAGTTCGACATAACCTCTGAAATGTGGAGGTCGTATGTTGGTGGCTCTGGCAAGATGATATCTTGAATGTAACGTGGAAGGATTTGGTATCCCTCACAACGTGGGGTGCTGTTATCAAACTGACCACCGATACCGATAAGGTCGAACTTACCAATTGGTGCCGGAGTACCGAAGATGTTCACGTCAGAATCAATACGCAACTGAATAGTGTCGGTTCCGTTTGTGATATCCGCGTTGAAGCTACCTGTTGTGCTCCATTGTGCTGGGTCAACCAATTCAGCGTTATTGAAACGAATAAGTTCGCTTTCTGTGTTCTCACCGAGTGAAGTGATCACATTCGGCATTGGCAACATAGAGCCCGCCTTCAATACGCGAATTGAATCCGCATAGATTTGAGCAAGTCCGTTGAACTCTCCGATATCACCTACTACACAGATTGAATCTCCTTCAACTACTGTGAAGTTCAAGCCACCAGCAAATACGCCGAAGCCGTCACCGTCCCAAATCGTGAACGCAGCGTTAGAAGATGCCGCACCTTGAAGGTCAACACCCATAACTACAGCGTAAACGCGAACGTAAGCACCAATTGAATCTACCGCACAGTCTGCATCGCGACCGTCGATTTGGTCGATAGTGTACGTAGGAATCACAACGTCATTGTCAATCACTTCAAAACGCATGCTGTCGATGATACCCGCTTGGATACCCGCAGAAGTTGAATTGATTGTGATGTCGATGTACTCAGTTGCTTCAGTAACTGCATCGTCAACGATGTTTACAGTAAAGCTTACTGTATCGCCATTCGCAGGGATATTCAAAGTGAAGATACCTGTAGTAGCATTTGGAAGTGGAGTGATAGAACCATCCGCTGGGATAGTTACGCCAGGCCCGAGTGTCACCTGTAGGTCAACGGTCTCTGCAGAAGTCGACTGTGGGTTAACGTAAAGGTCTACATCCACAGAACCTGCATCTTCAAGAACAGAGATATTTGAAGCTACGAAGTTGATTGTTGGAGTAGATGGCGCAACTGGAATGATGTCATTCGTGTCACGTGGGAAGATCTGGTATCCCGAAGTATAAGGGAAGCTATTATCGAACTGTGCACCTGCACCAATCACGTCAAATGCACCTGATGGAGCTGGGTAAGAACCGAAGTTCGCATCAGAATCCACACGCATCGTGAAGGTATTGGTACCGTCGGTGATGTCTACGTTGAAAGAACCACCTGAAGTGCTCCATTGTGATGGGTTCACCAAGGTCATGTTGTTGAGGCGGATGAATTCACCTTCAGTGTTCTCCCCGAGCATAGTCTCAACAGAAGGCATACCCAAGGCAGCGTTTGTACCGAGAACGATGATGGTGTCAGGAACAACTTCGATAAGACCGTTGAAGAAATCAACAGTACCTACGATTTCCAAGCTATCTCCTCTAGTTGGAGTCGTGTAGTAAGGAAGGTCGCTGAAGTCGAAGATATTCACACCTCCTGAAGCGTCCTTCAAGTAGAAGCTGTAACCCGCGTTTCCGTCGAAGTCGTCTGTGTAAACTACACCGCGAATTGCAACTGTATCTCCATCGCGAACG
Organism: Flavobacteriia bacterium; assembly: GCA_013373425.1. GTDB lineage: Bacteria > Bacteroidota > Bacteroidia > Flavobacteriales > Schleiferiaceae > Phaeocystidibacter. The sequence continues at coordinate 4,933 of JABXHW010000067.1, forward strand.
GCTAGACCGTTTGCATCTGCTGGGTCAACCATTGCGATTGGCTCAATCGGACGAACCGCACCTGAAGCGATGATGTCTGGAATGAAGCGAGGGAAGATTTGGTATCCTGAAGTGTATGGGTTGCTAGAGTCAAACTGACTTCCAACACCAATCACGTCGAATGATCCTGTTGGAGCAGGAGTACCCGCGATATCTACATCACTGTCGATTCGCATTGTGAACGTGTTCGTACCGTCGGTGATATCTACGTTGAAAGAACCACCAGAAGTGCTCCACTGTGAAGGTGTAGCCAAAGTCATATTGTTCATGCGGATAAACTCACTTTCGGTCGACTCGTCAAGAGTAGTAACTGTCATTGGCAATCCGAAATCAACACCACTCTTCATGAGCATAATGCTATCCGCGAAGAGTTCAGTAAGACCGTTGAAGAAATCAACGCGACCCCAAACTGCGATTGAATCACCAAGACTTACTTGGTAACCAGAAACGTCTGCGAAGTTGAAGACGTTGATGCCGCCGAAGTCATCCTTCATGTAGAAAGAGTAACCGTTGTTGCCGTCGAAGTCAACAGTGAATACAACACCTGTAGCAAGAACTGTATCACCATCGTAAACTGGCAATCCGTTTGCGTCAACGTTGTTGAGTGTATCCAAACGTGCGTAGTGATAAGCGATATCGCTAGCTACACGTGGGAAGATTTGGTATCCTGAAGAATACGGGCTACTTGAATCAAACTGACCTCCAACACCGATGATGTCGAATGTTCCAGTAGGCATAGGCGTGCCGGCAATCTCACAGTCCGAATCTACACGCATCGTGTACGTGTTTGTTCCGTCGGTAAGATCTACGTTGAAAGAACCACCAGATGTGCTCCACTGCGATGGGTTCGCAACAGTTACATCATTAATTCTGATGAATGAGCTCTCTGTAGTCTCGTCGAGTGTAGTAACCACTGTTGGCATTCCAACAGAGTTGCCAGTAGAAACGAGGTTGATTGAATCTGCAAAGATTTCGGTAAGACCGTTGAAGAAATCAACGCGACCGAACACTTCGATACTGTCGCCGATAGCTGGCATGGTGTAGTTCGGAAGATCCGAGAAGTTGAAGATGTTGATACCATCTGTACCGTCTTGGATATAGAAAGAGTAACCGTTGTTGCCGTCGTAATCGATTGTAAAAACAGTTCCGCCAACATAAACGGTATCACCGTCGCGAGTTGGAACGCCGTTAGCATCGTTAGGAGTTACAGCAGAAATTGGCTCCAATGGAACCGGAGGACCTTGAGCGATACGAACATTATCAACACCTGCGTAATCGCTACCACCATTTTGGTAACCCGAGATGCGCAAACGAGCGTGTGTTGCTCCACTTGGAATCTGTATAGACTCAGTAGTCCAAGCCATTGTGTTCTTGTCGAGCGCCACAGTAGATGTCCAAGTAGTGCCGTTGTTGAACTCTACAGAGTAATAAAGTGAATCTGTAGAATCGAAACCGATAGTGTAGTAGTCGAACTCAACATATGCATTGGTAAGCGCAGATACGTTTACTGCATCGAAAGTAAGGTCGTGTGCAAAGGCACCACCACCGTTACCATTGTTGAGATCCTGCATACCCCAGAACGAAGAACCGTCGCTAGGGCTAATGCTAGAAAGACTTGAAACAGATGCCCACACATCACCTGAGGTGTTGTATGTAGCTGGACTCACACTGTATGTCCACGCACCAGTGCCTTCAAAACTCTGACTTACAAAACCAGCCAAAGAAGGAGCAGCATTCACGGTAATTGTTCCAATCATACCACCACCGGCATGAGGAGTGCACTCGTAAGTGTAACTGCCCGCAGTGTTAAACACATAAGAATACGTCCATGGAGCAGATGCCGCAGCACCGTTTCCAAAACTCGCAGGATTAGATGGATAGGTGGCCTGTGTTCCATCAACATTGTGGAAACCACCAACACAATCAAAATAGACCGTATCACCTTGGTTTATAGTCAGAGATGAAGGAATAAAACTATTCCCGGCACTCCCAACTACAACCGTGTGTCCGGTTTGGGCCAGTGCTAAAAAGCTTAGGCAGGATGTCAATAAAGTAAACAACTTCCTCATTTGTCGGTATTTAGTAATCGTTCAAATATACACAGAAAACGTGGGCTTTTTCCTTCATTCTGTTACCCAAACCTTAAGTGTGAATAACTTTTCACGCAGCTATCAAATTCATTTTCACCTACCGCCCATTCTCGTTACGATGCATGAAGAAGTGATTTTGACACCTCTCTCAAGAAATGCACTTTTTAACATAAAAAAACCCCGCACAATGGCGGGGCTTCTTTATTGGAGTGGTGTGTCTGTTCGTCTGCACCATCTTATGGAGAGCAAACTTCTATCGTCGCACTTCGCACCAAGCGCTCAGTACCCAGTACCCAGTACTTAGTACTTAAAAAGTATACGAGTACTTCAAGCTAAATCCAGATCCTGGCAAGTAGCGCGAGTAAGTCACGTCGGTTGCGTTGTAAGAACGGTAGATGTTGTGGCGCTCGCCCATCAATGCGTTCTGTACACCTACAGTAATTCTGTGCTGATCGTCTGAACCGAAGTCGTAGTACGCATTCAAGTTCAAGCTGTGGAATGGAACCGTGTACACATCAGGAACACGACCCGAACCTACAATCGCTAAGAAAGTACCTTGAACGTTGTATGCTAAGCTGATATTCAACCCGTTCTCACGGTCTGCATAGTTGATGTTCGCGTTTACAGTGTACGGAGCCTGACCTGCCATTGAACGGTAATCTTTCAATGTCTCTCCGTCTCTCAAGTTCTGCTGACGAAGCTCGTATTCAGTAGTTCCGTTTCCGTCAACGATTACGCTGTGAAGGTCAACTCTCGACTCAACATAAGAGAAGTTACCTCCTACTTTGAAGTTCTTGAAGAAACCACCGAGTGAAGCCAATGAACGGCTCAACTCCACCTCAGCACCGAATACTACAGAGCTACCAGCATTACGCGGAGTAATGTTATCTGGAGCAGTCTCGTAAGACACCAATTCGATGTGGTTAGTGAACGACTTATAGAATCCAGAGATTGCAAACAAGTCAGCTCCTTCGAAGAACCACTCGTAACGAAGATCCGAGTTCCAAACCGTAGTTTGCTCCAAATCGAGGTTACCGATGAAAGTACGCTTAGTCAATGGGTCGAAGATCTGTGCAGCCGATTTCTCCTTAAACGATGGACGCGCCAGAGTTTGAGTGAAGGCACCGCGAAGCTTCATCTTCTCATTCAAGTCGTAGATCAACGCTGCAGAAGGCAAGAAGTTGATTTCGTTCAAAGTGTTTGAGTTCTCAAACTGCTCGTAGCTCGGACCAGGCTGTGTTTCGCCGGTGTAATACATCAAGCCTTGCTCAACACGTACACCATAAACCGCTTTCAAAAGTGGCATAAGCATGTGCTCGTTCTGAACATAAACGCCTGATACCATCTGGCTAGACTGGAACACATTCGATGGCTCATAGTTGTAACGAGCGTAAGTTCCGTCAGGGTTTACATCAGAGAACAAGTTCTCATCTTGGAAGAACCAGTTTGGATCTGCTTGGATATCGGATGCTTCACGACGACGGAAGTTCACGTTGAATACCTCGAAATCGCGGTACTTGAAAGTGAATACTCCACCGAAGCTCAGCTTAGCACCTTCGCCGTACTTGTGCTCAAGGTCAACACGCGCGCTCTCGTTAATCTCGAAGAGGTTACGCCAAAAGCGAGTGATACCTGCACCGTCACCTACACGAAGGCTTGTATCGCCACCTGTGATAGAAACTGAAGTCGTACGGAAGTCAGGATCGTATACATTACTATATGTAGCAGCGTTTCTCCACTTCAAGCTCCAGTCTTCACCAATTTGGTGCTCACCGATGAACATGTTCGTAGTGATAGAACGCTGAGTATACGTCAAAATGTCTTCGAGAAGCTCTGCACCTGTTTGGTTGTAGTTACGCGCCAAACGCTGTGAAGCGGATGACTCGCCTGATTGAGAGTGAAGAAGAAGTGTCTCGATAGAGTTTCCATTCCACTTCATCGCACCAGAAGCCAACGCGCTCCAAAGAACAGAACGCTGTCCCAACACACCGTTACGTGACTCGTCTTGGAACATCTCGTAGTCGTCAGAATCGATTGCTTTCAAGTACACATTCGACTCATAGTCTTCGTAGAATGTATTCTGAACTTGATAGTTCATCACGAAGTTGTAGCCATAGGTGCGCTCGCCTCTGTCGATTTGATTACCAGTATTAAAGCTGATGCTAGCATTTGGAAGAGCCGTTGCCGACTCCGCTGCCATTTGCTTGCTAAAACGAGACACAAGCTCGTTTGAACGTGGATACGTTGGGTTGGCAGGAACGTCTTCAAAGCGAGAGAATGGGAAAGAGCGAGATCCATCATCAAAGCCAAAGTAATCTGTACTTGAACCTGGATAAAGGATAAAGTCGTCGTTGAAGTGCATCGACGGGAAGTAAGTTGCCCCGATGCTCAACTGTGTAGTGGCTTCAGTTGGGAATGATTTCGTCTGCACGTTTACCAATCCACCGGTGAAGTCACCATATAAACTTGGTTGAAACGTCTTGTAGATCATGACGTTCTCAAGTGTTTTCGTAGGGAAGATATCAATCTGAACAGAGTTCTTATCTGGATCAAGACCTGGAATAGTCATTCCGTTCAAAGTCGTCTTCGTGTAGCGGTCACCAAGACCACGAACGTAAACGTACTTACCGTCTTGAACAGACACACCTGTAACACGACCAATTGCCGCGCTCAAGTTTCCGTCACCTGTTCTTCTGAAAGTTTGTGATGAAATTCCATCCATCACGCTCGAAGACTGTTGTCTTTCGAGAACGAGACCTACCTCACCACTACGCTCAATCGTGTAAGTAATTTCAACAGGTCCGATAACATTGGTTTCTGCTTCCAATGCGATGTCTTGAATAGTTACCTCGCCCGCAGTAATAACCACGTCGTTTACGACAACTTCTTTAAGACCGAAAGAGGAATAAACAACGGTATACGTTCCTGGCTCTAGGCCGATGGAGTAGTTACCGTCGAAATCTGCAAGTTCTTTGATATTGGTACCGCGAACTTGGATTTGAGCATTCACAGCTGGATCACCATATTCCTGGTCGATGATCGTTCCACGAAGGAATCCAGTTTGGCCGAACACCACCAATGTGGCCAAAGTGAAAAATGAAGTAATAATTGCCTTCTTCATTCTGCTTAATTTAAAAAGGCCTATCGCAGGGTCTGTAACCTGCGATAGGCAATATTTGGATTGTTACTTATCCAGAATTATTGTGGAAGCTGATTTCTGTTTGCAGCAGCAGTCCATCCAGCGAATACTGAAAGGTCAGCACCAGTTGCAGTTGCAGAAGTAGCTGCAGCTTCGGCAGCAGTTTGGTCAGCAGCAGGAACGTCACAATCTTGATCGTTGCTGTCAGTTGAACCAGTGTATACGTTCACAGCGTCGAACTGTGATCCGTTGATTACCAATGTTGGAGTAGCGGCAGTCAAGTGAGTGAACGCGTCAGTCTTAGCGTCAGCACACTCGTTCTGGTAAGAAGCGCGGATCTTCAAAGTAGAAGTAGCGTAACCAGAGAAAAGTACGTTGTTCAATGTTCCTTGAGCCTTAGACTTAAGGTCAGCTGCAGAACCTTCACCTTCCGTCATCACTAGACCGTTAGTCAAAGTGAACATACCGTCAGTGTAAGTTGAGTTCTCAGGACCGTCGATTTCCAAGCCTTCGTCAGTACCGATACCGTCACCGTGAATAACAGCGAAGTTTGTGAATGTACCTGAGTAGTTCATGTCGAGGTCAACCCCGTCGTCACCTTGGTAGTAAACCAAAGCGTTGTCGATGTTTACAGATCCACCAAAACACTCGATACCGTCGTCCAATGTTGCGTAAACTTCGATGTGGTCAACTACAGTACCGTTACCAACACCACCGAAAGTGATACCGTTGATCTCGTTACCTTCACCAATCAAAGTACCACCGTGACGGATAGAAACGTACTTCAAGATACCTGAGTTATCGTTCACGTTAGTACCACCGTAAAGACCGTATGATTCGTTCGCTGGAAGACCTTCGATGTTAGTCTCAGTGTCACCGTTCTCAGCAGAGATAGGTGCGTTACCCAAGATGATCAATCCACCCCAAAGCTCGTTAGCTTCACGTGCAAGGTTTGAACCTACTTTCTGTCCCAATTGGATGTCGTCGTCTTCAGAAGTGAAGATGATTGGCTGAGATGCAGTACCTTCAGCATCAATCATAGCACCACGTGCAACGATCAATGCAGAAGCCAAAGAACCTGTAGCTGTTTTACCCTTAATAAGAGTGCCCGGCTCGATAGTCAATGTTACACCTGCATCTACTACTACACGTCCAGAAAGGATGTATACGTTATCGTTAGACCAAGTTGTGTTTTCGTCGATAAGACCAGCAACTGTTACTGTACCTGCTGCGTCGTCATCGTCGTCATCAGGAGTGGTTTCTGTACATGAAGCGAAAGTCAATGCAACCGCCGCCATCGCTGCGTACTTGCCAATTTTGCTAAGTGTGTTCATTTTCAAGAATTGTTTGTGTGTTTCGAACGGTGCAAAGGTTCAGCTAGAAGGTTAAGCGGCTGTTAACTCAGGTTGAAGGTTCATTGGGTTATGCACCGCAACAATGTTGACAACCCCCCTCTTTCTTGAACTGATTGTAACCTTTGGTTATGTAATTGTTAAGCCGACATGGACGATGGATTTATGTCTACTTTTGAGCCAACAATTCAGGCGAATGCCTAACTTTAGACTTATACCATAGTAGTATGGACACAAGTGAAATGAAGATTCTCCTCGTCGACGATGAACCAGATATCCTAGAATTCGTCGGATATAACTTGGAGAAAGAAGGCTTCAACATCAAAACCGCCAACAACGGCGAGCAAGCGGTAGAGAAAGCCAAAAAGCACAAGCCTCACCTTATCTTATTGGATGTGATGATGCCCGGAATGGACGGCATCGAAACATGTGATGCCTTGCGCGGGATTCCTGAACTCGACGGCACTCTCATCGCATTTCTCACCGCACGTGGTGAAGACTACAGTCAGGTAGCAGGATTCGAAGCAGGTGCTGACGATTATATCACCAAGCCGATCAAGCCAAAGGTTCTCATCAGCCGAATCAAAGCTCTGATGCGTCGCATTGGAAACGGAGGAGAAGAGACCTCAGCTAAATTGGAGTTTGACGACCTTATCATCGACCAAGAGAAGTATCAGGTTCGCCTCAAAGGCAAGAAACTCGACCTTCCAAGAAAAGAATTTGAACTACTTTCATTGCTCTCATCGCGTCCAGGAAAGGTTTTCTCTCGCGAGGAAATCATGGACAAGATTTGGGGAACAGATGTAATTGTTGGTGGTAGAACCATCGATGTGCACATTCGAAAACTCCGCGAGAAAATCGGTGATGAAAAGATCCGCACCATTAAAGGTGTAGGTTACAAATTCGAAGATTGATACATGAGATTGGATAAACCAGAGGTACTCTCTGCTCTAGCAGCTGCGTTACTCGGAGTGTTAACCACTGGCGGCTACTGGCTCGGGAGCCTAGCTCTGGAAACTCCTTTCAACTTATTTATAGCCCTCGGCCTGCTCATCGGAGTAGCGCTCTTGGGCTTTTTCTTTACCCGATTCATCATCCATCAATTCATCTATGCCAAGGTGAAATTGATTTACAAAAACATCCACGAACTCAAGCTTGGTTCGGATGAAGAAGAGGACCTCATTGCCCGCACGTCTGACCTCAGCATGGTGGAACGCGAAGTGTCGGAATGGGCCGAAATGCGAAACACAGAAATCCGCGAGCTCAAGGAAAGAGAAGCCTTCCGCCGTGAGTTCATCGGGAATGTTTCACACGAACTCAAGACTCCTATTTTCAATATCCAAGGCTATATTCTCACCTTGATGGACGGAGCTTTAGAGGATCCGAAAATCAATAGAAAATACCTTGCTCGCGCCAATCGAAGTGTCGATAGAATGATTAACCTCGTTCAAGATATGGACATGCTCAACAAGCTGGAGTCGGGGGTAATGGACTTACGCAAGCAGACGTTCGACATTGTCAAGACCTCCAAGGATGTGTTTGAAATGCTCGAGCACAAAGCGAAGGATAAAAGCATCGCGCTCAAATTCAAAAAGGATTATGATAAACCATTTAAGGTTGAAGGCGATCCTCGGAGAATTGAACAGGTGATTGCCAACCTAGTAGTGAATGCCATTAAGTATGGTAAAGAGAAAGGCCATGTTGAAATCGGCATCTTCGATATGGACGATAAGTACCTCATTGAAATCGCCGATAATGGAATGGGTATTCCTGAGAACGACGTGCCTCGAATCTTTGAACGTTTCTACCGAGTGGACAAAAGCCGTTCGAGAGATGTGGGCGGTAGTGGTTTAGGCCTGGCCATCGTGAAACACATCATCGATTCTCATAAGCAGACCATCAATGTCCGCAGTACTTCAGGGATTGGTTCCACCTTCTCTTTTACCCTGAAAAAGGCGAAATAAATCTTTCGGCAATTCAGATCTTAGAAGAGCTTCTGGCGCGTCTACATTCATCAACTCCCCGATGGATTTTCGATAATCCACCTTCCCTTCTACTCCCATCGACCAACCGTGTCTATCCGCATTTTTGTGAGCTAAATACTCTTGCTCAGTTTGTCCGGGAGTTGGAACTAATAGTGCTTTCTTTCCAAGGTGGGCTAAATCCATCAACGTGGAATAGCCGCTACGCGCAATGATGATATCTGTATCGGCATAAAGCTGTGAGAGTTCGTCTACCGACATGTAGGCCACCATTCCATCAACATTGGATTCACTGGGCTTTCCACGAACGATTACTCCCCCTTCAGGCAGCTGATCTTTCACTTTCAAAATCTCGCTCTCCCAATGGGTTCTGGCGGGTTCTGGTCCGCTCAGCACCGCCGCCCAAGGGATGGAAGTTCTTTGAGAAACGGCCTTCAATCGAGACAGTGGGCCGAGCCATCTCACCTTAGAAGTTACACGGCTCGATAAGTCTCCAGACAGGGATAACGCCTCTGAATCTGGCACCCAAATTTCATCAAAGCGATTGTAATACTTCGCATGCAACGCAGATGCTCTGCTAGAAATCAATCCTGCTTTAATTTGAAGTTGATGAGTGATATAAGCCGAGGGTATTCCGGAAACTCTTCCAGCCGGACGATTGTCTGAGATCACACCTGCAAATCCATAATCGCGATGAAGTTTCTCAATCAATCTCGCTTCTCGTCGCATCGTGCCCAATGCGCCGGGCGCTTGAAGTAAGAGCTTCAATTTCGTATTCAATTGGGTGGAATAACGGATATCATACGACGGCAATTCGTGAAAAGTCAAGTTGGGAAAAGCCTCTTTTAGAACCTGCAAAGCCTCGCCATCACTACCAATATGCACTTCAAATCCATCCTTTATCAATGCTTCAATGACCACCTGAGATCGGGTCGCATGCCCGAGTCCCCAGTTGAGCACAAGGAAAAGAATTTTGGGTGATGACGCGTTCAAATTAGAATGTGGCACAAGAATTGGATTTCAATTAGGCGTACAACAAATATCACCATCATGAAGCGAATACACATCATCAGCGGACTTATTGCAGCACAGTTCTTCGTGGTTGGTCAAAGTAACACAACTACACCACCGAATGAAACCCGCGCTTTCGAGCCCGTGGAAAACGTCGACCTCCCTTTTAAGGTGGGCGAGAAACTAGAATACAACATCCGATACGGATTGATTAAGGCTGGAGAAGCGACACTCCAGGTTCAGAAATACACTCGCCGAAGAGGCAGCTCAGTTTACCACATGGTGGGAACGGGCAGAACTACTGGCGTTACAGATTGGGTTTTTCCTACCCGAGATCGGTATGAGACTTATCTCGATACATCGAGTTTGTACCCTGTAGAATTCATACGAGATGTGGATGAAGATGGATACATCATCAAGCGCCACATTCTCTTCGATCAAGATGAAAAGACCGCAAGAGACCTAGAACGTGACGACGATTCTGTTTTTTCCTTCGAGAACAATATGCAGGATATCTTCTCTGCCTTCTACTTCGCTAGGAGTATGAATGTTGAAGGAATCGAATACGGTGACATCATCGATATCGATGTCTTCCTCGACCATGAGCACTTCCCATTTAAGTTGAAGTACATGGGAACTCAAACCGTTGAGTTAGATGATTTCAGCATAAACTGTATGAAGTTCATGCCGGTGGTTCAAGAAGGTCGAGTATTTAAAGATGAAGAAACTATGACTATTTGGGTTTCGAACGACAAAAACCGCATTCCAGTCCGATTGGAATCCGAGCTTCGAGTGGGAAGCGTGAAGGTAGATCTGACCAGCTATCAAAATCTAGCTCACCGCCTCAACCGACGATAGACATTCTCTCTACCAAACCAATGATTACGCCCTTCTGCCAAACGCGGTAGAAGGGCGTAAAAGTTCGTACATTCGCCGAAATCACTTGATTCAGTTCAATGGAATTCAGCGCCGACTTAAAAGACCGCATTGAAAAGCTATCAGAGAAGTACCAAGCGTCAGGACAAGAACTCCTCGCCTTTCTAGATGGCTTGCTTTACGCGGACTATATTACCTACTGGGATTACATCCACCTCGATACCTTACTCAGCCTTCAAACTCCGAGAACCCCGATTCCTGATGAGGAAATCTTCATCATGTATCACCAAATCACGGAGCTCTATTTCAAACTCACTTTGCACGAGTTGAAGCAAGTGAAGGCGAATGAAAATCCATCTGTGGATTTCTTGAAAGAGAAGGTGAGAAGAATGAACCGTTACTTCGGAGCGCTTACACATAGCTTCAATGTGATGGTAGACGGAATGGATCGCGAGCAGTTCCTTCAGTTCCGAATGGCGCTAATCCCTGCAAGTGGTTTCCAAAGTGCGCAATACCGAAAGATTGAAATCGCTTCTGCTGATTTCGTTCAACTCGTAAGACAAGACAAGCGCTCCTCTTTCTCTGCAGATTCAGAGATTGAAGAGATGTATAAAGAAATCTACTGGCAGGATGGAGCCACTATCGCCGCTTCCGGCGAAAAGACACTCACCCTTCGTCAATTTGAGGAGAAGTATGGTGAGGAACTCATCCGAATGGCGAAGGCTTGGCGAGGTTCGACCCTTTGGCATAAGTACAAGCAGCTATCTAAAGAAGACCAGAAAGATGAAGGACTGCTCAAGGAACTCAAGCAGTTAGACGTCAATGTGAACATCAACTGGCCGCTTGAGCACTATCGTTCGGCGGTTCGCTATCTCGCCAAGCGCGAAGAAGATGTCCGCGCAACTGGAGGAACCAACTGGCAGAAATACCTCCCTCCTCGATTCCAAAAACGCATTTTCTATCCTGAAATCTGGACCGACCAAGAGATGGCCGAATGGGGCCGTGGTTGGGTGAATGATGTTCTAAAAGACTTGAAGCCGGAGTAAATCATGAAGTGGAAGAAGACCACCATTCGCTTCGCTGTAATCGTTGGAGTTGCAGCAATTGTTGTCATTGCAGCCGTTTCTCAATACCTACCAGAGGACACCGTTATTAGTAGAACACCCGATCCGGTGATTCAAGATACCATAGAAGCTCAAATGCTCTATGGAATCGAAATCGATAACTACGAAATGGAATCGGCCAAGATTGAATCCGGTGAAACATTCGGAGCCATTCTCGGTCGAAATAACGTACCCAATGAAACCGTATTTGCCTTAGCCAATCTCGATACGATTTTCGATGTGCGCTACATTCAACTCGGTAAGAACTACAAGTTGTTCTTTCAGAAAGACAGCGCTCGCACTTTGGAATACATGGTGTACGAGGAGTCACTCACTGACTATGTCGTCTTCCACCTAACCGATTCCCTCTGGATTAAAACCGGACAACGTTCTATTAAAGTGGTTGAACGCGAAGTAGCGGGAACCATTCGCGGTAGTCTTTACGTCTCGCTTCAAAATCAAGAGGTAAGTCCAGTACTCGCTGTGAAACTCAGTGAGATCTATGCTTGGACTGTCGATTTCTTCCGCATTCAAGAAGGCGATACCTATCGCGTCATTTTTGAAGAAGAGTATATCGATGATACCGTATATGTCGGCACGGGAAGAATCATTGCCGCCTCGCTAAACCATGGCGGAGAAGAGCTGTATTCTTTCGCCTATCAAGATTCAACCGACGGACACTGGGAATATTACGATGAAGAGGGGCAAAGTTTGAGGAAGACTTTCCTTCGTGCTCCTTTGGAGTTCGGTCGAATTTCTTCGCGTTTTACCATGCGCCGTTTCCACCCTGTACAGAAGCGATGGAAACCCCATTTGGGAACCGACTATGCCGCACCGCACGGGACTCCGATTCTGGCCACAGCCGATGGAACAGTGATCAAAGCATCATACACCAGTGGCAATGGCAATTATGTAAAGATTCAGCACAACTCAGTCTACACCACACAATACCTGCACATGAGTCGATTCGCTCAAGGCATTCGACAAGGTGTACGCGTACGCCAGGGGGACGTCATTGGATACGTAGGATCAACCGGCCTTGCCACCGGTCCGCATGTCTGCTACCGATTCTGGAAAAACGGTCAGCAAGTAGACCCCTACCAACAAGACCTCCCCGACGCAGAAGGCATCGACGAATCGTTGAAAGCGGCGTACTTGGAGTTTATAGAGTCGCTGAAGAGCACGCTGGACGGGTTGGTGATTTCGAACGAGTAGTGCGATGTAGCGTATTTTGGGTTAGGCTGTTCTGGAGAGGGTACGTTCTAGAGAAATACTGGATACTGGATACTCAATACTAGCTGAGCGCGCATACATGCACCCGTGCCCACCTGCGTTCCTGCGTTCCTGCGTTCCTGCGTTCCTGCGTTCCTGCGTTCCTGCAAAAAAATTAACCCCGACCACACCAAGTGCAGCCGGGGCTATATCTATTCTAAAAAAGCTGACGATTACATCATGCCTGGCATGCCGCCGCCCATGGCTGCAGCTGCTCCGCCGTCGTCATCTTTTGGAATCTCTGTGATTGCCGCCTCGGTAGTCAATACCAATCCAGCAACAGAAGAAGCGTTCTCAAGAGCTACGCGAGTCACTTTAGTTGGGTCGATGATACCCGCCTCATACATGTTCACGTACTCGTCGTTCTTCGCATTGAAACCGAAGTCATCGCTGCCTTCTTTCACTTTCGCTACAACAACGCTGCCTTCTAGACCTGCGTTCTCAACAATCTGACGAAGTGGTTCTTCAACTGCACGGTAAACGATTTGAACACCAGTAGTCTGATCGGCATTCTCTCCTTCGAGATTTGCCAAAGCATTGCTCACGCGAACAAGCGCTACACCACCACCAGGAACGATTCCTTCTTCGATAGCTGCACGTGTCGCTGCCAATGCATCGTCTACACGGTCCTTCTTCTCTTTCATCTCAACTTCAGAGGCTGCACCTACGTACAGAACAGCTACACCACCTGCCAATTTAGCGAGGCGCTCTTGAAGTTTCTCGCGGTCGTAGTCAGAAGTAGTAGACTCAATCTGAGCCTTGATTTGATTCACGCGAGCTGCGATATCTTCTTTCTTACCTACACCGTTAACGATAGTTGTATTGTCTTTGTCGATGGTTACTTTCTCAGCAGTACCCAACATATCCAAAGTAGCGTTCTCCAATGTGAAGCCGCGCTCTTCAGAAATCACAGTACCTCCGGTGAGGATAGCGATATCTTCGAGCATTGCCTTACGACGGTCGCCGAAACCTGGAGCCTTAACAGCAGCTACTTTCAAACCACCGCGAAGCTTGTTTACAACCAAAGCAGCCAATGCTTCACCTTCAACGTCTTCTGCGATGATCAACAAACCTTTACCAGACTGTGCCGCTGGTTCGAGGATTGGAAGAAGCTCCTTCATCGTGCTGATCTTCTTGTCGTAGATCAAGATGTGAGGCGCATCCATTTCGGTTTGCATCTTCTCCGTATCGGTCACGAAGTATGGAGAAAGGTAACCGCGGTCGAATTGCATACCTTCAACAACATCTACATACGTATCTGTTCCCTTCGCTTCTTCAACGGTGATAACACCTTCCTTGCTCACTTTGGCCATGGCCTCAGCGATGAGCTTTCCAATAGCGGCATCGTTGTTCGCAGAGATAGAAGCCACTTGTTCGATTTTCTCGATGTTGTCGCCAACTTCTACGCTCAACTTTGCGAGCTCAGCCACAACAGCTTCAACTGCTTTGTCGATTCCACGCTTGAGATCCATAGGGTTTGCACCCGCTGCAACGTTTTTCAAACCGTGGTTGATAATCGCTTGAGCCAACACTGTAGCTGTGGTAGTACCATCACCAGCAATGTCTGCCGTCTTTGAAGCTACCTCTTTCACCATCTGTGCTCCGAGGTTCTCCAACTTATCTTCTAGTTCAATCTCTTTTGCTACACTCACACCGTCCTTGGTTACGTGTGGTGAACCAAATGACTTTTCGATAACCACGTTGCGGCCTTTTGGACCGAGGGTTACTTTCACTGCATTGGCGAGTGCATCTACGCCGCGGCGAATGCCGTCGCGTGCTGTTACATCAAAGTCGATGTTCTTTGCCATCTTACTTCTAGTTATGAGGTTTTACTTAATTCGAATGATTAAATGATCGCGAGGATATCAGACTCGCGCATGATGAGGTAATCAGCCCCTTCGTACTTGAACTCAGTTCCAGAGTACTTTCCGTAAAGTACACGATCACCAACTTTCACTGTAGGCTTTCCGTCTTCTGCGTCATCGCTCACCGCACGAACGAATCCTTGCTGTGGCTTCTCTTTAGCCGTGTCCGGAATAATGATTCCCGATGCTGTTTTTGTTTCAGCTTCCGCAGGCTCTACAACAACTCTGTTCTTGGTTCCTGCAATTGGGCGGATAGAAATCTCTGCCATGAAAACTAGTATTTTGAGTTACACTTCTTGTTTTTACTCGATGCTCCCAGTTAGTCACAAAATGTGCCAACCGCCCTATACACCTGCCTTTGTCAGATTTGGGCTAAAAAAAATGCCACCCTGACAGAGGGCGGCATTTCAAACTGACAATTATCTGTCAGATATGCTATTCAAGAGCGCTTATTCAGCGTTTTGGTCGTCTACGTTTTGAATGGTGTTTACACCAGATGCATTAGGAGTAAATCCTCCAGTATTACCTTGATCTTCTACAGTCTCAGTAACATCTTGTGGGCGATCTTCACCATCGCTAGTTGCAACACCTACGTTGGTAGTCAATACCAAAACCAACAAAGCAGTAGCTAGAACCCAAGTTCCTCTATCTAGAAACTGGTTGGTTTGCTTTACTCCACCCATCATATTTGAGCTTCCTCCACCTCCGAAAGATGAACTCAATCCTCCACCTTTTGGCTTCTGGATCAAAACGATCAGAATCAAAAGGATGCTCACAAGAGCAATCAAAATGGCAACTAACATATTCATAGCGCGAATCTTATCTTTTCTATTTCTACTTCCCTGAGCGGCGTTTCAATCGCCTAATCTCGGAAATTTGGTCTGCAAAGAAACTACTTTTCTCAGGATATTTCAAGCTCAATATTTCATAGGCGCTTATCGCTTTGTCTAAGTAGCCCTGTTGCTTGTAAACTTGCGCCAGCGTTTCGGTAATGAAGTCGTCTCCAACTTCACTTCCCATGGCTGAAACATCAATGCTCGCCCGACTTGAAGTCTGCGGCTCATCGTACTTATCCTCTTTCTTTCTGGGCGTAATCTTAGGTTGATCCTCTAGGAAGCGATCAATGAGTTTCATCTTATTCACTTTCTCCTTCGGTTCTTCCTTCGGCTCTTCCTCCTCTGGGAGTTCAAATTCAATCGGCTCAGGAGTGGATACCTCAACCTTTTCCTCTGTCTCAACTTCAGGCTTGATGCCTTGCTTCATTCTCAACCAGGCAGAGAAATCCAATTGAATAGGATCCTCCTCATCTTCTTCCTCCGCAGTGAGTTCGTCCAAGATAATCGGACGAGGAAAATGACGCTCTTCGGCATTTGAATCTTCTTCAACCGCGTCTTCAACCGGCTCTTCCTCGCTCGATTCTTCTACCTCTGTATGTATCTCAAAGTTCTCTTGCACTTCCTCAACGGGAGGCTCTGGAACTTCTTCAATTTCAATTTTTGCAGGTTCGTGCTGAACCGGGGCTACTGGCTCAGGCGCGCTTGGCGGCTCTGCTTCGCGAACTTCCTCAGTAGTATGCGAGGGTTCTTGTGGTTTATCTTGATTTGGAGCAACTTTCGCCTCCACTGGTTTGCTTTCCTCTTCTTCGGAAGTGTTCGAACGAATGGCTCTACTCTTCTCGACAATCGCTCTCACTCGAGGCGAAAGGTGACTCAAATCGTCTCCGAGTTCGGTTGGACGATGAACCACTTTTGGAGGAGTGCTGGTTTTCGGCTTTGGCTTTTCTTCGGCCGGTGGATCAGGAGTTGGCTCAGGAACTGATTTAGGAGTACTAGACACTACCTCCTCAACAGGTGCTTCTGCCTCTGGAGTGACAGGTTTTGGATCTTCTTTGGATTGAATGGGCTTTGGAGGCGCTGGAGATTCCACTCTTGGCTTCGATGGTTCAGGATTCCAATCGTCTCCTGCATTGCCCTGCTCCAGCCATGTTTTGAGGAGTGAGCGGTTAGGCGACCACATCGAAGTCTTCTTCAATTGAGCCGTGGCCAAATAGCTCTTCTGGTTTTCAAGTCCCATCAGGTAGAGCTGCTGCAAAACAGCCGAGTATGGAAAGTCGCGCAGGGCGCTTTCTAAACTATCCGTTGCTTGCTCATCGATGAGCTCAGGATTCTCAAGCCAGTTCTGTAGGTCTTCTTGCCTCACTAATTACCAATTCACCAAGGCGCGGTTGAAGATGTTTTCAGAGAGCTCGCGATTGATTTCGGTAACCAATTGCGACTCAACCGCACTAAAATCTTGATCGGCCGGAAAGTCTCTAAACCTCGAAAACACTTGTTCGAAACTCTTATCCGTATCCAATTCATTCGTAAATATAACGTTCACGCTGATGGTAAGTCGGTTTTGCGCAGTTGTTTCCGCGTTCGTCGCCGCTTTTGCCGAAATCTCGTATCCGATAATGGATCCCTCGAAGTGCAAGTCACCTCCAGAACTTACCAAAGTAAGCGGCGTCTGCTGAACGAAAAGCTGACGCAGTTGATCGGTAAAAGCCTGACTCAATTGCGGATTGACATAGTCGGAGTAGTTCGGGAAGATGGCCACAGAAATGGTCTCTGCCGCACCTACATCACCTCCAGTCATGGAGTATCCTCCTCCGACGCAACTCGTAAGCCACAAACTTACAACGCATACAAATCCTACTAACCTAGCTTTCATGTGAGGTTGTATTGCTTGATTTTTCGATATAACGTTCTCTCGCTAATGCCCAACTCCTCTGCGGCGTCCTTTCGTTTTCCGCGATTGCGTTCAAGGGCCTTGCGAATGAGTTCGACCTCTTTATCTTGAAGCGATAGATTCTCATCTTCTACCGTTTCAGTCTCTTCAAAGTCATGTCGACTGATCTCACCTGGCTTCTCGATAACCGGCACGTAACTATCTCCTAAATCTCGGAATGAATCGTCTCCCGAATTTGAATCAATAATCTGACGAACCAAGTGTGGGTGCTCCGATTGGACATCCGATAAGTCACCTTTATCAATCAACTCTGAAACGAGCTGCTTCAAGTTGGTAATGTCTTGGCGCATATCGAATAGCACCTTGTAAAGAATCTCGCGCTCTGAACTGAAGTCGCTATTGGAGCCAGCTCCGAGCTTAGCCGCATCGAGCTTCATTGGAAGACGCGTAGCGGTGATGTCTGGAATATACTGACGAAGCGTTTCAGCATCGAGTTCTCTATCGCCCTCTACGACAGAAATTTGCTCAACGAGATTTCGCAATTGGCGGATGTTTCCCGGCCAGCGATAATCAACTAGCACTTTCACGGCTTCATCACTCAAACGAACTGTTGGAGTATGGTACTTGTCCGCGAAGTCGGATGCGAATTTGCGGAACAACAAGTGGATGTCCTCCTTTCTTTCGCGCAAAGGTGGCAGGTGAATTTCTACCGTATTCAATCTGTAGTAGAGGTCCTCTCTAAACTTATTCTGAGAGATGGCATCCATCATGCCCACGTTGGTAGCACCTACCACGCGAACATTTGTCTTTTGAATTTTGGAAGACCCCACACGAATGAACTCTCCTGTTTCGAGAACACGGAGAAGTCGAACTTGTGTGGGAAGTGGCAATTCGCCAACCTCATCGAGGAAGATTGTTCCCCCATCCGCTTCTTCGAAATAACCTTTACGAGATGAAGTCGCTCCAGTAAAGGCGCCCTTCTCATGACCGAAGAGTTCTGAGTCGATGGTTCCCTCAGGAATGGCTCCACAGTTTACTGCGATGTATGGGGCATGCTTGCGATGTGAAAGGTGGTGGATGATTTTCGGGATCGACTCCTTACCTACACCACTTTCTCCAGTCACCAGCACGGATATATCCGTATTGGAAACTTGAATGGCTTTGGAAATAGCTCGATCTAAGGCCGGCGCTCGACCTATCAATCCAAACCTTTGTTTTACTTCTTGAGTGGTCATTCGAGTTCGTATTTGACCGTCATCGGTCCATCCGTGTAAATACGGGTACCGGTTCTTGAATTCACGACAAAGTCGGCACGTGCTTGAATAATCACATACTTCGCTCCGCGCATCGGAACTTTAAATTTCAGGTCCATATTCTGACCCGTCCAAAGTGAGTTCCAGATTTGCTCATCATTCTGATTGTACACGAGTACTTCAAAAGGAGCAATCAAGTTTTGAACGCATCGCCCATTCGCCTCATTGAGAATACACACGAGCATGGTACCCTCATTTCTGAGGTTCTCTTCCACCACCTGAAAAGTAAGGTTGCCATCGTATAAAGTACCGTCTTCACGTCTTTCTTGGGCTTGAGAGGTAAGTCCGATTGCGAGAAAAAGGACAATGAGAATGCGGTTCATCGGCGAATAAGTTGTTTAGCGTTACCCAATAACGTGGCTGCGGTGCAATCGTGTACATCTACCAATACTAAATCACCCGGTTGGTAATCTTCTCTTGGGAACACCACTACACTATTTTGATCATTTCTTCCGAAAAGGTCGTTTTCAGATTTCTTCGAAGTGCCTTCCACTAAGATAACTTGCTCCTTGCCTACGAATCGGCTCAAGCGCTTTTTACCAATCTCTGTCTGAAGATCGATGATTTCACGAAGGCGACGTTTCTTCACTTCTTCTGGAATATCATCTTCTAGCTTTCTAGCCGCATAGGTATTCGGACGCTCGCTGTAGTAGAACATGTAACCGAAATCAAACTCAACTTCCTTCATCAAGCTTAAAGTATCCTGATGATCTTCTTCAGTTTCGGTCGGGAACCCTGCGATGATATCATGAGAAATACCGCAATCTGGAATAATGCTACGAACACGCTGAATCAAGTCGAGGTACTCTTCACGCGTGTGTCCACGGTTCATCAACTCAAGAACACGTGTGCTGCCCGACTGGAATGGCAAGTGGATGTAGTTGCATACGTTGTCGTTCTGTGCGATGGCATGCAATACCTCATCCGTCATATCCTGAGGGTTGCTCGTGGAGAATCGGATGCGCATTTCTGGAACGGCTGCTGCTACCTTATTCAACAAATCAGCAAAAGAAACGGCCGTAGCCTTCGCCATCTCACTGGCCTTGTCGAAGTCCTTCTTTAATCCGCCACCATACCATAAGTATGAATCGACATTCTGACCAAGAAGAGT
>JABXHW010000055.1 GCA_013373425.1 Flavobacteriia bacterium
GTGTTTCGCGGTGAGAGGGGGATTCGAACCCCCGGTACGCTTGCACGTACGCCAGTTTAGCAAACTGGTGGTTTCAGCCACTCACCCACCTCACCTGGGCGGGTGCAAATATAGTAATGGATTGGGTTCTGGCAAGAGATTTTTTACTCAGGGTATTCAACTCTGAGGTGATGGATACTCATCAGCTTCTTTTTCAGGATATGACGGGCGCGAGAAATTTCTCCCAAGGTGATATCCGCATTGTCAAATTGGCCTTCCGACTGCTGATTATCAATCAGTCGGTCGACCATATTGGAGATGTCATCCGCCGTAGGACGGTTTAAACTTCGCGTAGCGGCTTCAACGGTATCGGCCATCATCATAACGGCGGTTTCCTTACTGAATGGCTTCGGACCAGGATA
This sequence comes from Flavobacteriia bacterium, assembly GCA_013373425.1. Classification (GTDB taxonomy): domain Bacteria; phylum Bacteroidota; class Bacteroidia; order Flavobacteriales; family Schleiferiaceae; genus Phaeocystidibacter. The sequence continues at coordinate 402 of JABXHW010000055.1, forward strand.
GCGGAAGGCCTTTTCTTGTTCTTTCGTGATTTCCTCTTCGTTTTCTTGAAGTTCACGAATGTGACTGCGATAGAAGTATTCCACTCTGGAAGTGCCGTGGTGCGTTCGAATGAAATCGATGATGGCATCCGGAATCCTCTTCGATTTCGCTAGAACAATCCCTTCCTGAACGTGTCCGACGATAATCTTCGCGCTGTCAATAGGATCTAGATCATCATGGGCATTAATGCCCGTCGTTTGATTTTCCACGAAATACAGCGGGCTCTTCATTTTACCGATGTCGTGGTATAGCGCTCCAGTGCGCACAAGAAGTGTGTTTCCACCAATTTCAGCAATTACACTTTCTGCGAGGTTTCCTACCTGTAATGAATGCTGGAAAGTGCCAGGGGCTAGGTCGCGCAACTGGCGTAGAAGTGGACTGTTCGTGTCTCCGAGCTCGAGTAAGGTAACGTCACTGACCTGCCCGAATAATTTTTCGAATAATAGAATTAATGGATAGGCCACCACGCTGAGCAATCCATTCAAAGTGAAATAGCCATACTGGGTGAGGTGTTCAGCGTCGGTTACATCTCCTCTAATCAATGTAAAAGCAAAATAGCTGACAATATACACTCCGGTGACTTTCGCAGATGCTGTAACGAGCTGAGCTCTTCTGTATAGTCCAGTTGCGGTAACGATGGAGAAGATTCCAGCCATGAGTTGCAAAAAGATGAACTCAAAGCTGTTAGGAGCCACCAAACCCACGAGAACAATTACCATGATGTGTACGAAGAGCGCCAATCTGGTGTCGTAGAAGCTACGCAAGATGATGGGTACAATTGGAAAGGGGGTGAGATAAATCAAACTGGGGTTAATGCGTAGAATGAAATCGGCCAGCAGAACCATTCCCACCATGTTCACCAATATTAAGGTGAGACTGTTGCTATTTTGGAGTATGGATGATCTGAATTGTTGCAGAAATAGGTAAACCATCAATAATACCAGAACGATGAGAAGGAAGTGGCCTAGGCGGACTTGCCAAATAGCGGTTTCATCTTCTGTTCCCTCCAAAGAGCGTTTGTAAGAAAGTATACGTTTTTCGACCTGTTCATCTACAATTTGTCCGTTGTGGACGATGACTTCTCCTTGGGAAATCATCCCGACCGTAGGCGATATATTGGCAAGGTGCTGTTCTTTACGTCGCTGGGTAAGGTCGTTGTTGAATCGAATATTCGGAATGAATGACTGCAGAACGAGATTCCGAATGATGTTTCGACGATCTGAGGATACGATGGATTCAAGCTGTTCATCTACCCATGAAGGTACTTCATCTGGCGACAAGAACTCATCGGGGTCAACAACTTCGAAAACCCCATTGTTGGCTACATACCATATCCGTGTTTCTGGGGAGGTAACAGTAGGATTAATGGCCACCCCTCGTTTGTATATCAATTGCAGGATTTCAGCTGCTGCTAGCGAATCGGAAGTGAATTTGGTTGCAACTTCCTGAGGGAGTCGCTGAAACTCTTCTATCGCTTCAGAAATCGATTTCTGTTCTTCTGCTTGGTCTCTTCTGAAGTACAGCGGGTAGGAGCTTTCCCATCTCGACTTCTCCGCTGCGAGTTCATCTCTCGACTTATAGATGGGGAAACTGAATGGTGCTTCGAGGTCATTGTGTAGCCAAGACTGTCCCGTTTCATGGTCGTATTTCAACCGACCATGCTCAGGTAGCACATATAGAATGGCCACAGTAGCAATCACAAACAAAAAGATGTTGTAGATGATTTGTGAATGCTTTTGAAGGAATAGGGTGATGTTCTTCATATGTGCCTAGGGCCAAGGTGAAACTCAAAGGTAGGGAAGGGAGTGGCAATTGGCAATGGTGAGTTGCGAGTGGCGGGTAACGGGTAACTGGTGACGGGTAACGAGTGGCGGGTAACGAGTATCGGGTGGCGAGAGCGGAGGTGATATCGTGCGGTTTGGAGTCTTGAAGGGAATAGCCGAGACACTTGGCTAGCATAGGATGGAAACCCCATGGGTGTGCGGCAATGCGGGTGGCCGGTAGGGATTACCAGGTGTCTAGATTACCAGCTCACCATTAATACCCCCACCTTTCAACCAAGCAAGCGAGTTTAATTGAACGCATTAAAAAAGCCCAACACTTTCGTGCTGGGCTTTTGCTTAGTCGGGAAGACAGGATTCGAACCTGCGACCCTCCGGTCCCAAACCGGATGCGCTACCGGACTGCGCCACTTCCCGTCCCTAACGGGGCCGCAAGATAGCATAGAATTTTTGATACGTAAATACCGTTTTGCGATTTTTTTTGGAGTCGATTTTCAGTTTGAATAGAACTTCACGAAAGTGAGACAGTTAGCGGGATTCAGATAGGTTGATGGAGGCGAGAATAATCTCTAAATCGCGAGTTGATGAGGACAATTTCGGAGCAGATCAGCTGAGCAGGATTCTAATTTCGCATCAATGTTGTCAAATCAAGTTCAAACTAAGGCAGTTCACCTGCCTCAAGCCGTCATTTTGATTCCCAATCGCTCACGTCTCAACGCCAATAAAAAAGCCAAGGTGCAAACCTTGGCTTTTATGATTTTGTGATCCGGATAGGATTCGAACCTATGACCGTCTGCTTAGAAGGCAGATGCTCTATCCAGCTGAGCTACCGGACCAATATTGGAGCGGCGAAATTAAAAAGAAACCGTCAACTATGCGAGGGTTGTCGACCTAAAATCTAAAATTGATGTTCATTCGTCGAAGATTGAGTCCTGGATTCATGATTTTCAATCTTTTTTTGAAATTTTTTTATAATCGTAGATCTCAATGTTTACGGGGCGTTAGAGTGAATTAGAGACCGGTGAAATCGAGAAAAAATCAAAAAATGTCAAAACTTGGAAATCCAAACATCGAGGATTCTCGTAGGTCTGTAGTCAAATTCTGTCATTTCGTATAAAATTCCTGATTCCTATAGGGTGGGGGAGTTATGTTTGTGGTGTAAGTATGTTCTTACACGCTAAACACCGCAATGATATGAAGATCAAATTTCTGACTCTTTTAATAGCCCCCCTACTATTTATTGCGTGCACCCCAGATGTTTCTGAAGACAACTTCAAGTATCAGCAGCCTGAGTACCATTTGGTTTTTGAATCAAGTGCTCCAGTGCAATGGACTGTGAATGGAGTTGAAGGAACTGCCAAGAAAATCGACGTAAGCCAGTATGCTGAAGTGAAAGTGAAAGTGAGCATGGAGAGTGCTGCATCACTTACTTGTGTTCTGGAAAAGGGTAAATACCCAGTAGAGTATTATGTCGTATCATGTTACCCTCACAAAGAGTATGAATTTGTAATGAAGGTGAAAGAATAACTCATCTTCAGATTTAGATAGAATATAAGCCGATGTGAAAGCATCGGCTTTTTTTATGGCCTGTGTAGAGCGATGTTGAAATTCGCTACCTTGGAGTTCAACCCAATAGACATTCAACCATGAAACGAATTCTTTCATTAGCTGCTCTTTTAATTTTCATTGTATCCTGTGGAGGATTGAAACTGACTACACCTACGCAAATGGATGTGGAGAGAATGGAGTCTACTTATCCGGATTTAACGGTTGCAAAGTTGATAGAAGGGAAGGGCCTCTATGAAGATAAATGTTCGAGGTGTCACGGTTTGAAAGATCCTATAGCTTATACACCTGAACAATGGCAACGTATCACTCCAAACATGGCCAATAAGGCGAGGGGGCGACAAATTGAGATTTCCGCTGAACAGGAAGAGACCATCATGCGCTACCTCGTAACGATGAGTTCTCCGAGATAAATCCACGATAACCTTAAGGATATCTCTATAACATATAATATAGTCTACTTTCCGACCCACAGACTGGTCGGGTGACTAACTACAACTGCAAAAAAGCGTGAATCTATTTCAGATCACGCTTTTTGTGTTTTCAGGAACGGAATTACAGCTTGTTTAGAAAACGAGCTAGACTTTCACCGCCATTCAGGTTCAACTTCTTTCTAATGCGGTGTCGAGCCACATCTACAGAAGCTGGTTTAATGGAAAGACCATTGGCAATTGACTTAGAGCTTTGTCCAAGTTTTAACAACGTACAAATGCGCAATTCGTGAGAGGTAAGAGAAGGATATGCGCTTTGAAGCTTCTGAAGGAAATTTTCTTCAGTAGTCTCTGAAAACTGCGATTCAACGTAAAAACTGGAGGTTGCACGTTTCTTTCGTTGAATGAGTTGGTTCAGTTCTTCAAGGTAGTATGGGTCTGATGTACGTTGAAAAGCCGATAGTCGATCCTCAATCCTTTTAATGAAGGCGTGATGGTCTTCTATGAAGTCCCTGATTTGCATTTTGTGTCTGTGTTGTTGATATAATCTTTACGTCTTGTAATCGTGGAGGGTTGGGGTGGAGAGTAAAAAAATCATTCGCTGAAATCCCGCTATGAGTGGGGATTGTTATTAGGCACGGGCAATATGGTGTGCAGATGCAGGTGAAAAATGTCAGTTTATTCATTCGTTTCTATTGTAATAGTCAATGAATCCGCTATATTTGGAATGCACGTTTCGTTTTGAGAGGACGAATCATGTTAAATTATTCACACAAATTCTTCGCCATGAGAAAAATTTTACTCTGGTGTGGAGCTGTATTGACGATGGCATTGTCGCACGATGTCAGTGCTCAATGTACCGCAGTCTCCACCTTTCCGTATACGGAAGATTTTGACGGGGCAACTTGGATAGGTACGACTACCTTTGATCCTTGTTGGGACCGTGTGTCGACAGTCGATCCAGATTGGACGCTCGACCCAAACACTACTTCGTCTAGTAACACTGGACCTAGTGGAGATGTTACAGGAGGTAATTACCTCTATTTAGAGACTTCTAGTGGTAGTCTAGGAGCCGAAGGGTACGTAAACACGCCATATTTCGATATGTCGTCGTTGACAAATCCAAAACTTCAATTCTACTATCACAAGTACGGTCAAACAATGGGTGACCTTCTTGTAGAAGCTTCGCTTGACTCGGGTAACACTTGGTGCGAAATCTACAGAATTGTTGGTGAGACGCACTTTGCAACTACCGACCCATGGACGCTTGACTCAGTTGACCTGACTTTAGTAAAGTCGTCGTCAACTTTGTTGCGTTTTACGGGTATCCGTGGCTCTAGCTTCTATGGCGATATGGCCATTGACTCTATTGCTGTTTATGATGGAGCTGCGTCCACTGGATGTACTCCACCAGTTTGTTTGAGCGTAGATGCTGTTTCTGCCACTACTATGGATGTGAGCTGGTCAGGTAACGCATCAAACTATGATGTAGAGTACGGTACGTCTGGCTTCACTCCAGGACTCGGTACTACAGTTAGCGTTTCTGCTACAAGTGCACAAATCACGGGTCTATCGCCTAATACATCGTATGATGTGTATGTGCGTTCGAATTGTGGTGGTGGAGCTTTATCTAGTTTTGCTGGACCACTTAGTGCGCTTACACCGTGTGTGACTCTTTCTTCATTCCCATGGGTGGAGAACTTCGACAGCACAAATGTTTGGTCACCTTCCACTACGTATGACGCTTGTTGGTCAGTGACCTCAGCGGGATCTTACCGTTGGCAGGTAAACTCTGGTTTCACAGGTTCGGGTAGCACGGGTCCAAGCAGCGATGCTTCGGGCAGCGGTCAGTATCTCTACACAGAAGCTTCTAGCTCAGGTGGTGATGCATTGGCTCAATTACCAGATGCAAACCTTACGTCTCTAACAGACCCAGAGCTCAAGTTCTCATACCACATGTATGGAGCGGACATCAACAGAATGTACATCGAAGTATCAGTGGATACAGGTGCGACCTGGATTGCTGTAGACAGCTTGGTAGGTGCTCAGCAGTCATCTGAAACAGATGCTTGGGCATTGCGCGTTGTTGATCTCGATGCATACAATACTGCACTTACAAAAATCCGCTTCCGCGGTGTACGTGGAGCAAGCTTTGGTGGTGACATGGCAATTGACGATGTAACTCTTCGCAATACACCACCATGTCCAGATCCAACGAACTTCTCTTCATTCAATATAACTTCTTCTTCTGCAGAGGTAACTTTCGTTGCTGCTGCTGGAGCCTCTCGCATTGTAGAATGGGGACCAACTGGATACACTGCAGGTACAGGTACAGTTACGACTTCAGCGAACGACACTGTAAATCTTACAGGTCTACCTGCAGGAACATGTATCGACGTATACATCCAGTCAGATTGTTCTGGCGCGGGTAATGGTGTCTCTCTTCAACAGGGACCATTCACCATTTGTACTGCATATGTACCAGATTGGTTGGAAGACTTCAATAACGGATATCCTCCAAATGACTTTTTCGAAGCAGTTGGTACATTAGGCAGTGCTTTGTCTTATGGAAGCTCAAGCTGGGTACAGGATAACTTTGGAAACGTTTCTGGAGCATCAACTTGTGCACGCATGAACATCTGGTCGACAGGTTCTCCACACCAGTGGATGATTACTCCTGCCATTGACCTTGGGACAGGTAACACTTACAATCTAGAGTATGATGTTGCATGGACTGAATATGCTCAGACTGCAGATGCCATTATCGGTGTTGATGACACTGTGCACGTAGTAATTTCCACTGATGGAGGAGCTACATTCCCAAGAAGTAACATTATTACTTCGTACCATCAGAGTAATCCGATCGATGCGATTGGAACTCACGAAGTTTATCAAATCTCAGGTTATAATGGAATTGTTCATATCGGGTTCTACACCAGATCAACAGTTTCAAACGAGGATACTGACTTCTTCATAGACAATGTAGAAGTTCGTACTCCACCAGCATGTCAGGAACCATTTAGTTTTGCACCTATTCAGCTTTTTGAGGATTCAGTTTATTTTGGATTCTTAGCTGATTCATCAGCAACATCATACAATATCGAGTGGGGCCCATGTGGATATGCTCAAGGAACTGGAATGACTAGTTCATTGAATTCTGACACTTCAGGAATCGGTGGATTGATGCCAGCAACGTGCTACGATGTCTACATTCAAACAGATTGTGGATCTAGCAACAGTATTTGGGCTGGTCCGTTCTCATTTACAACTACTTGTCCTGCATACTTCTCAGCTCCTTACTTCGAAGACTTCACCATGACGTCTTACGGTACGGCTGATGCAAACAACGAATGGGAGAACTGTTGGTCAACTGACCCGAACACAATTACTCTACGTTGGGAATCTGAAGATGCTTCTGGTGGTAATGAGAACTCTACAGGTACTGGACCATTCTACGATAACACTACACCTAGCACTGTAGGTGGTGGTTATATGTACTTAGAGACTTCTACTTCAGGTGCTGAGAGAAGCTTGCTATCTCCGGGTATTGAATTGTCTTCATTGACGACTCCTACTATGGAGTTCTACTACCACATGTATGGTGCGACAATGTCTACACTTCACGTTGATGTGTGGAACGGTTCTATCTGGGTAGACGATGTGTTTACAATTTCTGGTCAGCAGCAAACAGCTGGTTCAGATCCTTGGACTCAAGTTCAGGTTCCATTGGCGGCATTCGTAGGCGACACGATTCAAGTACGTTTCCGCGGTGAGCGTGGTACTTCATTCACAGGTGATATGTCTATTGATGACTTCTCTGTAGTGAATGGTCCAAGCTGTTCTGTAGTTTCAGGTGGATTTGCTGAGAATATCACTTCTTCAGCAGCTGATTTGAATTGGTCTGCCTTTACAAGCTCTAACTACGATATTGAGTGGGGTCCATGTGGATTCACTCCGGGTACAGGTGTTGGCACTGTAGTTACTGCAGTACAGCCAGGTTACACTCTTAGTGGTTTAAGCCCGAACACGTGTTATGAGTTCTACGTGACTAACAACTGTGATCCTAATGGAACTCAGTACGGTCCTTACTCATTCTTGACTGCTTGTTCTGCTCAATTGAGTGGTACTTACACTATTGGTGGTACTCCTGGTCCAAACAACTTCTCAGATCTCGATACTGCCATTGCAGAATTGATTTGTGGTGTTAGTGGTCCGGTTACTTTCCAAATCATGAGTAACGATACTATCAGCAGCACGTTGAACATCGGATCTGTATCAGGAGTGAGCGCAACGAATACCATCACATTCGACGGTATGAACAGCGCAGTACTTTACGCAGCGGGTGCATCTCCAATGTGGGATCTCGTTGACGCACAGTACATCACTTTGAAGAACATGACCATGTCTGATAGCCTTGGTAGTGGTGTAGGTGTTCGCTTGATGGGCAACAGTGATAATGTTACTATTGAAGGAAACACCATTATTAATGGCGTGAGCGCTACTTCTTCGGCAACCGCATGTATCGCTGTAACTGGATCAACTACGAGCCCAAGCGCGACGGGTGCTGATGTGAATAATCTAGTTGTTCGTAACAACACATTGATCGGTTCTTACTATGGCTTCACAGCTTATGGTGGATCGAGTACCTCTGTAAAGATTGACGATATTACAATTGAAGGCAATACGGTTACTGATTACTATTATTATGGTATCCGTGTTTATTATTACAACAATGTTCTTGTTGAAGAGAATACGGTTAGTAACCCTCGGAATACGTCCAACTACGGTATGTATCTATATTACAACGATAATATGGACGTAATCGCCAATTACACTATCGGTTCGATCTACCCAATGTACATTCCGGGTATGAACTTCTCAGACCCTAATGGTGAGGCGAATATCATCAACAACATGGTCATCAATAATGGTACTTCTACTACTTATTCTGGTGTTTATGTTACTGGTAGCAGCCACGATGTGAACGTTTATCACAACACAATCCTATCAGCTGGTTATGGCTGGAGAGACTTCTCAACCACTAATTACGACTTCAGAAACAACATTATTGTTGCTGAAGGAAACGTAGCTATGGACTTTAGCGTTGCTCCGGATACAGGTTCTACATTCGATTATAACTTGTACCACAGAACAAGCGCTGGTAGCCTAGTAGAATGGCCAGGTGCATATGCCGATTTAGCCGCGTTACAGGCTGCTTACCCTGGCGAAAACCAAAACAGCCTTTCTGGTGATCCATTGTTCTTGAGCCCAACCGACCTTCACTTGACAGGTGCATTGGCAAATGACGTGGGTGATAACTCTGTAGGTGTCAATGTTGATATCGACGGTGATGCTCGTCCACAGACTCCTTCTACTACTGTAGATATGGGTGCTGATGAGTACACTCCTCTAGATTGGGATGCTGAAGCAGTTATGGTTTACGAACCAGCTGGAAGCGGTTGTGGTGACTCGAATGTTGTAGTGAGCGTTATCGTTCGCAACATCGGTTTGAACACCATCACTAATATGACAGTGAACGCTACTGTATCTGGTACTGTAAGTGCAAACTTGACTACCAACTACAACGGTTCATTACCTTCAACAGCAGAAGACACTATCGTTGTAGGTACAGTGAATACATATAACGGTGGTAACATCACAGTTGTGGGTGATGTTGTACTTGCCATGGATGGTGACAGCTCTAACGACACCACAGGTGCAGTTTCAGCTAGCTACATCTCTTACGAGCCAATGGCTATGGCTGCGGACACAGTTTGTGAAGGATCCCAAATTGATCTTCACGCTGTTTCACAAACAGGTGTAATTCACGGATGGTATGCGAATGCTACAGATACAGTTCCAGTTGCTACTGGCGACACACTTTCTGTGACAGCTGATGCAAACCAGACTACTTATTACTTGGGTTATGTAACTAGCGGTCTAGATTCAATCGAGACTACGTTCGCAGGTGGTAACAGCTGTGGCGGTGGTAACATGTTCGACTTGACATTGAACAAGCAGATTGTACTTGAAGGTGTTGCAATGAGCACTACTACTGCTGCAGGTTCACAGTTCAATGTGACTGTTCACTATAAGATGGGATCTTTCTCAGGCAGTGAAACCAATGCAGCGGATTGGACAACTCACGAAACGGGATCTGTAACTTCTGCAGGTTTAGGCAACGCGAGTCACTTCAATTTCACTACTCCATTGGTGCTTCCTGCAGGTGCTGTAGCACTTTACGTTGAGTTCCCGGCAAGCTATACGAATGGCTCATTCACTTACTCAAATGCTGATATGTCTATCACTACAGGTATTGGATTGTGCTCTTCATTCGGTGGTACTAACAACCCGCGTTCTTTCAACGGTCGTTTGAAGTATCGCGCTTCGAACTCTTGTAGCCCTAACAAAGTTGCTGTTACTTACGGAATCCAAGCGTTGCCAACGGCTTCGTTCACTGGGAATCCAACGTACGGTATTGGTGATGTTGCATTCGACGGTTCTGCGTCTACAGATGCTGACTCACTGTACTGGATGTTCGGTGACACTGCCATGGGAACAGCTTCAGGTACGAATCCAACTTACATCTACGGAGGCAATGGCACATACTATGTGACAATGATTGCTTACAACGATTGTGGAGCGGATACTATCTCTGATTCTGTAACTGTTGCAGGTATCAACTTGACAGAGCTTGCAGGTGTGAGCGACGTAAGATTGTTCCCTAACCCGTCTACTGGTAACGTTACCTTGAGCCTCGAGCTCGTGGAAGCACAGGAGATGTTGCTCGAAGTTGTGAACTTGCAAGGTCAGGTTCTCTATGCAGAGCAGTTGGGTAGAATCGACGGCGAGTTCATTTGGAGCGCTGACTTGAGCGAGTACCCACGTGGCGCGTACTTTGTACGACTCACTGGTGACAAAGGAGTTGAAACTCTGCCGCTAACGCTGCACTAAGAGTAGATAGTCCTATATAAATCAAGCCCCACTGGTACTCATGCCAGTGGGGCTTTTTCATTTCAAATAAGACGGTTACAATTGCAATTAAGTCGTATTTAATTTTATATTTGATACAATCCATCATTTGGTGGATGTCGCGCAATTATTCATTTTTCAACACAAAATCTTCGCTATGAGAAAATCTCTACGATGGTGGGGTGGACTGTTGGCTCTTATGGTATCCTATGTTACCTATGGCCAGTGTACAGCTGTCTCCACTTTTCCCTACACGGAAGATTTCGATGGGCCTACATGGATCGGAACTACAACGTTCGACCCATGTTGGGATCGTGTGTCGACAGTCGACCCTGACTGGACATTAGATCCTAACACCACTTCGTCTAGTAACACTGGACCTAGTGGCGATGTCACCGGAGGTAATTACCTCTATCTCGAAACTTCTAGCGGTAGTTTGGGAGCCGAAGGGTACGTGAACACGCCATATTTCGATATGTCGTCGTTGACAAATCCAAAACTTCAATTCTACTATCACAAGTACGGTCAAACAATGGGTGACCTTCTTGTAGAAGCTTCGCTTGA
>JABXHW010000005.1 GCA_013373425.1 Flavobacteriia bacterium
ATAAAAGCCGGTGGCAGCTTTGTAAAAGTGGACGCGTCTGGCGTGAGCTTAGTTGGGCCAGGTATCAAACTTAACTCTGGTGGCAGTGCGGGCAATGGTAGCGGTTTTGGCGGACAAATGGCACAACTGCCGAACGGGGTTGAGTCAGTTGACGCACCTGAGCCTGTCACGCCAGAATCAATCACCGCGACACAATACAGTGTCATGGTGAATACAGGGGCGTTAATGAAAGAGTTGTGTAACTGTGGTCAGGGGGGCGCATGTCAAATTCATGGTTAGAGCCCGATTGGGGGATACAAGTACTTGAGCAGTCTCCGATAAACATCGGCTTTGGCGAAGCAAAGGTTTATCTTTTAATTGAGTCGGCATTGATGCCTAACTGGAAGCAGAGCATATATCAACACGTAAACCAACATGGAGAGGAGGCACCATTTTTTGCCTCTTTATTTACGGATACGGCATATCAACATATAGAGCAAGGACCTGTATTGGTTGATGTCACGCACTATCCATCTTTGCAAGTCTCTTGGCTGGAACAGTTCGAAACGTTACCAATAGGGTGTGTCTTGCTGACGGATAATACGGTTGAAGTCGCGACACTTTTGGACACGTTACGACATCGACTTACCGTTTTAAAAAACGATACATCGACCTTTTTTCGCTATTACGAACCAAGAATGCTCTTACCTTTGATGGGAGCACTATCAACAGAAGAGAAGCAAGTGTTTCTGCCTCAAGTGCATTCGATATATTGGTATCATCAGCAATGGTTGCAAGCCAAATGGTCTTCTCTTCAAAGTAGTAAAGCTCCACTTTCATCATGGAATGTGACCTCTCAGCATATCGAAAACATGACCACTATTATGACCGCAATTCAATCGCAATCGGAGTCCGCATGAGTCGTAGCTACACCGTAAAATCGGGCGATACATTACTGGGTATTGCGATAGAGCAAGGGATGAGCTTCAATCAGATATTATCGTTAAACCCAAAGTATCAACCCAACCCCAACCTCATTCATGTCGGCGATGTCATTGTACTGCCTCAAGTGCCAGAATCTGAGGAAGATATGTCGCCTATTGTCACCGTCGCTCCGGCTGAAACTCAGCGGCCATTGTCAACATCAGGATGCTTAGAAGCGCCCCCTCAATGCCAAGGAGTGGATATCAAGGACTTGCTTTTTCAAACGGACGATAAAGGGCAACAATACTATTGTTTGGATGAAAAATCGCTGGCAGCGCTGGATAAAGAGGTCGCAGAAATTGAGCCAGTAATTGCGGCTTATCATGAAATGTCAGCACAAGCACCAGATCCTCAACATGCCACCCTAGAGGCCTTGATTGAGCACAAAAACAAAAGAAAACAGTGGGCCATTGATGCGGCTAATGCCGGGGTTATTGCTCATGAGGCTGATACACCTCATAAAGATGATATACCTCAAGTACCACCGCCTGAGGAAAACTTGAAGCTAGTGGATTCGGAAATTACCAAACTTAAGAAGCGACGTACCTTCATTTATCTATACCAGCCACCATTGTTTACTATCGAGGAATCGGTTGGAGTGTTGAAAGAGCAGACATTGAAGTCTATTAATAAGGATCTTAAGTACTATGAAGCTTTAAAGCAGGCTGCGAAAACGGCTTCGACGCAGCCTCAAGAGCCGAAAACAGGCAAAATCACGTTGGATAACTTCGCTAATAGTAAAACCTTAACCACCAAACCAGCGAAAAGGCATGTGGTTGAATTCTTTTCGGTGAAGCGTAATAGCTTTGTATATGTCCGAGCCGAGTACTTAGAGGCAGAGAAGCGTTACTGGCACAAGCGTAACATCACGGAAAAATCGATCTCTTCGTTGCGCAATGGTCGTACTGATGAGTTTAAAAGTGCAATATTAGAAGATATTAAACGAGACATCTCCAAAGACATCCAAAGCCCATCGATTGAGGCGGTGATTAAAGAGTGGAAAGCCGACGGGGGAAGTGCACAAGAATGGAAAGCGGCACATTACTTACTTAATCAAGACGGTGATACACGATTTGCGACCAGTGCGGAGGCACAACTGCTACGTTGGGGTGCCGGTGTGGCAATAAAATCGAACATAAAGCCCATGGATGGAAATGTGGATGTTGGTGTCAGTGCCTCAGCCAAAATAGCACTGGCTGAGGCGTCGGTTCAGTTGAACTCATATTTGCCTTATGAGGCTGGGTTTCCGGTATCTCTGAGTTACACCGACGCAAACGGTAATCCCCAGGAGCACTCTTTTGGTCGATTTCGAACCAATGCCTGTATCACAATGAGCTGCTTTGTGGGTGCGATGGGCAGCGCCACAGCTGAGGTGAGCAATCAAGGGCAGGAGCAAGTGGCGGGACACAGTGTGCTGTTAGCACCGTCAATCTCGATGAGTGAAAGTCGAGGGCGTATAGGAGTGAAAGCGGAAGGATTTGCGGGGGCACAAGTGGGGGGAGAGCTGACGGGGGGGATTGAATGGCAAAACCCACAACATACCACCCCAAAATTTGATGCACTGGCGACCATTAAGGCGGAAGGCAACCTGGCCTTTGGTGGCGGTGTGGGCGCGGATTTTTATATAGAATTAGTGCAAGGCCAATTGATTTTTCACTGTAACGCTCGCCTTGTTTGGGGGCCGGGAGGCAGTGGTGGTTTTGGGGCGTCAGTCAATTTTGAGCATATCTGGTCGCTGGCACAAGTGGTGTGGGACGGAGTGCAGTACGTGGATTACCGTCAACTTAAAAATGTGAATGAAGAAATGTATGAATTTTTGGTGAGCGCCAGCTATATGGCGTTTGCCACGAACATCATTACCAATCCGTCAGGCGCGTTGATGAATGCAATCAAAGCAGGCGAATCAGCATTGGATAAATGGTATTTAGATAGACAATCTCGTCAACATGAAGCAGCGCTGTTAGCGAAGCGTATTCTTAACCAAGAGGTTTGGTCGGGAGTGTCGCCCGACAAACTGTTACCCGAGACCATCGGTATGATGCTTGATACGTTATGTGAAACCTTTGTAGAATCTTTTGAGAAAGAGCAAGAAAAAGCGATTTGTGCCTTGTTATCCGCCTGTGTGATGAGTTGGCGTAAGTTTGAAGAAGTGTTAGCGAGAATGAATCCACAAGGCGAAAAGCAAACCACCGATGATGAATTGTTTCATAACTTGAATCGCATTAATTATATTTTAGATAGAAACCAGCAGCGACAGTTTAACCGCTGGGTGCAAACACTGGCGCAGAAGAGTGACATTCACCCCGCAGAGACGAGTCTTGAGTTGGCTTTCACGCCATCAACCTATAGGCAGATAGAAGATAAGCTAGAGGATGTGCGGCAGCAATATGCGAGTTTGAAGAGTCTCCATAACAATAACCGCGACGTGTAATCACGTTATATTGCATAGCGCCGTCGGCATTGAGTATACCATGCCGACGGCGGCTCTTTATCGTTTCACAGGCGCAGCCTGTTGCAGGGCGCAGCGAAAGCTTATTCCAGGTTCATAGCTGTCAAAGCCTGCCGAATGCATTCGAGAGAAGGTCATGGTCACACCGCTGGCATCACGCAATACTTTCTCTGTGCCGCTTTCTGGCCCTTGAGGGTTATGCTCTGGGGAATTTAGGTAATAATCTTTGGCGTACCAGTCGTTAACCCATTCTGACACCTGATTAGTCATGCCATAGACACCAAGGGGGTTGGGCGGGAAGGTATCGACATTAGTAATGCGAGTAGACGCATTAACCTCATCATCGGTGTAATCAATCCAGTAGCCAGTGGTTGGGTCATAGTAGCTAGAATCTTTTTTTTGACGATAGCCATTATTAGTGGCGAAATAATAGTGCTGACCACGACTGCGAGCAGCATACTCCCATTGTGCTTCAGTAGGTAAATCAAAAGGTAGAGCGGTAATCGTACCCAGCCACTGGCAATAGTTTTTGCCATCTTCCCACGTTTGGGTG
>JABXHW010000042.1 GCA_013373425.1 Flavobacteriia bacterium
ATTGCAGCAATTAGTGGTACTGTGATTGAAGTGACCCTCCTATTCATTCTTCGATGTTTAACTCTGCTCTTCATGAGCATAGCTTCGCAGTTTTCTTTCTCGAAGGAATTCAAAGGAATTCAATTGTGCGAAGTATAAGTTATGAAAACCTAATCACCAATAAGAAAGTCTTCGCAACATCGATTCAGTCTTCCTACTACACACGCGAAGAGATGCGAAATGAATTTTTATCTAGAGCCTCAACTTCAGTACGGTAAGTTGCATGCTAATCAATGCTGATTTCATATGAGCTATGAAGCTAATTATCATCATTTCAACTTACGCAATAATACGTTCTTGCCTAGTCCAGTAGAACCAACCTTTCTTCAAAGTATCCAGAATCTGCCATTCCGCGGATGACGTAAGTTCCAGACTTCAAGTGTTGCAACGAAAACACAATGTTCTCTTCAGCATTGTCATACTGTGCTTTAAAAACGATCCTACCCATCATATCTACGACCTCGATTTCACACTGACTTGATCTGTTAGGCCAGTGAACTGTCAAGTCACCCTGTGTCGGGTTGGGATAAACGACAATCGGTACGGAAATGAGTTCTTTATCACCCAAGTTGGAAATATTGAAACAAGCAGTGGTATCCAAACAACCATTGACATCCACAACCGCGGCATACTGTCCATCACTCGTTACTTTCAATTGCTGTTGAACGGCGCCGGTAATCACCGTAAACCCTGAATCACATCGATACCATTGATAACTTGCATTGCTTTCTCCAACCGTTAATATTGAGTCTCCATAACTGAGCTGCAGTGCGGTGTCTATGGGAGAGATGGTTACAATCAAATGAACAGTATAGTTACATCCATAGGCATTGCTCAGTGTAATAATAGTGTCTGTTGTTTGGTCAATGATGAAGGTTGGCGTCACTTCATAAGAACGGCAAGTAGTAAACTGATTTACCACAGTATCCGTTTGGCATTCTGAAATTGTAGTCACAAATGCCGTCTCGATGTTTGAGTAATTATCAACCCCAGGGCCAGGGTTAAGGTCTCCTGTGCCTTCTGTCATTCCCGAATAGTGATAAACATGACCAGGAGCAGAAGCTAAACGAACAAGGATATCGTCTGCACTAAGTCCCGAAGTAAATGCCGTTTGCAGCACACCAGTGCTGTCAAATCGCTGCATGAATATATCAGCGAATCCATTACTCACCCGATAATCTATCGGAAAACCTGGGTGAATATCTAACGAATCTCGAAACACTCCTGCCGCTAGTACTCCTCCGTCTTCAACTGAGACTATATCCACATATCGAAATCCGAAGCTGGGGGTCTCAGGAGTGATTTGATTCCAAAGTCTGGAGCCATTGTTCGGGTTCAATTTCATTAGAAATAATGCATCTCGGAATGCACTGGAGGTAGATTGAATATCTGTTCCAGATGTAGGGTCGAAATCTATAGATTCCGCAAAATCACCGCATATATATACTTGACCAAGACTATCAACCAATAGCTGATCTGTTTCGACGGACCCACTACCTGTCAATACATTGTGCCACAGCAGAAGGCCTGAAGAGTCCACCTTATAGGTGACATTGGCCCATTTAGGCGAAAGAGAAGGTTGACGGTATACATTCGTCACACCAGGTCCCCACTCTATATCAACCAGACCTTCAAATTCAAAGGAACAGTAGATTGATCGATCAGCATCTATCGCCAATTCAATCGTTGACACATAAGAAGTATCCGTTCCTATCCGATCAAATGATTGAAGCACACCAGAGGTGTCAATTCTTAGCAGCGCCGCGCTGGGGTCGGGTGTATTGAACCCATAAGCGGTATTGTTGGTGTTTAGATAGATTGAATCTCTTCCACTGAGGGCGATTACCCATTCATCTCGATCAAATACGAAATCTTGGAATCTAGGACGACCTCCAGAAAAATAACCTTTGACCCAATGTCCCCATTGATAAGTTCCACTGGTGTCGTAGCTCAGCACAAAGGCACCATCCGAAGCTACACCATTAGTTGTCGGCGAAGCGTGCGGAGTGAAGTCGGTCATCCCCGTGAAACGGCCGGTAGCAATAATCTGCCCATGTTCGTTTAAGCCAATTCTACTGAACTGACAGGTTGAGGTCGACTCAATTAATCTGTACCAAATAAGATTTCTGGCGGAGTCTAGTTTTAATATGAATCCATTGTCCTCCAACAAATCGGGTGACTGAATAAAGCTGGAACTTGGGCCTGGATCGATATCCAAATAGCCGTTGTAATGACCAACAACATAGGCGTTGTTATCTTCATCAATTACCATATCATTGACCACAACATTGGAAAAAGGCTCCCAAAGAGCGGAACCACCATATCCTATATTTTGTCCGAGTAGAGGCAGTGTTAGAACACAAAAAAGAGCAACTGCAATTGATCTATTCATAGAGAGAGATTTTTTTGAAATATACAGATTCTAGGAAGATAATATGCTAGGCTGATTGTGCCTCGTGGCATCCCCTTGCACATTGGATTTAATCCCACAAAAAGATGCTTCGTGCCTCAGAGTCTTCATTACAATTCTCCTCGTCAAAATGCTCAAGCAAAGCTTGGCATTTCACCCTGCCGGGAATAAAAAAAGCCAAGGTAAAACCTCGGCTTTTTGTGACCCCGCAGGGATTCGAACCCCGAACCTCCTGATCCGTAGTCAGGTGCTCTATCCAGTTAAGCTACGGAGCCTTTTTGTATATGTAGTCGGCTGTCCAGCCGGTGCTCGCAAACGGGTTTGTTGCTTACGAGGCTGCAAATATACACCCCATTTTTAACCCCGCAAGGGGTTCAGTGAATTTCTGCGGATAAACCTCGGCGCTGTAAGGCATCGCACTTCGGACGCAGGTCGTCGAGGCTGCCACTAAGTACCTCACACTTACCTTTGTAATGGGTAATCATAGCGCATTGCTGAGCCTGCTCTAATTTGTGGTCACAAACCTCAATCAATGCTTCGATGACATCATCAAAAGTGTTTACATCGTCATTGTACAACACAATCACATTCTCTAAGTACTCCTCAACAAGCACATCCACCTGAGAGGCTTCTTCCCTCTCCGGCTCCATCGCATTTATGTGTCTATTCCATTCCATGTCTGCGCAAGAATAAGCTCACTCGTCCTCTAGAGGTTGGTCCGTACACGTAACGTGCATTGTCATCATCGCGTTCGATAGTACGGTCGTCTGGCTCCACATCTCTCATCAACACCATCGTTTCGGTATCTGGAGTGAAGAACTGTAGACTGTTGCGAACGTATTGCCAGTAGTAGTAATCTCTGCTTGGCTCCAAGAACAAGTACGTCTCAAAACGTCTTCTATTCCTCGTAATTTCAAACAAGCCCTCCACCTTTCGGTTCACAGGAATGTCGCCAATATTGCCAATGCCAATCGGACCTTCACTCAAGAATGAGCGCTTCTCTTCATTCCAAGCTAAACTCATTTGTGAGATGAAAATCTTGTTCTCCAACTCTCTTGGGACATCTTCCGTGGCACCAAAATTATTCACTTCTTCAAAATAATCTGCTCGATCATCTTCATCATCAAACATGTAGCTCATGGCAATTCCATAGGCTTCCCTATCCAAGTTGATGGTTGATGCACTCGGATCTGCATTGATGTCTGTCGCCACTCGATCCATGATATCCTCCAAGAAGAAGAAATCGAATTCCAAGGCCACATCCATGGTTAATTCATCGGAATTCAAATCGTGCTCTATCACACCATAGGCCTGAATTTCCGCTCTACCCGGCTCTGGATGCAACGTGATCTTACCTTTACCAGTCATCACACAAGTAGCGTTATTGAAGGCTACATACGAACCTGGATAGTATTCATTCTCCAATCGTTCTCTAGGCGTGATGATATAGCTGCTCAACTCATAGTCGTAGTACAACACTCCCGTCGCGGAAATCAATTCCTGATCGAGTCTCGATGCATCCCTGTTCAAGAATCCAGTGTAAATACTCGAGCTGTCTGGCGCCAAGTAAATACCGGTGTAAACGTTATCGGCTGCGGTACTCGGATTGTCTTCCGGTAAGTCAATGATGATATCGTCCGGATCAATCTTGCTGTCAATTCTAAACCAATCGGTCTCCAAGTTCTCACAGGTATGCTGAATCAAGATAAAGCCCTTGTAATCCAGCACGCGATCAGGAGCCCTGAGGTCCACCTGACCATAGTACCCAAAGAAGGACGACAAGTAGAAGGCATCTTCCTGAGTCACATTTGCGTGCCCGACAGTGATACCGTGATCTGCTTTCACCGATTCAAAATACAATGGCCAAATCACGCCATCGGCATCGATATATTCATACACGGCATTGCCGCGATAGTCGTTTCTCGCTTTTACCTTCAACGACCCCTCGCTAAAGGTGTGAAGCTGCGTTTCGCGGTTGGCAATCAAGCGTGCATTCTGCAACCTTCGCATGTCGGCTTCGGCCTCAATGGCCACGTAACCAGAGTCTGGGAAGATGCGAGCATCAGCCACATCCATATGTGGAACTTCATAAGCTTCGAGCAAGCTCGGCACTAAGTCGAATCGCGCACGTTGAGCATCAAATCGAAGAGAATCTTGGGTGCGGTTTACACTGATCATCGGGCTCAATTCGCCGCTCACGTGGTTTACCTCAAGCCACTTTTCCTGTATGTCCCAATCGGCATGGTCCATCAAACTGATGTACTCATTTGCCTTGAACTCCATGTACTCCTCTCCTCCATTCAAGGTGAACTCCCCTTTCATGCGGTTGAAATCAACCGATCCTCTAGCATCGCCCATTCTAAAGGCCCAATCGCTAGATGCATCTGGCCTCACTTTGAAGTTCATGCTCTGCGCCTCAAAACTTCGGTTGTAGAACTGGAAGTCGTCTGAAACGGTACGAGCATCCAAGAAATCCAATGTGGCATCACCGCGTAAGTCAGAGCTACTGTAGGCAATTGTGCCTTCAGCGGTCATATTCACATCTTCATCATACATGCGGAATGGTGTCTGCTGTGAGGTGGCATACATCACATCGTCGTACGGGCGCCAATCCAAAATCACATTGCTGTTTGTCGCCTGTGGTGTGCTTACCTGTCCCAACCGGGCTTCGGCGAGATAGCTCTGCGCCACGCCGTAGGTGCTGTCTGGGAAAAATAAGAATCGTTCACCTTGGGCGGTGACCGTCTGGTATTCAATGATTCCAGTACCCACCAAGCCTCGGTTCGACAAGGCCAAGTCATTGGTAAACGTACCCACTCCACCATAGGCAGGCAACCCTTGAGGCGGTGTCGAAGTTTTAAATCCGAGGGAATAATCTTCCTGAACGCGAATGTCCTGCTGCATATCTGGGAAGATTCCAGCGGATACAAACACACCAGAGAATTTCAAACCAGCCGTAGATGTATTGTCGAGTGAATCGATTTCGAAGGGCTCTAACTCCACATAGAACTCATCTCTATCGTAAGCACCATTGTGGATGTTCTTTTTATCGTAGTAAACGAAGCTACCCGTACCCGACTTGAAGATGGGATAGTCATGGTATTGTTCCTTACCTGATTTGTTATTCGGCCGGTCAATCAGCAGCTCCCCGTTGATATCCTGCAAAGTATTTCGGACCTGAACCAATCTCGGACGGGTACCCGGTAATGTTCTCGCATTGAACTCTGGTACTTTGAATCGCATGGAATCGATATCCGGCATGCTGATACGGAACATGTCGTAATCGAAGAAGTTGTTCTGCGCGAAGTAGGTAAATCGACCTGCTACCACCACTCCATCAAAATCAAAATCAAGTCCTTCGTGAACGGTAATCATTTGTCGAGCAGGGAAGAGTGCCACCTCCTGGCTATCCGAGAGTGCAATACCACGGATACCAGCTATGGTCATGTCATAGTTGAGCAGGGACACTTCCGCGTTAGGCCCTGTAGGTGCCGTAGATACAAATCGAATCACATCAAAATCACGTCGACCTCTTGAGTTCAGAATGTAGTCGAACAACTTATCGGTAAAGGAAACTGTGCGGTTGAATCGGTTGTATTCCACAAAACCTTGAATCGACATGAGGAGCAAGAATCGCTCTGCCGAAGCCGCGCTCATGTTCAGCATACTAGCGGCCATCTCAATGGGCATATCGGCGGTATCTCTCGCCAAGGCGACACGACGCAGCTCGAAGAGTGGGTTATCTCCGAAGCCGCCACTCAATGCATCGAATCTCTCATTTCTGAAGTATTCTGTCGACTCGAAGACCATAGTTTCCTCCGAGCTTGTCTGCATTTTTTGGAAATAGAACTTCGGATCGTTCATCTGCCAAATGATCTGCTCACCAAAAATATCGAGGTTGTGAAAGGTGTTGTGGAAAGGGGTAGGTCCGATGCCTTCCGTTGGACGAACAATGCTTAAGTTGCCCGTTTCAATCTTGTAACTCAAGGCACATTTAGGGTGGTACATGCTATCGGTTTCCCCGAGCATCACTGAAACGTAGGCTTCACTCGCAGCGATTTGTTGCTGGTTGATCAAGAATAGATCCGAGCGAAACTTGAACAGGGGTTTGCCTTCATATTTAAAGGTGAACTGAGCTGTTTTGGGCAAGTTCTCTGATGCCACGAAATTCTCACCAATCACCGAGAA
Organism: Flavobacteriia bacterium; assembly: GCA_013373425.1. GTDB lineage: Bacteria > Bacteroidota > Bacteroidia > Flavobacteriales > Schleiferiaceae > Phaeocystidibacter. The sequence continues at coordinate 6,638 of JABXHW010000042.1, forward strand.
ACCGCCTCGATAGTCCACGTTTGGAATGATTTCAGGAATGACCAAGGATTGATAAGACGTGAAGACCGGAAAACGGCGTCCCACTTGATTTTCAGAAATCACCAATCGGTCTTGATAGTCACCCAAAAGCGGACTTGTCAAATAGAGCTTACTGTGCAAGCGCGCACTGTCTACTTCGTAATACTGTCGGGATAAATCCAGGTCGAACGAAAAGAGCTCAGCATAGAGCGAATCTTCAGAATAGCCTGATTTCTCCCAAGTAACGGTTCCTCCATCGCCGTGGAACTTCAAATCGGCCACGTCGTACAAACCGGTTACATTTTTAATCACCATGGAGTCTGTCCCATTCGAACAGAACATATTCACATCCGTGTAGGCGATTGAAATCTTATCTTCTACAATAATATCAGGAGCCGCATAGCGTGCTTCCCAGTAGAATTGCGATTCGACATTCAATACTTCTCCAGAAACTGCTTTGAGAAGATTGTGAATTAAATCGACATGTTGCCGTTGATTACCACGACGTGTGAACTCTGCGAAGTAGTTCCAAACGTCCTGACTCAGTTCAAGCGTTTCGAAATTGTGGAAATAATTGATGAGTCGGATGTAGTCGCTCCACGAGCTGTAATCCTTTAAATTCCGACGGAGTAAATTATCGGTAACCGAATATACATTGCCACGAACAGACTCATCTAGATTGGTCCATACCGGCTGGAAGCTCAACATGAGGGCTTCTACACTGTCTCGTTCAACATCATCGATGTCTCTGAGATACTCATTGAGTTCTTCGTAGAAAGCCTGAGGTTCATGAGTAAAGGATCTCGGTTGTGCGTAGGCAAGTGTTGAAAATGCCAGTATGCACAGAGTTGCGAGCCCTTTGAGCTTCGTAAATCTGATCATAGCGCTTGTGTTCAGTCTTTGTTCCATATCAACGCAGCCCAGCCGTCTTTCGTCTGCGTTTTCAATGGAGTCATTCCCAATTGACGTCCCGTTTCCTCGAGTAGCGAGATATCGCTCTCGTAGAAGCCACTCAAAAGTAAAGCCCCTCCAGGATTCAATACGTCAGTATAGGATTGCATATCTCTTATGAGAATGTTTCTGTTGATATTGGCGATAATCACATCGAAAGTCCGTTCGCCAAGAAGACTTGCATCTCCGTGAAAAATGGCGATATCTCCTACTCCATTGCGCTCACAATTCTCTTTCGAATTCTCAGCAGCCCACTCTTCAATGTCGATTCCTTCGGTATATCCGCTACCCTTCATCTTAGCTAGAATGGCAAGTACTGCCGTTCCACAGCCCATGTCAAGGACAGACTTATCCTGCAGCTCCATGTCTAACAAATAAGAGCACATTAACCAGGTAGTTTGATGATGTCCTGTTCCAAAACTCATCTTTGGTTCAATCACAATCTCGAAATCAAACTCGCCCTTTTTACTTTCGTGGAATGGAGCGCGGATGTAGAGTTTCCCGTCGACATCAATAGGATTGAAATTCTTCTCCCATTCTGCATTCCAGTTTTGTTGAGCCACTTCTTCTTCTTCCCACTGAAGCTCGGAAACAGCCATAGTCATCGGAAAATCTTCGGATGACACCTCTGTATAATCCTCTTTGGGAATGAAGGCTTCAAGTCCGTTCTCTGTATCTACAACCGTCTCCACTGGAAGTCCATCGAGCTCTGCGTAGAGAATCTCTCTTCCTGGATCCAAAGGTTCAACTTGAAATGTCAGTTTGATGTAGTTCATACTGCGCGTAATCCTCCTTTAGCGGTTTGCATGGCATGAACAATACTCACAAAGTCGCTGGCATCCAAAGATGCACCTCCTACTAAACCTCCGTCAACATCAGGCTTTCCAAAAATCTCTCTTGCATTCGAAGGCTTCACTGAACCTCCATAAAGGATGCTGATTTCTTCAGCGAGATCGCCATACTTCGAACTAAGATGTGCACGGATGGCTGCATGCATTTCTTGCGCCTGTTCCGGAGTGGCTGTCTCCCCTGTACCGATAGCCCAAACTGGCTCATACGCTACAATCACAGATTTCATCTGCTCTGGAGAAAGGTGGAAGAGACCGTTAGTCAATTGCTCGGTAACCACTTTCTCATGATTTCCAGATTGACGTTGTTCTAGCGATTCTCCAACACAGAAAATCGGCATCAAGCTATGTCGAATGGCTGCATCTACTTTCGAAGCGAGGAGCTCATCCGACTCTTTAAAGTATTCTCTTCTTTCAGAGTGTCCGATAATCACTGCATCAATATTCAAATCGGCGATCATGCCTGCTGAAATCTCACCGGTGTATGCCCCAGAATCCTCATGGTGACAATTCTGTGCAGCGACAGAAATATGCCCTTCTTCCCAAACGTGATCAATCACATCGATAAGGTGAGTGAACGGCGGTGCGATAATCACTCTCGTATCCCCCATCTGTGTAGGATTCAACTTCTCCAAAATGTCTACAACTAAGGAAACCCCATCTGAAGGAACGGTATTCATCTTCCAGTTTCCGGCTACAATTTTCGCTCTCATATTCAATTTGATATTGAAGATGCAAGGTAGGATTTTGAGAGGAGAGAATTTGCAAATCGGAGCAGGGTTCTGGGTACGAGGTACAAACTAACACGAGAAGGGAAAGCTCGACTGACGGGGCGAGTTTGTTCTGAACAGATACCGGATACTGGATACTCAATACTGGTGGCTGCGTGCTAAGTGCTAAACGCTATCCCCTCCTCACCCTCGGATCCAACCACCCGTAAACAAAGTCCACCAAAATATTGATGATTACGAACAGTGCAGAAATGGTAAGAACAGCTCCCATGACCACAGGTAAATCCTTTTGATTGAGGGCATCTACGATTTGTTTACCTAGGCCGTTCCATCCAAAGATGTACTCCACAAAGACCGCTCCCGCTAACATACTAGCGAACCATCCAGAAACTGCGGTTACGACCGGGTTTAAGCTGTTTCGCAAAACATGCCGACGAACCACTTGAATGGTGTTCAACCCTTTGGCTCTTGCCGTGCGGATATAATCTTGATTGAGGGTTTCTAGCACACTGCTCCGAGTCAGCTGAATGATTACACCCAAGGGACGAATCCCGAGCGTGAGTGCGGGAAGAATAAGGTTGTCCAAAGCGAGATATCGACCTGTACCGTAATCGTCCACTTCATACAAACTACCGGTCATACTCAAGCCGGTCCAACTCGACCAGATAAAACCGAATAGCCAAGCAATTAATATAGCGGAGAAGAATGATGGCAAAGACATCCCCAAGGTTCCAACGACCGTCCAGAATCGGTCGAACCATCCATCTTTGTACAAGGCAGAGATGACTCCTATGAGTATTCCGAAAAGGACTGCAATCAAGATACTTGTGACTGCCAATACAGCTGTATTCGGAAGCGTTTCACCAATCACATCTCGAACGCCTCTACCCTGCTGTTGCATAGATTCGCGCAGATAGGGCCACTTCAGCGCGAGGTGCCCCTCACCAATACCCACAAACTCAAAACCTGAATAATTGTGATTCTCAAAGTGCGTGTAGCTCTGTGCTTCGTCGCTATGCCAACTGAGTGGCGACAAATCGTTCAGGTAATAGAAATACTGCGTAGGTAGCGATTGATCCAAGCCGTACTTTGCACGGATGGCCGCCAATACTTCCTCGTCTTCTCGCTGATCCATCATCATTCGTGCAGGATCGCCCGATAGAACATTAAATAGAATGAAGATCAGAGTAGCTACTCCAAACAGGACGCCAATGGCTTGTCCGATTTTACGAAGTAAGCCACTCAATATGCTCATTGAAACAGACCTTGCAATTCTTCAACTGAAGGTGCATCGTTCCAATGCCATTTCCCTACAATTACTCCGTTTTTAAGCGCCATTACACCCGGGTTACTTCGGATTACCGTCTTAATTGCGGTACCATCTCCCGTTGTGAAATCGATAGGAATTTGTGCTTCGTGCTTCGCCGCTTCCACCACTTCATACGAAGAGCTTGTCCAGCCGATAGTTTGAATGCCCGCTTCATCCAAGGTCCAAGCCCATTCGCCAATGGCCTTCATTCCTTCTTCGCTGGCTTTCTCCATCTCGTAAGAGAGCACCATAACAATTGCATCCTGACTCAACAACCACTGAGTGATATCGCCTCTATCCGTATTCAACGAGAAATCGTGAATTGGCGGCTCATATCCATCGCTGATCTTTCTGCTTTCAGTGAGGTCGTTCTGAATTTCCCATTCCGGCTTCTCCCACCACTTGTCGTCGATGTACTGCTTATCAGTAATCTCAACCATTTCACCTGTACTCGCATTCTTCATGGTGTACATGATTTCATATTGAGGTCCTTCCTTACCCAACTCATCGGCGGATTTCATGCCTTCGGCGATATCAGTTCCGACCTTGTAAGCTCGGAAATCTACCACTGGCAGGTGATTCAGTACATGATGGGTATAGAATCCAGACGCAATCAGAAGCACAACTGTGATTCCAATAGCGGTCTTGCTTGCTACGAGAGGATTGATAAATCGCTTACCCGCAAACAGGATGACGATTAGAACGGTCAAGATCACGTCTTTGACAAAGGACTGGAACGGCGTTAATGGGATAGCATCCCCGAAGCAACCACAATCGGTTACAACATTGAACCACCACGACCAGAAGGTGAGGAATGTAAAGAACACGATCATCAAAAGAAGAGCCCGGACCGTAAGTTTTCGCCACAATCCGAGGAGAAGAGTAATCCCCAATGCGATTTCAATAACGCAAATGAAAATTGCGAAAAACAAGGCCGCTGGAAGGAGGAACGACATGTTCAGTTCCACGAAATATTCTTCCAACTTGAATCCAAATCCCATTGGATCATTCAACTTTACCCATCCCGAGAAGATGAATAGTACGCCCACAAGAATTCTGCTAATCTGAACCAAGTACTTCATCGGTCTTATTTCTTTTTGAGTTCTTCCATTTGAATCAGAGCGAAAACGGAATAGTTAATCATATCCATATAATTCGCGTCTACACCTTCACTAACGAGCGTTTGCCCGGCATTGTCTTCAATCTGCTTCACTCTTAGGAGCTTTTGCAAAATCAAATCTGTAAACGACGGAACGCGCATGTCTCGCCAAGCCTCACCATAATCGTGATTCTTGTCCAACATCAATTGCCTTGTAGCCTGAACGTGCTTGTCGTAATACCCCATCGCTTCATCTGGCGACATATCAATCTGGTCTGCCACGCCGAGTTCGAGTTGCACAAGCGCAATGATGGAGTAGTTCAAGATTCCGATAAACTCACCGCGTAAATCATCCGCAACCTTCTGTGTGCCTTTGTCTTCAATACTGCGAAGACGTTGGGCTTTAATGAAAATCTGATCGGTCAAGGATGGAAGTCGTAGAATTCGCCAAGCGGCACCGTAGTCCTTCAGCTTTTTCTCAAAAAGGGTTCTGCATTCTTGAATGACTTGGTCGAATTGCGCGGGTGTATCGCTCATTTGCTACTTTTGATGCTCGGCACGAAACCGTTAGTAAGAGGTGTAAAAATGATGAATTGGCGAGCGAAAGATACCAAATTCACTAGGAAATCGACCATCAGAATTGGAGGTCGTTTAATGGACCTGAGTACGCCTAAAATCATGGGGATTGTGAACATCACTCCCGACTCATTTTACGACGGAGGAAGCAGCGAGACCATAGATTCAGTCTTGGCCAAAGTGCAGCGATACGTGGATGAAGGTTCAGATATTCTCGACCTCGGTGCGCAAAGCACGCGTCCTAAAGCGGAGCAAATCGGACCGATGGACGAATGGAAGAGATTGGAAGGTCCACTTCGTGAAATCGTGAATTCTTTTCCGGATCGGACCATATCCATCGACACGTACCACAGTTCAGTAGCAGAACGCGCTTTAGAAAACGGTGCGCACATCATCAACGACATCAGCGGTGGAACTTTAGACGACAACATGTTTGCGACGGTCGGCAAATGGAAGGTGCCTTACATTTTGATGCACATTCAGGGCGCACCGGAGAATATGCAAGACAACCCCCACTATAATCACGTGGTAGAGGATGTCGCTACCGACCTTGCATCCAAGTGCAAATCCCTTATTCAAGCCGGTGTTGATGATATAATAATCGATCCAGGATTTGGCTTTGGAAAGACCACCGAACACAACTATGTACTGCTTCGCGATCTTGATTACTTAATTGAAATTGGTCACCCCCTACTCATCGGCATCAGCAGAAAGTCGATGATATGGAAAACCCTCCAAACGTCGGCTAGCGAGGCGCTGAACGGAACCTCTGCACTACACATGCACGCCCTTCAGCAGGGTGCTTCCATCCTACGCGTTCACGATGTGAAAGAAGCGGTGGAAGTACGTACCTTGTGGCAACAACTTCAAGCAAAAGCCTGAAATGATCGAATACATCCAAGCTCTTTTTGATCACGCAGGAGTCATCGACATCCTTGAGATTATCATCCTCGGACTCGTACTTTTCAGTTTATATCGACTTGTGCGCGGGACCCCTGCCATGTACATCTTTGGAGGCATCGTGGCTATTTATGTAGCCTGGAAATTATTCGAAGCTCTGGGAATGCAGGTCCTTCCGGAAATCATGGATAAGTTCCTGGGAGTTGGTTTCATCGCCATCATCATTGTCTTCCAACAAGAAATCAGGAAGTTCCTTTTGGTGATTGGTTCCAGCAGTTTCGGGAAGCGAAGAACCTTCCTGCGTCAGTTCCTCTTTCTTCGTCAGGAAGAGGCTGAGCTAGATGTCGACCCCATCGTGCATGCCGTTGGACTTCTCAGCGAGCACAGAACGGGAGCATTAATCGCGATTGAACGCAACATGCCTCTGGGGTATTACGCTCAAACGGGTGTTACGCTGAATGCGCGTATCGGCTCTCGACTCATTCAAAGTATATTCTTCAAAGACGCACCACTCCACGATGGTGCCGCTATCATTTCTCAAGATAAAGTCGTCGCTGCTTCTGCCATCCTACCGGTTTCAGAGAGCAGCAACATCCCAGGTCGCTATGGCCTACGTCACCGTGCTGCCGTCGGACTCTCAGAAAAGACTGATGCCATTTGCATTGTAGCCTCAGAAGAGACGGGAAAAGTCACTATTGTTGTTGAAGGTGAGATTACGATGATCAAGGATAAGGATGAGTTGCGTAGGAGGCTGACTGAACTTCTGAAATACTAAAAGGGGAGTTAACGGGCTCAGGGACTTAAGGGACTCAGGGAGCTCAGGGGGAAAAGTGTGTCTGTTTGTAGGGGTTCGAAGTGTTGCGGGAGTGGTTTGAGATGGATGAACTTTATTCTGGCGGATTGATGCCAGACTCGGGTAGCGTATTCTACTTTGCTCCATTGGGATGTATCGCTGAGAAAGACCGTTGCTGAATCACCGTGCCAGACCTCGATTCCCTGTAGTCCTCTGTAATTAAAATGATACACTTCACCTGATTTGGGGCTCTCAAACGATATTAAACCCAGAGCGAAAATGGGCAGGACGTAAAGCCATGTCTTTATTCGCGTGTGGAGGATTAAGAATGTCAGAATGAGTAAAACAACAAGAGTAACAGATTGAAGCACGCTCGGAAAAACACCTTCTGTTACGGCTCCTGGCCAATGTGCAATCCAGTGAACCAGGGAAAAGAAAACATCTATAACCCAATCCAAAATCCTCCAAAATACAAGCGGCAGATTCCACAAGTATTGGATCATCAACGCAACTATCCCCACGCAAAGTAGAATGGGAATGAGCGGAAGCAATAGCAGATTGGAAAGGAGAAAGTAATTGGGGAACTGGTGAAAGTAGAATAGCGTGAATGGCGTAGTAGCGAGTTGTGCCCAAAAGCTGACAGACAGGGCCTCGAATATGCGCCTCTTTACGAATTTCAATTCATTAAAAAAGAGTCGCTGAACCTGCGAATGACCGTACACAATTCCGAATACCGCCATAAAGCTCAACTGAAATCCCAAGTCGAATAGCGAAGACGGATCAAATGCAAGAATGATAAAACCAGCCATCCACACCGCTTCGGAGGTTCTGGCTTCTCTGCCTTCCAATCGCGCCAATTGGATTAAACTGAAAAGCAAAGCAGCACGCACTACTGAGGAACTCATGCCGGCAATCCATGCGAACCCCCATAGACCAGATATCACAAATATCACCTGTATCCACCTCCACTTTTTAGGCAATAGCTTTCCGACAATAAACTGGAGCATCCAAGCAATCAAACCAACGTGCAATCCCGAAACGGCCAGAATATGGACGAGTCCCGCATTCGAAAAATTAGCCTTATCGGACGAAGCGATGTCGGTCTTCGAGCCCAACAGCAATGCTTTGTAAAACCCCTTCGTTCTGTCAGTCGCCGGCCATTCATCTATTCGGCTGTTCAATTGCCAGCGAACGGGAATAGCACCAGGCCTCACCTTCTCCCAGCTCCAACACCAAAGCCGGAAGGTCCATCCTTTAGACTCAGCATATCGCACTTCATCAAACTCAAAGGGAAACACGCTTTCATTGAAGCCTGATTCATCCCCTTCCACTCGAATGATTTCTCCAATCTCCGGTTGAGCTTTTTCACTCGCTATCAGTATTAAACCCCGGCATTCGTCGAGTACAGACCGACATTCATACTGAACGAACCTCCCCTTGATCCTGCCCATATCAAGCACTTCAAGCAACTCATGAGAAGAGCAAGTTGCACTTGAAGTCCTACTGGCACTTGTCCAGCCAAAAGAGATCAAAAGAAAAAAAGCACATGCTGTCCACAGGGCTCCAAGTGCATGTCGAAGTCGACCAACACCTAAGAGAACTGTAACAAGGAGTACAAGGATTATCGCCACGACACTCGGAGGGCTCCAAATTTTATGAAGACCGATACCTACGGCATAGGCCAACACCCATGGCGCAAGACGAAATGTTTCATGATAAGAAGACACAGCAAGAGGTTTGGTGTCTTCAAGTTAGTTTGAACGAATTACAAAGTGCTCGAACTCACGAGGTCAATTCCAGGGAAGTAATGTCGAAGAATACTCTTCCATTCGTATCCATCCTGAGCCATGATGTTGGCTCCCTCTTGCGACATGCCCACGCCATGGCCGAAGCCACGTCCTTTTAGAAGAACGGTTTGCCCCATATCGGTAACGCTAAACCATGCGCTACGAAGGCGGAATCGATTGCGCACATCCTTCCATTTGAGTCGGCGTCCGTTGTACTCAAACACTCCTTCCCTTTCTCTGGGTTGATAGTCGAGCAAGGCCACCCTGAAGTTCGTATCTGATGCTGAAACTCCGAGTTGGGAGGCAACATAGGAAACGAATTCTTCCTTGGGAACTTGAACCTCCCAAAACGCCTGGCTGCCGCGCATTGAAAAGGTATCTGAGATGCTCTGCAGATAGGAAATAGGTCGACTCCACGCATCCTGAGAATTGGCCGTTTGTCCACCGCTATTGGCATGAAACACTCCTAATATCACTTCACCGTCGGGTCCGACTACTACTGAATCGCCCACTTCATTCACTGCCTGGCGAATGAGAGCGGCGTTGATGTTATCGGCTCGACCGTAATACGCCTGAGACGTCACATCATCCTTTACATTGTAGCCCTCATTACTATGCTTGTTCAAGTTCGCCAAGAGCCAGGTATGTGCCAGTACAGCTTGTGCTTTGAAAAACTCAATCTCCCTAAAATGACCTGCCTCGGATTGAACCACTCCTGCCAAATACTGCGGGATTGGAATGTGGTTGATGAGCTGAAGCTCTCGCCCACTCACTTTGAACCATATCTCCCCCTCGTAGGAGCGTGTTCGGCCGGCGGCAGTGATTTGGAAGTGAGCTGAATCACCTAATGGGACAACCCTTAAATGGGCATATTTTCCCAGCGGTCTTGTTTCACGATTGAGCACAAGCTCACCACCCGACAGTCGGACATCCATCAACCGCTTCAAGCGCGGGGTTGAAATGGCCACGGTGTCGATCACTTGTTGATCTGACGTATAGGCTACCCAGGCGTAGTACCCTGAAGCAGTCCGCCATTGTGCCTGAGTAAAGGATCGATTTGAAAATACGCGAACATCCACGTGATCTGTGGCACTCGTGGTAAAGGCCACCAAAAAGGCGAATATGGCGTAGGTCCATCTCAAGATGCTATATCGCTTTGAATGACTTCAGCCGCTCGGTCAGAGGCACCTGGTCCACCCAACAGTTTCTGAAGAATCACAAAATCAGCAAGCATCTGCTCTCGACCTTTTCCTTCTAGAATATTCTCGAGCTCTCCTTTTAACTTTTTCTCATTCATCTCTCCTTGAATGAGCTCTTTAACCACTTCTCTATCTGCAATCAAATTAACGAGTGAAATGTACTTGACCTTCACTACGCGTTTTGCAATTTGGTAAGAGATTGAATTGGCTTTGTAACACACTACTTCGGGAACGTTGAATAGTGCCGTTTCGAGTGTGGCGGTTCCTGAGGTAACACATGCAGCATGTGAGATGCTCAGCAAATCATACGTTCGATTCATCACCACTTCAACTTCGCCTAAGCCAAGGGATTGATAATACGATTCAGATTGACTAGGCGCACCGGCAACCACAAACCGATAATCGGGAAAATGCTTCGGCATCTTGAGCATAGTGCTCAACATAGCGTCGATTTCTTGCTTTCTAGATCCTGGCAAAAGTGCCACAACTTTTCGTCCATCGTCGGAGCCGAGAACATCCGAAACGGTTGGTGAAGTACGATTCTGTACTGCATCCAAAAGTGGGTGTCCCACAAAATCTACATCCATTCCGAAACCTTGATAGAATTCCCGTTCGAAAGGAAGGATGGTCAGCATCCGAGTCACATCGCGCTTTATCGCGTGCACTCTATTCTGTTTCCAAGCCCAGATTTGTGGACTGATGTAGTAGTAAATTTTGATATTTCGCTGCTTCGCCCATTCGGCAATCCGCATGTTGAAACCCGGATAGTCGATAAGAATGAGCGCATCGGGTTGATACGACTCGATATCACGCTTTGCCAACTTCAGGTTGCCGAGGATGGTTCTCAGATTCATGAGTACCTCAACAAATCCCATGAAAGCGAGTTCCTTGTAATGCTTGACGGGCTCTATTCCGCTCACCTCCTGCATATGATCTCCACCCCAATAGCGGAACTGACAATCGCTGTCGTTCTTCTTGAGCGACTTCATCAAATTGGAGGCGTGCAAATCGCCTGAAGCTTCACCGGCAATGAGATAATACTTCATTAGGCGATGAACTTAAAGTAGATGAGGCAGGCTGCCGCCGCAAACGATCCAAGCAACACTCCTCGAGCTAGTCCGTCCCGCTTTAGTCGAAGACCAATACCGAAAATGATGGAATTGAGAATCACCGAAATCATCAAGACATTGGAGATGAAAAAGTTGAATTCAACATTATTCATCGCGGTAAGGTCCAGCAGAGGATAGCGCTCTTTAAAAATTGAAGCCACGAATGCCGGGATGACGAGGGCGACTACAATGCCCACCCACTGTTCTTTGCGATTGCGCTTCAGAATGCGCAGCTCCTCGCGAGTAATCTGAGGTTTATTCGGCTTATTCAATGTCCCAACTATTCAATGATGAAATGGCGTGATGCGCCGTAAAGTCTGATGTAACGGGAACAATAGAGATGTAATTGTTCTCCAAAGCCCATTCGTCGGTATCCTCACCGTGATCGTAGTTCACAAACTTACCGGTCAACCAATAGTAGTTTCTATCTCGTGGATCCTTGCGCTCGTCGAATTCTTCTTCCCAATTTGCTCGAGCTTGGCGACAAACCTTCAATCCTTTGTAGCCATCTCCTTCGTTCTTCGGGATATTCACATTGAGGCAAACCCCTTGTGGAAGTCCATTCTGCAAAATCTCTTGAGCAATCTTTTTGATATACGGCGCTCCAGATTTAAAATCGGCGTCCCATGCATAGTCGCAAAGCGAGAACCCTACTGAAGGAATGGATTCCAAAGCACCTTCCATTGCAGCCGACATGGTTCCTGAATAAATCACATTGATGGAAGAGTTCGACCCGTGATTGATTCCTGACACCAACAAGTCTGGCTTTCTCGGCAGGATGACATTCACTGCCAGTTTGACACAGTCTACGGGCGTTCCCGAACACGCATATTCTGTTTGCGGGCCATCGTCGTGTTTCTGTGGATCACAGCGCAACGTTGAGTTGATGGTAATGGCGTGTCCCATGCCCGACTGTGGTGAATCTGGCGCTACGACTACAACTTCGCCAAGTTCATTCATGATATGAATCAGTGTGCGAATACCTGGTGCGGTTATACCGTCGTCGTTACAAACCAGAATCAAAGGGCGCTTGTCCGTCATAGTTGTAAAATATGTTACAAATCTACCGAACACATAAGAATAGGTCGGCACAAGAATTGTAATTTTAGAATCGACTTAAAAATATGACACTTAAAACATGGAATGGTTAATATTATTTATCGTTCTAATGATTGTTTCGGCAGTCGTACAGAATAGATTACGCTCAAAATTTGAAGAATACTCGAAGGTACCGGTTGAAGCCGGCTTGACGGGGCGTGAAGTGGCTGAGAAGATGCTTCGCGACAGTCACATTCACGATGTGAAGGTGGTATCCGTTCCAGGTCAGTTGACCGACCACTACAACCCTAGAGAAAAGACAGTGAACTTGAGTCCGGATGTATTTAACGGACGCTCAGTTGCGGCGGCGGCAGTTGCGGCACACGAATGTGGTCACGCCGTTCAGCACGCTACCTCTTATGCTTGGCTCAATATGCGAAGTGTTTTGGTTCCTATGGTGAACGCCAGCTCAAGGTTGATGAACATCCTAGTTATCATGATGATTTTCGGAGTGGCAACGAGCTTCATGCCTTGGACTACAGGTGTTTGGATTTTAGTTGCAGCTCAAGCGGTGATCACACTCTTTGCATTAGTTACACTACCCGTTGAATACGACGCATCAAGCCGTGCTTTAGTGTGGCTGCGCGATGCAGGAATCACTTCGTATCACACACAAGAGAAAGCAGAGGATGCTTTGAAGTGGGCCGCTCGTACTTACTTGGTGAGCGCGTTAGCAGCAGTGGCAACACTGATGTACTGGTTGTCGATGGTTATGGGCCGAGACTAACCCAACAAAAGATTGAAAGAAATCCTGGCCTCAGCGTCAGGATTTTTTTTTGCCCCTACCTCAGAATCCCTCTTGCGGTTCGTATCTTCATACCTCAACAATTTATACTCTCATTATCATGGACGAACTTCCATTCAATCCATTCTTGGTGGTCGGCGGGGTTGTACTCGTTTTGATCATCCTTTCCGGTTTCTTTATCGTAAAGCAGCAACAGGCGGCTTTGGTAGAGCGACTCGGTAAATTCCACAGCATTAGAAATCCTGGCTTTCATTTCAGAATTCCTTTGGTTGATAGAATCTCAGGTCGTGTTTCTTTGAGAATTCAACAGCTCGATGTAATGGTAGAAACCAAAACGAAGGACGACGTATTCATTCGTATGAAGGTTTCCGTGCAGTACCTCATTTTGGTGAACGGTATCTATGATGCCTTCTACAAGCTTCAGTCGCCACACGATCAGATTACATCCTATGTATTTGATGTGGTGCGTGCTGAAGTTCCGCGTTTGCGTTTGGACGATGTTTTCTTAAAGAAAGATGATATCGCAATTGCCGTGAAACGCGAGCTACAAGAAGCAATGAACGAATACGGTTACGACATCATCAAGGCATTGGTGACTGACATAGATCCTGCCGAACAAGTGAAACAAGCGATGAACCGAATCAATGCAGCTGAACGTGAAAAGGTTGCTGCAGAATACGACGGGGAAGCAGAACGTATCCGCATCGTTGCAAAAGCAGCTGCAGAGGCTGAATCCAAGCGCCTTCAAGGTCAGGGTATCGCCGATCAGCGTCGCGAGATTGCACGCGGTCTGGAAGAGTCGGTTGAAGTATTGAACAAAGTGGGCATCAACTCCCAAGAAGCTTCATCACTCATCGTAATCACCCAGCACTACGACACACTCAGTGCCGTAAGTGAAAACAGCCGAAGCAGCTTGATACTTCTTCCAAACAACCCATCAGCCGCGAGCGATATGCTCAACACAACCACGGCTTCCTTCATTGCTGCCAATGAGATTGGTGAGTTGAATAAAGGAAACTTGGGGCCGGAGGAGAAGAAGTAGGTACTGGGTACTGGGTACTGGGTACTGGGTACAAACTTACACGAGTAGGGGTAATCTCGACTGAAGGGGTGAGTTTGATTTGAACAAATACTGGATACTGGATACTCAATACTGGCGCTACGCGCGCACGTCCCCACAAACAACAAACCCCTCACGCGCAGAAATGCCATGAGGGGTTTTCTTATTTGGGACTTACCATTAGTTCACGTAATAGTCCTCTTTCTTCGGAATATTCTTCAATTCTAGCTTAATGTCTCGCTCTTCGACGACACCTTGGAAGTTGTAGATGACCTCAGCGGCATCGTAATCGATGTCCTTGGTGTAGGTTCCATCTATCACCACGTGAGCTCCATGAGGAATCTTATCCAATCTCAATTGAAGCTTCGCCTTATTGAGGAATGAAACGTGCTCAGAAAGCTTGATATGAATCGTTTTCACCCCTGTTTCATGCTCGCCTTCTTCATCGGATTGTGTCGTAACGATGTAGTTAGAACGAAGGATGAAGAAAATACCCACGATCAAACCTATGATAACCCCATAAAGCAGGTTGCTGAATAGAATCGCCAAGATGGTTACGATGAATGGGATGAATCGATTCCAACCGAGTTTGTATTGTTCTTTATAAAGTGATGGACGAGTTAGCTTATAACCTACCATCAAAAGAATGGCTGCCAAAGAGGCCATTGGAATCAAATTGATAATAAAAGGAATTAATACAACGGTGATAAGCAATAACAAACCGTGATAAACAGCAGACATTTTAGACTGAGCCTTTGCCTCGAGGTTAGCCGTACTTCGAACGATTACGGCTGTAATTGGGAGTCCGCCGACCAACCCGCTCAGCGCATTTCCTATGCCTTGTGCGCGAAGCTCCGTGTTTTGAGGAGTCCGACGCTTATGTGGATCCAATTTATCCACCGCTTCAATACTCAAGAGTGTTTCTAGGGATGCCACCAGGGCCAAGGTCACGGCCACCTCATACACTTTAAAGTTACCAAGTGCACTAAAATCGGGCGTTCTCAACTCACTTTGAAATTGATCCCAACTTTCAAAAATGGGAACGTTTACCAAGTGTTTGCCGGTCACAATTAAATCTGGACTAGACATTTTGAAAATTTCATTGATTAATGCACCAATGACTACAGCGAGAACAGCACCAGGGATTTTACCCAATACTTTGTGTTTCTTGATAGTGCCACTTGCCCATAAAATCAATAGAGCCAAACAGATGAATCCAATAATGATGGGCCCCATCTGCGGATCTTCAAATGGCTTAAACAGACCAGTGAATGTATTTTCACCATCGGGCTGGATAAAGGATATCTCTCCCATCGGATCATCATCATAACCAAACATGTGTTGAACCTGCTTCAAAATCAAGATCAAACCGATAGCGGCTAGCATTCCCTTGATTACCGACGATGGGAAAAAGTGACCGATGATTCCGGCGCGAATCAATCCCAATAGGAGCTGCATTAAACCAGCAACGAAAACGGCAAGTAAGAAGGTCTCATAGCCCAAATCGAGAATAGCCGCACTCACAATTGTTACCAAACCTGCAGCCGGACCACTCACGCTCAAGTGAGATTTAGACAGCGAACCAATCACGATACCACCGATGATACCGGAGATCAAGCCTGCAAACGGCGATGCTCCAGATGCAACTGCAATACCTAAACAGAGGGGAAGGGCGACTAGAAATACAACAATAGAAGCAGGAAAATCCTGCTTAAAATGTTTTAGATACTTAAACATAAGCGAATTAGGATGTGTGGTTTTTCAGGATGTCGGAACCTGTAAGATATAGAATCCTTCCCGATTCAGAGTGCCCTCTCGAACATATTAATAGGCCTTGTCTTAGCGACATTCCCAATAAAAAAGGGCAACCCAAGCGGGCTGCCCATTTCATTTCACTTCTATTCTGGCTCTATCGAAGAATCTGAATTTTTTCAGTCTGTTCTCCTATTCGAATTAAATAGAACCCTGTATTCAATGCAGTGAGATTGAGCTCTTCACCTTCTAGTCTGCCCGTCACAAGCTCCCTTCCCATCAGGTCGAGAACAGACCATGAAGCACCTTCATCTGCGCCTTCAATCGTGATGAATCCTGTGGTCGGATTAGGATAGAGCTTCCAAGAAGAAACTTCAGCTTCTTCAAGTCCAACGCCCGGATAGGTACGAATGACAATCGGCATAAGCTGCGATGCACCTGGAATGCTTGTGCATCTTCTCATTCTCACATCTCCATAAACTGAATTGTTGATCACAGTATCGCCGGCGGGAATGATCTGAGTGCCAGAAGTCACCTCGAAAACAAATCGAAGTGTATCGAACGCTTGCCAGAGCAAGTTGGCACCTGATCCGTTGTGAGGTAAATCGAATTCTACGGCCATTCCGTTCAAATCTTGTCCAACGCTAGTGAACTCTAAGTTACTACCGCGGTAAACGCGCATCTCCATTGTTGAGTTAAGATTAATACCAGGAATAAGCACAGATTGTGGCCAGACGGTTAACGGACCGTCCTTCTCAACCAAATAGGAAATGGTATCTCCCGTTACAAGTTGAGCCGTATCGTTGACGAAAGAGCCTCTGTTGAAGATCGAGAGAAGCGATTGTGGCATATCCACGCCTACGATGTTACTTGATCTCTGACATGATGTAGCTAAATAAGTAGAGCGCCCTTGATACAGTCCCCATGGAGCCCCGGTAAGGATTCCATTCGACTGATTCGGTACTCTCACCCCAAAGTGGTACCATTCGAAGTTGTTCCAATCATTTCCGTTTTGTACAGTAATATCTCCAGTCGTAGTAGAAATCGCCGGTCGAGGGATGGCGATGACTTCTATGAAGACTCGGTGAGTGACATAACCATCCACATGATATTCCAGTAGGGTATCATTCAGAAGAACTGTGGTGCAACCCGTTGTTGGTCCGCATACTACTAAGTTGTTCGGTGACCAATTGGGTACAGTGCCTGCCACAAGTGGAACGGGTAACGTTACAACTTCACCCATGCATCCACGGATTGTATCTGTGGGGATAACTGGATCGTTCGTGGTTACATCAATCACAATCATCTTCCTTGCTGGAGGACAAGCATCATTTTCCAGATAAACTGTTGTTCGATTATGCGATGGCGAAAGACTATCAGGTGCCCAAACGTATTCAAAATCAATTTGAGGTAAGAAGGTTGGATTGTTGAATCCTTGCTTCGGCTGCACGGTAGGAACTGAAGGACCGGATGCGGATGAGGCACTGGTAAAGCCTATTCCTACACCGCCCGTTGTGGCTGCCCGTAAATCGATTCTAAGGGTGTCGCCATGAAGCACGTGAGCATTGATATACACTGCTGACGTGTCCACAGTCATACTCGAAGAACTTCCACCCAGAACCTGAACATCTACAGTTGTACTCCCCGGCCAAGATGTGAAGGCGATAAATCCTCTGTCCCATCTCACCACACTCGACAATTGACCGTTGTAATGAGATCGAGCTTCTTGTGTAATGAAATAGCGCGTACCAGAAGTTAGGCCAGAAGATTTCACATTCCCAACATTTGCATCGTAATTGGTCATTGGAACAGGTGCGCTACCTGAAAGTGGGGCAACATATGGAATAGGACCTGAAAGACTTCTGGAACTCACCAAACTAGAAGATGTTGAATCTGATTGAGGATGATAGAATGGCATCAACATTTCGACATTAGTGCCGGCCGCTCTATAATCGCCTCCAATAAAAGTGGTTTGAACACTAGAACGTGGATATCCCGCTGCATGCATTTCAACACCAACTATTCCAGGAAGATGTGTGGTACCGACATCCAAGTTGCTCGTAGGAGCGTAGCGCTCACCCGTCAGATCAAACTCAAACACGTGTGGGGTTCCTGCAGATGGCTTAGCAATGGTTTGAGGGTTGGTTCTCAATACCACTAGGAAAGTTCGGGAGAAAGAACTCCCACTCACAAAGCAAGGCCCCGCTCCGGCACAAGTGCTGTCGAGCGCGATTATGGTATCCACGAAAAGGGTAGTCCCGTCTACAAGGGAGAGATTCCCCCATGAAACGGCACTATCTTGACAATTCACTGTGAGTTGAACCTGAAATACGAATTGATTATTGCCAACATATTCATACGTCAATGAGGCGCCAGTGATACTCCTGTGGGATGCAAAAGTAAAGGTGGACAATACCATCAAGGCGCTAAGTAAAGCGAGTCTAGCTTTCATAAAGATGAATTTTGAGCGAAGTCAAAGCTACTCAACGAAGCCCAGTATTCGCGCTCTTCGATTACAAAATGATTGTGAGAATGATTTCAGTAAGTCTTCGAGGGTAAGATTACTCACGATACCATGTCGCTTGCCTTAGCAGCAAGGGTTCATAAGGTTCAAATTGAAGCAATTTCAAGAACAGCGCATACAGCTTCGGATGTTCCTCTTTAAGTCGATCCGCTCTTTCCATCATTTCCTCAATAACGCAAGCAAAGAACTCATGCTCATTGGTCAAGGAATAAGGTCGAAGGAGTCTGCTGTTCTGAACTTCTGATGACTTCAGCATATGGGTCAAGTGCCTATTCACCAATTTCACAAATCGTTTATCCTCTCTGAAGCGATAGCCGGATTTGGAAATCATTAAGGCATGTGCGTACTCATGATAGAGCAAGTGCAACGCGTCATCTGGGTCTTCTATCCCTTCTTTCACCCTCTTCCAGTTCACGACAATCACCCCTCGCGGACTGGTCTCTCCATGAAAATATTGATTGCTTCCCTTCTTTCGGTATGCCCTTGGATACACAAAAATCTTATCGAAATTACCGGCGTGAAATCGTCTATACCCCATGGTTAGGATAACGGCAGGAGCCGCGATAAGAAGTCGGTCTTCTCGCGTGAGTTCTACTCCCTTTTCAATCAGGTCCACCGATCGCATCAATGCACAGAGCCGCTTGTAGAAACGTCGTCGATCACTTGGACTCAAAAGACCCACAAAGGGATAGTGTACTTCAATTTCAAGTCGATCTGACGGACGAAAATTGCAAGGCCTAGAATATGGAGAGCTAAAGAGAAAGTTCAGCATGCACTAAAGTTAGGCATCTGGAAATATTTTGCCCGGATTGAGGATTCCATTCGGGTCGAGTGCCTTCTTGATTGCCTTCTGAGCCGCCATGTTTGCTGAGTTGAAAACCACGTCGAGGTAATTTTTCTGAACCCAGCCGATGCCGTGTTCACCAGAAATGGTTCCACCCAAGCTTTTCACCAATTCGAATATCTCGCGAATTCCCTTTGGAAGCTCATCGTTCCAAGCTTGGTCGCTCATGTCCGCTTTCACAATATTGACATGGAGATTTCCATCGCCCGCGTGTCCGTAACACACTGATTTGAATCCATACTTCTCCCCTATTTTCTTTACTCCTTTCAAGAGCAAAGGCAACTCTGCACGTGGAACTACGGTATCCTCTTCTTTGTATATGCTGTGGCTCTTGACGGCCTCTCCTACTCTCCTTCTGAGTTTCCAAAGGGCGTCACGTTGGGCTTGGCTATCTGCAAGGAGTGCCTCTTTAGCATCATAATCCTCTACGATTTCGGCGATTTTCTCCGCATCTTGGAAGAGTTGCTCTTGAGAATTGCCGTCTAATTCTATCAGTAAGTGCGCTTGAATATCATCACCGGTTGGAACCTGCACATCATTGACATACTTCAAGGTCCAGTCGATCGCATCTTTCTCCATAAACTCCATTCCTGCCGGTACAATTCCCGCGCGGAAAATAGCCTCAACTGCAGCGCAGGCCTTTTCGGCTGAAGTAAAAGGAACGAGAAGAGTAAGATCTTCGGTAGGATGTGGAATCAGCTTGAAGACGGCTTTTGTAATGATACCCAAGGTGCCTTCACTTCCGACCATTAACTGAGTAAGGTTGTATCCAGTGCTGTTCTTCAACACATTCGCTCCGGTCCAAATCACCTCTCCATTGGGAAGAACCACCTCAAGGTTAAGAACATATTGATTCGTTACACCATATTTCACGGCCTTTGGACCACCTGAATTATAAGCTAGATTGCCCCCGAGTGTGCAGCTACCCCAACTGCTCGGATCTGGCGGATAGAACAATCCTTTCTCTTTGCAGGCATCGTAGAACACCTGAGTAATGACCCCTGGCTCAACAGTAGCTTGGTAGTTTCGCTCATCGATATCAAGGATTCGGTTGAAGCGTTTCATGCTCAATCCGATTCCGCCGAAAACAGACAATGCTCCACCTGAAAGTCCGGTTTGTGCACCGATAGCCGTTACCGGAATGTGCTTTGAATTGGCATAGGAAACGACTTTAGAAACCTCTTCTACGGAACCTGGAATTACCACAACTTCAGGAGGGTAGTTAAAGTCTTCGGTTTCATCGTGACCGAAATCTTTTCGAGAATCTAAATCGGTGATGACATATTCTTCTCCAACAATGGAAATCAATTCAGCAATATCTTCCTGCGCTATATTCTTTAGTTCGTCCATTCGAAATGCTTATTTTCGGCGGATTATCCCACACTTGATATTATCAAAAGTACATCATATGCGTTGGAACAAAGCACTGTTGGGTCTGGCTATTCTCTCTTTTTTAGGAGGAAGTGTTGAGGCTCAAACCGATATCACGCTCGAGAATGTTTGGCTCCGAAATCCTTTTGTAGGAAGCGGACCAGAAAATTTTGAATCCATGCCTGATGGGGTTCACTACACCATGGTGAAGTCAAAAGGAGGCGACCGATTCATTTGTCAGTATGATTTCGCCAGTGGAGATTCCTTAGGTGTTGTTTTGTCTCAAAGTGAACTCACAGAGGCCAACGGAGGAACTGCAATTCGCTTTTCTTCATACAGCTTCAACGCAGATCAGAATAAAGTGCTCATTGGAACGAATGTTCGCGGCATTTACCGCAGGAGTAGTATCGGAGACTACTATGTGTATGACTTAGAGACGCAAGCGCTCTCAAAAATCACCGAAGGTCAGGTTCAATATCCAACCTTCTCTCCCGACGGGTCGATGGTAGCTTATGTTACTGAAAACAACCTTTACTATCTAGACTTGGCCAGTGGAGAAGCTACGGCTATTACAGCAGATGGTGAGAACAACGCCATCATCAATGGTTCCACCGACTGGGTTTATGAAGAAGAATATGCTTTCACCAAAGCCTTCTGGTGGTCGCCGAACAACGAATACATCTCGTTCTTGAGATTTGATGAAAGAGAAGTACCAGAATTTTCAATGGATGTTTACGGTACTTCGCTCTATCCACAACAAGACGTATTCAAGTACCCTAAAGCAGGAGAAAAGAACGCGGACGTTACCGCTCACATCTTCGTCCTAGAAAACGCCACTACAACTCCAGTTTTGGGAGATGTGGATTACGAATACATCCCACGAATGATGTGGACTCCCGAGTCGGAAGCTGTTTTCTTCACTCAGAACCGTCACCAAAACCGCCTCGACCTTTGGGAGGTTGATGTGGAAGAGGATTTTGAGGTAGAGTTGTTCTTGACAGACCAGGATGAGGCCTATGTTGAGATTTCAGACAACTTCGTATTCACTGAAGACGGCGACTTGGTTTTCACGAGTGAGCGCGACGGCTACAATCACCTTTATAAAGTAGACGACGATGGCGAAAATCTTCGTCAGATTACCAGCGGCGCATGGGATGTCCTAACACTATATGGTGTCGATGACGACTATGTATACTTCCAAGCAGCGGCGGTTGATCCATCGGAGCGAGAAGTTTATCGCAAGCAGTTGAATGGACGTGGCAGAATGGCCCGTTTGAGCACTGGACACGGTTCAGCGTCTGCACACTTCAGCGAAGGAATGAACTACTACATGCTCACTTTCTCCAATGTTGAGCGCCCTTCTATGTACACCATGCACGAAAACGACGGAGATCAGCTTCGTGTCTTGGAGGACAATGCAGAACTCATTCGCGATATGGAGAACTTCACTTATGTTCCAAAGGAATTCTTTACCCTCACTACTGAAGATGGTGTTGAGTTGAACGCATGGATGATTAAGCCTGCGGATTTTGATGAAACTAAGGAATACCCTCTCTTGATGTTCGTTTATGGCGGTCCAGGGTCACAGCAAGTGGTTAACTCTTGGGACCCTGGTAATGGTATGTATTATCAATATTTAGCAAGTCTCGGTTACATCGTGGCATGTGTGGATAACAGAGGTACAGGAGCGAGAGGTAGAGACTTCAAGAAGATTACTTACCAAGAATTGGGTCATTACGAAACCATCGATCAGATTGCTTCTGCTCGTTACTTTGGTAGCTTGGATTACATCGATGCTAACCGTATCGGTATTTGGGGATGGAGCTACGGCGGCTACATGAGTTCGAACTGTATCGCTCAAGGTGCAGACGTGTTTAAGGCCGCTATTGCTGTTGCTCCAGTGACCAATTGGAGATTCTACGATTCGATTTACACTGAGCGCTATATGCGTACTCCACAAGAGAATCCAGATGGATATGACGACAATTCTCCGATCAATCATGTTCGAGGAATCAAAGGGGCATATCTTTTGGTGCACGGTAGCGCAGACGACAATGTTCACGTGCAGAACACCATGCGTATGGTAGAAGCATTGGTTCAGTCAAATGTTCAATTCGATCTATTTATTTATCCAGATAAGAACCACAGCATCTACGGTGGATACACCAGATATCACCTCTACACGAAGATGACGAACTTTCTACTGGAAAATCTCTAATTTGGGAGCTTCCCAAAAGGAACCTAATTAAGAACTACTATGAGTAACACATCAAGCGATTCAGCCATGAGTAACAATTCCCCGGCTGCTACTATTGAAAGAAAAGAGTTACTAGGGCACCCTGTCGGACTCTACATTCTTTTCTTCACAGAAATGTGGGAACGCTTCTCCTACTATGGAATGCGTGGTATCCTTACCCTCTATATTGCAGCGTCTGCCACAGGTGTTGATCCTGGCCTTGGTTGGTCGAATAAAGATGCACTTTGGCTTTATGGATGGTATACAATGCTCGTCTACGTGGCTTCTATTCCAGGAGGCTGGATTGCAGATAAGTTCTTAGGTCAGAAAAAAACTGTGCTTTGGGGCGGTATCCTCCTCTGTTTAGGGCATGGTACATTGGCTATTCCTCAGGACTGGGCGTTCTTCACTGGACTTGCGCTCATCATCCTTGGTGTAGGTGGCCTTAAACCGAATATTTCTACCATGGTTGGTGGTTTGTATAAGGAAGGTGATATCCGCCGTGATAGCGGTTTTACCATTTTCTACATCGGTATTAACATCGGTGCATTCCTTTCTAGTATTACCGTTGGTTTGGTAGCCTATTACTACGGATGGCACTACGGCTTTGGCCTTGCTGGTATCGGTATGTTGCTTGGACAGATTGTGTACATGGCGGGTCAGAAACACCTTAAAGGGGTAGGCGAACACATCGGTTCAGCAGACTCTGGCATTGACCCTGAGGTGGCAAAGCGTCCACTTACCAAGATTGAGAAAGATCGAGTAATCGTTCTTCTGATCTCCTTCCTAATTGTCGTTGTATTCTGGGGAGCTTTTGAACAAGCTGGTGGTTTGATGAACCTGTATACAGATGCAAAGGTCGACCGCTTTATCGGTATGAGTTGGCTTGAAGAAATTCCAGCAGCAGTGTTCCAATCTCTAAATGCTGGATTCATTATCATCTTCGGTACTATTGTCGCAGCTTTCTGGGCGCGCATGAAGAGAAAAGGAAGAGAATCATCTTCACTATTCAAGATGGCTATTGGTACCATCATCATGGGGCTAGGTTATGTATTCATGATGTTCGCTAGTCAAGAAGCTTCAAGTGAAGCATTCGGAAAAGCAGCTATGATCTGGATCGTACTTGCCTACTTATTCCACACACTTGGTGAGCTCTCAACTTCACCTGTTTCACTATCATTCATCACGAAATTGGCACCGATGAAGTATGCATCATTAATGATGGGTGTTTACTTCGCGGCAACTGGGTTTGGTAACAAGCTCGCGGGTTCTATTGGTGAAAGCTCTCAGTTGGAGCCTTATTCAGGCACGATGACCGCTTCTATTGAAGAAGTTTATGAAGTGACTGAGGTTCAGGAGTTTGAAATCAAAACTACTGATGGAATTGAAGACGTAGAAGACTACGCCATCAATCTAGATAAGAACTTCTCCTTCAAGACTGAAGTATACCTTCAAGATGGATCTATCGTATATGAGCGGATGGATTCTGATGAAAAGATGGGTAACCTTTTCGAAATGGACGCCGAAGAACAAGGTAGGTTAAAAGCTTACTTGGAAGAGGTAAACGCAACACCAGATGCGCCTTACCATGCTCAGCTTCTCTTTGAAAAAGATAAGGATGCTGCTCAGGTAGCAGAGAATGTTGGCGATGGTAAGGACTACGGCGTTAGCTTCGTAATTGAAGAAGAACAAAGCGCGCAGGAATACAAGACATTCCGCATGCTTGTAATCTTTACAGTAGCCTTTGGTATTCTTCTAATTCTCTTCTTGAAGAGATTGAAAAAACTCACTCATGGTGCGGAAGAAGCCGAGAGAGATTTGAGCTTAGAAGAGGCTGAAGTAGAGTCTCACTAAGTCACACCTTTGAAAGGATAAACTTGGCGGAACGTTAACATGGGTAACGTTCCGCTTTTTTTATTTTTGAATATGATGAAGAACATTTGGATAGCAGCTCTAGCACTTCTCTCAATTGGAGTCGGAGCACAGGAAGAAGGAAACTCAGGCATTGAGTGGATGACGTTTGAAGAGGCTGTGGCTCTTCACGAGGAAGGCGATCCTCGCATGGTATTTATCGATGTATATACCGATTGGTGTGGATGGTGTAAGCGCATGGATGCCACCACATTCTCCAATCCGGAAGTCGCTGCATTTATGAATGAGCACTTCTTAAATGTGAAACTCGATGCTGAACAGCGTGAAACCATCACATTTAGAGGACACGATTTTAACTTTGTAAACAGCGGCAGACGTGGCTATCACGAGTTGGCAGCGAACTTACTTCAAGGTAGACTCAGCTACCCGACCGTAGTGTTCCTCGACAGTGATTTCAATATGATTCAGCCTGTTCCTGGATACCAGCAAGTGCCACAATTCTTAATGATTGCGGAATACATCGGAGATGGTCATTATACTAATACTCCGTGGGATGAATTTAAAAACAGTCAGCAATCGGAAGAGTCGGAAGGGTAACTAGAGTAACGATTTGAGTTGCTTGAACAGGTCGCCTTTGGAGAAAGTTGCACCTTGTTGAATCAACTCGAACATCTCTTGCTCTTTCAGTTTGGAATAGGATTTCTGACCTGTTAGAACTTCAATAGCCTTGGTCTCCAAGGCTTTTTTCATTTCTGCACTTGTCATTTGAGTCGGTAACGGACCAGTAGTCGAGCGCAGCAGAATCATTTCAGCCTGATTATCACCAAAGTGAGCGGCCATGTACTCCTTTTCGGCAATGCGCTCCACATAATCGTTTTGTGAAAGTACTTTCTCGAATGCAATATCACTGAACATATCGAGTAGCTCTTCGGCCTTCTCAGGAGTTTCCTCCTTAATCCTCTTCCAATCCTCACCTGTAATGGTGTTGGCAGAAAGGAAGTAGATAAACTCCTGGTGGAACTCTTCGAATTCTTCTTTTGTAAGTCGGCGATACTTCATGCTGCAAAGGTAACTACCAAGACAGTTTCGACCTCAGCCAAAACGACACCCTGACTAATAAGATTAATGCAGGCACCTCAACGAGCGGTCCGATTACGCCAGCAAATGCCTCACCACTGTTCAATCCGAATACGGCAATGGCCACAGCTATCGCCAACTCAAAGTTGTTTCCTGCAGCTGTGAAGGCAATGGAAGCGGTTTTATCATACTTTGCCCCTAATGCCTTGCTCAGTAGGAATCCGATTAGGAACATCAATGTGAAATATACCAACAATGGAATGGCAATCTTAACCACGTCCAATGGGATAGCTACAATCAGCTCGCCTTTCAATGAGAACATCACAACAATCGTGAACAGCAGAGCAATCAAAGTTATTGGTGAAATCTTGGGTGCATAAACCGTATTGAACCATTTCTCCCCTTTCCATTTTATCAGAAGAGTTCGTGACAGAATCCCAAGGGCGAATGGAACACCAAGGTAAAGGGCCACGCTTTCAGCAATCTGGCCTATGGAGATATCAACTATGGCTCCCTCCAGACCAAAGTACGGTGGTAATATGGTGATGAAAATCCAAGCGTAGAAACTGTACGCGAATACTTGGAACACACTGTTCAACGCAACTAGTCCTGCTCCGTACTCCCTACTTCCATCGGCCAAATCATTCCAAACCACCACCATGGCAATACATCGAGCTAAACCAATCAAAATCAAGCCTGTCATGTATGCCGGTTCATCTCGCAGGAATATTAGAGCTAAAGCAAACATCAGAACAGGTCCGACAATCCAGTTAAGGAACAGCGACAATCCCAATGTTTTCACATCCTTAAACACCCTAGGCAATGCTGTATAATCCACTTTCGCCAAAGGAGGGTACATCATCAAGATAAGTCCAATGGCAATCGGAATATTCGTTGAGCCAGAGCTGAATTGATTGATAAAGTCTGGAGTTTCAGGAATAAAATATCCAATCC
Source organism: Flavobacteriia bacterium (assembly GCA_013373425.1). GTDB lineage: Bacteria > Bacteroidota > Bacteroidia > Flavobacteriales > Schleiferiaceae > Phaeocystidibacter. The sequence continues at coordinate 33,491 of JABXHW010000042.1, forward strand.
CTACTCCGATGAGCATCGCTGCAAAAATCCAGAGGGTTAGATATCGATCTAAGAAACCTAGTCGCTTTACAGTAGCCATTTACAAAGCAGTTTTAACGGAGGAATAAACAAAGAACAGCTCAGCTCCAATCTGACGAGAGCGCTCCAGGTACTTATCTAACTCTTCAGGGGTACCATCAGCAACCTTTGGATCTTCGTAATTCAGTGAAATCTGCTTGACTGCATTTGGAACATACGGACAATTCTCTTCTACATCAGCGCAGGTCATAACCGCAGTAAAGGACTCCCCTTCTGGCGTGCTATCTCCAAACTCCTTGGAGTACAATTCAATGGAGTCGCACTCTTCAGAGAACGTTATGTTCATCCTTCCTTCTTCAATAAACTCCACTGACATACCCTGCGCTATAAATGTTGAGCCTACCGTCTTGTAGGCACCGGTGGCAACCGTTCCGCCAGACACGCTGGTTATGGGTAGTTCAAAGTACTTCGACAGCACCTCAGACCACACTTGTGATAGCATGCTTCTTCGGCTGTTATGGGTGCAAATGAAATTGAGTATTACGTTTTCTTTGCTCTGCAGCTCTTCGAGTAAGTGGTTTTCCAAAACCGACAACCTGTCGATTCGCTCCTCGGAAATTTCCATTTCACTGAGTAGGTCGATCTCCTTCTGAAGCTCTTTTGAAATGCGCATGTACTTTTCGTTTTGAGCTGCGAATATACTTCATCGGTATATTACGATTATTAAGTGAAGTTGAATATTTTGGGGAAGCACAAATGAAATATACAGAAACGCTTAAGGTATTGATAGCGAGCCTAGAACACTGTGCAGGTTCAGGGGGCTATCGCCCAGCCCCAGTCTCAAGTTCGTGATTCCTCACCATAATCGTCCAATCTCAAAAAACTTTCCCTCTTGGTTGAAAACTAACCGATTACAAACGTCTATTCAACGAGTAGCGAGCATGGAATTCGGAACTTTGCGATGGAGGGTGGCTGGAGGCCGGCCCCGAGCCAATCGCTCCGAAACCTCCACTTCTTTTGCATCTTCCCCCACTTCTCATCTACGTTCACCGTCCCAATCCACCAACAAAAAAAGCCCGACACGATTTCATGTCAGGCTTCTCTATATGTTCGTCGGGATGAGAGGATTCGAACCTCCGCTCTCACGCCCCCCAGACGTGCGCTTTAACCGGGCTAAGCTACATCCCGTTTAGAAGTGCGAAAATAAGGCATAGAAGCAGATGCAACAAACATTGAGGCTCTCAAACTACCTAGTTCTGCTGGCGAAATTCTAGAGGCGTTAGTCCAGTTTTTGATTTGAAAAGTCGACTGAAATAATGAGGGTAATTGAAACCAAGTCCGTAGGCAATTTGAGAAATGGAATCATCCGTAGTGAGAAGGGCTGTTTTCGCTCTGCCAACTAAGAACTCATTGATATGATCTTTCGCAGACCGCCCCGTTTCCTTCCTTAGCATATCACTGAGATAATTCGGCGAGAGATGGATTGCATCAGCGAGAAACTGAACAGACGGTTGACCATTCATTGAGAGCTCACCTGAGTCCATGTAGTCCTTCAACAGCTTGTTCACTTGAGTAACTGTGGCCTTGTGCTCAGTAGTTCTCGTGTTAAACTGACGTTCGTAGTATCTGTTGATGTAGTTGAGTAAGAGTTCTAAGTTCGTGACAATCACTCTCTGACTGTGATTGTCAATTCGGTCTGAAATTTCTTCGACAATTCTATCAAAGGTGTCCCTCATCATCGCTTTCTCCTTGTCCGACAAGTGTAGCGCTTCGTGCGACTCATAACTGAAGAAGGAATAAGTGTCCATATTCTCTCCAAGTGGGAATGAACGGATCAAATCAGGATGAAAGGAAATAGCCCAGCCACCATCATTTTCAAATGCTATTTGCTCTGTGATGGTCATCATCTGATTGGGAGCAGCGAATGTCATCACTCCTTCCTCGAAATCGTAATGTCTGCGACCGTATTGCACACCACAATGACCGCCTTTCATCCAAATCTGGTATAAGTTCATTGAAATCGAAGTGCCTTCTGGAAGCGGTTGCATTTTACGGAGTACCGATCCGTCAATTGCTGAAATTAATGGATGGTCTGGCTTGGGAGCTCCTGCAATTTCATGCAGTTGGGAAATCGACTTGATGCGGATAATGGAATCAGACATGACGTGAGTTTTGACAATACAAATGTCGAAAGACTTCCTACAGAAGACTAACACAATTTAATTCATCTAAATCACAAAATGAGTCTTGAGCCTACTCCAACGTGATTCTCTGAACGTGACTGTCTGAAAACTTAAGCAGATACAATCCCGGAGCTGTTGTTGGGAGAGTAAATTCCTGACGATCAGTAGAGTAAACATCCCAGTTCTGAATAAGTCGCCCATCTATTGATAGCATTTCAATGATGTCTCCCTCCTCTATTTCTCCCTCTACGATGAGTACCCCATCACGCTGCCAAACTTTGAATTCCGCGGGAAGAAATTCCTCCTTTGAGAGGACATATGAGCAATCCGCTGGCGGGTTTAAATCTACACGAGGTTCATAAAGTATCTGACCCGACGAATCGGTTATACACACAACCATGTTGCTGTAATGCCAATTGGTAAACCATTTGGAAAGCGGGTAAGATGCACTTCCATATCCCTCTGTAAATTCATCGCCCCCGATCCAGATTCTTCTGTGCTCTGTATTTCCAATTGTTACCGTATCAACCATATCTACAGGCGAGGCTGAGCCATTGAAAATATTGGTTGTCATCGTGTCCCCAACTTGCAAACTGTAGTCGATGAGAGGGATATCCACATTGTACTGGACATCGTTTCCACCCGCAAACATTGATGAGTCGAATCGTACGTACAATACATCACCAACTTGACGTGAAAAATAGATGCTCTGGATTCCTCCTGGAATTTCATCAACACCGGCCTGCGAACACTCCACCAACATATAGCTATTCCCATTAATGAGTGTATCACCTACTACAGTGAAATACGAAAATGTCCCTTGCCCCCAGAGTTGTGGGTTTGCACCTTCTTCTGCAATCTTGTATACTCGACCAAGAGCGTCGGGTGTCCCTTGACCTATTGCAAGGATCGAAAAACAAAGAAATGAGACGATGAACAGAGAGCGTTTCATGAGATTCACGATTTGATAATGAAAGTACGGAAATCGATGTAGCACAAGGGTCTATTTAGTGAATAACTATTCATAAATCTTTGTGGGAATCAAGCGGTACTTTCAGTGAGATAGTAAATTTGTAACCATACATTCTGTTGATTTTCACCCTACGGCATTCAATAGACTGTAAGCCTGAATTATCAATATCGTCATTGTTTATGTCGATGAAGTTTGGGCTACTTTTGACCCAGAATTAAGCGACTCAAAGAAATAGAGATATGAGCGACAACAATATCGAAAGACACGAATGTGTAATCATTGGTAGCGGACCTGCTGGTTATACTGCTGCTATTTACGCATCACGCGCAGACCTCAAGCCTGTAATGTACACGGGTATGGAACCAGGTGGACAGCTAACTACAACCACAGAAGTAGAGAACTTCCCTGGTTACCCTGAAGGTATCGACGGTCCTGCTATGATGGAGGACCTCAAGAAACAGGCGGAGCGTTTCGGAACCGATGTTCGCTTTGGTCTTGTGACAGAAGCTAAATTCAGCGACACTCCAGGCGACTACCACACGTTGGTCGTAGATCAAACTAAGACGATTCAAGCGCGCACAGTAATCATTTCTACAGGTGCATCCGCGAAGTACCTCGGATTAGAGTCAGAACAGCGCCTGCAAGGCCACGGCGTTTCAGGTTGTGCCGTTTGTGACGGATTCTTCTACAAAGGGCAAGAAGTAGTTATCGTAGGTGGTGGTGATACAGCCGCTGAAGAAGCGACTTACCTTGCGAACCTTTGTCCGAAAGTAACTATGCTCGTTCGCCGCGATGAGCTGCGTGCTTCGAAAGCCATGCAACACCGCGTTATGAACAACAAGAAAATTGAGGTTCTATGGAACACTGAAACCGTTGAAGTTCTTGGTGACAAGACCGTAGAAGGTGTTCGTGTGAAGAACAACAAGACCGGCGAGGAAAAAGATATTCCTGCAACCGGATTCTTCGTGGCAATTGGTCACAAACCCAATACAGACATTTTCAAAGGGCAGTTGGATATGGACAGCGTGGGCTATCTTCTCACAAAAGCGGATTCAACTAAGACCAACAAGCCGGGAGTTTTTGCATCAGGCGACGCTCAGGACAAAATCTTCCGTCAGGCTGTTACTGCTGCAGGAACAGGCTGTATGGCTGCACTCGAGGCAGAGCGCTACCTCGGCGAGCACGAAATGGAAACAACAGAAGTGGAAGCCGAAGCGGCAAACTAATTCCACTCCTCCTCAACTCAAAACTCCGGCTTTAGTCGGAGTTTTTTTGTTTCATAACCTTCCGGAAATATAGCACTCCATACAAAAGTGTAACTTTGACACTTAGTATGAAGGTATCAATTGAACAAGCCGACTATCATGCGGCGTTGGCTACAAGCGTAGTCATTTTCGGATTTGATGGTGAGTCGTTGAACGTACTTACCGCAACAAAAGAGAATCCTCCATTTGAAGGAGCCAGTATTCTTCCAAGTGCTATCGTATCGCCGCACAGAGATGTGCATGAGACAGCCACCTCCTTGCTTAAAAAAGTGACTGGAGTCGACCATTGGTATTTAGAGCAATTGAACGCGTTCGCCAAACTCTATAGGAATCCTGATGGGCGCGTAGTGAATATTGCGTTCTATGGTACAGTAAAACTCGACGATAAACTGCTCACACAGTTGAAGAGGAAGGGATACTCTTGGGTACCATCAAACGAGGTACCACCTCTCGCCTATGATCACGACGAGATTCTCGAGTTTGCAAAAGAAAGGTTGAAGCGCCGAGTAAAGCGAAGACCTATAGGATTTAGCCTGCTTCCAAAAGAGTTCACTTTGAAAGATTTGCAAACGCTTTACGAATGCGCCCTAGGAAAGTCCTTCGATAAGAGGAATTTTAGAAGAAAAATCATCGGCACAGAGATTCTGATTGAGTTGGATAAGAAGACCAAACCAACATCAGATCACAAGAAACCAGCACAACTGTACAAGTTCGATGAAGACAAGTATCAAAAAATGACACTCAAGGGATATCCTTTTGTCTTTTAGATGGCCGACTTTAAATTACAGAGTAGAATTCTTGAAATCAATTCGCGAGCGACATCCTCGCGAATTTCTCCAGGCTGCATCATGGGCTCTCCTTGAGATGGAATGAACAACACGGATGGAATGTGCATCAAGCCAAACTCTAGTGCTAGCTCCTGCTCCTCATCCACATTCACTCGGTAAAAATCAATAAGATCCCCGTACTCTACTGATAGCTCTCGAAGCACCTTCTTCACACGTTGACTCGGACTGCACCAGTCTGTCCAGAAATGAATAATTGCGGGCTTCTCTCCTTTGTAAATCCATTCGCGATGATGAACGTAATCGTGAATGCTAGAAATGAAGTTCTCGGTGTTAAGCGTTTTCGGTTGCATAGCATAGGTGGTTTAATTACCTAAGCGACAGACCCATAGAAAGTCCGCAAAAAAAAATCCTCAAGACAAAAATGCCTTGAGGACTTTGGGGTGGAAGACCGGGTTCGAACCGGCGACCTCTGGAACCACAATCCAGCGCTCTAACCA
>JABXHW010000072.1 GCA_013373425.1 Flavobacteriia bacterium
ACTCTTCGCAATACACCACCATGTCCAGATCCAACGAACTTCCAGTCTTGGGATGTTACTTCATCCTCTGCTATGGTTGCATTTAGCGCTGCCGCAGGTTCAAACCGTATTGTAGAATGGGGACCAGCTGGTTTCACTCCTGGTACAGGTCAGACCGCTAACTCAACTACAGATACAGTAAGTCTTACAGGCCTTCCTGCAGGAACATGTTTGGATGTGTACATTCAAGCTGACTGTTCAGGTTCTGGTAATGGCGTTTCTTCTGTTCAAGGGCCCTATACAATCTGTACAGCGTACGTTCCAGATTGGTTGCAAGATTTCAATGGTGGTTATCCTCCAGGTGATTTCAGCGAAGCGGTTGGGCAGTTTGGTGCTGCCTTAGCGTATGGTTCATCGAATTGGAACCAGGATACTTATGCGAATGCATCTGGCGGTAGTGTTTGTGCTAGATTCAATATCTACTCAACATTCCAGCCTCACCATTGGATGGTGTCTCCTGCGATTGATGTGGGTACCGGAAATACGTACAATCTTGAATATGACATTGCTTGGACAGAGTATGCTCAAACGGCAAGTGCGGTTATCGGTTCTGATGATACTGTTCACGTAGCTATTTCTACAGATGGAGGGGCAACTTTCCAACGCAGTAACATCGTTGCTTCTTACCACACAGGTAATCCAATCGATGCAAGTGGCACCCATGAAGTTTACCAACTAACGGGGTATACGGGCATTATTTACATTGGATTCTATACAACTTCTACAGTGTCAAATGAGGATACTGACTTCTTCGTAGATAACTTGGAAGTTCGTACTCCACCTGCATGTCAAGAACCATTTGGATTCTCGGCCATTAGTACATTCCCTGACTCAATTCACTACACCTTCAATGCTGATTCAAGTGCAGTGGGTTATGTGATTGAATGGGGTCCTTGTGGCTACACTCCAGGCACGGGTATGACAGACACTATTTACAACGATACAGCTGGTCTGGGTGGACTTAGTGCGGCTTCATGCTACGACATGTATATCATGACATTGTGTGGAAGCTCAACTAGTATTTGGGGAGGACCATTTACCTTCACAACTGCTTGTGACACTTTACCAATTCCGTGGTCAGAAGATTTTGAAAGCGTTTCTGTACCTGACTATCCAACTTGTTGGGATTTCTCTACATCTAACGTATTCTATCTTCAAACTGTGAGTGGCTCCAGTGGAATGAATCCTGGATCCAGAAGTGGTTCTAATTACTTACTTCACCGTTACAGTTTCAACAATGACTGGTGGTCGTTTACCCCAGAGTTTAACCTTCAAGCAGGTACCTCTTATGAAATCAGCTTCTGGTATCAGACAGAGGGAACCACGGCATTTGATGAAGTGACTTTGGCTTTCGGACCTGGTCAGACACCAGCGGACATGATTTACAATATCACTACGCAGACAGGTGTTTCATCAACTACTTACACTCAGTTCGTGGCGACATTCATTCCACCAACTACAGGAGTTTACCACATTGGTCTAAAGACTAGAACCAATGGTTTCACCGGTGCGATGAATATTGATGACTTCAATCTGCAGTATGATCCTAATCCATGTCCAAATGTTTCTTCACTCATCGCAAACATTGTGGATGAGAATGAAGTAAACCTTGCATGGGGTGGTACAAGTGCTCACACGAGCTATGATGTTGAGTGGGGTCCAAGTGGATTCCAAGTAGGTACGGGTCAGGGCCGTTTGGTGACTGGTTTGTCAACTGCAGGACTCAATATTGATACGCTTTCAGAGAATACTTGCTACGACTTCTATGTTAGAGCTGACTGTGGATCTGGTCCAGGCGCGTGGGTTGGTCCTTACCGTTGGTGTACTCCATGTAGCGCATCCCCACTGCCTTATTCACAGGACTTTACTGGAACAGGATGGACTTGTGTAGACCCAGCTCTGGGTGCACAGCCATGGGTCTCTTACAATGGATGGGCTGAAGCTTCGTACTGGAGCTACAACGACATCGACTTTATCATGCAAATGAGAAATGTGGATGTTACCGTTGATGCAAGGGTGAAATTCAAGTGGTCTCACGAATATCAAACCTTCTATCCAGAAGACAGACTTACCTTACTTGCTAGAGTACTTGGTACAACCACTTGGGATACCATTTGGCACAAAGGGGGTCCAGATTTGAATAGTAATGATGGTGCCACTGCTACTGTTCCAGGAACAGGGGTAAACGAAATTGTGGCCCTTCCTTCTGGTACGTACACAGGAAATGTCGTAGAGTTCAGATTCTTGGGCCATTCAGACTTTGGTCCGGATGTGTTCGTAGATGACTTCCTAGTTGAAGCGCTACCTTCTTGTCCTGAGCCTTACAGCATCGATGCTATTGCTACTGCATCTACAACCACTACAGGTACAGTTTATTTCGCACCTGGTGGAGCTAGCAACTTCAACCTTGCTTACGGTCCAGCTGCCACAACTGCTACTCCTGCACAAGGCACGATTGTGAACGCGACGAATGACACTGTTGTTCTAACTGGTTTGCAACCTGCTACCTTGTACAATGTTTGGGTAAGAGATAGCTGTGGTGTGGGTGACGTTTCATTGTGGACCGGCCCAGCCCAGTTCCAGACGTTGTGTGTGCCATATACTACTCCTTACTTGGAGACATTCACTGCTTGGGAACCAACTTGTTGGGACGTTGCAGCTGGAACTTCTCCTTGGGTACAAGACGCAGGATGGGCTGAAGCACAATTCTGGAGCTTTAACAATGCTGACTTCATCATGAACTCACCTCAGATTGTTCTTTCTGATACGTCTGAATTGAGCTTCAAGTGGTCTAAGCAGTACAATGCGAACTACCCAGATGATGGTTACGTTCGTGTACGTAATGTGAACAGCATGGCTTGGGATACACTTTGGTCAAGATTGGGTTCTGCATTCGAATCGAATGATGGTGCAGGTCCAACTACTAAAGGATCAGGTGTTTCTGAATATATCAGAATCAATGGCTACGGAGCGGGTGATACTATTATTATCCAGTTCTACGGTGAGTCTAGCTGGGGTCCAAACTGGTACATCGACGACTTCTATGTATACGATGCTCCAGCTTGTGCGGGTCCATCTAACTTGGGAAGTACAAACGAGACTTCAACTTCTGCTGATCTTTACTGGACTCCTGGTTCAGGATCTTCTACAGGTTGGGTGATTGAGTACGGTCCTGCTGGTTTAACTCCTGGTAATGGTACAATCGTAGCTACTACGAACGATACAACTACTCTGACAGGTTTGATGCCTGCATCAGGATACTGTTACTTCGTGACTGAAATTTGTCCTAACGGTGTGGATAGCTCTTCTGCTATCGGACCATTCTGTTTCGCTACGCTTTGTCCTCCTAGCTTCACAGCTCCTTACTTCACAGACCTAGAGGTATTGCCTGCGGGTAATGTATCTTCTGGTACTTGGGAGAACTGTTGGACAATCTCGAATGGTCCAGGTGTTCCAAGATGGGAGTCTGAAGATGCTTCTGGAGCAAACGAGAACTCACTGAATACCGGACCTTGGGTTGACCATACTTTGAATGGTTCTCCTGGTGGTATTTATATGTATCTAGAAACTAGTGGTGGTACTCTAGGCGACACTGCAAGTGCGCGCCTGCCATGGGTAGACGCCTCTACATTGAATGTTCCAGAACTCGCATTCTGGTACCACATGTATGGTGCTACTATGGGTAACCTTTGGATTGAAGGTCGCGACGCGAATAACAGTACTTGGGTTGTGCTCGATTCAATTATGGGTCAGCAACAAACCGCAGGTTCTGATGCGTGGCTAGAGAAAACTGTTCTCTTGAACAACTTTACTAGTGATACCATTCAGATTCGTTTCGTGGGAGAACGTGGTTCTAACTTCAACAGTGATATGTCTATTGATGACATTGAGATTCGCGAAGCTCCAACTTGTCCTAAGATCAATTCTGTATCGTTCAGCAACCAAACTACTAGTAGTGCGGATGCAAACTGGACAGCTACAGTAACTGGTCAGACGTATCAAATCGAGTACGGTGGCCCAGGATTTACGCAGGGTACAGGTACAATGGTTCCTGTAACCGGTACATCTTACAGCTTCACAGGCTTACCTCAGAACCTTGTTTCTGAGATGTACATCCGCCCAATTTGTGGTGCTGGTGATACAGGTCAGTGGACTGGTCCATTCGTAATTCAAATCTTACCAGTTCCATGTGACGACTTCGAGGCTTATAACCTAGGTCTTGTTGATGCACAATCTGTATTCATCGAAGGATGGAACGGAGCTGGTGGTGATGCCGAAGTGGTGAGCTACAGTGGTACTCAAGCAATGCGTATCTACGACGCAGGTCCTAGCGGATTCTCTGACGTGGTTGCATTGATGGATACTATGACTAGCGGAACGCACATCGTAGGATTCGACTTCCAGTTGGCTACAGGTGCCGGTGGTTACTATAACATCCTTCACAACTACACAGGTCCAAGCAACGTTTGGGCGATTGAGGTGTACATGGATGCAAATGGTACTGCTACTGTTAACCAGGGTACAAATGGTACTGGTGTGATTGGAACATATAGCTTCAACACAACAGGTTGGAACCGTATCGAACACGTAATCGACCTCGATAACGATACTGCTTACATTATTGTGAATGGTAACGTAACGACCGTCGGGTGGCAGTTCTCATTGGGTAGCTTCAACCAGGCTGACCGCTTCAATGCTGTGAATTTCTATTCAGCAGCTAATGCTGGTCAGACTCCAGACTACTACGTTGACAACTTCTGTGTATGTTCAGTTCCTGGTGGAATTCAAGCAACAAACACTACATGTACTTCTACAGACCTCGACTGGATGTCGCAGTCTGGTATGGGTATCGTAGAGTACGGTGCAGCTGGATTCACACAAGGTTCAGGTACGATTATGATGGCAACTGCTCCTTACACCATTACGGGTCTGACTGCTGGGCAGTCGTATGACTTCTACGTGGGTGAAGAGTGTAACGGTGATACATTGTACAATGGTCCAATCACTGTGATGATGCCTAATGGTCCACTACCTAGCTTGCAGATTACTCATTTCCAAGACTTCGTAGATCTTGACTCTGCTAACTACAGATTCGCTGTTGTGAATGTAGGTGCAGATAGTGTCTACTGGGACTTCGGTGGCGGTGTAACTGCTTCAGGCGACACTGCGTATAACACGTACTTGTCTAATGGACAGTACTCTGTACAAGTAACCGCATTCAACGATTGTGGTGATACAACGTACACGTATAACTTCGATGTAGAGAACATCAGTCTGACTGAGTCTACATTGGGTCGTACATTGAGTATCTATCCTAACCCAAGTACAGGTGTTGTTACACTTGACTTTACTTTGGATCGAAATGAAGAAACCGATGTTTACATCCTCAACGGTCTAGGCCAACGAGTGATGAAGGCAGATCTCGGAACAATCAATTCGTTCAATGGTCAAATTGATATGAGTCACTTGCCTAGGGGTGTCTACATCCTACAGGTGAACACGGGAAGCCATATGGTGAACCGAAGAGTGACCCTCCACTAAGTTATTTGTGGAATAATTGGGAAGCCCCGGCGTGAGCCGGGGTTTCTTTTTTTATAGACCTTTGCCAACATGGAAATCGGAGATCGCTTTGTCTTTTTGAACGAACTCGGCGGAGGTACCATTCTCGAACTAGATCGAGGTAGAATCCTAGTGGCTGCTGATGATGGTAGAGAGCTTTGGGTCGACCAACGAGAAATCCTACCAGACTACGAGAAGCTGTCCGAATCCGTCTCTGCAGAGCCCGAGGTGGCTTATTCCACAGGACACGGATGGGTTATCGGAGCAACAGTCCGTTATCTCAATGAACCAGGCGAGGGGCATATCGTAGGAGAAGGAGATCGTGGATTTTTAGTTCTAGATGAAGATGGCTTTGAAAGATGGTTCCAGAAGTCACATCTCGTACTTGTCGACTCCACCTTGGTCGATGAGATGAAGTCTTCGCAAACGGAGAACAAAGACCGTTCATTTAGAAGTTATAATCCTCGCCCCAAGAAGCAAAGTCAAGTTCTTGAAGTAGATTTGCACATTCATGAGCTCTTGGAGTTCGATTCTCATTTGTCGGATCATGAAAAATTGATGCACCAATTGGCAGTAGCCAGGCATCAGATTGAAAAGGCTAGGAGAGGGCATTACAAGAAGGTAATTCTCATTCATGGGGTCGGGAAGGGCGTATTGAAAGAGCAAATACATGAAATGCTACGAGGCATGGAGCGAATTGAGTTCTATGATGCATCGTTACAGAAATATGGAACAGGCGCAACGGAGGTTGCCTTTCGTTAGTTTGTTCACTGAAGATATACCGTGGATCGTGTCGCTGGCGTAAGTCAGAGGAAAGTCCGGACAACTCAGGGCACCGCGCTTCCTAACAGGAAGGATTCCCGCTTGCGGGAAGACAGCAAGTGCAGCAGAAAGTAAACCGCCCCGACTTGTCGGGGTAAGGGTGAAAGGGAGGTGTAAGAGACCACCGGTGTTGGTGGCAACATCAGCAGCCAGGTAAACCTCGCGGGTTGAAATGTCACGTATACCGACGCTCCCGATTTATCGGGATAAGGGCGGCCCGTCCAATGTCGGGGGGTAGGCAGATGGAGCCAATGGGTGACTGTTGGCCTAGATAAATGACACGAGTCGCTTCGGCGATAACAGAATCCGGCTTATGAGCGGTATGCTACAAAGCGCGTGAGGTGAGAGCCTTGCGCGTTTTTTTTTGTGAGCTGGTGAACGGGTAAGCTTGTGGGCTGGTGAGCTAGTGAACAGGTGAGCTGGAGAACGTGTAAATAGTAGCATTAAAGACGGACACAAAATCAGGTAAGAATGGAATCCTCAAATCGGAGTACTTAACTGACCAACTAGCTTACCAGCTCACTACCTCACCATTCTTACCTATCTTTGAACCAATGGGAATGAGAACAAAATTAGCCGAGTATAAAGCCGTGTATAAACGCGCTGGATGGAAGGGTTTAGCCAAAGAGCTTGGTCCTGCAGCAGCGATTGGATTATTCCTGTTTTTCTTAATTAAAGGGCTCGTTTGGTTGGCCATCCTCTGGGGAGGATACGAGGCAGTGGCTTAGAGGTGCACAGGTGTGGAGGTAAGTAGGTGTGTAGGAGCAGAGAAGATGATGAATAAACGACTTCAGTCCAATCCTCTAAAAGTCAATTAGTCTACAAGTCTAACCCTCTGATAGTCTATTCATCTATCAGTCTCTTTCTCAAAGACTATTATGTGTTCCGTCGCAGTAAGGTGGGTTAGAGGTTTGCTTACACTGACAAAGCCAAGCTTTTTCTGTTTTCTCCTTCTTGATGACCTTCGGTAACACGTCGTTTTTGTTGTGGGTATTATCACAAAACGGTTGATCTTTTGACCGGCCACAAGCACACCAGAGATAAGGTTTATCGGCTTCTAGTTCCACTTCCGCTGGTTGCTTCTTTGCAATCACAGTTCCAGTTTGAGCTTCTGTATTACGTTCTTCACCCTTGATATGCAATGCACCACTTGGACACTTATGTACTTGAGCCTTGATGGTTTCACTGTCTTCAGCATCTAAATCCACCCAAGGACGTTGCTTGTATCTGAACACCGTAGGTAATCCGCGCCAGCAATTTTCAGAGTGAATACAGAGGTGAGCTCTCCATTCTACCGTAATTTCACCATTGGTATACTCGCGAACTGTTTCTTTCATTTTCATACTATCAAACTACAAAAATTGTAGCTGGAAATGCACTAACTTGTTAAGGATGAAAAAGCCAACTCCCAATAAAAAGCGCCGCTCTAAAAAAGCGAAGAGAAGTGTCAAGATAGGAACCGCCCCGGGTAGTTTGATTTACGTCGGTGAGAAGAAAGTTGAAAGTGTTACCGCGCAGCTGATTAAGTACAATACGGATGACTTTGAAGAGAGTAAAGAGCTCGACATCGAACAGCCACTAGGCGAACTTATTGAGGATACTCATGTCCAGTGGATTAATGTACACGGTCTTCATGATGTTGAGTTTATCCAGAAGGTAGGCACCTACTACGATATTGATAAGATGATTTTGGAGGATTTGCTCGATACGACTCAGCGTCCCAAAGTAGAAGAGTTCCCCAACTGTTTATTCTTCACTTTGAAAAGTCTGGCAGACGTGGAGGGTACGGGATTCGAAATAGAGCAGATAAGCTTCATTCTCACTAAACATACCGTCATATCGCTTCAAGAAAAGCCAGCCGATATATTCGAGTCCATTCGAGAACGCTTGAGGAATAAAATGGGACTTGTTCGAATGCGGACGGCCGATTACTTGCTCTTTCTCCTATTAGATGCAGTCATTGACGAGTACTTTGTGCTTCTCGATAATTTTGACGCAGCTATTGAAGACCTGCAAGAAGAAGTGGTCACGAGCCCTGAGGATGACACCTTGATTCGAACCGATCAACTCAAGCGTTCACTGCTCATGCTACGCAAATCGGTGAATCCGTTGAAGGACGCTGTGAATTTGCTCGATAAGGGAGATTCGCAGTTCTTGAGCGACGAGTACGCAAAGTTCTATAGCGATTTGAAGGACAGTGCTCTGGAGGTCATTGATTCCGTTGAGGCGTATCGTCAGATGATTGAATCTGTCGAAAACCTCTACATGTCACAACTCTCGCAAAAGAATAACGACACCATGAAGGTGCTCACTGTGATTGCGACCATCTTCATCCCTTTGACCTTCGTTGCTGGTATCTATGGAATGAATTTCACGTACATGCCCGAACTAGAGTGGAAGTATTCTTACCCAATTTTCTGGGGAATAATGATTGTCATTACTCTTATAATGATTCGCTATTTCCGTCGGAAGAACTGGTTTTAGCGGTGTCGATTTTCGCAATCTTGATGCCCAGCCAAGCGAATAGAATGCTCATAATCGGACTGAGCCAGTTGAACATAGCATAGATGAAATACTCTCCTGTTGCCACCCCGAGAACTCCAGCTTGATAGGCACCACAGGTATTCCATGGAATAAGCGCACTCGTTACCGTTCCACTGTCCTCTAGCGAACGGGATAGGTTCTGAGGAGCAAGACCGCGTTCTTGATAAATGTCCTTATACATCTTACCAGGAATCACAATGGCCAGGTATTGGTCAGATGCGGTGAGGTTCAAGAAAACTCCCGTCCCGATGGTAGAGGTGATCAGTCCAGCAGCATTGCGCGCCAAACTCACAATAGCCTGAGAAATACGACGAAGGAATCCGGCAGATTGCATTGCTCCACCGAAGAACATGGCGCATATGATTAGCCAAATCGTGCCCATCATGCCGCTCATTCCGCCAGAGGACAGCAAGTCCGACAACACATCGTCTGTTCCACCTAAATCAGCCCCTACAGTGAGAGCCTTCATTACCCCGAGATATGAACTTGAAGCATCAAGCTCGGTAACACCGGCTATTTGAGCTACAATGTCTGGTTGAAAAATCAAGCCGAAAATGCCTCCGGAGATTGCTCCAACAAGGATTGCTATAACTGCATCAACCTTCGCTATTATCAGTCCAATAGTAATGACAGGAACCAACATCAGCCAAGGCGTGATATTGAACTGTTGTGAAATCTTCACAGATATGGACTCACTTGCGCCAACACTAGTATCCACGTCACCAAAGAGTCCCATCAAGGTAAATGCGACCAGGGTGATCAAGATGCTCGGCACGGTGGTGATTGTCATGTA
Organism: Flavobacteriia bacterium; assembly: GCA_013373425.1. Classification (GTDB taxonomy): domain Bacteria; phylum Bacteroidota; class Bacteroidia; order Flavobacteriales; family Schleiferiaceae; genus Phaeocystidibacter. Next base: position 9,758 of record JABXHW010000072.1, read on the forward strand.
TCGAATGTGGGTGAAAAGGTCTGTACCCGCCATAGCAGGAGCTAGGTTGGTCGTATCGCTGAGTGGCGACATTTTATCCCCGAAATAGGCTCCACTAATTACAGCACCGGCAGTCATGGCGGGATTAAATCCGAGTGATCCTCCAATTCCCATCAATGCCAATCCAACAGTTGCAGTGGTATTCCAGCTACTTCCAGTGGCGAGTGAAATCAAAGCTGAGATAACGATAGCTGCGGGTAAGAAGTAACTCGCATCCAGAACTTGAATACCGTAGTAGATAAATGCGGGTATAACTCCACTTATGAGCCATCCACCTGCTAACGCACCAATCATTAACAAAATCAGAATGGCTTTAGAGGTCTCCATGATGCTTCTTGAAACACCTTCAAACACATCGTTCCAAGATTTCCCGAATCGAATGGCCATGATTCCGGCAATGAGCCCTGAAATAATCAGTATGAATTGGTTACTTCCATCTAGAGAAGCGTCTCCGAAAATGCGAACGTTGATAAAAAGGGCTATGATCAGGAAAATGACAGGTGTAAGTGCCATTCCCAGTGAGGGACGTCTTGTGGCGACCATTATAGTTCTGGATTTCCGCCCAAGATACTAAATGGAGCTAAGCTTTACGAGGCCATGCTTTTAGTGCTGCAAACACCTGTGATGTTGGTAGTCCAACTACGTTGTAATACGACCCTTCAATGCGATGGATGCCAATCATTCCGATCCATTCTTGTATGCCATACGCCCCCGCTTTATCAAACGGCTGAAACTCGGCAATGTAGAAGTCGATTACATCTTCAGAAAGTTCTTCAAAGTAGACGGTTGTACTTACGTGGTATGTATGAAGAGTCTGTTGATCACAGAGACAGAATCCGCTGATTACCTGATGAGTTGCCCCGGATAGCTTGTTCAACATCGCTCGGGCTTCGTCTACATTGGCGGGTTTACCAAACCGGTAATTCTCCTGCCAAACCTCTGTATCTGCTGTGATAAGCAATTCATCGTCTGCGAGTGATCCTCGCAATGCTTCCGCTTTCGATTTAGCCACCCATTCTACAGTCTCGGTAGGGGATAGACTGTCTGGAGCACTTTCGTCGGCATCGCTAACACGGACGGAAAACTGAAGACCTAAATCGGTCAGCAATTGCTTTCGGCGAGGAGAACCAGAGCCTAGAACCAACTTGTAATTATCAGTAGGCACGAGCAGTTAGTGTTAGATTGAACAGCCAAACAGGGAGTAGAAGTCCGATAAACATCACCGCTTTCAAAGCCAAAGACGCCCAGCTGTAGTGCTTCTTCTCTTTGAAGAAAAACTGAAGAACGATGAGCGCTAGGAGAGGTGCACCAATCAATGTCCATATCAAACCAACAATCATCTTGTCTTCTGAAATCGCCGAAGAAACCCAAATGAGTCCCGCTATTTCAATGAGCACCAATAAGCTCACAACAATTCGATTCAAATTCGGCGAGAACTGTGTAGCCAAGGTCTTGTACCCAAACTTCCTGTCGCCTTCTGCATCCTCGTTGTCCTTTACAATCTCGCGAATGAGTGTATTGATGAAAGCGAAAAGCGCCAGGATGGCGATGAGTTTGAAATGCGCATAAATCGGGTGACGATCAATAATCCAGTTGGCTTGTGTATCGTTGATCAAACCAAGCAATGTTGGAAGTAAGTCGTAAATCGCAATGATGAGCACATTCAAACCTGCGAGTAAGGCGACCATCAAGTTGCCTATCAACACCCTTGCTTTGAAGTCGATAGCATAGAGATATAAGAAGGCTACACTCAAAAGGTGAATGGTGGAATAGTTGACATTTCCTATGTAGGACGCTACATAAACCCCAAGTGCACATCCAGTGATGCTGAGCGCCCAGAAAGCTCGTGTGGCAGTCTTCTCCCCAATGCTTTTTCCCACTGTTCTACGCTTAGGCTTGTTGACTTTATCTACCTGCTGGTCGTACACATCATTAATGACATACCCTCCAGCTGCGATAAGTACAATGGACAGCGTTAGTAGGATTACACGCTTTGAATCCAGAGCCAAGTGATAACCCGACTCGAGTCCTTTCACTTCATCAATACCGGCATAATAGCTTTCGAGGATTGCTAAAAATCCAAAGTGAAGTAGAAGAGGAATCGCAGCTACAAAGAGCAGGTTCCAGCCTCGGAGAAGTTTCCACCAGTTTACCATGTATGATCGCCTTCTTTCATCCAGTTGTCCTGAACCTTCAACGTTTGTTCAATGATGTCTCGTACACAGCCTTTGCCTCCTGGCTTTTGAGAGACATAGTCACAAATCGCTTTAACCTCTGGGGCACCATCAGACGGGGTGCATGCTACGCCAGCCATCTGTAACGCCTCATAGTCAGGGATGTCATCTCCCATGTAGAGTACCTCTTCGCGTTTCAAGTCGTACATCATGAACAACTCATCCATCGCGTCCTTTTTGTCGGAGGAACCCATCCAAATATCGTTTACACCCAATGCATTGAAACGCTCTTTCACAGCTTCGCTACGACCACCTGTGATAATGGCGATGCGGTAATTCTTGCGCATGGCCAACTGAAGAGCATATCCATCTTTGCTATGGAAAGTACGGTATGGCTGCTGTCCTGGAACGAGGGTGACACTCCCGTCAGTCATTACACCGTCTACATCGAAAACGAAGGTGGTAACGTGATTGAGGAGTTCTTTATAGTTCTGTTTCATTGCTCTTTTGAATACTCGACGAAAGTAGTCGATAGATCTCTGATTGGCGACTGTCTAAAAAATCGAGATGCTTGTTCATCGTCGATTCATCTCCACGTATGGCAGGACCAGTCTGACTTCTCGCTGAATTCCCATGAAGGGCAATTTCTGCGGTCTTTTGAATGAGTGGCTTGAGCAAATCGAAAGGCACCTTGTGTTTTTCAGCCAGCTCAATCGCTTCGGCGTTAAGGTGATTTACGAAGTTGTTCGCCCACACGGCCGCCACATGGAGAGCAAGACGCGCTTTGCTGTCCATGGTTCTCACATCATCAGAAATGATCTTCGCCAAATCGGATAGTAAAATCAGACAAGCCGGACTTGAAGCTTCAAGAAGAATGGGCACTTTCTGAAAGTTGGGATTCTCATTCTTGTTCATCGATTGGAGCGGATAGAATACTCCGCACTTGTCGTGAATGGAAAGTGTTTTAATGGAAGTAGGCCCGCTGGTGTGCGCAATGCACGTTTCATCTGGCCATTCGTATTCTCCGCTGACATTCGATAATGCATCGTCGGAAATGCACAGTAGCACCACCTTCGAGGTAACTTTGTCGGCTTCTTCCAAAGGGAGAAAGACGGTACCTATGTAATCTGCAAGTTCTTTACCTGCTGATGTATCGCGGGCAAGGATATAGTCGATTTCAACTCCCTTGCTGTGAAAAGCTTTGGCGAGCGACCAAGCGACATTCCCTGTTCCTACGATTGAAAGCATGTTACTAAGATAGCAGTTAGACGGTTGTCTTTCGCTTTCGAATTCGCTGATAAACAGCGATAAACGTCCCGATACCCATCGTTATACAACCCAGCCAAAGCAGATTGATATATGGGAAGATGATGGCGCGAAGAATGATGACTTCGTTCATTTCATCCTCACCGAGCAGTTTCCAACTCTTCAATGTCACTTTTTGTGATTGCGCATCTGCTGATCCAAATCTGAACTTGAGTCCGAGACTATCGGCTACAGCATCTTCACGAACCTCGCCTTGAGCAGAGATGGCATACGTAGGGATAACGTACTCCTTCTCATTGTTTAGAGATTGAACAGTGAGGTGTGCACCAATCTTAGCACCTTGAATGCTTCCACCAGTGGTGTCTAGATTGAAGATGATGACCGAATCGAATTGTACGATATACTCGTTGTACATCGGAATTCTCTCCCCAAGGCTTATTTCAAACTCTTGTTCTTTCGTCCATGGATTGTATCGTTCGGCAGAGTCGCGAGTATCTGCATAACTCAAGTGAGAATAGACATCTTTGTCCCAATAATGCTTTGTAGAAGGCTCACGTACTTGTCCCATCTTTTCATTCATCTGAATGAATGGCTCTAGAACGAATGATACTTCTTCTGCACCTGGTTCCCAAACTCTGATAGGGTAGTAGATGTGCGGATCCTCGCGGTATTCATCGAACCATTGAACTCGATATTCACCCATGGTCAGCGTATCGAACTTCTCCATAAACAAGTTTTCACTTGCAGGAATTTGTTCAGAGATCTGTTTATCATTTGATGTGATGATCTCTTGCTTCGACTGAGATATCAATGTTCCCAATAGAATAAGTGCAACACCAACGTGAGCAACGGAAGATCCGGTGATGCTCGATGCACGCTTACCAATTCGCAACCAGAAATCGAGGTTGGCGAACAGTGCCCAAAAGCTCATGAGTAGCATCAAGATGTACACAGGATTCTCAAAGCCCAAAGTGAAAATTGAGATACCAGTACATGCGATAGCTAGTCCGATTGAGAACACAGCGCGTTTCCAGAAGATTCCCCTCCCTGTATTCTTGTAATTCAATAGTTGTCCCATTGCAATCAAGAATGCAATTACAACGGCGAACGGAGTTTGCCACTGATTGTAGTGCGCAATTGGATCATCAGGTGGAGCTAATTCTAATCCGAAGAGTGCATTCCAAACTGGAGTTGAAGTACTCAAGGTGATTTGCAATGCCGATAGCAATAAGATCATCGAACCGATAAACATCCAAAATTCACGCGAAGAGATGCTGTCTTCCACCGAAATAGACTTAATCGCATTGAATCGGTAGAAATAAAGACCGAAGCCAGCAACGATAAAGAATATCAAGTAGATAACGAGTTGCTTCATCAAGCCAAGATCCACGAAGCTGTGGACAGAGGTTTCTCCCAAGATTCCACTTCTGGTTAAGAATGTGGAATAGAGAATCAAGATGAAAGCTAGAAGTGTAAGAATGTACGCGGAGTGAATAGAACCACCGCGATTTCTTTGAATCAACAATACGTGCGCAGCTCCTACCATCACAAGCCAAGGCACGAGCGATGCGTTTTCAACTGGGTCCCATGCCCAGAAGCCACCGAAGCTCAATGATTCGTAAGCCCAAGCGCCACCCATCAAAATTCCTATTCCCAAGATACCTACTGAGAAGAAGGCCCATGGTAAAGCGTGTTTGATCCAACCTTTATGGTCGTTTTTAAGAAGACCAGCAATGGCGAATCCGAATGGAATCAAGGTAGAAGCAAATCCCAAGAATAGGGTTGGAGGGTGGATGGTCATCCAATAATTTCTCAACAACGGATTGAGTCCTTGTCCATCTTGGAATGCCTCCATCGTCAAGTAGTTGGCATCGGTGGTCCAAGGTGTGCCAATGTAATTCGACATTTCACGAATCAATACAAATGGCGATTGACCGAATTGAACATCGAAAATGTAAACGCCGGAGATCATGGTTGCCAAGAACGCTTGGACGAGAACCATTGAAATCATGGAACCCGACTCATAGGCTTTAGCGGTGTACATCAAGACGATGCCGAGAACTGCATGCCAAAACATCCAGAGGAGAAAGCTTCCCTCTTGTCCCTCCCAGAAACTCGCAAACATGTACTTGTTCGGCATGTCTAAGGAGGTGTGACTCCAGACATAGTGGAACTCGAAGTAGTTATTGAGCATGATGAAGAACAGCAATCCAACAACACTAAATATGCTAATGGCGTGCACCCAAAAAGATGTTCTTCCTAGCTTTTGCCAATGCGCATTTTCAGACTTATCCCAGTACTTGATATATGCAAATGCCGAAAGTAGGGCGCTGGTGAAACTCAGGATTACTAAAAACCTTCCTAAGTCACCTGCCCACGCGTGTTCACCGATAAAATCCACGATAGTAGGTCGTATTAAAATTCAGAGGAGTAAGAATCTGTATTGCCTTCGAGGCGATTCTTCTCATTGTATTTGGATGGGCACTTCATCAGAATCTCGGTAGCTACGAAACCTGAATCTGTGGCAAAGCCTTTCATGGTGATTTTCTCACTTCTTTCGAAGTCCATTGGCTTTGGCTGACCGTAGTATACGGTTCTACGAAGTCCAGTTGAATCCACGGCAGTAAACGTCAACATGGTATTCTTTGGGTTGAAATCGACAGGCTCATCCTTTACCAATTCACCAATCACGGTGTATTTCTCGCCCATGTTCTTTTCAGCTAAATTGAAATCGACATAGGTGCTTGCATCTCCATAAATCGACAAAATTCCGCCGATGGAGATGGCAATCATGATAAGGAGGATGATGTGAGAAGTTTTCATTTCCCGTTATTCTTTTCGATTCGGTTCAACTTGCGCTCGAGTCGAATCATATTAACAACAATTCCGAGGAAAATGATTAGAATAACACCTACTACTACGTAGATTTTTCCATCACTTCTGAGCAAATCTGCTCGCTGTCCATCTTGACCAAAGGACGTCAAGCTTACAAGCAAGAATAATAGACTAGTCCAATATTTCATTCGTAATGTCTTCAACCGTTTCATTTTTCATTTTGAGCACATGGATGCGATAGCGTATTCGCGACATCCAAACTCCAAAAAGCATCCAACCTACAACCGCTGTGTAGAAAACGGGACGCATGTTATTATCGAGGTCGTATTGACTAAACGCCGGATTGCCACCATTGCCAGGGTGGAGTGAGTCGTTCATTCGAGGTAGAATCTGAATGAATACAATCATGAGCACAAAAGCGAAGATGTTGTACACAGCGCTAATTCGCCCGCGTTGATCTGGATTTTTGATGGATCCGCGCAGAATAAAGTAAGCCGCGTAAATCAAGATGCTGATGGCTGCTCCGTTGAGCTTTGGATCATTTGTGAAGTAGGCACCCCATGTGTATTTCGCCCAAAGCATTCCAGTAACTAGTCCCATTAAGGAGAAGACCAATCCGGTTTCGGCGTAAATATTAGAACGTGCATCGAATTTCTCTTTTGAACCGCTGAGGTATCGAACAGCATTTACTACCGAAATGATAAACATGAGGAGCATTGCGAACCACATGGTTACGTGGAAGTATAAATTTCGAATGCTTTCGTCGAGGATTTCGCGGAGTGGAACTTCACCCATCAAACCAGCCCACAGAGTGTACGTGATCATCAGTACGGACAAGGCTTTCCACCAGTGTTTTTTCAAATCCAAAATCACAGATTTTATGCAGGCCAAAGGTACACAAAATATAGGGTTTGGACAGACGCAGAATGGATGATTTAACATCCTTTGGCCCCTTTTGAAAAAACCTTACGTACCTATCTATACCCAACTTATGTGGTTAGCTAACCGGTGTTAATAGCTAGGTTGCACATCAAAATGCCAAATCATGCCGGATCGTTCGCTGGCTAGCCATATTGTGGGCGGTTGTAATAAAGGGAGGGCTCTCGGCCTCCCTTTTTTTATTCCCTCCAGACGTAAGGATATAGCAGGTAGGAGAGCGCACCTGTAAGAAGGTTCAGTAGGAGAAGCATACTGAGCGAACCAATGTTTTCAGAAAGCTCTGTTCCGAGTGCCGCTTTATGGGTCGCAGTTATTAATGTGATAGCCAATGGCAGCAGAATAGGTATGCTCAAAATGGCGATCAATGTCGTGTTATTGCTTGTCTTCGAAGCTAGAGCCGACATCAAGGTGAGTGAAGTTGAGAAACCCAAAGCCCCCAAGATCACAATCAGAAACATCTGAAGGTCGTCCGCAATCGGATCTCCTAGCAACAATCGAAACAGGAAGAAGGTGAAAGTAGAAATCACCACCATCTGTACAATGTTGTAGATCATCTTTGAGAGGATGATTGAGGATGGACGAACGAGTTGAGCGTAATACCAGAATCTATGAGGGGATTCGGCACCAAAAGAGCGCATGGATGTGTTGATGGCCGCAAAGATGGTGATGATCCAATAGAGCGCAATCCAAGTGCGTCGGTCGCTTACCTCCTTGAAGATGAGGTAGGCGATATAGGTGGTGCTCAATACGTAAAGTAGGGTAGCGAATACCGCGTACTTCTGGCGAAAATCAAGCTTAAAATCCTTGGCAATAAGTGCGGCAATTTCCTTCCACATGGGGCGAAGATACGATGGAAAGGAATCTTTTTTCGATGAATTTGTTTTCAGGTGGCACCTTCCTGAAAAATACCCCGTACATCATGCAGCAGAGAGAAATGGACAAATCGTTCTGTCTCTACTGAGAATGGTCGTTGAAAAATGCAAACTGCTCTAACAGTAAAAGAAAGCACTCCTTACATCAACGTGAGATGGTTCGCTCCAAAAGACGAAGTATCTTACACAGTTATAATGAAGGGTAAAAGCACATTCCAAGAGTTGGTGACCGAGTGTTTGAAGAACAATCGGCGTGCTCAAGCTGCGCTATACGAGCAGTGTTTTCCTGCATTGATGAAGGTGAGCCGGAGATATCGTCGCCAAGACGAAGATGCCAGAGCGCTTGCCAACAACAGCTATCTCAAGATTCTTCTCAACCTGGAGAAGTATGATCAAGCACAACCATTCTTGCCATGGGCAATGACGGTGGCTGTACGAGCGTGCATTGATGAATTGAGAAAAGCGAAAAACTACAACGAGCAGATCTTACTCAGTGACGAGGAACGCCCATTTCGGGATGATTTCAAGGATTCTATTTCTAATGATGTTCTGGAAACCATCTCTGCAGAGGAAGTGGAATTGATAATGAGTGAACTGCCGGATCGACAAAAGATGGTATTCAACCTATTTGAATTTGAGGGATATAAGCACGAGGAAATCGGCGAAATGCTTGAGATTTCTGTGAGAACCAGTAAGCGAATGCTTCACATGGCTCGCGAAACCCTGAAGGAAAGGTTGATTCGCAGATACAATTTAAAAGATGTGATTTGATGAAAAGCGAACTTGGCAAATGGATGCAGAGTAAGCTCAATCAAATCAACGATAGAGCTACTACCTCAGACTGGGCCGCAATGGAACAGTTAATCAATGCGCAGCCCGCATTGGCGCCAAAGTCTTGGTACCAAACCGGCTGGGGCTTGGGAAGTCTTATAGCTGGCGTGGCTGTGATTGCTACTGTATCCATCTTTACCCTCACCAGCTCGGATGAAGAAGTGCTTCCTATTGCTGACGAAGGGAGTGTTGAATCTGTTACTCCGACTCCTAAAGACATAGAGGAGAATCCTTCAATTGACAATACAGATGCCACTAGCATCGCATTTGATGAGGCTGTGGAATCGAGCACTTCATCTGCATTTATCGAAGAGGTAAATGATATTGAGAGTACACAGACAGACAATGCTGGTCAGTCTATCGTAGCTTCAACTCAGAACTCACCTATTGTTCCTGCTCTTGATCCTCATCCGGTTCCAAGTTGGGATGATCAATCGATATTAGGAGGCCCAGATGAAATGATTGCAGATCCGAATGAGACTCAGTTCGTCAAATTGAATCCTGGTCCGGCCGAAGATCAAACGTCAAATGAATCGGAGAATTCAATAAGTGGTGAAGCTCAAGAGTTAGGAGAATCCCTAGCATCTAATCAAGCTAGCTCTGCGAATCCTACTGAGAATGATCCTTCAACTTTCGATGGATCCGCTGCAAGTAATGGTGGTCAATCAACTGCTAACGCTGGGGCACAGAATACTGGTCAAGGGACTCATACCATGGCTTCAAATACTGAGGCTAGTTCCGAATCATCATCAACAATGAATGAGAGCGGAAATGAAGGAGTAGAAGGAAGTGAGAACGCTACAAGCACGAGTCCATCTGCGAACACCGCATCATCTTCTCAGCAGTCAACTACAAGCGCTTCTGTCCCAACTTTGATTGATGCCACTGATGAGTCTAGAGTGCGTTGGTCGATTTCTGCTTACGGCGATTATGACCTGAATTCGCCAATTGGCAATACTTCAGAGGAATTGACGACGAATTATGGAAACTTCTTCGGAGCGGGCTTGGAAGTGGAAGCGAATTGGCGAGGTTGGACGATGGGAACTGGAATCATGTCGCATCGTGAAAGCAGCTTATTCCAAACCGAGCAGCTCTTTATGGACACCAACCGACACGGTTCAACGTGGTATGAAATTGATACTACTTACCACGAAGTATACGATTCAACCTGGGTTCCGAATGGCGGAAACGGCTATTGGGATATCGATACCACATTGGAGGCTCGAACTTCAGAGCGCATGGTGGAAGGCTACGGCTTTACTTACACCAGCACATTGGTGCAATCGCGAATTTCTACTGAGGGATACCGCCTGAGTGTGCCTTTGTTGATAGGTAGACGCTGGGATGTGAACCGATGGAACTTTGGGATTCAGGCTGGTCCTGTGTTCACCATCCGCAGTACAAGCTGGTTCTATAATGATGATTACGTGCGTTCCACTTCTGATCGTAGCTTCGACTTAATGTTGAGAGCTGAGTTTGGCTATGAAGTTCTTCCAAGATTGTCTCTGTTCGGTAGAGCCGGACTAAGAACGAACATGGAACGGATTGCGAATTTGCGTCAATCAGCATGGACGACCCGAGCCGTTCCAGTTTCTTTGGGAGTTCGCTACACATTCTAACTTTTCGGTCGAACGATTTTCTACTTTTGGGGTTGTATGACAAAAGCAACACCCATGAAATACATTCTTCCTATTCTTTCATTGGCCGTTATCTCTTGTGGTAACCCGAGCAATGAAGAGAACAGTCCGTCTGAATCGAATGACAACGCCACCGCAATGGCCGAAACCTCTGTTGATATGCAACAATCTGCAAGCTTCTATGACTTTACCGTACAAACGCTAACTGGAGAAGAGTTCTCATTTGAGCAGCTTAGAGGTAAGCGTGTACTTGTGGTTAATACAGCTAGTGAATGTGGGTACACACCACAGTATGAGCAGCTTCAGGAGTTGTACGCGCAATATGGTGGTGATAACTTCACTATCGTTGGTTTTCCTGCCAATAACTTCGGAGGACAAGAGCCTGGAAGCGACGAACAGATTCAGGAGTTTTGCCAGCGCAATTATGGCGTTGAGTTCCCAATGATGAGCAAGATCTCAGTGAAGGGAGACGACACTCATCCTGTTTATCAATGGCTCACCTCGAAAGACATGAACGGCGTTTCTGATGGCAATGTCCGCTGGAACTTTCACAAGTTTACTATCGACGAGAATGGCAATTGGGTAGGAGAGTATCCTTCCAATGTATCACCACTCGACGATGAGATCCTTTCTTTCGCTCAAGGGTCATAAGACATTGTTTCAACATTGATTTGAAAAAGAATTCCCACCTTTGCGGCTGGGAATTTTTTTATTCTGAATCATGAAACTTGACATACTCGCGTTTGGAGCGCATCCAGATGATATTGAACTAGGAGCTGCAGGTACCTTGGCAAAGGCGGTAGATCATGGCAAAAAAATCGGCTTGGTTGATTTGACCTTAGGCGATCTTGGAACCAGGGGTACTCCAGAGATTCGGTTGAAGGAAGCGGCCAAAGCAGCTGAGATTTTAGGTGCGGAGGTGAGAGAAAACCTTCGATTCCGAGATGGTTTCTTCAAGAATGATGAAGAGCACCAACGCGAGGTGATTCGCTTGATTCGAAAGTACAAACCTGATGTGGTCATCTGCAACGCTCCACACGATCGTCACCCTGACCATGGTAGAGGATCCGAACTCGTTGTACAAAGCTGTTTCTATGCCGGTTTGAGAAAAATCGAAACCGAGGATGAAGGCATTGCTCAGGAAGCATGGCGCCCGAAGCAAGTGTATCACTACATCCAATTTTACGACCTACAGGTTGATTTCAGCGTAGATGTCACTGGATATGTAGATAAGAAGTTGGACTCCATCCACGCGCATGCTTCTCAGTTTTACGACCCGAATAGCACAGAGCCTGCCACGGTAATTAGCTCGAAGCAGTTTCACGATTCAATCACCGGAAGAATGGTGGAATGGGGAAGAATCATTGGTGTTGAACACGCCGAAGGGTTCATTGCAGAGCGAACGCTCGGACTCAAGAATATCACAGACCTTATTTAAGCGCTTGCTGATAGTACTGTTGCCATTTTGTAGAAATCACTTCCGGTAGGAATGGTTCTATTTGTTGTATGATTTGTTCCTGGGTAGGAAAGGGATGATGATCCGATGCGAGCAGCGCATTCAATAAATCTTCTTCATTGTTTGGCTCCACCCATTGGACAAGTTCATCTCTGAGAAAACCTTCAGGACCTCCGCTACGAGTGCAAATCAGTTTTTTTCCTAGTGCTATCGCCTCCAAGCTGACAATAGAGAATGTCTCTCTTGGGCTATTGATTATCACCGTATTTGCTTCGTTCAGGATATCGAGAGATTCAGAATGTGGATGTCTACCTCGGAACGCAATTTCTTGAGTCAATTCCATCTTTTGGGAAAGACGAATCAAGTTCGCTTCATCTTTTCCACCGCCAATAATACTCAGGGTTGAATTGGGATTCTTTTCGTGATATCGCTTGAAAGCACGCATAGCTCCTGAGATATTCTTCACTTTGTCGTCAAGGTCGCACAGCATCGCGAAATGTCTAATAGACGCATCTTGCTTGGCTTTATCCCTCGATTCAACGTTTACTGCATTGGGAATGATGTCTATCGCTTCTCTACCACTGGATTTTCGAATGCCTTGGGCTAAATACTCACTAACTGCAGTGCAGTAATCAACCTTCTTAATAAGATGCTTGAACAGTGATTGAGCGATGGTGTTTTTTGAATCGAATCGGCCGTCAACATAGCCAGACCAATGCTCAGAGAGGATAACAGGGATGTTCTTCTTTTTCGCGTATTCTACGATTAAGAGCTGATCTACGTCTGCAACGTGTAGGTGGATGATGTCTGGAAGTTGACCATTCCATGTGTCATCAATGGCCTTTCGAATTGATGCCCATTTTCGGTTGGCGTTTTGAATTCGTTTCCCTGATTGAAAATAATGGCGATAAACAGGGATGGCTTCCTCAATCTTAAACTCTGAATGCGTGGACTGGCCTGGCCCCCAGTAAATGACAGCTTGATCAGAAAATGAGCTATTCCCTCGAATCAGCGCTTCCACAAAAACCCCATTCTGAGGATCGTTCTCATTGGGGTACCACTTCGCGAGATGAAGAATTTTAATCTTAGAACTCAATAGCCAGAGGATTGAAATGTATCAGTGCGATCATTGCACCTACTTCAATCATAAAGATAAGCGTTCCGAAGAGCAGAGCCTTAGGACCGTCGGTTTTTAGTTTGGCAAACTGCACTTGCCACCCGATTGCTGTCATTGCTACTGCAAGCAGTCCGTGTTCAATGGGTTTTAGAATTTCGTTCACTTCTACAAGCGGATGATAGAGATACCCGGCGACGGCGGTAAGAATGAAAAGCCAAAGGAATGAAGGAATCAGTTTAAAGCTTGGTCCGCTTCCCGACTTTCTTCCAACGCTCAAGGCCACAATGAATGCAATGGGTAGCAGCATGGAGACTCTAAAAAGTTTGATGGTAGTAGCCCAGCCACCTACTTCAGGACTCACAGCTTCGCCAGCGGCAACAGCTTGTCCTAGTGCTTGCATGGTTCCTCCTGTAATTAAGGCGCTTGGCATGACTTCCGCTTGTGCCGAAATGAGTAAGGGAGGAATGATGAAGAGTCCAACAATGCCCAGCAGGTTGATTACAGCAATGCTCATCCCTGTAGATTTAGCATCTGCTTTGATGATACCAGAGATAGCGGCAATTGCAGAAGCTCCACATACCGCATTCCCAACTCCCATAAGTAGTCCGTCGTCTTTTGATAATCCGAACAAGTTGCGGAGCAGTAGAGCAGAGAGGATGGTGAACGCCATTACTATGAGTATGACTGCGGCTACTCCGATGGGTGCGTTTGAATGCATGCTCCATCCTGTAGGGAAGCCCATAATTACTATAGCATATGCAAGAATGGTCTTCTCAGAGAATTTGATTCCTTTCTGAAAGGTATCTGGAATAGAAAGAAGGTTTCCTCCTATAATACCTAGGATTAATCCCCAGATCACAGCGTTGAGGAAATCGGTAAATTCAGTGATTAGGAATGCGAGTGCGGCAATGCCGATCATGAGTGCTACGCCGCGAAGGTGCTGTGTTCTAGGTTTCTCCATTTCACTGGCGAAGGTAGTGCGGAAATCAGAAAGAATTTTGTGACATAGGTTGCATCGTAGCTATCATTTTGTTTTATATTTGCGCCTCCAAAATGGTGGTTGTAGCTCAGTTGGTTAGAGCGCTGGATTGTGG
>JABXHW010000050.1 GCA_013373425.1 Flavobacteriia bacterium
CACCGAAGAGGCTATCGAGATGCTGTGGGGCCAGCGCCTATCAATGAGGTTCTTGCAGCTGGACTCATCAGACTGAGCGGTTGGGCAGGGCATCAAGCGTTGTATGACCCAATGTGCGGCTCGGGTACGCTATTGACGGAAGCGGCTATCTATGCAGATAACATCCCAGCGAATATCTATCGCAAGGATTTTAGCTTCATGTATTGGAAGGACTATGATGCAGATTTGCATGCGACAATAGAGGAATCTGCTTTGAACAAGGCAAAGCCATCTAGTGTGAAGATTCTCGGCTCTGATGAGGATATGAGTATGCTCACCAAGGCGCAAATCAATATTGAAAAAGCCCTGTTCCAAGATCGAATTGAGATCTGGCAAGAAAATTTCATCGGCTCGAAGAAGCCAGTTGATACGGGACTTATTATCTTCAATCCTCCGTACGACCAAAAGCTCGCTTCGGATAATGATCGCTTGTACAAAGAAATCGGTGATACCCTGAAACAGGGGTATAGCGGTTGGAAGGCATGGTTCATCACCTCTGACCTGGAGGCGTTGAAGCACCTAGGTCTTCGCACCAAATCGAAAATTAAAATGTACAACGGTAAGCTGGAATGCCGATTTGTAGGTCTCGACCTATACGATGGGAAGTAGCCAGCTTCGAAATCGAAGGAAATGAAGAAAATTGCTGTGATGACCTCTGGTGGAGACGCCCCCGGCATGAATGCGGGAATTCGTGCGGTTACGCGAACCGCACTCAGCATGGGTATTGAAGTAATGGGTATTTATCGTGGATATCAAGGCATGATTGAAGCGGATTTCATTCCTCTCGATCACTTTAAAGTGAGCAATATCATTCATCGAGGAGGGACGTTCCTCAAAACAGCCAGAAGTCAGGATTTCAGAACCGTCGAAGGTCGAGCTACCGCAGCCGCTAATCTCAAAAAGGAAGGGGTGGAAGGTCTCGTAGTCATCGGTGGGGATGGCAGCTTTAGAGGAGCTGCTGCACTTCATAGCGAACACGGCATCAAAGTGGTTGGCTGTCCGGGGACTATCGACAATGACCTCTTCGGAACCGATTATACTATCGGTTACGATACTGCAGTGAACACTGCGGTCCATGCCATCGATCAGATTCGAGATACTGCCGATTCTCACAACCGACTTTTCTTTGTAGAAGTAATGGGACGTGATGCCGGATTCATTGCTCTCAGAACAGGATTGGCTTCTGGTGCAGAGTCTGTGCTTGTTCCGGAAACAACCACCTACATCGACGAACTCATTGTGCATTTGCAGAAAGGCCTCAAAATGCAGAAATCAAGTGCCATCATCATAGTGGCAGAAGGAGATGACGAAGGCGGAGCCATAGATGTAGCTCGAAAAGTGAATGAGAAATTCACAGGTTGGGAAACAAAAGTGACGGTACTCGGGCATATTCAACGCGGCGGATCTCCAACTGCATTTGATCGAATTCTTGCATCACGAATGGGTCATCAAGCAGTGAAATCATTGTTGGCTGGAGCTACGGATATAATGATTGGTCAGAGAAATAACGAAATGGTTGAGGTTCCATTTGGTCAGGCTGTGAAGCACCATGAAACACTCAATCCACACCTGTTAGAATTGGTTGAAATACTCGCTTGAGGTTCGCGGATGTCATACTACCCCTTGCGCTAAATCAAACGTTCACCTATCTCATTCCTGAAGATTGGAGAGACGGGCTGAGCCAAGGTCACCGTGTTTTAGTACAATTCGGACAAAGGAAGATTTACGCTGGGATTGTTTGGCGAATCCACGATGATGCGCCCAGTTATGATGTGAAGCCAATCCTTGACATCGAGGATGAACTTCCCATAGTTACATCTACTCAACTTCAATACTGGCATTGGCTTTCGGATTACTACATGTGCTCTATGGGAGAGGTGTTGAATGCGGCTCTACCTGCGGCGTTCAAGATGCAGTCCGAAACTGTGGTGCGAATCAACCCAGAGCTCGAGTTTGACGAGGGTGAACTCAAGGAAGATGAGTTCATGGTGTACGACTTGCTCCTCAAATTGGAGAGCCTAAAGATCTCCGATCTCGGCAAGCAGCTCAACTGGAAGAATCCAATGCCTGTCATTCGCCGAATGTACGCCGAGGGCTATGTCAACCTCGATGAGGAGGTCAAGGGTACTATAAAACCAAAGACTGAGCGAAGAGTTAGATGGCCGGAGGAGTACAAGGATGAGTTAGCTGAAGATGCATTCAAGCAGCTCTCTCGGGCAAAAGTCCAAAGCGAGCTACTCTTGGCGTATTTCCAACTTCGTGAATCAGAAGGCACGCCTTGGGTGCGAGAGAAAGTCTTACTCGACAAGGCCAAAGCGAATAGAACTACACTCAAAGCGCTGATAGACAAAGGCTGGCTGGAAGAACTAAGTTTTCCGGTTGAACCCCCGAAGATTGAAGTCTCCAAGGGTGATGTAATCCTGACAGACGATCAACTAAAGTCGGTAGCTGACATTCAAGAGGGTTGGATGGAAAAATCTACCTCCTTGCTCTATGGTGTTACTTCAAGCGGGAAGACGGAGGTTTATTTCCACTTAATCAAGCAGCAAATCGAACAGGGGCGACAATCTCTGTTTATGGTTCCCGAAATTGCCCTGACGGCTCAGATGACTCAACGTCTTCAGAATCAGTTTGGAGATGATGTGGCGGCGTATCACAGTCGGATGTCTGACCGTGAGCGATTAGAGCTGTGGGAGCGCATGCTTGATCCTGAGCGTCGTCCGCGTGTGATATTGGGAGCGCGCTCTTCGATCTTTCTTCCATTCGATCGGCTCGGACTCGTGATTGTTGATGAGGAGCATGAATCCAGTTACAAGCAGTTTGATCCCGCTCCTCGCTATCAAGGGAGGGATGCGGCCATCATTCTTGCTCATTATCACAAGGCCAAGGCCTTATTGGGAAGTGCTACTCCTTCGTTGGAGAGTTATCACAACGCAGAGGTAGGGAAATATGGATACGCCGAGCTGAAAACGAGATACAGTGGAGTTCGGCTACCCGTTGTTGAGGCTGTAGATATCAGAAAGGACACCGCACGAAAGCAAATGCACGGTCCATTCTCACCTCGACTCCTCGAAGCGATAAAAGAGCAGCTTGAAGCCAAGAACAAAGTGATTCTCTTTCAGAATCGACGAGGTTTTGCGCCAGTTATCATTTGTCAGAGTTGTGGCCATTCTGAGCAATGCGTCAATTGCGACATCACCCTGACCTACCATAAATACAGTCACCAACTCCGTTGCCATTATTGTGGCTATTCCATAGATCCGCCCCAACGTTGCAATAGTTGCGGAAGCTTCGAGTTGAAGATGCAGGGAGCCGGTACGGAGAAGATAGAGGAGGAGCTTCAGCTTATACTACCACAGGCAAGGATCGCGCGCATGGATCTAGATGCAACTCGAAAGAAGAATGCATTTCAAAAGCTGGTCGACCGGTTTGAGCGAGGAGAGATTGACGTGCTCATCGGAACACAAATGGTGACCAAAGGGCTCGACTTTGATGATGTGGGTTTGGTGGGTGTATTAAGCGCAGATAGCCTGCTGAACTTTCCGGAATTCCGAGCGCACGAGCGGGCCTATCAATTGATGAGTCAAGTTGCGGGTAGGGCAGGACGCCGTGAGGAACGCGGATTGGTGTTGATTCAGAGTTTTCAGCCCGACCATCAGATTATACAGCAAGTAACCACGTATAGCTTTGAGGAGATGTTTCGCGAGCAGCGGGCTGACCGGAAGCAATACCACTATCCACCTTATCATCGTATCGTCCACATTGAAATGCGCCATGTGAAAGTAGAGGTGGTGTCTGATGCAGCAGATTTTTTGGCGGGTCGACTTACTTCAATCTTTGGAAAGCGCGTGTTGGGTCCTGAGTTCGCGCCCATAGCTCGAGTTCGCGGACAATATCACAAACGCATCATCATCAAGCTTGAATCAGGAATCAATCTGGCAAAGGCAAAAGGTGCACTTCAAACGGAAGTGAAGCGACTTCAATTCCATCCTCAACACAGAAAGGTTAGGGTGTATTTCGATGTAGATCCTCAGTGATCAGATTAGAACCTTGGTTCGGTCTTCTTCGATAATTCCTATCACAAACAGCGCGAGGCTAGCGAATCGCAGCAATCCCATCATAGGTTCGCCAAAGCTCACTTGATCTACAAAGAAGTGGAAGGCGTGCAGCCCATCGGAGATCATGTATAGCATCAATCCGAACAGGCAGATGGCGTAACTGAAGTTGTTCTTGAGCCTCATGCCTGCAATCACTATAAAAAGAACCGCATCGAGCATGGCGTAAATTCCCAAGGGGATGTACAGCTCACTTTGAATGTTCTCTTCAAATTGAATAAAGTATCCAAGGCCGTAGGCCACAGCGAATAGCGCGAGAAAGCCTCTTCTCCTAGCGTATCCACTTCTCCAAGTGAAGAATGCAGCGGAAAGGAATGAGATACCTAATAAAGCCAAAATGTAAGTTGATTTTGCTGAAAATGAACTAGCGATTATTGCAGCAAAGTCGGCAAGCATGAATCCAAGCCAGGCGATGGAGAATAATCGGTTTTTGTTGAAACCGTGATGAAAAAACCAGTAGTAGAGGAGGACAGCATGGGGTATGAGTTGAGCGCTATAGCCTAAGGGCGAATCGAACTCAATCATAGCTACAACGGCTACAATAACCGCTATAGGGTATGCGACATAAAAGATGCGGTCAGAGCGCATGGATCATTTGTTTGGTCCTGAGAGATGTTCCCAAGTTAACAATACCGCGCTAATAATTAGGGTTATAGCGGCAATCATTGGGAGTTCGGCTACATACCACCAGGCACTTAGACTTATGGTCATCAGTACATCCCAAAGAATAGAGCTTTTCACATTACTCGCCTTGTATCCTATGCTGAAAACGGAAATACAGATTGCCGTGATACCGAGGTATAGCTGATTGGCAGGCATCCCTTCTACGGTGAAAAGGAACGCTGAAACCATCCCTAATATCAGTCCAAAGAAAATCAGAACACGGACATTCTGTAATTTGCTCAACGGTCGGTCGAATTTCTTCACTCCTTCTACAGTTGGCGCGTACTGCTTACCACCCAGTCGCTTTGGATACCAGCCAGGAGCAAAGACGAGCAATTTCAGTTTCTCATTGAAGGTTAGCCCTTTCATTTCCGAAGCTAAGTCGCTAAAGGGTTTCCAATGGGCAATGATAGGATTGAACGAGTTGACTGGCTTGGTTATTCCGTATGTCGGGCGTTCTTCTTCCGCTTGAAAAGTGCCGAACATCTTATCCCAAATGATAAGTGTGGCTGCGTGGTTCTTATCGATATACTTCGGATTTCTCCCGTGATGCACTCGGTGGTGAGAGGGTGTGTTGAGGATGTACTCCAGCGGTCCCATGTGGCCAATTTTCTCGGTGTGAATCCAAAATTGGTAGAGTGTGTTCCAGGCTAAAATGTACACGAAGGCCTCCGGATCGAACCCAATAAATGCCAAAGGGAGATAAAAAGGCGATGTGAACAGTTTTTGGATGGCCCCTTGGCGGAGCGCAACGCTCAAATTATAGTCTTCACTTTGATGGTGAACCACATGTCCGAGCCAGAGCAAGTTCGACTCGTGACTCATGCGGTGTGCCCAGTAGTAGAGGAAGTCGACACCAATGAATAAAAGGATGAGGTAGAGCCAAGAATTTTCAATCTCGAAAATGCGATACTGATAGGCCCACACATATAGGCCCACGGTGAACACTTTTACAAGAACCCCTGTAGTTTGCTCAAAAATCCCACAGGTTATGTTTCCGTAAGCATCACCAAGCCGATAGCTCCTCTTGCCTGTGATCCAATCAATGAATAACTCAAGAAGAATGAGTCCAAAAAAGATTGGGATGGAGAGAACGATCGGATTGATGTCCATGGATCAGAACTTAATCGATCCACCTTGTCCCCTGTGATCGGGGTTGTAATACGTCTTGGCCTTTGGCATCCACTCGTTGAGGTTGTCGACGCGAGTATCATGACTCGGGTGTGTAGAAAGGAACTCTGGCGGTTGCGCGCCTCCACTCATTGCGGACATGCGTTGCCAAAATTCTGGAGCTTCTTCAGGATTGTATCCGGCCATAGCCATGAAATAGAGACCCATTTCATCGGCTTCTGATTCGTGTAAACGTGAGAACGGAAGGAGTGCGCCTACTTGTGAGCCTACACCATAGGCCGCTAAAGCGAGCTGCTGCGTTTGCTCTGGTTCCGTTTGTAATGCTGCAGATAGAGCTAGTCCGCCCATCTGAGCAGCCAAACTCTGGCTCATTCTTTCATTACCGTGACGTGCGATAGCGTGTGCTACTTCGTGTCCCATCACTACGGCAACGCCAGCTTCATCTTGACAAACATCCAAAATGCCTGTGTAGAAGGCTACTTTTCCTCCGGGCATACACCAAGCGTTGAGTTGTTCACTCTGAATGAGGTTGAACTCCCATTCGAACCCTTCAACTGCATCACTGAGACCTTCGTCGCTCAGGTATTGCTCTACCGCTTGACTAATTCTCGTTCCACAATTCTTTACCATGTTCACCTTCGCTCGGTCGTTTGAAAGCTGACTCTCAGAAATCACCTGGTTGTACTGGCTAAAGCTCATTGTGAGCATCTCTGAGTTGCTCAGAAGGTTGAATTGATTCCGTCCTGTGATTGGCACTTTGTTACATTGAGTAAGGAGTAGTAGGAGGGAAATGGCGATAATCGACCTTAATCTGATCATGAGTTGTGGATTGGAGTTATGCTTCCGAAAATACAAAATATCACGGCCGGTTTGTCACTAGTTATTAAGAGTAAAACGACATTTTGACGCGTTATTTTTGAGAGTGATGACACAATGTCTGTAAATAGTCAACTTTGGCCCCGTGGTACATCGATTGTTCTAGAGCTTTTCGAGTTTAAACGAAAAAAGAAACCTCAAAACATAACAATCATGAGAACCACATATTTTCCAACAAGACCATCAAGAATGAGCAGCGTATTGGATGATTTCTTCAACCTCGATTTGCCAGCGGTTAAGTTCAATTTGAACGAGAACTGGACGCCCAAAGCGAATATTCAAGAATCAGATGATGCTTGGCACATAGAGCTGATGGTGCCGGGAATGAAAAAAGAGGATTTTGTCCTCGAATTGGAGAACAACCGATTAGTAATCAAAGCAGAATTGGAAGAGTCGAAAGAAGACACGAAGTACAACTACCGTGAATTTTCAGTTCGATCTTTCGAAAGAAGCTTCAACCTTCCAAAGGGAATGGTAGATGAAGAAAAGATTTCAGCGAAGTACAACGAAGGAATTCTCAACGTGGAAGTACCGAAGTTGGAGATAGCGAAAAACCGCGGATTGCGGACCATCGAGATCCAATAAGGATCCACTTCATATAGCGAAGAAAACCCTCTTGCCACATAGGGACCGGCGGGAGGGTTTTTTCATTCTTCGTACATCGCAACGAACGATGTGTCGCTGTTGCGCATGCCGCGGAACATTCCGTTTGTGTTGAAAGGCATTGCGACATTACCCATATGGTCAATGGCAATCAATCCACCAGCACCTTCCTGGCGATTGAGCACCTCAAAGATGATGTCATTCGCAGCACTCTCTAAATCTTCACCATTCTGAACTCGCAATGAAAGCTGGCCAGCAACATGGTTTCTGATAAAGTATTCACCATGGCCTGTACAGCTAACTGCACATCCCGCGTTGTCGGCATAAGTTCCAGCTCCAATAATCGGACTGTCACCCACACGTCCATATTCCTTCATCATCATTCCGCCAGTGCTTGTTCCAGCGGCTAGATTGCCTTCAGCATCCATAACGACAACACCCACGGTTCCGTGTTTATCTTGAATGGCTCGATGATATTGTTGCGCTCTCTTGTTCGTGATGAACATTGAATTCGGAACACTATCCATTCCCATGCTAAAAGCGTATTCTTCAGCACCTTTCGTGCTGAGCATAACATGCTTCGATGAATCCATCACCATTTTTGCAAGTCGGATTGGGTGCTCTACATGACGAAGACCACTTACTGCTCCAGCATTTCTATCGCTGCCGCGCATGATGGAAGCATCTAATTCGGCAATACCTTCTGCGGTAACGACGGCACCGACGCCGCTATTGAAAAGCGAGTCGCTTTCCATCATTTCTATCACTCGTGCAACAACTTCTTCAGCTGCAACACCTTGTTCGAGCCACATGTACCCGCTATCTACCGCTGCGGTTAATGATGTTTGGTAGGCGAGTTCGTCCGCTTCTGAGAGTGAGCCTCTAGAGATGGATCCTGCGCCTCCGTGGATCACGATGACAGGACCTGAAGTCGGATTATTCGCTGATTTATCAGCCTCAGGTGAAGCGCAAGCGGCGAGTAGGAGTAGAGGTAGGAATTTACGAAGCATGGTCTATTGGTTTACTGCATTCCATACCGGATCGTCTGGTGGCGAGGCGGTTACATTCACCT
This sequence comes from Flavobacteriia bacterium, assembly GCA_013373425.1. Lineage (GTDB taxonomy): Bacteria > Bacteroidota > Bacteroidia > Flavobacteriales > Schleiferiaceae > Phaeocystidibacter. The sequence goes on from JABXHW010000050.1 coordinate 8,500, forward strand.
CAATCTTCTTGATTGGGTGAGTAAAAGATACGGAACGAGAATGAAGATGTATGCTTCTATCTTTATTTGGTCGGCTTGCACCGTACTTTAAATCACCTTTGATATGCAGTCCGAGGTTTGCGAGCTGAGCACGAATTTGATGATGTCTGCCTGTTTCAAGGTCGATTTCCAACAAGTGATATCGCTCTGTAGAACGCAGGTAGGTGTAGTTCAAAACGGCACGCTGAGCGCCATCGGTACCTTCAGCAACGGCGTAACTTTTGTTCTGCTTGGGATTCTTTTTGAGCCAATCCACAAGCTTCGCACTTTGCTCTTTGGGTTTCTCTTGAGTTACTGCCCAGTAGGTTTTCTTGATTTCCCTTTTCTTGAAGAGCTCCGTCATCCTTGACAAGCCCTTGCTGGTCCGAGCGAAGATTACAATTCCAGAGGTCGGGCGGTCGAGACGGTGCGGGATGCCGACGAAGACATTTCCCGGTTTATTGTATTTCTGCTTGAGGTATTCAGCCACATAGTCGCCCATTGGCTTATCGCCTGTGGCGTCACCTTGGGTAATCTGACCCGGACGTTTGTTGACAATCAACAGGTGATTGTCTTCGTAGAGAATATCGAGTTGCATCGACTCAGTAACTTTCCTTGTCGTTCGGGAAGTCGCGGTTCTTCACATCTGCTACATAATTGCCCACTGCCCCTGTGATTTGATCGTATAGATCCAGGTAACGACGAAGGAATCTCGGGTGAAATTCATGCGTCATTCCAAGCATGTCGTGAAGTACAAGAACTTGCCCATCAACGTCTTGTCCAGCGCCAATTCCGATAACTGGAATGTCTAAGCTCTCGGCCACCTTCTTAGCGAGCTTGCTTGGAATTTTCTCTAGAACCAATGCGAAACAACCTGCGGCTTCGAGTGCTTTAGCATCTTCGAGTAGCTTTTCAGCTTCTGCCTCTTCCTTTGCACGAACGGTGTAAGTACCGAACTTGTAGATCGATTGTGGAGTAAGTCCAAGGTGCCCCATAACAGGAATACCTGCCTTTAGAATGCGCTCAATCGAATCGACAATTTCAGTTCCACCTTCCAATTTTACAGCGTGACCACCACTTTCTTTCATTATGCGAATAGCAGAGGTAAGCGCTTCTTTGGAATTTCCTTGATAGGACCCAAACGGAAGGTCGACAACCACCAACGCTCTGTCGATTGCACGAACCACTGAACTCGCGTGATAAATCATCTGATCGAGTGTAATCGGAAGTGTCGTTTCATGTCCTGCCATTACATTCGAAGCGGAATCACCAACTAGGATTACGTCAATACCAGCGGCGTCCACAATCTTAGCCATCGTATAGTCGTAGGCGGTAAGCATGGAGATTTTCTCTCCGTTGCGCTTCATTTCTTGAACCGAGTTGGTTGTGATTTTCTTGTAATCAGACTTCGCCATTGACATAATAAGAGGGCATTGTTTAGATATGCGAAGTTACGAGGTTGGTTCTGAATGGCAAGCACCCTTGTCCGTGGGGACGTGGGTGTGAATCATAGACTCTTAGATAATCAGACAAACAGACTAATGGACAATCAGATGCTCAGACTTTCAGATTATAAGTCTAAACATCCATAAATCTGATAGTCTATCAGTCTCTCTACCCAAACCTTTCCCCATATCCAATCGTTATCAACCAAACTCGCGGGTATTATGTTACATTTGCCCTTCTTCAAAGAATTGCGCTTATGAAAAGAGGACTGCTAGGACTCTCTTTACTTTCTATACTAGGCTTTACAGCTTGCAACAACGAGATTGATGTGAATGCCCCGTTCGAAGAAACGACGGTCGTTTACGCGGCATTGGACGCAGGTTCTTCTGTCAATTATATCCGTATCACCAGAGCATACTTAGGTGAGGAAGGAATTCTTGGTGGAAATGATGTAGCCGACAGCTTGTACTATGACTCATTGAATGTTCAACTGCTAGGGCGCAATGCTTCCGGCAATGTTGTTTCTACATTTCAAGCAGTTCAAGATCCTACGGTGCAAATGGAAGAAGGTTTCTTTACTACTGAAGGATATGTGGTATTCCGCGTTAATGGCAATTTGAATGAAGAGCATTCTTACGAGGTAGTCATTCAGCGTCCTGATGGCGAAACCGTTCGTTCAGAAACAGGAATGGTGCGTGAATTTCGAGTAACCGAGCCAAGATTTCCGACGGTTAATCCAGCGGGAACAAGAGGACAAGAAATTGCATGGGACCAAGCAATCTATGGAAGAGTGTACAACGTAAACTTCCACATGCGTTATGTTGAGTTTCCGCGCAACGACAAAGAAGACAGTACCCGTCATACTTTCACCTATACACTTCCTTATACTACAGGAGATAACCTCGATGGCATCGGTGAAATTTCATCCATCATTAATAAAGACCAGTTCTTTGGCAGTATGGCAGCTCAATTAGCGCCTCCTGCTGTAGGATATGTTCGCATTCCAAGAAGAGTGGACGTAGAGGTTGTTTGTGGCGCTGAAGACTTGGCGACTCACATCAATGTAAGTCAGCCACAGACGGGTGTACTACAAGATCCACCATTCTTTACTAATGTTGAGAATGGAGTAGGCGTGGTTTCGTCCATCCGTAGAAGCTATGTATTGGGTAAGCGACTAGCACCTGCTTCGATCGATGAGCTCGTATTTGGATCATATACCTGCGGATTGAAATTCGGCAAGGTGACAACACAAGACACATTGTTCTGTCAGTAGCGACTCAATTCTGACAAACTGTCGTCGATACACACAAAATCCTGACAATTTCGTCGGGATTTTTTGTTTCTGGTCCACTGGCATATCGTTTGACTATTGGAAGATGTCTCAGGACGAAAATTGTTAAGACTTAAATCAAAATAAATACTGATGAGCAAGATTATTGGTATCGACCTCGGAACGACGAATTCATGCGTCGCTGTAATGGAGGGTAACGAACCGGTGGTAATTCCAAACAGCGAAGGAAAGCGTACAACCCCTTCAATGGTGGCATTTGTAGAAGGCGGCGAGCGTAAAGTGGGCGACCCTGCAAAGCGTCAGGCTATTACCAACCCAAACAAAACTATCTTCTCTATCAAGCGCTTCATGGGTGAGTCATTCTCAGGAATGTCGAACGAAATCAAGCGTGTACCTTATAAAGTAGTGAAGGGCGATAACGATACACCACGTGTGCAAATCGACGATCGCATGTATACTCCACAAGAATTGTCAGCTATGATTCTTCAGAAGATGAAGAAAACAGCTGAAGATTACTTGGGAACATCTGTAACTGAAGCGGTAATTACTGTTCCAGCTTACTTTAACGACGCTCAGCGTCAAGCTACCAAAGAAGCAGGTGAAATTGCAGGTTTGAAGGTTCGTCGTATCATCAACGAGCCAACTGCAGCTGCACTCGCATATGGTATCGAGAAGAAAGGCCAAGATTTGAAAGTGGCTGTATTCGACTGTGGTGGTGGTACGCACGATGTATCTATCCTCGAGTTAGGTGATGGTGTATTCGAAGTAAAGTCAACCGACGGTGATACTCACTTGGGTGGTGATGACTTCGATCAGCGCATTATCGACTGGTTGGCAGACGAATTCAACAAAGAAGAAGGAATGGACTTGCGCGAAGATGCAATGGCACTTCAGCGTTTGAAAGAGGCTGCAGAGAAAGCTAAGATTGAATTGTCTAGCGGCTCTAGCACCGAAATCAACCTTCCATATATCACCGCCACTGCAAGCGGACCTAAGCACTTGGTGCGCACATTGAGCCGTTCAGAATTCGAAAGATTGGTGAGCGACTTGGTAGAGCGCACTATCGAGCCTTGTAAAACAGCATTGAAGAATGCTGACATGAGCGTGAGCGATATCGACGAAATCATCCTCGTTGGTGGTTCTACTCGTATTCCTGCGATTCAAGAAGCCGTAAAGAAGTTCTTCGGCAAAGATGCTTCGAAAGGAGTTAACCCAGATGAGGTAGTTGCAATTGGAGCATCTATCCAAGGTGGTGTATTGGCAGGTGACGTGAAAGACGTTCTCCTTCTCGACGTGACTCCCCTTTCATTGGGTATCGAAACTATGGGCGGCGTGTTCACCAAGCTCATCGAATCGAATACTACCATTCCAACGAAGAAGTCAGAGACATTCTCAACTGCTGCGGATAACCAACCACAGGTTGATATCCACGTATTGCAGGGCGAGCGCCCTATGGCGAATGACAACAAGACTATCGGTCGCTTTGCACTCGACGATATTCCACCAGCGCCACGCGGTGTACCTCAAATCGAGGTAACATTCGATATTGATGCTAACGGTATTTTGAATGTTTCTGCAAAAGATAAGGCTACAGGTAAAGAGCAGTCGATTCGCATCGAAGCTTCAAGTGGACTTTCACAAGAGGAAATCGATCGCATGAAGCAAGAAGCAGAAGCTAATGCGGATGCTGATAAGCAAGCGAAAGAGAAAGTAGACAAGCTAAATGCAGCGGATCAAATGATCTTCCAAACTGAAAAGCAACTCAGCGAGTTTGGCGATAAGCTTTCAGAGGGAAATAAAGCACCAATTGAGGAAGCGTTGACTGAGCTCAAAGCGGCGCACGAATCTGGCGATATCGCTACGATTGACGCAGCTATGGAGAAAATCAACGAGGCCTGGAAGAATGCTTCAGAAGAGATGTACAAAGCACAGCAAGAAGGTGGGGCGGAAGCCGGACCAGATGCAGGTGCTGAAGCATCGAACAACGACGGTGATGATGTTACCGACGTAGAGTTTGAAGAAGTGAAGTAAACTTTCCCCATTTTTGAACATCGAAAGGGTCATCTGTCGAAAGGCAGGTGACCTTTTTTTGTTAAGGGAATGATAAATATTGACATTTCTCGATTGTGTCTAATAAATTCGTGGGAACTAAACACTTCAAAATGAAATCGACCTGGCTCTTCGCACTCGTGGCGATGACGTCTATTGCAGCTACTGCACAAGACTCTACCACGACGGGCTTTATCCTCTACAATCAAATTGTCGATATCTCTGACAATCCGTGGACGCGCAATCGTCCTGATATGCCCACGGAGATTGAAACGAAATGGCAAACCTACTTTACTCCTGAAGGCAGTTTCTGCGTCTACAAGCCAGAACCTCAAGATGACGGTTTCAACTCGGGTGGCGTTCAATTTAGAATGATGAGATGGGAGCCGAAGGACGTTTACTACATGGACTTTCAAGCGCGAGAGTATCGCCACTACAATGAGTTCATGGGTCGCGAATTCAACATCTCGGACACATTGAGCATGGAAGGGTGGAGAATGACCGGAAAGCAAGGCATCGTTCTCGGGTATCCTTGTATGGAAGCTAAGAAAGTTCAAGATGACACTGTCACTGTACTCGCATGGTTTACTCCGCGCATCCCAGTATCTACTGGACCTATGGGTTACACAGGTTTTCCTGGAGCCGTTCTTTATGTCAATATCGACGACGGTCAGACCACTATTTCAGCAACCAATATCGTTATGGGAAGGACTTCAGAAGAAGAATTGGAATTTCCAGATGATGGCGACGAGATGACACGCGAGGAATACGAAACACTCGTAGAAGAGAAGACAGCGGAAATGAGAAGACGCTGGAGAAGATAATCAACACAACCTGCACAAAATGAAGAAACTACTCCTCCTCGCAATCGCCGTTATGGGCAGCTGGGCATCGAATGCTCAAGTGTTCATCGGTACGGTTGCCGATACGACCAACGAACCCATGCTGATGGCCAGCGTGGCGTTTCTGAATCCCTCCGATAGCACTGTTGCTAGCTTTGTAATCACCGATAACGATGGGAAGTTCCGCTCAGGTCGACTGTCTGACGGTAACTATATTTTCCAAGTATCGTTCTTAGGGTACGAAACGTATTCAACGACGGTTACGGTGGGTGAAAACGGGACGCCTCCAGATTTAGGTGTTATCAAAATTCGCCCTGCATTAAACACCTTGAGTGAAGTAGTGATTAATGGTCAGCGTATTCCCGTTCTTATCAACAAAGACACTGTAGAATACAACGCCTCTAGCTTCCGTGTACAAGCGGATGACAATGTAGAAGATTTGCTCAAGCGTCTTCCGGGGATTGAAGTAGAGCGCGATGGAAGCATCACTGCGCAAGGTCAAGAAGTGCAACAAGTATTGGTAGACGGAAAAGAGTTCTTTGGAGGCGATCCAACTGTGGCCACTCGTAATATTCCAGCCGATGCAGTGGAGCGCGTTCAGGTATATGATCGTCAGACTGATGATGCGATGTTTACAGGAGTAGACGATGGCGAAAGAAGTAAAACCATCAACCTAGAGCTTAAAGAAGACCGCCGTAACGGCTACTTCGGATACGCTGAAGGTGGCGCGGGTTATGCCGAGGATAGATATCCATTTATGGGAAAGGCCGGTGTGCACTCGTTCACAAATACAACTCGTGTTTCTGTTCTGACCAACGTCAATAACATCAACGATTACGGTTTTAGCTTCGGCGATTTCCGCGATATGTCTGGTGGAGGCGGCGGTATGGGCCGCGGTGGTTATATGATCACTGTTGACGGTTCCGAGAGCATTCCTCTGAATTATTCTGGTCCAAATGATGGATTGTATTTCTCAGGTGCCACAGGTGTTAACCTGAATTGGGATCCTAACCGAAATCATCGTTTCAACGCCTCGTATTTCTACACACACCTCGATAACTTCACCACGACTACTGAGAATTCACGTGAATTTGTGGGAAACACAGAGATTGTAGGTCGACGTGAAAGCGAAGAGAATAGCATTTCAAACAACCATTCTTTCAGTATCAATCACCGTTCTGATTTGGACACAATGAATCGCATTGAGTTCAAGGCGAACGGCAGTTATCAAGCTGGATTCAGCAACTCAACCGTTTTTGAGCAAAGAGATATTGAAGGACAGGGCACATTGCAACAGAGCAACCGTAGCACGAACAGCGAAAACAATAATACAGGCGCTAATTTCAATCTGAATTATATCCACAAATTCAATAATGCTGGTAGATTATTGACTATTCGCTCTGGGTTGAACTTAACCGATAGAGAAAGCCAAGGAGAGTGGCAGAACAACAATGCCTTCCCATTGGATAATGACGTAGATAGTTTGTTCCAGAGTAGACAGGATTTGACATTTAATAGGGTGTACTCGGCTTCCGCTGCGTATTCTGAGCCTATCGCCAGAAAACATCTCTTGGAGTTCACCGCGAGTTTATCCTCAAACAGTGAAAACCTTCGCCGTAATACGAGCGACGTTTACTCTGGTGGGTTCCTGGAAGAATTCTCACCGAACTTCAGCATGACTGAGTCTACTCGTGGCCTGGCGTTGGCGTATAAATACACGGGAGAAAAGCACAATCTTGATGTTTCTGTTAGAGGAAATATGTACACTCAAGGAGCGGTAGAATCTCGTTTGGAATCCACCATCACACCGAGGAACTACACTTACCTGCTTCCAAACATCAACTACAACTACAACATGTCGAGCTTCAGCCGATTGTCAGTGAATTATAGCACCAACGTTCAGCTTCCAGAGCTCACACAATTGTTGACCTTACGCGATATTACGAACCCGCTCATCACTTATGTGGGTAATGCGAATCTAGAACCACAATACACCAATAGTCTTTGGGCCCACTTTGGTTCTTGGAATAGTTTCGCTGGATATGGCTGGTGGGGCTTTATCAACGCGTCTAGAACAGACAATGTAATTTCTACAAGTCAGACTATCGACGACCAGTACGTCAGAACATTTACTCCAGAGAACTTTGACAATCCTTCGTACAGCGTTCGTGGAAATGTGAGCTATAACCGTTCTTTCAATTCCATCGGTTTGAGATCTAGAGCTGGATTGAATTCAAGCTGGAGCAGATCGCCCAACCGTATCAATGGAGCATTGAACGAGCAATCGAATACCGCAGCAGGTGGTAGCTTGGGATTGTCGAACCTCAATCAAGATATCATTGAAGTATCCGTTGGTGGTGAATGGAATATGAACTGGAGTGAGTTCTCGCTTCAGGAGCAGCTCAATCAACAGTATTTCTCGCAGAGTTATTATGTGAATTTCGACTGGACGCCATTCAAGGGGTTTGGAATCGAGAGTGGGGTGAATATGAACAACTATTCAAACGCGTCATTCGCTGAAGATCAGTTTGTTCCGGTATGGAATGCGAATATCCGCTATAACTTGAGTAAAACCGGAACTGCACAGTTGGAGCTCACCGTTTCTGATATCTTGAATCAGAACAGAGGTGTGAGTCGATTCGGTAACCTCAATGCCATTATCGAGCGCAATACAAACTCATTGGGTCGTTATGTGATGATTACTTTCCTCTACAAATTCAATAGTAACATGGGAGGAGGAGCAGAAGAAGGAAGAGGACATAGAGAAGAGATTCGTATGGTCCACTAATTCTTGTTGAAAACATTTTAGAACTGGACTCGACTTTGCCTATACAATATAGCGCAAGTCAGTCCAGTTCTATTATTTTTGGCAGATGCGGTTTTTCATTTCAATGTTGTTCATACTGAAGCTCGGTTCTGTTTCTGGGCAATCTGATGCGCAACAGTTTCTGAATTCCAAGAGCTATTTGGTCCTTGGACTTTCGGAAGCTGTGAGTGAAACTAACCGCGCAGGTATCTGGAAACTTTCTCCAGCCATCGCTGTTCGATATGGATTGGTGGTGGTGGATGGCTACGATGAGCGCTTAGATCCTATGTGGTCTACTCGTGCGGCTCAAATCTGGTACCGTCATCTTTATAATCAACTTTCCGATTCGGTATTGGCAGACATCGCCATGGTGGAAGGTCCTGCTTATGCTCAACGCGTGGCCTACAACGCCATTGCTTACAGAAGGTGGCAGAACAAACTGGTTCGTTGGAAAGATGAAGCGGAAACGCGTACGGCCATCAACTTTGATCAATGGACTTACAATGAGGAACCGCTGCTTGGTCCTGTTTATTGGGAGGATTTAGACACAACCATTGGTGGCCTCGATTGGAATAGAATTAAGGCTATCAATCCAGCAATAACAGGTGACTATCTCCCTGCTGGAGCGAGCGCGTCGATTCGTTTAGACTCCAATATCGATGAAGATATTATGGAGCGGTTGTGGGCGAGGGCAGAGGTACGTGACCGTGATGCTGGTGAAGAGCTCGCTCAAATTCGCCGAAGAATTGAAAACAATATTCCCGATCCATCTACGCATACTCGCATTTCTTATCGCGTTAAGTCTGGAGACGTTCTCGGAGCGATTGCACAGCGCTATCGCGTGAGCTTATCCGATTTGAAGAGATGGAACAGCTTGCATTCGAATATGATTCGTATCGGTCAGGATTTGGTGGTATATGTCCCGCGCGGTGTGGAAGTAGCAACGGTGACCCAAGAACAGGCCGTGGAAAACGAAGGTCAGGTTCGCTCTGATGAAGAGAATAGAACTGAAATTCAGTACAGAGTTAAATCTGGAGACACCTTGTGGTCGATTGCGAGAAACTATCCAGGAATTAGTGCTGACGATATCATGCGTTGGAATGGAATAAATGAGAATATTCAGGAAGGACAAATGCTCTTGATTCTCGTTGAAAACACTGCTCGTCCATGATTAAACCCGCTCATACACTCGGCTTCTTGCTTGCTGTGGGTGCAATTTGCTTTGCGCTTATGCATGTGGTGCCGGAGGATGGAATCAAGGTGGGCGAGTTCACTTTGAGATACCCTACATGGACGCAATTCACGGCAAAGGACACCACGCCAAGAGTCGATGTTCAAGCTATCATTCGCGCAAGTCATATGTCTCGACTAGACACTGCAGGAAAGGCAGAGTCGGAAGAGGAGAAGCTGGCTCGTGAGCACCTGCGAAAAACACTTCAGCTAAGAAAGATTCAATATGCTGAAGGCGATACCGCTGGATTGCACAATCTCAGGCTCGCTCTTGAATCTCTGAAAGAGAATGGCGATAAGATTCGGGTTCTCCATTACGGCGATTCTCAAATTGAAGGCGATAGAATTACCAGTCTATTGCGCAGTGAATGGACACGCCTCTATGGTGGCGAAGGTCCTGGGATGCTCGATGCAGTGCCACTCGCACCTACATTCTCCATTGATCAGACATATTCTCCGAACTGGAGTAGATATACCGCATTCGGAAGAAAGGACACGAACATCAAGCACTCGATGTATGGCATTCGAGGTGTGCTTTGTCGATACACCGCACCGCAAGGCGATTCACTGGTAACCGATACTACCTCGGCTTGGTTGGAGTTCAAGCCATCGAACCGTGCGTATCGCTCTGCGAGGAGGTATCATCAGATGAGGTTGCATTACCGCGCCTGGGAGGCTGACTTCAAGCTAGAAGTGTATTGCAACGATACTCTTTACAGCACACAAGTGATCAACAAAGCTTCGTCTGAGCAAGTACGTACTTGGAATTTTACTGAAACACCTGACAAAATCCGGATGGTATTCACGGGTAGAGTTTCACCAGACGTTTATGGCATTTCACTAGAAGGGAATTCTGGGGTAGTGGTGGACAATATTCCAATGCGCGGTGCCTCCGGTGTTATTTTCTCAAGAATGACCCCTAACCATCTTTCACGGGTGTACGAGAAGGAACCTGTGCAGTTTATCATTTACCAATACGGAGGGAATACGGTACCGTACATCAACGAGGAAAGTCAGGTTCGCCGATATGCGCGCAACGTTCGCCGACAGATTCAGTTCTTCAAATCGGCTTTACCAGAAGCGACCATATTGATGATTGGGCCATCGGATATGAGCATGAAATCGGGCACTTCCTATCAAACGTATGAAGCTGTTCCATGGGTTCGCGACGCATTCAGAGAAGTTGCGGCTCAAGAGAATGTATTGTTCTGGGATATTTACGGAGCGATGGGAGGCTTTAACTCCATGCCTCAATGGGTGGAAGCAGACCCTCCTTTGGCTGGACCAGATTATGTGCACTTTACACCTCGAGGCGCTCGTGAAATCGGCTCTTGGTTAGTGAATGCTTTGCAGAGAGAAATTTATCCTGAATTTGTTGAAAGCGAATCAGATACGCTGTTAATCCCCGGAGCAAACCAATGAGAATAATTGCAGCAATCCTTCTTTCGGTTTTGTCTTTGTCGATGATGGCGCAAAGGGAACTTCAGTCGCGATACCCCTTTATGCATCTCGAAGACAATCGCATTCAAGTGCTTGGCGATGATGACAAGGTTGAGGACTTTTTTGAAAAGCTGGATGACTTGGCCTTTAACGGAGAGGGCAATATCAGCATCTTGCACATGGGGGGCTCTCACGTTCAAGCTGGGACGCTTTCTCAAGCCATGCGTGAGGGAATGCATGCTATGAGTCCGGGCTTAAAAGGGAACAGAGGATTCTTTTTCCCATTCCGATTAGCACACACCAACGAACCACGTAATTTTTCCATCAGCTCTACAGGCGACTGGGATGGATATCGCTGTTCTGTAAATAATCACTCCGCTCGATGGGGAATGAGCGGTATTGTGGCGACAACCACAGATGCTGATTCAAGAACAACTATAGTAGCGTACGACGGCGATACTGGGAAGTACCGCTTCAGCACGATTCGCATTTACCATCCGAGCGGAGGTGAATATTACCATCCGATCATTGATTCCAATCAATATACGGTCGACACCATTTTCTTTGATTCACGCGGGTTCACGGAGTTCCGATTTAGAGGAAATTACTCAGAGTTTGTCTTTGAACTCGACGGATCGGATTCAGCTGAATCCTTTGTTTGGCAAGGGGTTGAGTTCGTAAATGACTGGCCTGGAATGAGCTATCATGCCATTGGTGTGAATGGAGCAAGTACGAAGAGCTATTTGCGTTGTGAAGACTTTGAGAGTCAGATCAAAGCATTGGCACCCGACTTGGTTGTGTTTGGTATCGGTATCAACGATGCGTACATGAGTCAGGATAGATTTGAGCCAGAGGTGTTCAAAGCGCGATACGACAGTCTGATGGACATGCTCGAAGCTGCAAATCCAAGCGTGGTCTTCCTGTTCCTCACTAACAACGATAGTTATTATCGAAGAAGATACCCGAATCCCAATGCACTCGAGGTTCAGCGCGTAATGAAGGAGCTGGCGGAAGAAAGAGACGGTATGTATTGGGACCTCTTCGAAGTGATGGGAGGTTTGGGTAGTGTGGATCTTTGGGTAGACCGCGGATTGGCAAGATCTGATAGGATTCACATGAGTCCGGATGGGTACCGCCTCCAAGCCGAGTTGCTCACGTACGCTATTGAGCGTGCATGGTTGAACCATCTAGAGGAGCACGCCCGATGAGTGAGTTTTTTACAGAGCTACTTTCGAAGCTGAAGTATGATTCAGATTCACCTCTAATCTTCACGGATTATGTGTTTTGGGTGTTCTTTGCTTTTGTACTGCTCGTGTATTCCTTCATCTACAAGAAGAATTATGCGAGGAATGCATTTCTATTCGTAGCCAGCTTGTACTTCTATTACAAGACGAGTGGTTTCTTCTTCTACATACTCTTATTCTCTACAGCCGTCGATTTTGGAATTGGGCATTGGATCTACAATACGCCTAAGAAGCTTCATAAGCAGCTCCTGGTAGCCTTAAGCGTCACTGTCAACTTATCTGTGTTGTTCTACTTCAAGTACGCTTACTTCTTCGCGGATATGCTGGCCAACACGCTTGGGCTTGAAGTAGAGGTGGTGAACCACTTTGCTCAGATGTCTAACTCGTGGTTTGGAACTGATTTTATTGAAGACAAGATCCTTCTTCCGGTAGGTATCAGCTTCTTCACATTCCAGACCATCAGCTATAGCGTAGATATCTATCGAGGCTTGATCAAGCCCGTTCGGAATCCGTTGGATTTTGGGTTTTATGTGTCTTTCTTCCCACAGCTCGTAGCGGGACCTATCGTTCGTGCGAGCGAGTTTATCCCGCAATTGTACCAAAAGTATACGCTGGATAAGAAGACCTTTGGCTTGGGCGTGTTCTGGATTTTGAATGGCCTCCTGAAGAAGGTCCTTTTAGCAGATTATATCGCGGTGAACTTTGTCGATCGGGTATTTGAAAATCCGCTCATGCACACCGGTTTTGAGAATATGATGGCGCTATTTGGCTATTCAATACAGGTTTATGCGGATTTCTCCGGGTACACTGATATGGCCATTGGAATTGCACTCTTATTAGGCTTCCAATTGCCGGTTAACTTCAACTCACCTTACAAAGCGTCCAGCGTGGGTGAGTTTTGGAAACGTTGGCATATTTCCCTCAGCACATGGCTTAAGGATTACCTCTATATCCCAATGGGGGGTAATAGAAAGGGAAGTATCTTCTCGTACGCCAGTATGTTCACCATTTTGCTTTCGCTGAGTCTGCTATCGAGTAGCTGGGTTCTGCCTGTTATTTGTGCCAGTGTTGTAGCGGTTTCTGGGGTGCTTTCTCAGCTAAGCAAGAAGTTTAGACATTGGCTAGAAAACAACATCAACATCATGCTTACGATGCTCTTGGGCGGCTTGTGGCACGGCTCCAGTTGGAACTTTGTGGTTTGGGGCGGATTGAACGGGGCAGGTCTGGTAGTATTCAAGCTTTGGAAGCGAATTAGTCCGTGGAACGACAAGTCGAAATGGTACTTCCGCGCTTGGGGCATTTTGCTCACTTTCGTTTTCATCACCTTCACAAGAACTTGGTTCCGAAATGAGAGCTTCGAGAATGCACGTATCATGCTCAATCAAATTGGAACCTCATTCAGTTTGGAATTGGCGCCTGACATTCTTCTCGGATTCTGGAAAGTGTTCGTTGTGATGGGAGTGGGTATGATCATTCACTGGTTGCCATCATCGTTCAAGCACATGTACCGACAGCGCTTCATTCAGCTGCATTGGTCTCTGCAAATACTCATTTCCGTCGTTTCTGTGTTTGCTGCATACCAGGTATTGTCAGCACAGCTCCAGCCGTTTATTTACTTTGCGTTCTAGGGGGGATTAGTTATTCCTCTGAAGAAAGTGTCACGAGTTCAAGTTCCACTTCCTCTGTGGGGAATGAGATCCACGCCACGTCATTTCCTTCAGAGTTATTGTCGGTAAACTCTACATAATACTGGTACGTCCGCATGATATTGCGCACATAGTGCACAGGCTCGGCGCCTCTACAGTAACCGTGATCTACTACTGGGTCGTTGTAGTACTTCGGAAGCATTTTGTTCTTCAGCATAACCTCAACTTGATCAAACCAAACATCGGTCTTCAAGTTGTATTTCTCTGCGAGATTTCGAGCATCAATCACATGTCCGAGGCCTACGTTATAGGAAGCTAGTACAAACTTATCCATGTCCGTAGTGTCTGTGAGCTTCCTGCGCCAGTAGCGTTCCAACCAAACTATAAATCCGGTACCCGCCTGCATATTGCGAGAAGGGATGTGCAGCTCATCCGGAGTCACTCCAAAACGCTCGCCGGTTGTGGGCATTACCTGCATTAAGCCCGTAGCTCCAAAAGGCGACTTCGCGTCTGGATTAAACCTCGACTCTTGATGAATGAGGGCAGCGAGCAAACGCCAATCCCAGCCAATTTCTTCTGCACGGTCCTGAATCATTCCGTCAAAAGAGCTGATATGTCCGTTTCTGATCTCACGGATCGATTCATTCCGACGAGGGTTAGAGGAGAAGTATTTGTTGTAGATGATGTTGTATCGTGAAGAATTCACTTTTGTATCCAGCCATGTGTTGATGGAAAGCATCAAGCTATCCTTCTCTGGCGGTAACGCCCATGCAATCGCTTGAGTCAGCGAAATAGGAGTGTTGATATCAAGGTTGGGATAGAACACTCTGTGCATACGTGCGATGTTCTCATCGGCTACCGTTAAATCGATTTCACCTTCGGCCACCATTTCGAGCAACCGGCTGTAACCCACGTCTGATGCTACTTCAACAACATCAACTTGAATTCCATTTTCTCGGACGATGTTATAAAGACGCTCTGCAAAACTCGAAGTTCGATTCACGTGAACTTGTCGTCCTTCTAACTCAAGAACATGATCGACTAACCACTCCTTACGAGCAGCTCTTGATCGTCTTGCTTCAGCTGTGAGACGCTGAACCAATACTTGTCGCGTGTAGTGGAGGGGCGAAGTGAAATCAACTCTTCGGAGTCGGTCACCTGTAATAGTAAGGTTACCAGCCGCTAAATCCCCGTTGCCGGCAAGCAATGAATCAAGAATGAAATCGAAATTCGGAATCACCTTTACATCGAGTTCTAGCCCGTGGTCTTTGCAGTACCAGTTAAGGATTTCGTAGTCGAATCCTCTGGGTTGGCCTTTCATGATGTAATAACTAGCTATGTTGTTGTCCATCAACACCGTAAGCTTACCAGGAACTTGGGTGAGTGGAGTGGAAACGGAATCGATTTGAGTGTCGTTTAATGCAAGCGAATCGGCGTCGTTATCCGACGAACAGCCAATGAGGAGCAAGCTGGCAAGAACCACAATCAGATATGTCAAAAGCGACTTATTCTGCATACAAACAAGATAACAAAGAGTGTTTTACACTGACCGTCAGAACATTCCGTCTTTTGAACAGGGGTACGTGAATAACCTCGCTATTCCACGTCAAATCAAAATTCTATCTTCACGAAATGACCGATAAAGAATCAATGAATTCACCTTTGTTTCCGCTGAGGTTTGAGAAGATAGGCTTGGCCATTGCCTTTTCACCAAGAGCAGAAGCATTGCTGTTTGAAGCTGTTCGCATTGTGAAGAGTTTCAATGCACAATTGATATTGATTCATGTTGGGGAGCTTTCAGAAAGCGCGAAGAATGACATTGACGATCTCGTTACTAGAGCGGGAGGTCAGGAGTTGGCTCCCAAGATTGTAGCTCAGGCCGGAAAACCAGTGGAGGTCATACTCGATGTTTGTAAACAAGAGCACATAGAACTCCTTCTCGCAGGCGCCCTTCAAAAGGAGAACCTTGTTAGATACTTCAGAGGTTCTATTGCACGCCGATTGGTTCGTGAAGTGGAATGTTCCATTCTTCTGATTACTAATCCGAAGAAAGAAAGTGAACCCTGCTCCAAGATATTGGTCAATGGCCTAGCACATCCCAAAACACCAGACACCGTAAAGACAGCCATTTATGTGGCGAATCATCTTCAAACCAGCGAGCTTATCGTTGCAGACGAAGTGGCTACTAATAAGGTTCGGGTTCGGGTAAATGACGACTTTGGACTCAAGCTAGCAGAGCGACAAAGAAGGCTAATCGAACGCGAAGAGAACAAGCGATTGCAAAAGGCAATCAAAGAAGTTCCTTGTCCGGGAGATCTTGAGATTACCAAGCAGGTTCTTTATGGCAAGCCGGGCTACAGTATTGGTCACTTCGCGGCAAAGAAGGGGGTGGATATGTTGGTGATGAACAGTCCGGATTCATCTCTTGGCGTGCTCGACCGACTTTTCAAACACGATATAGAATACGTATTGAGTGATCTTCCATGTGATTTGCTCATCGTTCATACTACCAAACGCACAGGGCATTCATCGTGAGTAATATCTTAAGAAATACAGGCATCACTCGTCGGGATTTATTGGCTTCGGTCTTTGTTATCCCCGTATCCTTGATGTTCGCATTGGGCCTTTCGGTAGTCACACATGCGCCGATTGAATCGGGCGTAATCGCAGTAGTGATAGGAGGATTGATAACCGGCGTTTTTGGTGGTTCGTACATTAACATTTCAGGGCCTGGCATTCACAGCGCGGCGGTCTGGATGATGGGTGCCCTCATTCTTGGAGAAGGCAAGTTTAGCAACGGTTATCAGTTAATGTTGTCGTCTGGAGTGATTGTAGGTCTGCTACTCATTTTGGTCGGCGCCTTGCGCCAGATACATCGCCTGGATTTCATTCCTGTTTCTGTACGAAGAGGAATCATTTCGATGTTGGGAATTTGGATCATGATCAGTCAGTTCCCATCACTTTTAGGCGGAGATGCCTATGAAAGCTACAATTCATTAGGAGATATGATATCGACCTATCCCAACTTGCTTCGCAACGCGGTGATGGGAGAAAGCGCTTACTGGCTCTCAGGAGTGGGACTGGTAGCGCTGATGTTCATGATCTTCTACAGTTCATATCAGAATAGATTCATCCGTACGTTGCCAGCGCCGCTTTGGTTATTGATAGGTGGTATTGCAGTATCGCTTTACATCACCGTGATTGAAGGTGAGAGCTTCACTTCGTATAAGAATCAATTGGTATTCATATCCGATTTTGGAAAAGATTGGCTGCATTCTCCGCACTGGGAAACAGTTGGCACAATGAAGTTCTGGGTTGTAACCCTCGGCTTTTTCATGGTGACGCTCAATGAATCGGTGACGAACTTGAGAATTACCGACAGCTTGGATGTCGTTCAGCGTCGGTCGGATATCAACAAGGAAATTTCAGCACTTGGATTGGCCACCCTTCTTTCATGCTCTATTGGCGGATTGAACGTGAGTGCTACAGTGGCTCAGAGCTCTACTAATGCTCAATTGAAGGCGCATACACGATGGAGTGGGGTATTGTCGGCTATAATGTTGCTCTTGATCGTAATCTTCCTGAAACCTTGGTTGGAGCAATTGCTGATTCCAATTCTTTCAGCAATGATGTTGTACATCGGCTACAGAATGGCGGCACCTTCGCATTTAAGAAGTATTGCCGAAATCGGATGGGAAGACTTTGTGGCATTTGCTGCGGCCTTCTTCATCGCATGGGAGTATGGAATCTTATACGGACTCCTTTCTGGTATCGTCATCATTTTCGTACTCCAGTTGATTGTATCTGGGAAGCCCGGTTTCATATTGCGCTATGCTTTCCGTCCTAATACCTTGCTCTACGAAGAGGAGAATAGTGGGTATCTACTCAGTATCAAGCACTACGGTAGCTTCATCAATCTAGGCCGTATCCGAGAGCAAATCGATAGCGTCCCATCGTCATCGGATATGGTTGTTGATTTCAGCTTGGCCAAGTATGTAGACCAAAACGTGCTCATTCAACTTGAGTATTACGAGGAGATATTCACGCGGAGAGGCGGACGGTTTGAGATTGTTGGAGTAGACGATTTGCCGATTCGGGTGCATCACCCATTTGCTTCATGGATGCCCTTTGGTAGTGCACCTTCGGAAGAAGGACCTTTGTCGAGCCGACAAGAAGCGCTGGCAGAATGGGCGGAGGAGGAAGGTTATACTTTCAGACCGGCTGCGTGGTATTCGGGCCATCCTTTTTATGCGTTCCAGTATTTCCGAGTGGTTCGAATCGAAGGTCAGCGAAACCGCATTCACGGGAAGTTGAATGGCTTGAGTTTCATCCTAGCGGATATTGATTATCACGAAGGTGAGTTTATCGCAAGGGGGAATACCCATTCTACCATGATTTACATGAAGTCTGAGAAGAAGCTTCCACAGTTTGTATTGGACAAAGAGCGACTTCTAGATAAAGTAGCTGCATTTGCCGGTTTTAGTGATATCAATTTTGAAAATCATCCGAAGTTCAGTGCAAAGCATCGACTACAAGGGGTGAATGAGAAAGCGATACGCGACTTCTTTACGGATGACTTCATCAGCTTGATTGAGAAAAGTGAAGACTACCACATTGAAGCCCGTGGAAATCAGATCATGATTTTTGAGAAAGAGCGCTTGGCAACAACCAATGAGATAAAAGATATGGTTAGCTTTGCCGCAGAATTAGCAGCATTTCTCAAAATCACTGAAGAATGAGCATGTTAGGTCTGAAATTGCCGACCGACCCACGATGGGCCAATATCGCTGAAAAGAACGTAGAAGAGATTCTTACGGACCACGCCTATTGCGAGCAGAAAGCCGCATCCACAGCGATTTCCTTGATCATTGGATATCCAGATTACCCCGATTTGGTGGAGGAGATGGCAGCCTTAGCCAGAGAAGAGATGAGCCACTTTGAAATGGTTCATAAGAAGATTCGCGAGCGCAATCTATCCCTAGGAAAAGAGCGCAAGGACGCATATGTCCATAGAATCATGGAGTTCTTTCCAAAGACCGGCAATCGTGTAGAGCGATTAGTGAATCGCTTGTTGATTGCTGCGCTCATCGAAGCTAGATCCTGTGAGCGATTTAAGGTGCTTTCAGAGAATATTGAAGATCAAGACTTGGCCGAGTTTTACCGCAAATTGATGGTGAGTGAAGCCAATCACTATACCATGTTCTTGAAGTTCGCCAGAGAAATCGGTGGAAGAGAACAGGTAGATCCAAAGTGGCAGGAGTTGCTCGAATACGAAGCAACGGTAATGTCAACCCTAGGTACAAAAGAACACATCCACGGCTAAGCCGAAACTCAAACTATACGACTATGAAGAATACAGCTCTAACCGCTGTTCACGAGGCTTTGGGAGCTAAGATGGTCCCATTTGCAGGCTATAACATGCCCGTTCAATACGAAGGCGTAATTGCAGAACACAACAACGTTCGCGAGCACGTTGGTGTATTTGACGTAAGTCACATGGGCGAATTTTGGGTTCGTGGTCCTCAAGCACTCGACTTGATTCAGAAAGTGACTTCAAATGATGCAAGCAAGCTTGTTCCTGGAAAGGTGCAGTACAGCTGTTTGCCAAATGATAAAGGTGGCATAGTTGATGACTTGTTGGTGTACTGTGAAGATGAGCAGAACTTCTTGCTCGTAGTGAATGCATCGAATATCGAGAAAGATTGGAACTGGATCAGCAGTCACAATTCCTTCGACTGTGTGATGGAGAATGATTCCGATACTATTTCATTATTGGCCATTCAAGGTCCGAAAGCTGTTGAAGCACTTCAGAGCTTGACCGATATCAACTTGGCGGAGATGAAGTACTACACTTTTGAGAAGGGAACTTTCGCAGGTGTGGATAACGTGATTGTGTCGGCTACTGGTTATACCGGTGCAGGCGGATTTGAGATTTACTTCCCGAATGCCGATGCACAGAAAATTTGGGATGCTGTATTTGCAGCGGGTGCCGATTCAAACATCAAGCCTATCGGCCTTGCAGCTCGCGATACCCTTCGTTTGGAAATGGGCTTTTGCTTGTACGGAAACGATATTGATGATACTACCTCTCCGTTAGAAGCAGGCTTGGGATGGATTACCAAGTTCACCAAGGAATTCATCAACTCTGAGGCATTGAAAGCACAGAAGGAGGAAGGGGTTTCGAAGAAGCTCGTTGGATTTGAGCTTATCGACAGAGGAATTCCTCGTCACGATTATCCTATCGTTGACTCAGAAGGAAATGAAGTGGGTCGCGTAACTAGCGGAACCATGTCGCCAAGCACAGGCAAGGCGATTGGTTTGGGGTATGTACCTACAGGCCTAAGTGCAGCGGATTCCGAAATCGGAATTCAGGTTCGCAATAAAGTATTGAAAGCAAAAGTGGTGAAGTTGCCTTTTTATAAGGGGTGATTGAACTGAGATAAAGATGGGAAGCCCTCGCTGATGTTTTCGGTGGGGGCTTTTTGTATTCAGCACCTAGCTCTTTGCAAGTGGTTTATACCCAAAGCCTCCATAGATCTCCGAAAGTTGCAATTAAAGACAACAAGGCTAGGAATACAGCAACGATAGTGAGAGCTAGATTTCCCTTTTGTTTAAAAGAGAGCAGAGCGGCGAGGAGTGCGGCAAATCCGATGGTGGAGTAGCTGAACCGATAGAGGTGAGATATCCCATAAAGCGCTTGCGTCTTGCCAACAGCTGTGGCGTATTCTTTGGCCATTTTCCATCCGATGTAGAATGCAATTGCGGTACATAGTAGGCTGAGCACAATAGCAAGCCAGGCTAAACTATTCTTTGACATGGATGCCTTGGAATCTTGCTTCAACGACTTGCTCAGTATGGCGATGCTGGAGACCAAGAGTACAATTGAAGTGAGTACGGATACAAAATCAATAAACTCGAACTCCTCTGAGGAAACAGCATTGATGAGTATGATCAAGCCTAGCAAGAGAAATGATATGGCGGGAATCCTTGAATTGAATTGGCTTTTTGACATCAGTGAGAAGAGAGAATTTATCGTGAGAGGTGAATATAAGGATTCTTAGAACCGGCTCCTGGATGGAATCTCGGGCCGGGGTAGAATTGTCACCTCTGGCGACAAAGAATTGTTGTGAATAGAACGGGTTAGTCGAAAACGTAGCGCATGTCATATTCTACTTGATGAGTGTCGATCCACTTGAGGTATTCTTCTTCAAACATTTTGTTATTGTGGTGAGCAGCCTGGTTTTTTATGTAGTAGCGAACCCATCCGATGTGTGTTCTTGAAATTGAGAATGCGGCGTAGCCATTTTGCCAATAGAGTTTATCCCCAGATGATTCGAGCGAAGTGAGTCATCTTCTGGCGTTGTTTCAAAGAATCAAAATCAAAAAGCCCCCACTGAAATCATCAGCAGGGGCTTTATATTAAAATTGAATTTCAGATGAAATTCGCTTCTCTCTAGTAGTAACGCTTTCTGCGAACTTGAGCGATGTACTTGCTCAAGCGCATTACTTGGCGAGTGTAACCGTACTCGTTGTCGTACCACACGTACAATACCAATGAACGGTTGTCGGTGTGAACGATGGTAGCCTTACTGTCGAAAATTGATGGGCAAGAGTTACCGATGATATCGCTAGAAACAAGCTCGTTGCTGATGCTGAACATGATTTGCTCAACCAAGTTGCCTTTCAAGGCTGCATCGCGCATGATTTCGTTTACGTCTTCTACAGAAGTGTCTTTGCCTACAGTGAGGTTCAAAATCGCCAAAGAACCATCTGGAACAGGAACACGAATCGCGTTTGAGCTCAACTTCGCGCCCAAACCTGGGATGGCTTTGTCAACTGCTTTTCCCGCACCTGTCTCAGTGATAACCATGTTCAAAGCAGCAGCGCGACCACGACGGTATTTGCTGTGCATGTTATCTACCAAGTTCTGGTCGTTCGTGTACGCGTGGATGGTTTCAATATGACCTTTCTCAATGCCCAACTTGTCGTTGATCACCTTCAATACTGGAACGATAGCGTTCGTAGTACAAGAAGCTGCAGAGAAGATGTCTACTGTATTTGGATCGTAATCCATTTGATTCACACCGTGAACGATGTTTGGAACACCTTTACCTGGAGCAGTCAAGAGAACTTTAGAAGCTCCTTTAGCCTTGAGGTGGCGACCCAATGCTTCATCATCGCGGAAAGCACCGGTGTTATCGATGATCAATGCATCATTGATACCGTATGAAGTATAGTCGATGTCTTCTGGTGCGTTAGCAGCAATCATGTTGATGCGACGGCCATTGATTACCAATGCCATGTTCTCAACGTCCGCTTCCACTGTGCCAGGGAACTGACCGTGAACTGAATCAACGCGGAGTAGGGAAGCACGTTTTTCAAGCGACTCAGCTGTTTCACCGCGAGATACGATGGCGCGCAAACGAAGCTGCTGACCACGACCTTCTTGAGCGATGAGCTCGCGAGCTACCAAACGTCCAATACGACCAAAACCGTAGAGAACAACGTCCTTAGGCTCAACTTTAGAATCAGATGATCCGATGAAGTCACCCATTTTAGCTGCTACGAAAGCTGCTTTTGAATCGAAAGAAGAACCTTCTTCCAACCATTCTGCTGCCAATCTACCGATGTCGAAACGCGCTGGACAAATGTCGGCGTTCAATACTTCGGTTGCCAAACTCAAAGTGTCGGCAATGGTGATGTTCTTTCCAACTACTTTCTCAGCGTAGTTGTGGAGATTCAAAATCTCACTCGGACGCTGGTCGATAAGTGTGTTTCGGAACAATACAGTTTCAACGCCTTTGTCGTAAAAGAGGTCGCTGATAACTTTGATGAACTCTGTGGCGGATTTCTCCATACCAATCCGTTCTTGAACGGAATTTTCATAAGAGATTGACATGCTTGGAAGGATTTAATTGGGCATGAAAAACTGCCGCAAAAATAGTTCGACCAATCGGTTCGGGCAATTAATAACAAATAAATAAACCCCTCAAAAAGAGGGGTTTACAAAATATTCAAAGGTGTAAATCTTACACTTACTTGTCAATTATAATCCGAAGGCAAAGAAGTCGGGTTGACCATTGGTTCTGTAGCCTTGAATTAAGATGCCATCGCCTGGACCTAATTTGCTGATAATGGCGGTGATGTCTTCTTCAGAATCCACTCGCTCATTGTTGATTTTGCTAATGATGAAACCGCGTGGAACGCCTGCTTTAGCAAGTTGACCATTTCCTGGATCTCGAACGACCACCCCATTGCGAAGTTTCAATTGCATTTTCTGTTGATCGGTTAGGCCTTCAAATTGGGCACCTAGATTGGACGAAATCATTTCGCCTTCTGCTCGAACGAGATCGGTGTTACCGCGCTCATTGGTCAAGGTTAAACTGAACACGTTTGCTTCTCCATCTCTGTCGACGGTCAGCTGCACATCATCTCCAGGACGTTTACTACCCACTACTTCGAGCAATTCACTTGTGCGTGAAACCGTTCTGTTATTGATTCGAGTGATTATGTCACCTCGCTCCAATCCAGCGTCTTGTGCGGCACTACCTTCAACAACATCTGCAATATATACACCGGAGGTAGCTTCCAAACCGAGTTGAGCGGATAGTTCAGGAGTCACATTTGTGATGTTAACTCCGAGATACGCGCGCTGTACTCTACCGTATTCGATGATGTCACTTACCACTTTCTGAGCTAGGTTTGAAGGGATGGCAAATGAGTATCCTTCGAATGATCCTGTATGCGTACTGATGGCAGTATTGATTCCCACTAAGTCGCCATTCACATTCACCAATGCACCTCCAGAGTTACCTGGGTTCACGGCTGCATCTGTTTGAATGAAAGATTCGATGGCGCTCTTCTCATCAATGATGTTGATGTTTCGTCCCTTAGCGGATACGATTCCCGCAGTTACTGTTGAAGTAAGATTGAAAGGGTTGCCCACTGCGAGCACCCATTGTCCCAATCGGATATCGTCTGAATTGGCGAAAGGGAGGGGAGTAAGGTCGTCTGCTTCAATCTTTAGTACTGCGATATCTGTAGTTGGATCGGTACCTACCACTTCAGCGGTGAACTCACGATTGTCGTTGAGCATCACTTTGACAGATCGAGCATTTTGAACGACGTGGTTGTTAGTGACGATATACCCATCTTCGGATAGAATGACCCCGGATCCGGCGCCTTCGACGATACGTGGAGTCATGTTTCCGCGACCAAAATTGAATCCCCTAAACGGACTCATATAATAGCCTTGCTCAACTGAAGTTTTAACGTGAACTACTGAGTTTACTGCTGATTCAGCAGCGTCAGAGAAACTATCCCATTGGAGGGGAGCGCCATTTGCCGTTCGGATAGAAGGTGTTGTATTGCTCTCTTGGATGAGCACTTGAGGTGTATGTTCGGTGAATTGTTCGTAGCCTACAACAGCCATTACACCACCGGCTGCTGCTATGGCGAATGTGGCTAAGATTTGCTTCGTATTCATCTTTATTTGCGTTTTATTGATGTGGATTCCTCTGCAATTTGCACACCAAGTTAACACCTGTCATGCCGCTTTGATTGTGGGTTAACAACATTTTAACCTAGCTTCACAATGACTACCTTCGCATTATGAAATTCAAGTTCGAGAAATACCAAGGTACGGGAAATGATTTCGTGATGATTGACCATCGTGAGCCTTTCTTGTTGCACCTGACACGGGAAGATATCGCCCTCATCTGTCACCGTCGATTTGGCATTGGCGCAGATGGTTTTATCCTCATCGAGAAGGATGAATCCACCGATTTCAAGATGGTCTATTTCAATAGTGATGGACGTGAATCAACCATGTGCGGAAACGGTGGACGTTGTTCGGTAATGTTCGCTAAATCCCTTGGAATGATTGGCGATAAGGACATTCGTTTTCAAGCTATAGACGGTGTTCACACTGCGAGTATCGATGGAGAAACCGTGAACTTGGGTATGAACGATGTTCGTCAAATCACCAGCGCGGAGTCTGGAGTTTTCCTTGATACTGGGTCTCCTCATCACGTTCAATCTGTTCCCGACTTGACGGACTTTGAAGTAGATTCAGAAGGACGAAGGATTCGCGAACAGGTGTATGGCGAAGAAGGATCTAATGTGAATTTCATCGAATGGGATGGAGCGACGCTAAAGGTTAGAACCTATGAGCGAGGAGTAGAAGGAGAGACCTATAGCTGCGGTACCGGAGTTACGGCGAGCGCGATTGCACTTCACCACCTCAATCAAACTAAAGAAGAGAAAGTGAGCATCTCAACTCCAGGAGGAGAGCTCAGCGTTTCGTTCTCCCACAACGACGGCGTATATTCGAATGTAATTCTAAGCGGACCCGCAAAGAAAGTTTTTGAAGGAGAGTGGAAGTAATCCCAAGTAATACTACACAACGTCTTAAGTTCAGGGCTCTGGAGCCTGAGGATTTGTCGTGGTTGATGGAGCTTGAAAATGATCCGTCGCATTGGATGGTGGGCGACCGCCAGTTGCCTTTGTCGAGAGCCGCGTTCCGCGCATACATTGAAAACGCATCTGAAACGCTGGAACAAGCGGGACAATTTCGTTGGGTAATCGAGTGTACAGAACAAAACACACAGGTTGGTCTACTCGATTTATATGCCTTCAGCGAGCGTCATCAGCGCGCATCCGTTGGCATATTGATTCAACCCATTCACCGCGGACATGGATATGCTAAGGAAGCTTTGAATTGGTTGATTGATTATGCTTCGAATGTTGGACATCTCCATCAAATACATGCAGAAGTAGATGCTGAGAACACCCAAAGCATAGAGCTTTTCAAATCATGTGGTTTTGAGAATTCGGGAGTTTTGAAAGATTGGTTGCGCAGAGGAGGAAGGTTCGTAGACGTTTGGCAAATGCAAAGAGTTTTATGAGGAAGTCGCTTCTCGTTCTATTTCTTTTCGTCGGACTCACCGTAGTACTCGTTCAATGCAATGATCCGCAAGAATCGAGTGATTCGTCTCAAGAGTTAGCTTGGCGAAACCATCACGACACGGTTTCTTATGTGGGAATGAATGCCTGCTTGAGCTGTCACGGCGAGATCCATCATACTTTCCAGCACACTGGCATGGGCCAGTCCTTTGGTCGGGCTACCTTGGAAAAGTCGCATTATGACTGGAATGGGAGCGAAGTAATCTACGATGAAGATCTCAATTTATATTATCAACCAATCTTTCGAGATAGCCTGCTTTTCGTTCGCGAGTTTCGATTAGAGGATGGCGATACAATACACAAGAGAATTCAACAGATTCAATATATCATTGGATCCGGTCAGCATACGAATAGTCACATCTACAATGTCAATGGCTATCTCTATCAAGCTCCATTCACTTATTACACACAAGATGGAAAGGCAGATTTACCTCCTGGTTTTGAGGATGGTGCTAATAGTCGTTTTTCCAGAATCATTGGATTGGAATGCATGAGTTGCCACAATGCCATGCCTACAAACTTCCAATTAGGGTCCGATAACAAGTTCAACTCTGTTCCGATGGGGATCGACTGTGAGCGTTGTCATGGGCCTGGAGAATTGCACGTTTCCGAAAAGCTGAAGGGAATTGTCGTGGATACAGCATTGGAGGCCGACAATAGCATCGTCAATCCGCGTAGGCTTTCATCTGAACTTCAAATGGAGCTCTGCCAACGTTGCCACTTGCAAGGAAACGCAGTCTTGAAGCCAGGAATGAGCTTTTTCGACTTCAAACCGGGAATGCACCTTTCAGAAGTTATGGATGTTTACCTCCCTAGATATGATGATAGTGAGCATTCTTTCATAATGGCTAGTCACGCTGATCGACTAAAGCTGTCCGAGTGTTACATAGCAGGTGAGGGGAGCTTCAACTGCATATCTTGTCACAATCCGCATGTGAGTGTTCGAGAAACGAATACCTTGAGGTTTAATCAGACCTGTACTTCTTGTCATGGCGGCGCGGATCAATCATTCTGCACAGAGGATGAATCGGTTCGAATGAGCACAGATAATAACTGTGTGTCATGCCATATGCCGTCGAGTTCTTCCAACGATATACCTCACGTAAGTGTGCACGATCACTGGATTAGAGTTCCTCAAGAGCCCACAGTGCAAGTTTCAGAGAATAAAACCCTTCGAGCTTTGGTTGCGATCAACAATCCGAACCCTTCAACAAGGAGTAAGGCTCGCGCTTTCCTTCGGCAATTTGAGCAGTTTGAAGGCGACTTGACCCTTCTAGATTCCGCTTGGAAGTATATTCAGAAGCTGCCGAGAGAGGAGAGTATGACTGAGCGTGTTCATCTCTTCCACTTGAGAGGCACTCCAGCATTGTTGAGGAATTATGTAAATCAGGAAGGGCCATCGAATATCTTGCAGCGACTCACAGAAAGGAGCTTTGACAATCGCCATGCTTGGACCGCTTACCGAATTGGTGAAGCGTACAACTCACTTCAGGAATATGAGAATGCACGTGCCTACTATCAAAAGGCGGTAGAGCTGGCTCCATTGGTACTGGATTTTAGAAATAAGCTTGGTGCTGCGGCATTGAAGATTGGAGATATTGAATCGGCTCGTACCGAATACACATTTATGCTTGAATCGAATCCGTACTTATCGGAAGCGCATAACAATCTTGGATACTTGGAGTTGTTCTACGGAGATACGGCGTCGGCGACGCGTTATTTCGAGAATGCGCTGGAGCTCGACCCCGATTACCACACTGCTCGATTGAACTTGGTTTCAACATATGCAGCTCAGGGTGAGTATGCTAAGGCTAGAACATTGTTCCGTCCACTGATTCAAAGGTATCCTGATAATCGTGAATATCTTCTGTTTTGGGAGGAGCTCCAACGCATAGATTGACTTAAGTTTGTGCCGAATTCACATTGATTATGCGCAGAAGAATATTTCTCTTTCTTTTCATCTTCCTCATCTTGGGCGGTTCGGCTATTGCCTATTTTGGATATGGAATGGTGATGGCTTCAAACTTCAAGGGTGAGCCCATCGCATTTGTTGTGAAGGAGGAAACAACCGTTGATGACATTGTTCACGAGTTGGGCAACGGCCTGATAGACCCTGAGACCTTCAAGACTTGGGCAGATATGCGCAATTTAGAGTCGAGCTTGAAAATTGGCCGCTATGAATTCAGAGAAGGAATGTCCAATCGCCAAATGGTAAATTACCTGAAGGCTGGATTGCAGGCGCCTCATAGAATTCAGTTTCACAATGTGAAGAACTTCCAAGAACTAGCTGAGGAGCTCGCTTTGGACATGGATCAAGATTCAGTCGACTACTACGAGGTATTGGTTGACGATAGCTTCTGGGAGCATAGAGATGTGCTGGACAAGAATGCGCGTTGGGCCTACATCATTCCAAACACCTACGAAATCTACTATACCAACACTCCAAGAGAAGTGCTGGATCGTTTAGTAGAAGAACGCAATCGATTCTGGAATGAGGAAAGAAGAGCGCAAGCAGAAGAGTTGGGACTAACACCAGTGGAAGTGAGTATTCTCGCATCGATTGTTTCTGGTGAGACTTACATGGTGGATGAAATGCCAACTGTTGCTGGTCTTTACTTAAACCGCCTTGAGCGGGGTATTCGACTTCAATGTGATGCGACATCAAAGTTTGCATGGGAGATGGAGCACCCGGAAGATCGACCTGTCCGTACGGTGTTGAATCCGATGGTTGAGTTTATACATCCTTATAACACATACACTTTCGAAGGACTTCCTCCAGGGCCAATTTCTATTCCTGAGATTCAAGCCATCGAAGCGGTGTTGGACTATGAGGAGCACGACTACCTCTTCATGATGGTAGACCCGGATAGGGTAGGGTATCACAAGTTTGCTCGAACAAATGCCGAGCACGAGAGAAATGTGAACTATTACAGAAGAGTTCGCGCATCAAGACGGTAAACAAAAAAAGCGACTCCATTTGGAATCGCCTTCTCATAAATCTTTGTTGGTGGACTTCTACTGGAGCACAACACGTGAACTTCTCAATACTTCGTTGTCTCTTGTAAACTGAAGGAGATAAACGCCAGGATGCAGATTAGAAAGTGCCAATCTACTTTGTCCAGCATCAACTCTACGGTTAAGTACAACTTTTCCACTCATGTCAATCATTCTAGCCGTGTAATCTTCGCTCAACTGTGGGAGAGTGATAAAACTAGTTGCAGGGTTTGGATGAGGTGTCCAGTTCTCTAACAAGTTTTCATCCAGAGAAACACTATATACCATATTCAATGTGAAATATGGAAAGATGAGGTCGGGGTCAACAGGTTGATCTACCATACCTGTTAATTCGGTTGTATTAATTTCAATCGGACCGTTGTCGATTGGTCTCCACGGGAATGAGCTGTTTGAATATACTGTAACATCAACTTGAGTCAAATCAAACTCTAATGTGTAGCTTTCATTTGTTTCAAACACGACAGTGCTTGCATCAAAGCCATGGGTGCTGGCTCCTAATTCTTCAGGGTACCCCGACCAAAGCACACTGCCGTCCGTATCCAAAATTCGTAGATAAGCACTGCCTGAAGTGGTGCTTGCAGGATTCTGCCATTTGATGACATCAATGCGGCTAGGAAGCCCCGTCCAAGTAAAGTTCATACTGAACGTTCCGTCTACTTCAACATCGGTTGGTGTGCTATTAGACGGGTATAGTGGATACGATTCTGTCTCACTCTGTGCAAGAGCAAGGAACGGAATCACCCCCATGAGGAGTGTGGCAATTACGCCTCGTAAGTTGAAGGTGTGCGACTTCTTCATACGACTTGTTAATTAGGCTTTGGATTAGAAAGTTACAAATAAAATCTTTCCTTAGCCCCTCTGTATGAAGAAGTCACACACACCGAATTTGTTAATAACCTCTGTAACTTAGAATCAGTCTATGTTTCGGAAAACAACTTCTCCTTCAAATTCATCAACAAGAATGACGCTATCGGCGGTAATCTCTTGGGAAATGATGCTTTTTGATAGTGGGTTCAGCACTTCTCGTTGGATGACACGCTTCACAGGACGGGCTCCAAACTGAGGATCGTATCCCACCGTTGCAATGTGTTTGATAGCTTCTCGGGAGAAGTCCAGAGTGATATCTTGTTTCGCCAATGTCTTCTTCAACAGCTGTAGCTGAATCTTTACCACCCCTGAGATTTGCTTCGAAGTGAGTGGAGTGAAAGTCACTACTTCATCAATACGATTCAAGAATTCTGGTCGCAATTGCGACTTCAACATGGTGAATAGGTCATCCTTTAAGCCAGACATCAATTCTGTATCCGAACGCTCATCGTACTCCGAGAGTCGTTCTTGGATGAGTTGTGATCCTAAATTGGATGTCATGATGATGATTGTATTCTTAAAGTTGACCACTCGACCTTTGTTGTCGGTTAGTCTACCATCATCTAGAACTTGCAAGAGGATATTAAAGACATCTGGATGCGCTTTCTCGATCTCATCGAGGAGAACTACGCTGTAAGGTCGACGTCGTACTGCTTCTGTGAGCTGCCCACCTTCATCGTATCCAACATATCCCGGAGGCGCGCCGACCAATCTGCTTACGGAATGGCGTTCTTGATACTCACTCATGTCGATGCGCTGAAGAGCTGCTTCATCATCGAATAAGAACTGGGCGAGTGTCTTCGCAAGTTCAGTTTTACCAACACCGGTAGATCCAATGAAAATGAATGAGCCTATTGGACGTTTATCATCTCCTAGACCTGCACGATTCCTACGAATGGCATCAGCAACAGCTTGAATCGCTTCATCCTGACCAACAACTCGATGATGCAACTCATCTTCAAGTCGAAGGAGTTTAGATCGCTCTGATTCGAGCATTTTATTCACCGGAATTCCGGTCCATTTTGACACTACTTCAGCAATGTCCTCGCTGGTAACTTCTTCTTTGATAAGGCTATCCTGCGACTCTCTCGACTCGAGTTCAGCTTCGCTAGCGCGTAGCGTCTGTTCTGCCTCCTGAATTCGACCGTATCGCAATTCGGCAACTCTTCCGTAGTCACCAGCGCGCTCAGATTGGTCTGCTTCGAGCTTGAACTTCTCTATGTCTTCCTTTGCCTTTTGGATGCGCTCAACAATTTCAACTTCGCCTTCCCATTTGGCGGCAAGTGAATTGCGTTCATCTCTCAGGTTAGCTAGCTCCTCTTTTATGACGGCTAACTTCTTCGCGTCATCTTCCCGTTTAATTGCTTCCTGTTCAATTTCGAGCTGCATGATTTTACGATCTAGAACATCGATTTCCTCGGGCTTTGAATTTATCTCCATTCTCAATTTCGACGCTGCTTCATCCACGAGGTCGATGGCTTTATCTGGAAGGAATCGATCGGTAATGTATCGCTGAGATAGCTCTACAGCTGATATAATCGCTTCGTCCTTGATTCTAACCTTGTGGTGGGTTTCATATTTGTCCTTAATCCCACGGAGGATTGAAATTGAGCTTTCGGTATCGGGTTCGTCGACAAATACTTTTTGAAAGCGTCGTTCAAGAGCTTTGTCCTTCTCAAAAAATTTCTGGAACTCGTTGAGAGTTGTTGCACCAATAGCTCGAAGTTCTCCTCTAGCTAGAGCTGGTTTTAGGATATTTGCGGCATCCATCGCTCCTTCTCCGCCACCGGCACCTACCAAGGTGTGTATCTCATCTATAAAGAGAATGACCTCACCATCACTTTGACTGACTTCTTTCACCACTGCTTTGAGTCGCTCTTCAAATTCACCTTTGTATTTCGCTCCGGCGATTAGAGAAGCCATGTCCAAGGAGTGAATCACTTTGGATTTGAGGTTTTCAGGCACGTCTCCCTTTACGATTCTATGCGCCAATCCTTCAGCGATAGCCGTTTTACCGACACCTGGTTCTCCAACGAGTATGGGATTGTTTTTGGTTCTTCGTGAGAGTATTTGCAGAACTCGACGAATCTCCTCGTCTCGTCCAATTACGGGATCCAACTTTCCGGAATCCGCCATTTCATTGAGGTTCATGGCGTATTTACCCAGGGCGTTGTAGGAGTTCTCGGCAGATGCTGTTGTTGCTTTGTCTCCCTTTCTCAACTCTTCAATGGCCGCATTCAGGTCTTTATCACGGATTCCCGCATCTTTCAACATTCGAGCAACGGGTCCGCTTGCATTTAGCAATCCGCGAACGAGGTGCTCTATAGACACAAAGTCATCACCATTCTTAGTTGCAAAAGTCTGCGCTTTTTGAATGGCTTCTGATGCCTCTCGAGAGAAGTATTGCTGACCGCCCTCTACTTTGGGAATACCTTCCAGTTGGGCGCGAACTGCTGAAACAATTGAATCCGCATTCACCCCAAGCTTCTTGAAGAGGAAGGGTAGGACCTGCTCATCTGCTTCGTGTATTCCCTCGAAGAGATGTAAGTCTGTGATATTCTGATGGCCTTTCTCCAATGCAACAGATTGTGCTGCCTGGATGGCCTCTTGTGATTTTATAGTGAACTTATCTAGTTTCATGATGATCTGGTTTACGTCGAAGCATCATCAACTTTAGCACCAAGGCGAAAAGGGAAGAAGCTGAATGTCTAATTGGCGTGTATCTCCTATGTGTACTGACTTCCCGACAGGTGGAAACAAAAAAAGGGCGCCAAAATGACGCCCTTTCCGTGTTGAAAAATGAGAACGATTTACTCGTGAGTTACGATGAACTTCAGTGTACGTTGTTCTCCATTAATGGTAACATTCGCGATGTACATACCATTTGTGAAGCTCTCAGTGTTCACGCTTACAGCGTTCTTACCAATTGAGAGTTTTTCATTCGTTGAGAAGATAACCTGACCAAGCAAGTTGGTGATTGAAATCTCCGCATCACCGTTCACAGAAGACAGGATGTTGATATCCGTGTAGCTATCTGCTGGGTTAGGGAAGATCTGAAGATCACCAATAGCGCTAGGCTCTAGTTCTTCGATACTAATTGGACCTGTAGAAGGTGGATTTCCAGTAATTGTGAAACAGAAATCATCTACAGTCCATCCCGCACTTTCAACGGTGTAATCTGAAGCGAATCTCCAACGGAATACCACCGTACCAATAGTGTCTACAGAGAATGTAGCTACTGATTTGGTCCATGGGAACTGACCACTCCAGCCACCAGAAAGGCGGTTGAGTGAAGTTACGTGAGTAGTATTGTACCAAGTACCGTTAGGATTCACAGAACCCAAGGTGTACCAGTTGATACCCCCGTTGAAGCTGAATTCGATAGCGCCACCGTCGTGATACTGCTCGCCGTTCATCTGGTGCCAGAAGCTGAATTCATAAACAGAATCAGGAACCAAGTTGAAGAATGGCGTGTGCAGTGCACTCTCATTCAGGTTTTCATAATTGGAGTCGAGATCGACACTCCATGCATTTGACCCTGAGTAAGTACCCGGTAGAGTAGGTTGAGTTGGGTTACCAAACTCCCACTCGTGTTGCAACTGCTTATCGTAAGAGTGGAGTGCAACCAATGGAATAGCATTCGGATCCTCAAAGTCATTACAGTAGTTGCTAGAGTCACGTGTTGGAGTAACCTCAGGCAATACTGAGAATGTGAAGCTGAACAGGTCATCCGCTGGACGGTTATCCGCCTTTGGAATACTGTCGAATGCAGATTCAGGGCGAGACGTTTGAATGTCTACGGTATGTGGTCCTGGTGCCATAGGGCCAGTAGGAGTAGTGAAGTTATAACGAACCACTTTACCTTTGAAGAAATTAGGTTCGCTCACTGTCTCCCAATTCGACCATGTACCATTGTCGATTCGATATCTGATCTTGTAACCGCGCAAAACTTTCTCACCTGTGTTCTGAACGCGAGCCCAGATATTCGCTGGTTGATTAGGTACTACCAAGTACTCTTTAGTATCACCAAAGATTGGGCTTACAGAGTTCTGTGGAGGAACGATTATGTTGAAGTCATCGATGCTCCAACCACGTCCACCTGAAGTGGTACCCGTAGTTTGCAATTGATAACGAAGACGAAGTGGGTTAGGGTTGAAGTTCCAAATCAATAATGGGAACTCCGCCAATTTCCAGCCGGCACTGCTGCCAGTCCAACCCTCACCACCGTTGAAGGCAGGTACACCTGCAACGTCGTACCAGTTTACACCTACTTGAGTAGAGTTGAAACCGAATTGGTTCCAGCTACCGTTCAAGAAGTATTCTACACGGCCACCATCACCACCACTAAAGTCGAAACGGTGACGGAAGCGTAGAATAGCACCAACTACGGTGTCAAATCCAACAAGTGGTGGAACACGAAGACCTTCGTTGAGGTTCTGGTAATCAAAGTTATTTGCAACGTTCCAAGAGCTAGGTGCAGAGAACGCAGCGTTCCAAGAACCTTTCTGAGGAGTACCGTGCTCCCATGCTTTCAAACCACCTTGTGAGAACCAGCCCTTAGTGTCATATGAACAGCTGTCGAAGTTCTCATTCAAGTAAGGAATATTGATCTCCTTGAAGGCAGTAGGGTAGTAGTCGACGGTATCATTCCAAGTATTAGCGTCACTAGCCATTCCCGTGTACGCTTGGATGTGCATCACGCCCGTGTAATAAGCAGGATTGTTTGGCAATGTCACTTCTGTAGATGCGTGAGCGGCAATCGGACCAGGAACTGTGTAGTTTACAGTATTGGTCTTGCTTGGGTCACAGGCATCTGTTACGATTACAGTAAGAGGAACGTTTGAAACTGCAGCCTCACCGTAGTTTTGAACGATAACCTTTGTAGCAGGTTGATTCACTGCATCCATGTTTACAACATTTGGACTAGTGATAATTGCTGCACCTACGTCAGTCTGACCATCTTCGTCCCAAATCATGATGTTATCGATAGCAGCATCTGTAGCATTGCCCGTACCTCCTGATTGTACGATGATTCTCAAGCGAACCAATCCGCCTACATAAGCACTAAGATCAGCGCGCTTCCATCTCCAATCATCTGTAGTTGATGTCTGTTGAGGAGAAGTCACTGCGCTTCCAGGTACATCCAGCCACTGTGTGGTTCCATCTAGCTGGTACTGCACTTTGATGAAGTTCACGTTTGCACCATACATGTGGTACCAGTAAGAGATACTTGGGTTGGTCATGTTGGTCAAATCCACACAACGATCCAACTCGTAACGTGCGAAGTTGGTACCTGTAGCACGACTGTCGGTGTAGAGGTAGTTTCCGTCTCCTTTGAAGTCGCGACGTGGACCTGTGTTGAAGTCTTCTGTCACTTCACGGCCTACAACGAAAGCCAAATCGGCTTGGTTTACCGGAGGAAGAACCAACCAGTCAGGGTTACCATAAGTACCCGGGTTATTAATGGTACCGTTTCCGTATACCCAACCTGCACCGTCGAAGTCCTCTACATAAGGGAAGCTGTTAACTGGTTGAATGTGCTCGATGAGGAGTGGGCCAATGGTATCATTGGTATTATCACCATCACCTGGCATATCTACCCAAGCGTAAATTTCAAATACGCCGTATTGGCTCAAGTCGGCCTTAGGAACAGGAATGTAATTCATGACATCACCCAACTCCATAGTATCAGTAATCACGTCTGTGAGAATTACTGGCGTTCCGCCGTTCAAGCTAACGCTGAATCCAACTGGAATACTGTCTTGAGTAGCACATCCTTTAGATCGGATTACAAATTCAACGTCCTCTGCGTTGGAGTAAGAACAAAGACCATTGACTGGATTTTCGAAATTCACCAATTCCATATCGATTGGATTTGGCTCGTAGATAGAGATATCATCGATTGCGATATCCTGCATATCACCGGAAGTACGCTTAACCCCCAAGAAGCGGAAGTTAATGGTCTGACCTGCGTAATCCTCTAAAGGAACAATAGCAGTAGACCATGCATCATTCGAAGAAGTGTGCTGTGAACCTACATACTGAGATACGCCTTGAACAAACTGTCCGGGTGTACCACCCGTACTTGTATCGATATCCACACGGATAAGACCACGTGGTGTATTGTTGAAGCTATTTCCATACATGTGATACTTGAACTCTAGTACGGCACAAGTATTCGCTGGAAGGTCGAAACAAGGAGTGATGAGTGGTGAAGTATTTACACCGCTTCCACCTTGTGATGATTCTGTGTAGAGGTAGTTGCCTGAACCTGTGGTCGCATCTCCACTAGGTCCTGTATTCGCTGTACCCGTAGGTCCATTGATCACACTCCAGCCGTAACCAGCTTGCGCTGGTAGTGGTGTTACCTGCCAGTTTCTTCCAGAAGGAGGGTTACCCAATGGGAAGTTACCTCTGTGTGCAGAACCCGTATTTCCCGATCCTGAACCTGCCGTCCAAAGACCTGGGTTCTCGAAGCTTTCCGTGAATGGGAAATTCGCCACGATATACGGGAAACTGTTTGTAGATGTAGGTCCGCACTTCGCTGGTGGCGAAGGGTCAATCCAGAACTTTGCATATGGATCGGCAGCTGCCTGATCTGGGAAGCGCGCAATATTCGGACATGCACAGTCTTCAACATATACTTTCCATTCTACAGTGTCACCAACCACAAGGCCTGGGATAATGTAGAAATATTGAGATACCGCTGGACAAGTCGCACTCACAGCCGCAGTCATGAGTAGCGTAGTATCTGGCGCACCATTGATGCTGTATGTAAGAAGTACGCTATCTACACCGGCACCTGCGTCACTCGCTTCAAGGCGAATTTCTTGGTTGCTCTGGTAGCGCGGCCCAACGGGTTGTCTTGCTGTAGAGAAACTCCAATCGATTTGTGGCGGTTGAAGTTCACAGGTAGAACCGATGATGTCGATGTTGTCCACATACCATCCTGCATAAGAAGCAGCGATATTCGGGTTAACATCCACCACTGCAAAACGAATCTGGCAGTGTGTGTAAGGATTCGTGGCGTTCACCATCAAGTTCGACAAGTCGAACGTTTCGTGCGCCCACCAGTTTGATGAAGGCGAGCTGTTGTTGAACGGATCCCAGTATGGGGATGCTGATGGGTTCGGGTAAGATCCTCCGTTGAAGTACACCGTAGAGTTGTAGCCTGGACTGGCACCCAAGTAAGCGCTGCCTGGGATAGATGTCCATGTGGCTCCACTATCTACCGAATACTGAACACGACCTTGTTGTACGAGGTTCAACTTACAGATGTGGTCGAACTCCAAACGAACGTTGGTCAAGTTTACAGTGGAGAAGAAGTCGGTGTACAGATACTTGGTCTTGTTGATGGTACGAACTCCGCGCATACTGTTCGGAGATGATACGCTCAAGTTTGAAGCCAAGTTCCAACCGCCCGTAATTACGTTTTGGTTGAGATTGTCCATTGTCGTCGTGGTGGTCTGGACAACCGTCGAATCGAAATTCTCGATGAATAAGTCGACCAACTGTGCGTGCGAAAAGTTAGCGACCAATAATAACCCAAGGGTGGGTATCCATTTTCTCATACTTAGTGTTTTAATGCGAGATACACTACGGGTAACAAATATAACTATCTCATTGAGTCAGACACTCACTTTTTTCTGAGTGTTACTAAGAGTTTATTTAACGTCCACCGCGAACGCTTTTTTGCCTTCGATAAAGCCGACCAATTTGTCGTCTCTATTCACTCTTGCAACACCGGCTGGAGTACCTGTAAAAATAAGATCGCCTTGTCTTAATGTATAGTACGCAGAGAGATGTGAAATGAGGTCATTGACCGAGAAAATCATTTCACTGGTATTTCCAGATTGACGAAGTGTGTCATTGACATCGAGTTGAATGTCAATATCTTGGATGCCTTTTCCCAAGCTCTCAAGCGTAAAGAATTTCCCTACAACAGCCGATCCATCGAAGCCTTTGGCCTTTTCCCAAGGGAGTCCTTTTGCCTTCAATTGTGATTGAACATCGCGTGCCGTGAAGTCGATTCCGACAGTAACTTCGTCGTAATACTTGTGTGCGAATTTTGGCGCAATGTGTTTACCAAGTCGATTGATTCTGACTACCAATTCCAACTCGTGATGAACATCTTCACTGAAATCTGGGATGAAAAAAGGTCGCCTCGGAACGAGAATAGAAGAGTCTGGCTTACTAAAGACCACCGGTTCGGTAGGAACCTCGTTCTTCAACTCTTTGGCGTGGTCGGCGTAATTACGACCAATACATAAAATCTTCATGAAAGCCCTGTTTTAGCGGGCTGAAGATACACAATGGAGATTCACATCTCAAGACTTAAGTCCCTTGAGTTTGATGTTGGTGAGAATCTTCTTGGTATAAAGAGGAAAATCTGAATTCAAAATCCATCCGAAATACCCTGGATCCTTTGCGAGTACTTCTGCGACAAGCGTTCCCTTGTATTTCCCGAAAGTGAAGAACTCACTTCCATTTTCATCATAGGCGATAAACCCGGCAAAGTCGGCTACTTTCTGGCGATTAGAGAATTCACTCAACCATTCGATATCGTTTTCCAGCTCCTCGTATTTCTCGATCTGAGCTAACAGAACTTCATACGTCGCTTCCACATCAGCCTCGGCACTGTGCGCATTTTCTAGGCTCTTGCCGCAGTAGAATTTGTAAGCTGCACTCAGTGTGCGCTGTTCCATTCTGTGGAAGATATTCTGAACGTCAACCGCCACGCGTTTCTGCATTTCGAAGTCGATGTCCACACGGAGGAACTCTTCAGCCAAAAGTGGGATGTCGAACTTGTTCGAATTGTAGCCACCTAGGTCACTATCCTTAATCATGTCGTACACACGATGGGCGATGTCCTTGAAGAGGGGTGCATCCTTCACTTTTTCATCTGTAATTCCATGAATGGCTGAAGTCTCTGCTGGAATTGGAACTCCCGGATTTACGATCCAGGTTCTGCTCTCTCTCTCGCCGTGCGGGTGAATCTTGAGTATCGAGATTTCAACGATTCTGTCTTTCACAACATTGGTGCCGGTGGTTTCAAGATCGAAGAAGCAAATAGGGCGTTTGAGGTTGAGCATAGTTGAGATTTGTTATCTGGAAGGATGTAAGTTCAAAAAAAAAGGGAGCATCAAGCCCCCTTTTGGTATATTAAAACTCGCGGTTCGGATCCCACTGTTCGAGATAGTCGGCTACCCGTCTTACAAACATTCCTCCGAGCGCACCATCTACAACACGGTGGTCGTAGCTGTGTGAGAGGAACATCTTGTGACGAATCGCGATCACATCTCCGTCTGGTGTTTCTAAAACGGATGGTTTCTTTTGAATAGAACCTACTGCCATAATTGCCACTTGTGGCTGGTTGATGATAGGTGTTCCAAGTACGTTACCGAATGAACCAACATTGGTTAGAGTATAGGTGCCGTCTTTGATTTCATCTGGAGACAACTTGTTCGCTCTCGCCCGGTTGGCCAAGTCGTTTACTTGCTTGGTCAATCCTACCAAATTCAATTGATCGGCATTCTTAATTACAGGAACAATCAAGTTGCCTGATGGAAGGGCTGCTGCCATTCCAATGTTGATTGGCTTGTGCTTGATAAGCTTGTCGCCATCTACAGAAACATTGATGTTCGGGAAATCTTTAATCGCTTTAACCAAGGCTTCGATGAAGATAGGAGTGAAGGTGATTTTCTCGCCTTCGCGGTCCATGAATTCTTTCTTCACCTTGTTTCTCCAATTCACGATGTTGGTTACATCGGCTTCAACAAAGCTTGTTACGTGAGGGGACACGTGCTTACTCATCACCATGTGGTCGGAGATAAGCTTACGCATGCGGTCCATTTCAACGATCTCGTCACCTGGGAAGACAGGAATAGTACCTGTGTATTTCGGCATTCCTCCGCCTTGCGCAGGTGCAGCAGCAGCCGCTGGCTTGGCCGCAGGAGCAGCTGCCGGCTTTGCTGGAGCACTACCACGATTCTCGAGGTAGTTCAAAATATCATGCTTGGTAACGCGGCCTTCAGAACCTGATCCGTCGATAGAATCGAGTTCGGCCTGACCAATACCTTCTTTTTCTGCAATGCTTCGAACGAGTGGTGAGTAGAAGCGACCGTTGCTTTCACGGGAAATACTTCCAGCAGCTTCCATTGCATCATCTACGCGTTGCGCAGCTTCAGCTGCAGCCTCTTTAACAGCAGGCTCTGACTTTGCAGGAGCTTCTGTCTTTGGAGCCTCACTCGCAGGAGCGTCGCCACCCTCTGTTTCAATGATAGCAATTACTTCGCCTACTTGCACTACGTCGTTCTCACCGAATTTCTTCTCAACAAGCTTTCCTTCTACTGGAGAAGGAACTTCGCTGTCGACTTTGTCAGTGGCGATTTCGAGTACCGATTCCTCGATATCAATCGAGTCGCCCTCGTCTTTAAGCCAATTGATGATTGTAGCTTCTGCTACACTTTCGCCCATCTTGGGCATGATCAATTCATACTGAGCCATAGGATGCGTTCTTTTTCGCGACTGCGAAGGTAATAAAAAGGTAGCCTTGAAGTATGGCTTTTTACAACGACTTCAATTCTCGGTTCAACGTTTAACACCAAAACGAAGATATCGAATAAGTGTTCGTGCATCGAGGTTTACGTCGGAGGTAGCCGCATAGGTTTTGTCGACCTTCGGGGCTAAGGAATTGTCCGATAAGTGTTTAATGGGAACAACAGCTTTTCGGATTTGGGGTAAGTCGCGCCCATCTCCTGAGTATCCTATCCACGTTTTAAGTCCGGCCAGCACGGCAAATGAATTCCACCAAAGCAGATTAAATCGTGGAGCCCAAATCGCGAATGGGGTTAGAATCCAAAGAAACACGACCACAACAACGTCGAATGTGCGCTTACTTCTGCGTACATCCCCTTTACTCAATTCGAATACTTCCTGGGCCGTAGCTTTTCCTTGAGTGTGAATGCTACTGCTTCCTATCATCCAGCCTTCACTTGGATAAGCAATTTGAAACTTAATCCCCTTGTGTGAATTGTGAGTGATGCATTCGATAATCTCCTTGTAGGAAAGTTGCTCAGCATCAAAAATGAGCTCGTTTATGTCCAATAGCTCACATTGCGATTCAATTGCGCCTGCATTCAATTTTTCAAACAGGTTGAGTTTACTTTCTTCCTTGGCCATTGAGCGGATAGCGGAAGCGCCCTCTTGACTGCCGATATATCCCACACGCCTTTGTCCAGATCGCCAGAAGCCCAAGCCAAGTGTAGGGAAGAAGCTCAACACTAATCGAATGAAGAAAACTCCGAAAGTCATCCAAACTCCACCGAGGACAATCAGTGCGCGAGAGAATCTGTATTCTTCAGGACTAAGTGCGTATGCTCCGAAGATGATACTGATACCGAGTAGTAATCCGGTTATAATGCGATTGAGCTGAATGGGTTTGCGATAGCCACCGATTACAGTGATGCCCAATAAATAGAGTAGGCCGTAAATGGGAGTAATCCCCAATTTGTAGAACTCAGGGTAACTACCTCCTTCAATAAACCTATGGTTGGACTCCCAATAGCCAATCAACAGCTGCATGCCGCCGACGAAAAGTGCTAAATCGAGGAGAGGGAGCGTGGTTCGCTTGATGATGCGCTTGACAACGCTGAGACCTGCTCTCAGGTAAATGGCGAATCGGATGAGTAAACTAAATACACGTGCATAGCCTTTGGACAAATGCTTTTTTGCAAAGATGAGCATGGCGTTGTAGAACATGAACACGTAGTTCAAGCTCCCCTTCTTAGTACTCTCGCCTTTGTAGTGAATAATCGGTGAGTCGGCTAGATAATGAACTTCATACCCCGCCTTTTCAACGGAATAGCTGAGGTCGATATCTTCTCCATACATAAAGTACGTCTCATCCAAGCCACCGGCTTTCTCCCAAGCTTCTCGCTTCATCAGCATATATGCACCGGCGAGAATCTCAACTCGGTGGCTCGACTGTGCATCGAGGTGCCCCATGTGATACTTGGCGAACTTCTTCGACTTAGGGAAGAGGCTGCTTAATCCGAAAATCTTATAAAAAGCCACCCAAGGAGTGGGCAATCCACGTTTCGATTCTGGAAGATATTCCCCCGATCCATCGTGCATCTTGATACCAAGTGCTCCACACTTCGGGTGTGTAGTCATGTATTCCAAAGCCACCTTCAGATTGTCTTCAGGCAAAATGGTGTCTGGGTTGAGAAGTAAAACGTAATCGCTCTTAGAATCATTAGCAGCTTGGTTATTCGCGGTTGCGAAGCCAACATTTTTCTTGTTCTCGATGGTTTTCACCCATGGGAATCGATCGGCAACCATGGCCATCGAATCGTCGGACGAATCATTATCCACTACCCAAACTTCAGCGTCCAATCCATCAATAGCCTTCTCCACTGAGCGCAAGCATTGCTCAAGGAAGTAGCGAACATTGTAATTGACAATGATGATGGACAGTTTCAAGGCGCTGTATTGATGAGTGGTTTACCGTAACGTGCAAGCAGGTCGTGACCGTATCTCTGCTCGTTGAATATCTCCGCTTCAGGGGTGAAAAATATGGACTTTCCTTCACGCAGCGCAGTCATGATCTGATTTTCATCCGCATAGTACACATACTCGATGTTCATCGTCAACCGATCTAATGGATACTTGAAGTGCGCCATTTGAAGAAAGGGATACCACCAGCCTGTAACCACAAACGCCTCTCCTTCAATTTGATGCATTTCCCCCAT
The DNA here is from genome assembly GCA_013373425.1 of Flavobacteriia bacterium. Lineage (GTDB taxonomy): Bacteria > Bacteroidota > Bacteroidia > Flavobacteriales > Schleiferiaceae > Phaeocystidibacter. The sequence continues at coordinate 51,110 of JABXHW010000050.1, forward strand.
TAGCTTCAAAACCGTTGCTTCCTTATTGTCCATTTTGGCTGCAACGTCAGGGAAGAAAAGTTGAATTCCTAAAGTCTGACCACCTGCTGGAATCGAAATGTCTACTTGTTCATCTGGAATGCCTCTGTATTCATCTACTAAGTCGGTTCCTAAGAATAGAGGATTCAAAAACAGAAGCGCAAAGCTTAACTTCAGGAATAGTGGTCGGCCGTTCACGATAACTAAACCGACTATCAGAACAGTGAACGGTAGGAGGAAAGCTGATTTTTCCGGCAATGCAATGAACAATCCGAGGGAGAAGAGGAAAGCAAGTGCATAGGCGGCGAATGGTAGGTCGATTCTTTTAATAACCCTCGACCAATGTACTCCCAAAAGCCCAATGCAAATTCCTAACAATCCAAGGATTCCCCAAACGCCAATAGTCCCCTTGTAAATGATCTTTAATAGAGGTGGATAAGGCAGTTCGTAGGTGTCGAAGAACTCAAATCCTAATAATTGATATACAGGGATATACGCTACTGCACTTAATGCAAAAGTGAATAAAGAGAAGTAGATGGATTGAAGGAGAGAGTTTCGATCCCAAATCAGCAAGAAAATGGGAAGTCCAAAGATGAGATTGGGAATTCGCAATCCAGTGGATATGGCAAGGAATACAGCACCGAGTAGCCAGTTTCCCTTTTGACCAAAATTCCATGCGGCCACGAGTGTTCCAAGCGACAATGTGTACTCCATCGTTTCACCCAGTGAAAAGCGCATTACTGGAATCATGAGAGCGCCCAAGAACAGGAATGAATTCTCCGGACTAACTCCATGACGTTCGAGAATCTGTCGGCCAAATATACCTGTCAATACCATTCCGAGTCCGACGAAAATAGGCCACATCAATTGACGGATGGGCCAGGTGGTTCCAAGTAAAAATTCGAAAATAGGATGACCTGGAAGTCGGGAGATATGATACTCTCCCGAACTGTAGATTTCGTAGGCAGTATACGCGGCCGTCAGACTGTCTTCTTCAACTCCATAACCATTGCGGAAGATGCCAAAGACGTGCAGGCCGACCCATAGCAGGAGTAGAGGGATATAGAATTTCGAAATCGCTTTCACTACGACTTCAAGCTTTGTTCATAAGGCACGCGCTGTTGGAGCGACCTACCCAATGTGATTTCATCGGCGTACTCAAGGGCATCACCCACAGCAAGTCCGCGTGCAATGGTGGATACGTTCATTTCCAAGCCTTCAAGTTTCTTGTAGATGTAGAATGTTGTGGTATCGCCTTCCATGTTTGAGCTCAAGGCGAAGATTACTTCCTTGACCTCATCACCCTGAATTCTCCCGACTAAATCGGAAATATTGAGATCTGTTGGTCCAATTCCCTCCATTGGGGAAATGAGTCCTCCAAGAACATGGTACAATCCTCTATACTGACTGGTCTGTTCGATGGCCAGAACATCTCTAATGTCTTCAACAATGCACAGGAGTGAAGCATCTCGCTTTGGATCTGCGCAAATCTGGCAGATCTCTGTGTCACTGATGTTATGGCACTTAGAGCAATAGATCACATCGTCCACCAAGTGGTTTACTGCCTCTGTGAATTGATGGATATCTTCTTTTTCCTGTCTGAGCATGTGAAGAGCCAGACGAAGCGCCGTACGCTGACCGATTCCCGGTAGCTTGGCGATTTCACGAATGGCATTCTCAAGAACTTTTGAGGAGTGTTGCATGAAGCAAAGATAGGTGGGTAAACAGCACAGTGCCTAATGCGTTCTGCGGTTTTCTGTACGCGCTCGATAGAGTGTGGCCATGAACAACGCTCGTTCTTTCCACAGCTTCATTCGTTCACGCGCTTCAATCACGCGATACATGCGCGCACTGTACGATTCATAGTGCTCCCGGTTCATTTGAATTTGAGTCTGAATGTATGCCTCCCAAGCCGTTTGATTTGCCTCCAATGTTTCCCTCATGCCCTCGGGATAGTTGGATATCAATTCGGAGTAGGAGGTATCTACAACACGTTCATACCTGCGATGTGCGCGGAATATACACTCCAGCATGATCCTGCTTTCAAGCTGACTCGAATCGTCGATGCAGCGTTGCATATCTATTTCAATCTGATGAATGTCTGACAAGCCATTCTGAGCATTGCTCGTCAGACTGGATCCTAGGATGAGTGCAATGATAAGGGTGTATTTCATAGGCAGGGCTTTATGCAAGTTTAACGATTTCAGAAAGAGCTGGAAGGAAGGACACCATCTAAACGGGACCGTTCTTATATTCGTCTTATGAATCCCATGCACATCCTTCTGCTCGTTGCAGGATATTTTGCCATTCTATTATTGATTGCTCGAGTTACGGGTAAAAACGACTCGAATGCAACATTCTTCACTGGGAACAGAAGCTCCCCTTGGTTTGTGGTCGCTTTCGGCATGATTGGCGCGTCGCTGAGTGGGGTAACCTTTATTTCGGTTCCTGGTTGGGTGGAGACTTCCAACTTTGCCTACATGCAGATGGTGTTGGGCTATTTTGCTGGATATGTGGTAATCGCACATGTTCTTTTACCATTGTACTATCGCTTAAACCTCACGTCCATCTATACCTATTTGGAAGGGCGGTTTGGCGTCGCGACATACAAGACGGGCTCGTCATTCTTCCTGCTTTCGCGAATTATCGGTGCGAGCTTCCGACTTTATCTAGTAGCCATCGTACTTCAACTGGCGGTGTTCGACGCACTGGATGTGCCTTTCTGGGCGACGGTTTTAGGAACGATACTGTTGATATGGGTTTACACGTTCAGGGGTGGAATTAAAACGATCGTTTACACCGATACGCTTCAGACCTTGTTTATGTTGTTAGCCGCTGGTATGTCGGTCTACTACTTGGCCGATGAAGTAATTCCAGAAGGGGTTTCACTTACCGAGTACATCCGATCTCACCCTATGAGCAAGACCTGGTTCTTCGGAGAGGGACAAGGTGGATTCTGGAAATCGCTATTCAACGGAGCATCTGCTCAGCACTTCTTTAAGCAGTTCTTAGGAGGGATGTTTATCACAATCTGCATGACTGGTCTCGATCAAGACATGATGCAGAAGAACCTCACGTGTAGGTCAATTGGCGATGCTCAAAAGAACATGTACGGCTTCAGCTTATCCTTGATTGTCGTTAACCTTCTGTTCCTCAGCTTGGGAATCCTCCTCGTCGATTTCGCTGAACTCAACGGCATTGTAGAACGCGGAGATAAGCTCTTTCCAGCGGTGGCTCTTGAAGGTGGGTTGCCTTCGGTGATAACGATCATGTTCATTATTGGCTTGATTGCCTCTGCATATTCAAGCGCGGACAGTGCGCTCACTTCTCTGACCACTTCGTTTTCTGTGGATATTTTGGGTGTTGACACTCAGAATGAAGATCGCTCTTCGAGAGTTTTGAGAAGGAAGGTCCACATAGGGATGTCAGCGGTGATATTCCTGGTTATCATCGCCTTTAAGTACCTCGTAAAAGACAGTGTCATCAAAGAGTTATTCACCGTCGCGGGATACACATATGGACCGCTTCTTGGATTGTATGCTTATGGGTTGATGACGAAACGACACACGTTAGATCGAGGGGTGCCATTCGCGGCCGTATTAAGTCCGATTTTAACTTACATCATCAATTTGAATTCCGTGGAATGGTTCAACTACAAGATAGGGTTTGAACTGCTCTTGTTGAATGGTGTAATCATGTTCACCTTCTTGTATCTCCTCAGCTTTGTAAAGAGATCAAACGATAATCAATCTTTGGATTCGTCGATGATTCGCGAGTAAACTGTATCTGTTCCGCTCACCACAAATTTCAACTCTACCACGTTCTCATTCAATCCAAACCAGCTTTTTGCCGGGTAATAGAAGATTTGAACCGTGTGCATTTGGGATAGGGTATGTGCTTTAGAAGAATCTACTTCTTCTAAATAGTAGCGACGCTCATCATTGTCGAGCTCAATCCAGTAGTCCTCAATACCGGAATAGTAGTAGGCTGTATCAATAACTCCATCGACTTTTATTAATTCATCGTTTGAGCCTGGAGCATTAGAGATAGAGTAGAAGGCATAGAGCAAGATTAGCCCTAGTGCGATGGTGATATACGTTTTGGTAGACATTATCCGACAGCTTGAATGGGGAACAAATCAGCAATGATAGGGCGTAATCCCGATAGGAAGAACTCCACTGCAATCACCATTACGATCAATCCCATAATTCTCATCATCACGTTGTTGCCCGTTTCTCCCAAGAGTTTGATGATGCGAGAAGAGGAGTAGAGCACGAGGTAAACGAGAAGCATCACAACGGCAATGACTGCAATCAAAATGATTTTCTTCATTTCCGTATCTGCATCCTTCATCATTACGATGGCATTGGTCATTGCACCTGGACCACAGATCATGGGGATGGCAAGTGGAGTGATAGAGATGTCATTCACGTAACTCTTCGCTTGCTCGTCAGTGTCCACCTTGGTTCTGGCTAGACGAGCTTGTAGCATATCCATACCCATTAGGAAGAAGATGATACCACCAACAATGCGGAAGCTATGCTCTGAAATTCCGAAAAAGCTGAAGAGCAACTGTCCAGAGAAGGCAAACGCTATGATGGTAAAGAATGCTACAATCGAAGCCTTCCTAGCCGTGCGCGTTCGGTGTTGAGCATCTAAATCAGCCGTCATAGTCATGAAAATCGGCATAGTACCCAACGGATTAATCAAAGTGAAGAATGAGGTGAATACCACCAGAGCATACGATAGCGTCTCATCCATGGTCGGTCAGTTAGCGTTTAAGAATTCGAAATTAGTCATACGCCCTGAAATGAAGAAAGCCATCCTCAGAAGAAGATGGCTTTTCATTCAAATTGAATCTATTCGATTAACGCTGCACGGCGAATCGCATAGTATAGCTCTCATTATCACCGTATGTTCTCAAGAGATAAACTCCCGCAGGTAGGTCGGTAATATCGAAATTAACGTGTGCCTTACCGTCCAGGCTATTCTGAACAGCGAGTTGTTTTCCATTTATCGTGAAAATTTGTGCACTCTGGATGCCCAAATCTCCTTCTACGGTGAACAGCGAAATCTGAGACGACGCTGGGTTAGGAGCCAGGATCCAAGAAGATGGTGCATCTTCTGGAAGGTTTATGTTACCAATAACAACGGACGATGTATCTGGGCCACAACGGTTGGAAGTGATCAACATTACTGTAGTTGCACCTCCAGTGGAGTACAAATACAGCGGGTTTGGATCATTGGAAGTACTTCCATCTCCAAAGTCCCAGAAGTATGTGTCTATGGAACCCGAGCTAGGGCCGGAACTAAATTGCACTTCATACCCGTTGCTACCCGGTACAAATGCATAGGTCAATCCAGCGCGAGGCTTTTGACTAATTGGGAATACCACGTTAGAAGTGCTTGTTCCACCGCCATTAACTGCAGTCATTTCAACCAACTTAGATCCGCCAAAGGTGTATGTCACATTGTGCGGACCGTTTCCTGTGGCAGATGCAGGTGAAGCACCTGAGCCAAAGTCCCAAGTAACCGTAGTACCTGCAGCACCTGGATAAGTGAAGGTGAAGGTTCTCGCCAAACATGAATCGGCCAAGTTACTAGTGAAGGCGCTAGAAGGAGGAGTGATACTCAAATCGTACAATTGAACATTATCCAAATACAGTGCATTACCGCCATCGGTGATGTTCACGAAGCGGATTTTCACGCTTGAGCCTGCATAGGCTGTCAAGTCGATAGTGTCTCTTCTCCAGTGGCCCGCTCCGGTTGGGATGTACTCATTATTCTGATTGATGTTCAAAGTAGTGAGAGCTCCTGTGGTTCTATCGTACACGGCAGGATCCCAAGTATTTCCACAGTCAGATGAAATCTGAATCTGCAGACGATCATTCTTGTTTGATGTAGTTCCAACATAGGCAACGTCAAACACGAGGGATGGAGAGGTAGCCGTGCTGAGGTCGATGCTTGGAGAATTCAGGTAGTCACGCTGACCAGTTGATCCGTAACTAAAGTTGTTTACTCGGAATGCACGTCCAGCTGAGCCATTGTACTCGATACAGGTCTGCGATTCCCAAGTGTTCAATCCATCAGGATTCTCTACAAACCAACCAGAAGGAACGAATACAGAAGGGAAGTCCTCGATGATTGGAAGTGGAAGACCATTACCCGCAATAACAGCATTTGTGGTTGTAATCGTGTCGGCCCCATTGGAATTCGAAGCCACCAAAGTGATAGTGTAGTTGCCTAAAGCATTGAATACCACTTGTGGATTCTGACTTGTAGACGATGTGCCGTTTACAAAGTTGTATGTGTTCGGAGTGATGCTCCATGTCCAAGTCGAAGGCACATTTGTGCTCTGATCAATGAGATCTACGACTTCGCCTGTACAAGGTGTTGGATTGCTTACGCCGAAGCCTGCAATTGGAGCAGTGCTCGCTTGGGTGATACTGAAGTCGTCAATAGCAATATCTCCCTGATAATCAGAGCCAGTACTGGCACGGAATCGGATGCTAACGATCTGACCTGCCCATGGCACTAAGCTCAAATTTTCGTTCATCCAAATGGATCCTTGAGGACCAACCTTTGCTGGTACGATATCCAAGAACCATTCACCATTACTGAACAAATCAACATGTAATTCTCCGATGTGTGAACCTTGCATGTGGTATGCGAACTCTAGCTGAGGTAGAGTTGTATTAGTCAGGTCTATACATGGTGAAACCAAAAGTGCTTCTTGGAAATTACATCCTCCACTGGCTTCCAAATACAAATACTTACCAGCACTTGTTCCTAGGGTGTTGTCGTTCGATGGTCCCGTTCCTGATGAAGGAGTAGAACCACTGTTTGTACGGAAATCAATATCATCGAACGTACCATTTGATAGGTTGTTCCAGTCATCAAAAAGTCCACAAACGGTAGCACCACAGTCGGTAGTAGTCGGACAATTAGAGAATCCATCGAAGTTCTGAGTGTACGGGGCTGTTTTAGCTGTGCCGCCTGAAGCCACAGTGAATGTCACTTCGCTGGTATCGTTGTAGATGTTTCCATCATTCATAGCATTCGACCAAACCTTCACAGTGTAAGAGCCCAAGGATGAAGCATTCACAGTTGTTGGGAAAGTGAAGTCGAGGGAAGCACCCGAGGCTAGCGTGTTGTAGAGGGTATCTAATACCACAGTTCCATTGAACTCATATCCGATTGGAATACTGTCCTGACCATTCAATCCAGTGTTGCGGAATCGCGCCTTGATTGGCATGGCGGTAAGGTCGTGGCATGCTGCAACTTCTCCCGGTTGAGGCGAAGTGAGTTCAACTATTCCAATGTCGTTTACAACCACACAACCCTGAAGGCCCGAACCTTTTAGGCGAGCAATCGCACGCTTTCCAGGCTGACCGTTCTGTGACGGTACTGCAGCCACAGACCACCAAACTTCTTGTGTAGATGGTATATTTCTGAATACGTGGAATGTGTCGACAGTTCGTGCGATACTGTCCATGTACTTCGCGCCGAGTGCATAAACTTCATATTCGAAGGCTCCTGGTAATGGGTCCCAAGCAACAACGAAGCTATCCGGACAAGATTGAACGAGACGAAGCCCGTTAGGCTGATTGATCAAAGTTACAGGCGCATCTACCATGTCGGTCTGTGTGCCGCGGGTAATTCGAATCAACAAATCATTTGTTGGAGTCGTAGGAACGCTCGTCCAAGTGTAAGTTCTAGCACCAGCCGCAGCGTTGCCAATATTACTCCAGCTTGTGCCATTGTTGGTGCTGTATTCAAGTGTGAAACCCTGAGTTCCATCTGAAGCATCCCAGTAAATTCTAGTTGAACCCGAAGTGGTGATTGCTTCACCACCATAAGGATAAGTGAGCTCAACATCATCGGGTACAAATGAATAGACGAGGTAATATTTCTGAGGTCCAACTGGAATATTGGTTCCGCCAATGCGAACCGTATAATTTCCTTGAGCAGGATTAGCAAGCGTAACCTGTTCTGCGTTATTCATTGTATCGGTGGCGCGAACTGCATTGGAGTTCAATGCAGTGGCGTTAGGAGTAGGATCGAGCACCCATGGTTGAAGAACAGAGGTGTCAGTAATCTTCAAGGTCAAGTCCAGATCATTCACCAAAACACGGCCGGCAGCTGGAGACGCGGCTGGATCGGTCCAGTAGAGCATTACTCTCAGCTCCGCTGTGTTGGCAGGAACTGAAATCTGGAAGCTATCCATTTGCGCTGTTGTGATCGAGTCGGTGATGAACTGACCCGCTTCGATGTCTCGAATACCGCGAAGAATATTCATTCGACCGTATCCATAGATGAAGTCCGGACCTGGGTTTCCAAGGTCATCCGCCGTATTCATCAAAATGGCTTTTAGCAATCCGCCATCTGGTTCGTCGCTATGGTTCTCTTCGTAGGCTTGGAACATTTGAGCCATAGCGCCGGCAACACCTGGAGCGGCCATACTTGTTCCGGTCTTGAATCCGTACGTGTGCGGATCGATAGTGGAAAATACACTTGAACCCACACTAGAAATGTCTGGCTTCAATCGTCCGTCTGCAGATGGTCCTCTAGAGCTAGATGGAGCAATCACATCATTTGCATCGATGTTGGCAGTAGCGATAACATTCTTACCGATTTTATGTCCACCAGTGACATTACCCCAACCAGCTCCAGCGCCATAGTTACAGTTATTCGAACCGGCGTTACCCGCACTAAATACGTGCATCAAGTGATCGTTGTCGTAAATATCCTCATCCATTTGCTGTGAGTAGGAGGTATATCCCGCGTTACAGCCATTGGAATAACTCGAGTTTGTGATGCGGACGGCGTGAGAAACGTAGTCGGCATCTACATCGTTCAAGTTTCTTGGGTAACGGTAGTAGAACATATCAGCTCCAGGAGCCATTCCTTCTCCTTCCGGATTAATGTTTCCTGCACCGAAAATGGTTCCGGCCACGTGATCGCCGTGATCACCTGAACTGGCATTGGTGTTTCTAGCAATGATTCTTCCTTGGTAATCCGCGTGAGGTCCGATGTCACCATCATCACCTAAGCCAACAACTACTCCTGATCCGTCGTAATTACGGCCACCGGTGAATCTGTTCTTTACGGATAGTGAGCGTGCGCTGCGAATCGCGTTGAAGTTTTCAGGCTCCCCTGGATCTTCACCTACCTGCAAGAAGGCAATGGCGCGATCAGAAGCCAATTCGAAACGGTCTTCGAGATCAATTTCTATCGTGAGCTTCTCATGATATGGGTCGTACTCTGTTACGTCATAGCCCATCTCGTTGAGTCGGTAAGCCACCATTTCAGTATTGCTGTGGGGAATGAGCCCTGCTACTACTTCAATGCGATTGGCCCCTCGTACTGCATATTCAGGAATATCGAGATCGGTCAATCGACGGGTCATCTTCATTTCAGGTGACAAAACATCCACCGCGAAGAGTGGAAGGTTTCCGAAATCTCCTGCATTTAAATCTGAAGGGAGCACCATGGTATAGGCATAGTCGGGAAGGTAATTGATTACTTCACCAACATTCTCAGCCAACCATTCTTGCTCATTCTGAGTAAGGGGTCGAGTAAATTGAACAACTCTGAACAAGGACATCCCTTCATCGTTTAGAGCTGTTAGAGCGAGCTCATTCGATGATGGAGTTAGTGTATAAGTACCACTGTTCAGAAGTAATCGTGGAGCGTCTTGTGCGACCAATGCGCCCCCGATTGTAAGGGAAAGTAGCAGTGTGTAAAGCTTCTTCATCAATACAATTTGTACAGTTAAACGTGCGTGCGAACTGGCTAATTTAACGATTAGACGGTACGAGTTGTTCTACTTTACAGATAGTTTGATTCGCCTTTGGTATATTCGAGACTTAAACCGCAGAGACTACTATGCGTATTACACCAATCATTGCAGCGCTTGCGTTGCTTTTTTCGTATTCGGCTCAAGCTCAATCCTCTTCTGAAATTCAGAAGAAACTTCAACGACTTAATTCATTCGGTAGGGTGATGTATATCGCGGCTCACCCCGACGATGAAAATACAAGAGTGATATCATGGCTATCAAATGGTCTGAACGCAGAGGTTCGATATCTATCGCTTACTAGAGGTTCAGGCGGACAGAACATGATCGGGACAGAATTAGGACCGGAATTGGGAGTTTTAAGAACAGAAGAGCTTCTCGCAGCTCGTTCTATCGACGGTGGTACGCAGAGATTTACCCAGGCTGTCGACTTCGGTTATTCAAAGACCGCAGAGGAGTCGATGGAGATATGGGACAAGGAAGAAGTGCTCAACGATGTAGTTCGTGCCATTCGCGAATTCCGTCCAGATATCATTCTAACCCGTTTCCCCCCAGACAGCAGAGGCGGACACGGTCACCACACAGCATCGGCTATACTTGCTTTGGAAGCTTTTGAGCTAGCTGGAGACCCGGATTACCTGAGAGAAATGAATGGTGGAATTCCGCATCAACCTAAAGCCATTTATTGGAATACATACAGCTGGAGATGGGATCCAAACCTAGATTCCTTGGCTACCAATGATCCAAAGTATTTCAAGGCCAATGTGGGGGGATTCGATCCAGTCCTAGGAATGTCCTACAATGAAATTGGCTCTCATGCGAGAAGTCAGCACCGTTGTCAGGGTTTTGGAGTGAGCATTTCGCGAGGCGATGCGTGGGAATTCTTTGCACACATGAATGGGGATATCATTGAAAATGACATGACTGAACTCTTTCCAAGCAATTGGGAGGATTTCGGTGTTTCTAGTGAAGTAGGCGCTTTAGCTTTGGAGGTAGAGGAGAACTTCGACGCTTCTATTCCTGCGGCTTCAGTAGGTCCACTAATGAATCTTTATGAAGCTCTTTATCAAGAGTCGATGTACAGAAGCGATATCAATGTGATTAGAGCCGATCGTGAGAAACTGGCACTCATTCGCGATTTGATTCTCGATTGCATGGGGCTGTATGCGGAGTGCATTACTAGCGACTGGTCGTATCCTTATAATTCGGGTGGAAACGTTATGGTACCCGCTCAACTTCGGATGATTGCCCGAAATGTTGAAGGATTGTCTGTGGCCACGGAAGATGTCCGATTCGACAACCCAGTTCTTCCACTTAATGAGTTCGCAGAGTATGATATTGATGTGAATTTAGGATCTGGAATTTCCCAACCTTATTGGCTGAAGGATGTCGCACCAAGCGCCGTTCAAGACCAGCGACTTCGCTCGGCCAATGCAGGATATGCAGGCTGGGTGAACCTTCAGCTTACCTACGAAGGTAAGTCGATTAAGATGGAAGTGCCAGTTACGCATCGTTGGAGCGACAGAGTGGATGGTGAGCAGCGTAGACCTACGGTGGTTGCACCTTTGGCTACTGCTACCTTCGACAGAGATGTGGCGATATTCTCTGATAATCTAGCTCAAACCGTTCAGCTCCGAGTAAAGAACTTTCAAGAAGACCTTCGCACAAGTGTGAGCTTGGATGTGCCGGAAGGATGGACGTATGCACCGGCGCGGATCGATCTAAACTTTGGTGCCACACACGAAGAGCGCGTGGTTACTTTTACCGTAACGCCGCCTTCCAACGCAAGTGAAGCCTATATTCGTCCAAAGCTTTCGGGTGTAAACGGTACTATTCAACAGTTCTCAGAGATCGCATATCCTCATATTCCAACTCAAGTTGTTTTTGGTGAATCGAAAACCAAGGTGGTACGATTGGATATGCAGCTCAATCGGGGCACCATTGGATATATTCAAGGTGCAGGCGATGAAGTCGACGTGGCCATTGAACAAATGGGCTTTGATGTCACACGCCTCGAAGAGTCAGACTTAGCTTCAATCGACCTAAATCAATTCCAAGCCATCGTCGTAGGTATTCGCGCTTACAATGTGCATCCATGGCTGTTGAATTACCGAGAGAAGCTCTTCAACTACGTGGAAGAAGGGGGGCACTTAGTCGTTCAATACAATACGGCTACACGCGACTTGCTTACATCAGAATTGGGACCTTATCCTTTCACCTTAAGTCGAAATAGAGTTACGGAGGAAGATGCTGATGTGACATTGCTCAATGAATCTCACCCATTCTTCACATCACCAAATCGTATCAATACCAATGATTTTGAAAATTGGGTTCAAGAGCGTGGACTGTATTTCGCGAGTGAATGGAGTAGTGATTACGAAGCTTTGATTTCATGGCATGATGAAGGTGAAGAACCTCAAAATGGGGGATTGCTCTATGCAGAGTATGGCGACGGTCATTTCACCTATACCGGCATTAGCTTTTTCCGTGAACTCCCTGCCGGAGTGCCAGGAGCATTTAAATTACTCGCTAACATTCTATCTCATGAGTAGGCCGATTTTCAAGAAGTGGAGTCAGCTCTACACGGTTGTCGTGTTAGCGCTCGCAGCAGAGATTGTTTTGTTTGGAGTCCTTACCAATATCTTTAACTGATGCATTTAGTCGACTGGATTGTATTGGGAGGAACCCTTCTCTTCATCGTGATGTTTGGCATCTGGAAGAGTCGCAATCAGAGTATTACTGGATTTTTAAGAGGTGAGAAGCTCTCATGGAGTACCATCGGGCTATCCATTATGGCTACACAAGCCAGTGCGATTACTTTTTTGAGTACTCCAGGGCAAGCGTATGAAGATGGAATGGGCTTCGTTCAGTTCTACTTCGGTTTGCCGATTGCCATCATAATTATCTGCGCTTTCTTTCTGCCAATTTATTACCGACTGAATGTTGTTACAGCCTACGAATACCTAGAGTCACGCTTTGATCTACGCACGCGACTATTCACCGCGTTACTCTTCTTGGTATCCCGCGGCTTGGCTGCAGGAATTACCATATATGCTCCAGCCATCATCTTGTCGAAGATTATGAACTGGAACCTTCAGATGACCATCTTGGTGGTGGGAATTCTGGTGATTCTCTACACGGTTAGTGGCGGAACAAAGGCCGTGAGCATGACCCAACGTTGGCAGATGACCATCATTCTTTTCGGAATGTTTTTGGCTTTTTTCATCATTGTAGATCAACTTCCAGATTCCATGAGCTTTGTGGAGAGCCTTGAGTTGGCGGGGGTGATGGATAGAATGAATATCATCGATACCAACCTCGATTTATCGAATAGGTATACGATATGGTCGGGTCTCACCGGTGGTTTGTTCTTAGCCTTGAGTTATTTCGGAACCGATCAAAGTCAGGTTCAGAGGTATTTGGGTGGTCGATCATTGAAGGAGAGTAGAATGGGTTTGATTTTCAATGCCCTATTGAAAGTTCCAATGCAGTTCTTCATTCTTCTCGTGGGAATCATGGTATTCGTTTTCTACCAAGTGAATGAACCACCGATGTTCTTCAATTCAGCTGGAATTGCAAAAGCAGAAGAATTGGGTTTTGGTGGACAAGTTCAGATTTATCAAGAGCAATACAGTCGCACTCAAATTGAGAAACAAGCCATCGTTGGTCATTGGATGGATGCTCCTGCCGCAGAGCGCCCTGCTTTGGAAACTCAGATCAGAAACTTGAACGAAGAGGCTGAGCTTCAACGGGATCAATTGAAGGAGTTTTTAGAGAACGATCAATTGAATGTTGAAACCAAGGACGGTGACTATATCTTCATCACCTTCATTATGGATCACATGCCCATTGGAATAGTCGGCCTCCTGTTGGCTGTTATTATGTCCGCCGCGATGTCGTCAACTGCAGGTGAGCTGAATGCCCTGGCGAGTACGACGGTTCATGATTTCTATTGGCGATTGAGAGGGAAAGAGGAGGAAGATGAATTGGATACAGAACTCAAGGAAGAGTCAGATTCTGCTAAGCTTTCTACTTCAAAGCTGTTCACGGCCATATGGGGCCTTTTAGCAATCATTATCGCGTTGTCGGCAAATATGGTTGACAACCTTATAGAGTTGGTAAACATTCTAGGATCGATTTTCTACGGAACCATCTTGGGCATTTTCCTCGTAGCCTTCTTCTTTAAGCGCATTAAAGCGAGAGCTGTTTTCATTGCAGCGGTCATAGCCCAGTCTACCGTTCTCATTGCTCATGCACTGAATGTTGCTGAGGTGATTGAGTTGGGATACCTGATGTACAATGCAATAGGATGTGGTGTATTAGTGGGTATGGCCCTCTTACTTCAATTGATGATGGGGTCTAATCATCAGGATGACCTGATTGACAACGACTAAGGAAGGTGACAATCTGCTACATGTCCGACATAAGGGCATGACTCCATGACTGAATTCCTTGATTTTCATGGCATTTCAGGGTATTGGCCTTACCTTTGCGACTTCATTTGAAAAAAGAAAACGGATTATGTCCACAGTAAAAGCAAATGACACCGTACGTGTCCACTACACAGGAAAATTGAATGACGGCGAGATCTTCGACTCAAGCGTTGATCGCGACCCATTGCAGTTCACAGTTGGAGCAGGTCAGATGATTCCTGGTTTCGACAAAGCAGTGGAAGGTATGGAGCTTAACGAGAAGAAGACCGTAACTCTAGCACCAGCTGATGCTTACGGCGACGTAAATAAAGATCTCTTCCACAAGGTAGAGCGCACTCAGCTTCCAGAAGATTTGAAGCCTGAAGTAGGCCAGATGTTGGTGGCAGGCTCACCTGACGGTCGTGAAATGCAAGTTCGTGTTGCTGAAGTAGCCGACGATGCGATCACAATCGATGCTAACCACCCACTTGCTGGCAGAGATCTCACTTTTGATATCCAGTTGGTAGAGATTCTCTAATCAGAACCACCTGAAACAATGAAACCCCGTTGGCGTAATGCTGGCGGGGTTTTTTTGTGGGAAGGAGCGCAGAACGCAGAACGCAGAACGCAGAACGCAGAACGCAGAACGCAGAACGCAGGAGCGCAGGAACGCAGGAATACAGGTGGCACGAACACGAAAGCACGCAGCTACCAGTATTAAGTATCCAGTATCCAGTATTGATTCAGAACTAAAACACCCCTGAAGGTCAGCATACCCCAATCCGTGCTAAATTGTACCCAGTACCCAGTACCCATTTCAATCACGGTATCCACTTAATATCATCAAAGTTCGGCTTGCGTTTTTCGAGGAACGCATTACGTCCTTCCTTTGCTTCGTCTGTCATGTAGGCAAGGCGAGTAGCTTCACCAGCGAATACCTGTTGTCCAACCATTCCATCGTCGGTGAGGTTGAAGGCAAACTTGAGCATCTTGATAGAGGTAGGTGATTTCTCAAGAATCTCTTGAGCCCATTCGTATGCAGTATCCTCTAATTCGTCGTGCGGGATAGACGCATTGGCCATTCCCATAGCAACTGCGTCGTCTGCGCTGTAGTTTCTACCGAGGAAGAAGATTTCACGAGCTTTCTTTTGTCCGACCATCTTAGCGAGGTAAGCCGATCCGTAACCGCCATCAAAGCTAGTTACATCGGCATCGGTTTGCTTGAAGATAGCGTGCTCCTTACTCGCCAAAGTGAGGTCGCACACCACGTGCAAACTGTGACCGCCACCTACAGCCCATCCAGGAACAACTGCGATGACAACCTTAGGCATAAAGCGAATCAATCGCTGCACCTCGAGGATGTTCAAGCGAGGCATTCCGTCGTCGTCTACATACCCTTGATGTCCGCGAGCATTCTGATCGCCACCAGAACAGAAGCTGTATACACCGTCCTTCGGACTAGGTCCTTCGGCACTGAACAGAACAACACCGATGTTCGTATCTTCTCTAGCGTCGAGAAATGCTTGATACAATTCAGCTACCGTCTTGGGACGGAATGCGTTTCTCACGTGTGGTCGGTTGAAGGCAATACGCGCCACTTTACCCGACTTCTTATAGGTAATGTCTTCGAACTCTCTAACGGTCGTCCAATTCGCTTTCATGTGTTACTCATTTTGGAAAGTAAGCTTTACTATTCCGAGTTAATAGGAGAACAATCTGCTCTAACATCAAAATTACATTATCCGTTGCGTCCATGTAGTATTTTAGAGATTTATTCACCTTGTCAAGACGCTCTTTATTCAGTGCGGATGTTGAATAGCAGTCTGTTTTTTCCTTCCCTCGAGATATCACATGTTGAGTGATATGCTCGAAGTAATTTTTAGTGTGAATTTGAACCTGATTAAGTGGGAAACCAGCTTTTTTGTCTCCAACGCAAGCTAATATTCTCAATAATATGGCATCACTGAGAGTTTGGTTGCCACTGAAAGATTTCTTGGGAGGGATTCTCAATGGTTCTTTGATTTTTTCACGATCTGCATTGATTAGTTCTTCAATGATGCCTCTTCCTGTCTTAACCTCCTCGAGAAGGGCATTAATCCGCACTACGCCTAGTTTGCTTTGATTTCTTCTTTCCCTTATTTGGCTGAGGAAACTTGTTAAGTAAAAAGTTAGAGAACCAATGACGATCGGAAGTATGAACTTTTCAGCAAAATCTAGAAATTCTGAAGTTGTTAAGTTCATTATCGCTTGATGTTCGTTTCGTAAATATCAATCCAACGTTCAGGAGTGATCTTTGTGCACAACTCACCAATCAAATCATAGGGAATGTGTTTTGGATTCTTCAATCGCAAACAGCTCTTGCCCATATCTAATTTCGTTGGCACTTGCTTGGTGTACTCGTCTTGAAACCACTTATACAACACATTATCAGCATAAACCCCCATGTGGTAAAATGCGATGAAGTTCTTTTGAGAAGCTAGGCTCAGGAAGGGGAGTGGCTCTGAAGGCTTGCAGTGGTATCCAGCCGGATACGTGCTGTGAGGGACGACCCATCCTGGCATGCCGTAAGAGAGGGCTTCTTCAAATCCCTTAGGAATGTTTGCATTGATAACCTCGCGCAATTTGAGCATCGGTTCTTTTCGGTCTTCTGGAATCAGTTCGTAGTATTCGTCTACGGTGGCAGCTTTGTAATTCATAATCAGATATCGTCAAGTAGTTCTTCGTTTTGCTCTTTGCGCCGTACTTTCTTAGGCACATAAAGGTCGTAAAGATTGTAAAACAATAGTCCTAGAAAGGGGATCAACGTCACTATTATCATCCAGATACCCATCGCAAGTCCACTCAGGTATTTCGACTTGAAGATGCTGTGAATGTTTATGGCCCACACCACTAAATAAAGGATGAGGAAGATGAGCAGACTTAGTGAGACGATGTCCATCAGTTGCCGTAGTTATTGGATGTAATCGTCATCTTTTCACCGCTCTTAGGATGTGTGAAAGTATAGGAAAACGAGTGTAGTGCAATGCTGTTGCCCGTATAGGAGTGGGTACTTCCGTAGCTTGTGTCTCCAACAATAGGGTGGCCGTTAAAGGCGCAGTGAGCGCGGATTTGATGAAATCTTCCCGTCTTTAAATCAAGCTCTAGCATCGTTCTGTTACCCTCGAAATTAAGCACCTTCCAGAATGTAGTTGCGGCTTTCAGCTCTAAACCTTCTTTGCTCGCTCTTTTTCTATCGAAGGACCGTCCCAAAGGCATATCCCACTTTCCACTTTTTCCTTCGAGTTGACCTTCAACCCAAGCGTGATAGATTTTCTTCACCTTACGATTGGCAATCTGCTCATTCAATGACTTCAACGCCATTGGCGTCTTTGCAAAAACAATGACACCAGAAACCACCCGATCTAGCCGGTGAACTACACCCAGGCCGCTTTTAATTTTTGGCTTGTGCTGCATAATCCGCTCAATCTCTTGAACAAGGTTAGGGTGGCCATGTGCATCTGGCTCCACCATTAGACCGGCGGGCTTATCTACCGCGATGATGTATGCATCCTCGTATAGGATTTGTTCCTTGGTGAGCCTTTCACTGCTCATATTGCTTGGCGGCTTCTATCAAGTGACTATACACTTCTGTTGCGAGACTCTTGGGTTGAAGCACCTTCACCTTGGCGCCTAGCATGAGTATTCGCTGAATGAACTCGTAATTGGGAATCACTTTCACTTCAAACACAGTTTCATGCGTGCTGTCACGAATAATACGCTGACTCTTATGGAGGGGAAGTGTTTTGATGTATTGAGCTTGAACGGGTTCGCAGGAGAACCGCACAGTCTCCACTTTTCCACGACTGTGATCTAGTCCAACAACATTGGCGAATCGGTCACGTGGATCTCCTGGAGGAGGAGTGAATCCTTGATCTCTAATCTTTAATTCTTCTATTCTGTCGATTCCAAATGTTCGGTCCTCGCCGTTCTGTTGCTGACCAATGAGGTACCATCTACCTTGATATTGCTTGAGTAGAAGCGGCATTAGTGAGTAATGCTTGGTTTGATCCGACTCAAACTTGCGATAGTCGAATCCAATCCACTTATGACTCTTCACTGCCGTTACCAAAGTGGGTAACCAACGCGTTCCCGCCCACAGGCCTTCATTCTCAAAATTGACATAGGGAGATACCTCTTTCTGCTCCTGAAGTGCTTGTCCGATAATATCAGAAACACGGGACATGCCCAGAAAATCTAGGAATTCATCCGATGCGATTTTTCCTTCCTCAGAGATGAAGTATCCGTCCTTTCCTCTGTGATAGAGGATGTCAATTCCGAAAGTGTCACGCAGATTGGTGATATCGCCTTGAACGGTTTTGGGTGTCGCTTCAAAGCCTTTGTCAATCAGCGTTCTACTCAATTGGATGGCTGACGGATACTCCTGTTCTCGAAGTGCCTCTGCGAGAGTGCCCAAGCGGGGAAGTGACAGTTGGATGTTCATGGTAGCTAAGGTAAGAACTACGCCGAAGCTTCACACATTCTGCGAAAGGCAGAATCGCCAGAGCCTCATCAAAATACCTATATTCGAGTATGAGTTGGAAACCCCGTCTACGCCGAATTATTTTTGAGTCCGACACTCCTTCAGGAAAGGCCTTTGATGTCATTTTAATTTGGGCGATTGTAGCCAGTATTCTCATCGTACTTCTAGATAGTGTGGAGCATCTGCACTCCAAGTATGGACTCCTTTTTAAGTGGTTAGAGTGGGGATTCACCATCCTATTTACCATCGAGTATCTCCTTCGCATCATCATCACTCCAAAGCCGAAGTCTTATACACTTTCATTTTTGGGGATTATCGATCTAATCTCGATTCTCCCTACCTATATGAGCATTTTCATTGGCGGTCCGCAGTACCTCATAGTGATACGCGGATTACGCATTCTGCGCGTATTTCGAGTTCTTAAGTTGTACCATTACAGTAGAGATGGAGTCATTATGCTTCGTGCGCTTATCGAGAGCTCGCGCAAGATTTCCGTGTTCATTCTATCCATTGTAATACTCGTTACTATACTCGGTTCCTTGATGTATGTTATTGAAGGAGCTGATAGTGGTTTCAAGGATATTCCCAATTCTATCTATTGGGCAATTGTAACCTTATCAACTGTGGGTTATGGCGATATCTCTCCTGAAACGCCACTTGGAAAAATGCTCGCCAGTTTAATAATGTTGTTGGGCTATGGGATCATCGCTGTGCCTACCGGAATAGTGACATCTGAGTTTGTTCACGCTCGAAAAAATCAGAAATCTGAAGATTCAGGAGTGAAGTGTGAAAATTGCGGAGCGGAGCAACACCCTGATAAGGCAGTTCATTGCTATAATTGTGGTAGAAGATTATCAAGCTAACTAAAACACACAAAAGATGATTCTCACAACAACGAATTCAATTGAAGGTCAGAAGATTATCAGTTACAAAGGAGTAATTGCCGGTGAAACCATCATTGGTGCAAACCTTTTTAAAGACCTGTTTGCTGGCATTCGCGATATCGTAGGAGGTCGCTCGGGCTCTTATGAACAAGTCTTGCTCGAAGCAAGGGAGACCGCGATGATGGAACTCGAACAACGTGCTCGTCAACTCGGCGCTAATGCAGTAGTTGCGATTGACATCGACTATGAAGTGATCGGTTCGAATGGTAGCATGCTTATGGTGAGCGCCAGCGGAACGGCTGTGGTTGTCGAGTAATTACGAAACTCGAGTGCCGTTTGCAACCGGTCTTTCAGGTTGAAGCAGTGTGACCGCCGTGTTCGGCTCATCTGAGGCGGGAAGACCGAGAACTAAGCATTCACTTCGAACACTTCCAATCTGACGAACAGGTAGATTTACAACCGCGATGATTTGTTTACCCAGCAAGTCGTTCTCAGCATAAAGCTTCGTTATTCTAGCGGAGCTTTTTTTAATTCCCAGCGGACCAAAGTCGATTTCTAGTACCCATGCTGGAATGCGAGCGCTTTTCAAAGCTTCAACCCCGATGATCGTCCCAGCGCGAAGCTCAGATTCAAAGAATGTATTAATATCAATCTCAGAATTGCTCATTTAGCTTTTCTAGTATCGTGAATACTGCTGGGCAAACCGTGGCATTTTTTCGTGTCAGATTGAGGATTTGTTGCTGCTTGATGCGATCGGTATGCGGATACTCCCTGCAGGCCTTTGGTCGAACTTCGTAAATGCTGCACTTGTTGTCGGCTTCTAAAAATCGACAAGGCACGCTTTGAAGCACAAAGTCATTATCCTCATCAACACGGAGATACTCTGCTTCAAATTCGGCGGGCTTAATCCGAAGATGTTTGCTGATGCGGTCGATATCCTTTCGAGTAAACAAAGGTCCTGTGGTCGTACAACAGTTCGCGCAGTGCAGACAATCCGTACAATCGAATACCTCTTCGTGTAGGTCGTGGATCACCCTGTCCACCTTCTTTCCATCGGCTTTAGCCAATCGACGAACTAGCTTTTGGTGCGACTTTTTCTTCGCGCTGGAAAGTTCTTTAAGATCGGGTAGGAGCTCGTGAGACATGGGCTTACTCCGCTAATAATTCCTGAATGAAAGCGTCTGTCTCTTCCGTATACGGGATGTACTCGTTCGTTCCAGGGCCATTAAATCCAGTGTGAATCAATCTTACATTTCCATTCTTATCGATGAAGATGGAAGTGGGGTAAGACATAAAGTTGTCAATCATAGGAAGCACTTCAGCGATGCGATCACCAGAGGCTCTTCCACCGAAAACAACAGGGTAAGGTATTTCCAAGTCTTCAATCATCTTGTTGATGCTTGGACGAGCTTCTTCTAATTCACTCTTGTATTCAAAGGTCACTCCAATGAAGTTCAAGCCACGATCCGCATATCTCGCGTGCAATTGGTTGAAATACTGGGTTTCATCCATACAATTCGGACACCAGGAGCCCATAATTTGAATGATGGTCGGTCCTGACTCCGATTGGCCGTTGAATGTGAACAGTTCTCCATTTGGAAGAGGCAGAGTAAACTCTACACCATCATATCCATCTTTGAGGAAGGTAAGCTGCGTAGGATCGCGAAGCTCAAAAGTCTCGCTCGGAATTCCCATCCACGGCTCGGCATAACCTTTACCGCTGTAGTGATAGCCTCTCAAGGTATCATTCACCAACTCTGCAGTAAAAACGTACGCATGTGTTCCGTCAAATGTGGAGAGGTTTAGCGTGTTCCCGCACATGCTTCCTGCGAGGAAGCGGTAATCGCCGGTTTCGCGAGCGAAAGAGCCGGTAACATTACCAGCCTCGTCCGTTTGAAACTGACCAATAGCTGGCAAGGGCTTTTCTGACGTAACCTTCGTGTGAACTTCCCAGCGCGGAGCAAGATTGTCGAATGCATCGCATCCATCTGAGAATCGAAAATCGAGACCTTTTTCAGCTTTGAATGGAAGTCTGTAATTGTCTTGATCGAGACGAATCCAGTATCCATTCCACAGATCCTCCGTTCTATGAACGACAAATGCGGTGGGGAAAACAGGGAGATAGAAATAGGTTGAATCTCCTTCCACTCGCGAAGAATCAACTTCAATGATTTCCTCGCCATTTTCTATGAGCAGAAGTTCGCCCCCATTCATACTGGTAAACGTGAAAGGGAGTTTGATACTGTCAACAATGGTGATTTCGGCTCTCCATACCTCTTCAAAATTTTCCGGTGTCTCAACAACCGCGTCATCCGATTCGGAAGGAGATTGACATGCGAAGAGGGTAAGAAGAGGGAGGAAGTAAACGTATTTCTTCATCAGTCTGGAATTAGAATCCTTACTAAGTACGTCATTTCCACAGCATCCTTACGCGTTTCATGATTCATGAACTCCCAAGTTGGCATGGTGACGGGGTAGTATGGATAGCTCTTCACAACTTCAACGGAAACTCTACTATCGTCGATAAGCTCCATGCCTTTCTCATCAATATATGCATAGGTGTTCGGATAGAAGATTGTCGTGTCGAGCATGGTTCTGTTGATTCGATTCAATTCGAATCCCGTGCGATACGCCAAGCTGAACATGCCACGAGGTGGATGTACGTAAAGATGATCCTCGTCGATATTCAAGGCTCTAATCTCTCTTACAACATCATCGGAAGGTTGGTATTCTGTAATTCTAGGGAAGTACAAGCCATTGATGAACACATACATCGCCAATGCACCGAACATACTTGAAACCACCAATCGATTCAAGTTTGATCCACGCATGAATACGTATGAGCTGATAGCCATAGCAACTCCACTTATTACCCAGAGCGACCAAGATCCGTCTGGGAACACGTAAGTTCCAATGAAGATTACAATGGCGGCGGCAAGGATCACATTCAGGATTTGCAAGCTGAGTGCTATTCTGTACCACGACTTTGGCTTTTCAAATGCGATTCGCAATGTGAATTCGGAGGTGAATATGGCGGCGAAAGGCATGACTACATAGATGTAGTGTGGGAGTTTGTAATTGGACAAACTCAAAGAGAAAAACGTGAGTAAGAATCCGCCAAGCGTGAGCCATTCTTGTTTCTTTTCGCCGCGAACCACGTCCTTAATAGCTGTGATGATTCTCCAGAATATGGCCCAAAATGCCAATAGAGACCAAGGGAAGAAACTCCAAATAAAGGTGTGCACAAAGAATAGTGGCCCCGCGTCATTCTGCCATGGGTTATCGCCAGTAATGCGACCAAAACTCTGATCCCAATAGAAGAACTTCAGTCCACTAACTGAATCTTCTTTAACAACACCATCAGGGGTTACAATATTCACCACTTTTTCAGGATGAGCGTCAAATTGCTGATAGAGACCATAGCTCATCGGAATCAGTAAAATCGCTACAATTGCAATTCCCCAAAGCCATTGAGCTCTGAACAGGTCGTTGTAACGCTTACGTCCTAAGGTATAACTCACCAAAGCAAAGAGTGGTATCAGCATTCCAATAGGCCCTTTCGTCATCATCGCGATAGCCATTGCCACAAATCCGTATATCAGATCTGAGCGCTTCTTGTAGTACAGATATGCTGTGAGTTTCCAGACCGAAATTACCACTGCTGATGTGAGAATGGTATCCGTCCGAACATCGTTGTTCATCAATACCATAGAAAAACTGGTCATCAGCATCAGCGCCGCTACGAATCCTATTCGCTTGTTATACAGCAGGTTGCCCAACTTATAGGTGGCAATAACACCTACAGCACTAAAAAGGACACTTCCAATCTTGAAACTCCAGTTGAAGTAGCCGAAAATCCAGAAAAAGAATGAGTTCAGCCAGAATAGGAAAGGGGGCTTATCTAGATAATCTTGGCCTTGTTGAAAGACTTCTAAATACGACCCAGTCTCCACCATTTCTTTACTGATGGCGGCGTATTGAGCAGAATCGATATCGAGAATCTCAACAAATAAGCCGAGGATATACACCAATGCGGCAAAGGCGAATATCAAATTGATTGACCATCGCTTGAATAATCCCATAGGGTAGTTGGATGTGGGTTCGATTCGAAGATAACCTAGATGGCTAAATCTTCAATCATCTGTTGGATAATCTCACGTAAACTTTTCTCCATCTCATCGTAATCGCCCGACTTCCATTCTCTATTCACAGAAAAGTAGAACTTAATCTTCGGCTCTGTGCCAGAAGGTCTAGCAGTGGTAATATCCCCATTCTCATTGACGAGTTGAATCACATTACTAGATGGTAAATTCGTAGGACGCTTTTCTCCAGTGTGTAGGTCGGTAATCTCGCCTAACTTGAAATCTCTAAGCTCAACCACTTTCTTGGATGCCAATGTTTGTGGAGGGTTTGAACGTAAGTTCTCCATAATTGCAGCAATTTCCTCAGCTCCAGAGCGACCTTTCTTCACGATTGAAATCAAGTGTTCTTGATAGAAGCCGTACTTCTTTTGAATGTCGGCTAGATATTCAAAGAAGGAAGAGCCTTGCGATTTGGCGTATGCGGCAGCTTCAGCAATCATAAGTGCACCCGAGATTGCATCCTTATCGCGCACGAAGTCGCCGATCATATAGCCGTAACTTTCTTCAGCACCAACGATGAACTTCTTAGTTCCTTCGTAGCGATGGATTAGTTCTGCAATCCACTTGAAACCCGTGAGACAGCGCATGGATTCTACCCCGTAATTCAAGGAGATCTGTTCCATGAGATTGCTAGTAACAATGGTAGTGGCGGTAAACGACTTACTAAGGTCTACGCCTTTCTCGGCCATCTTGCTCAGCATGTATTCAAAGACAACCGCTCCGGTTTGGTTTCCGTTGAGCAATCGCATTTGCCCCTTGTGGTCGCGTACAGCAATACCGACACGGTCTGTATCTGGGTCGCATCCAATCACCAAATCGGCATTATCACGCTCAGCTTGATCTACGGCCATTTTAAGGGCCGCCGCTTCTTCTGGGTTTGGAGAATCGACGGTTGGAAAGTTTCCATCTGGATTTGATTGCTCTTTAACTAGGGATATAGAACTGAATCCAGCGGTATTAAAGGCATCCTCCATCAAAACAACGCTGGTTCCATGCAACGGGGTAAATACCACCTTTATATCATCCTTACCTTCATTTCCTAAAGAGATTCGGGCTACTTGCTGAAGGTATGCACGGTCTACATCCCGACCTATCTCTTCGATGAAGTCGTCGTTTCCATTGAACTTCACTTCGTTCAACTTAACCTTTCGAACTTCTTCGATGATAGCTTTATCGTGTGGTGGAACGAGCTGTCCTCCATCTTGCCAGTACACTTTATATCCGTTGTACTCCTTCGGATTGTGGGATGCTGTGAGAACAATTCCCGCCTGGCAGCCCAAGTGTCGGATAGTGAAGGAAAGCTCAGGAGTAGGGCGCAGGTTCTCAAATAGGAACACCTTGATTCCATTAGCTGAGAACACCTCAGCTACGCTGCTGGCTAAAGCCTGACTGTTGTTTCTTGAGTCGAATGCAATGGCCACCTTAATCGCCTCATCTCCTAATTGCTGATGCAAGTAATTCGATAGACCTTGCGTGGCTAATCCCAAAGTGTATTTGTTTACACGATTGGTACCGACGCCCATAATGCCTCTCATTCCTCCTGTGCCAAAATCGAGGTCCTTATAAAACGACTCGGTCAATTCTTCAGGCTCATTGCTCAACATTTGCTGAACCTTAGCTTGGGAATCCTTATCAATAGGGTCTTGTAACCATTCATTTGCCTTTTGGACAATGGCAGTATCGAGGTTATGACTCATAGGTATGTCTTGTAAGTATTGTCAATTAGTTCTTATCCGCTCTGGTGATGTCAGCGGCTCCTGATGTGGTTCCTTCAACTTCAGGATCACCTGAAATGTAGATATCAGAAGAGCCGCTCGCTGATGCACTCACACTTGAAGTGGCATGAATGGAGGCGTTGCTTGAGCCAGAAGAGCGCACTTCGGAAATTTGGCTTATCAAATCGAAAGCGTGTAAGTCGCTGCTACCGCTTGTTCTAACTTTTGACACCGTTGAGGTCCCAAATACCGTGGCGCTAGAAGCACCGGAACAGCGGATATTCAATCTGTCTGAAACGTCTACACCCACCTCCATTCGGCTACTTCCGCTGGAGTGTAAGTATATGTTCGTGGCATGTAACGAATTGAAGCTTTCGAGATTAACTACACCGCTAATGTCGATTTCCTCGATTTCCACCATTGTAATGTACAGCGTGGCTTCACGGTCGAAGTCCATATCCCAATCGTCATCCCAAGAAATGGTAACACGATTGCCGTCAAAGTCGAGCTCAATATCGCCTAGGTCGTCAGAAGCAGCAATAATTTCTGGATGATCTCCCTGGCGAAGCATGACCTCGAAATTTCCATGTACTTCGAGTTCTGTGAAATCACGATCACTGAGAGTTCTTCTCTCTTGCGCATGTAGCGTAGGGAAGAGGAAGAGAAGTCCGACTAAGGCTAGTAGGTTTTTCATGACGGTCGATGTTTTGCACTAATTTAAGGAAGAACAGTGCTAAACCGACCTATCTGAGGCGTCTTCTGCGTAGATCGGCCATTTTTACCGCCGCAACCGCTGCTTCAACGCCCTTGTTTCCGTGTTCACCACCCGAGCGCGCACGGCTTTGCTCGATATTCATATCGGTCAATACACAGAAGATGGTTGGAGCATTATAGGTGTGATTCAACTGCACCAAGCCTTGAGTAACGCCATCACATACAAAGTCGAAATGACGCGTTTCCCCCTGAATAACTACGCCGATTGTGATAACGGCATCAACTGCTTCCGACTCAAGTATGCACCTTGCACCGAATGGTAGCTCGAAAGAGCCAGGCACATTCTCACGAATGATATTGTCTGGTGTAACTCCTAAGTCGAGCAATGTCTCGTAAGCACCGTTGAAGAGACCTTCGGTGATTTCTTCGTTCCATTCAGAAACGACAATGCCGAAGCGCATGCTGGATGCGTTCGGCATTGTGTTCTTATCGTAGTTCGATAAATTCTTGTTGGCTGTGGCCATTAGCTATTCGCTGCTTTTGCTTCGCAGTATGCGATGAATTTATCAACGTCTTTTGATTGGCGAGCGTCTGGGAACTCGTTCTTGAGGCGGTTGTAGAAACCAAGCGCTTTGTCCCAATTCTGAAGCATTTCAGCAGTTTGAGCCGCTTTCTCAAGAGCGATAGGTGTAGAGAACTCATTTCCTTCGGCATTCGCTGCCTTGGTGTAGTAGTCCAATGCATCCTCTGGCTGGTTCAACTCGTGGAATGCATCTCCAATAGCCTTCTTGGCTAGAACATTGAATACTCCATCACTTCCAGAGTACTTGTCCAAGTAAGCAATTGCATTGGTGAAATCGCCCAACTGCAAGTAGCAAAGACCTGCATAGTAGTTAGCGAGGTTTCCCGCATCTGTGCTTCCGAACTCATCAGCTACGTCCAAGAAACCCAAGTTACCGCCAGCACCATTCAATGCTTGTGTAAGTGAGTCTTGCTCGAAATACTGCTGAGCTTCGTACATGGCCACTTGAGCTTCCTTTTCAGCAGGCTCAACCACATATTTCAAGTATCCAACGTATGCAGCGACAACTGCACCAGCAATACCGATTACGTATAATATCTTGTTCCAGTTACCTTCAACATACTGCTCTGCTCTTGAGAGAGTCTGATCTACGTTATCAACTGGGCTAATTACGTCTTGTTGTTTCTTCTTTTTGGCCATTGTAGTCTATTTGACAGACGGCAAAAATACCATTTTTATCATACGCTCCAAGTTCTTTGTGAGTCGGTCTTTCTTGTACTTTTGAAGACATGAAAAAAGCCGTTGTTCGCAACCTCCATCTGCTTGATTTTAAGAATTATCCCGAAGCGAGCTTGGAATTCTCGCCGAAGGTGAATGTTTTTGTCGGCAATAATGGTGTGGGTAAAACGAACGTTTTGGATGCCATTCACTATCTATCGGTAACCAAAAGCTATTTCAATCCTATTGATTCACAGAACATCCGACACGACCAACCTTTTATGGTAATTGAAGGAGAATTTGAATCTGAGGGCGGGACCGACAAGATTTATTGTGGTCTCAAGCGAGGACAGAAAAAGGTTTTTTCAAAGAACAAGAAGGAGTATGAAAAGCTCGCTGACCATATTGGAGAGATTCCCCTTGTGATGATTTCCCCTTCCGACCGCGACCTAATTTTAGAGGGGTCTGAAACTCGCCGTAAATTCATGGATGGGGTTATCTCTCAGAGCGATAGGGTTTATTTGGATGATCTTCTGAATTACAACAAGGCCTTGACCCAACGCAATAGCCTGCTGAAGTACTTTGCAAAGAACAACACCTTCGATTCAGATCAACTGTCCATTTATGATGAGCAGCTCATCGAACGTGGCACCAGAATCCATGACCGAAGAAAGCAATTCATGGATCAACTGGCTCCTATCATGCTTTCGGCGTACTCTAGCATAGCCCAGACGGATGAGCCCGTTTCAGTTGAATATGCTTCTAAGTTGAATGAAATGGATATGCGACAAGCTTTGCAAGATGCATTACAGAAAGATCGCGTGTTGCAATATTCTTCAACGGGTATCCATAAAGATGATTTGGCGTTCAAGCTCAGAGATTATCCTTTGAAGAAGGTGGGTTCCCAAGGACAGCAGAAGACCTTTACCATTGCATTGAAGCTCGCTCAGTTTGAATTTCTCAAAGAGGTGACCGGTAGAAAGCCAATCTTGCTTTTGGATGATATTTTCGATAAACTCGATGAAACCCGAGTGGAAGCCATTGTGAGTATGGTGAATGATCACCGGTTCGGTCAGATTTTCATCACCGATACACACGAAGAGCGAACGGGGGGAATTGTGAAGCGCATTGCCGAAGAGAGCAAAGTGTTCAGCGTAGAAGCAGGAGGGAAGATAACAGAACTAGAAGGATGAAGAATTCAAACGAGCAGAGTTTAGGAGATGCAATCCGACAGTTTTTGAAGCATCATGAGCTGAACGGCAAACTGGCTGAAGCGGAAATTGTGGCGGCATGGTCGAAAGTTCTTGGACCTGCAATTGATCGACGTACAACTAAAATCAAACTTGAATCTGGTGGCGTGGTATACGTTACTCTTGATTCATCCTCCCTTCGTCAGGAGTTGTCTATGCAGCGCACTAAACTTGTCGATGCCCTAAACGAGTCCATTGGTAAAGTGCTGGTTAAAGAAGTAATTCTATCTTGAATTCGTGAACCGACTCACCTTCCTATTTTTCTTCAACCTCATTACCATTTTCTCCTTCGCACAGGACGTGAAGGATACACTTTGGCTTCGCGATGGGCAGGTGCTGTATGGTTCAATTACAGAATTAGATGTAGGTGTATTAAAGTTTGATGCTCAATCGATTGGAGATATTGAAGTGAAGCATTTCGACATTCTATCAATGTACTCCACTTCTAAGTTTTACCGACTCCGTTCCTTTAAGGGCTTCGAATATTATGGCTGGCTATTTCGAGGGGATACCGGAGAAGTTCGGATCTACAATTTGATGGATACAACAAGCGTGCAGCTCATAGAAATATCTACACTCAACTCGTACGAAGATGGCTTTCCTCAGCGCTGGTCTGGATTGATTGGCGCGGGCTATTCTTTCACAAGAAGCAGCAATATTGGTCGATTTAATATCGATGCGAGTGCACATTATAAAGGGGAAAGAGTGGAATACGATTTCTCAGCAAATTCAATTCTCACTTCTGTAGATGAAGTGGTTTCCCGGGAGCGTGAGATTGGCTCTTTTGTAGGCAATCGCTTTGTTTCGCAACGCTGGTCGATTTTCTCTGCATTGAGTTATCAGCGAAATCAAACATTGGGATTGTTGTATCGTACTCAGGCGGGTGCGGGTATGACGTACAGGAGGTATTTGAACAATCGTACACGTTTTGCGATTGGTGCCGGCGCTTTTTACAACTATGAAGAGAACTTTGAGAATGTGGCACTTTCATCGACAGAAGCGCCTATTCTGTTCAGTTTTCGATTCTTTAAGTATAGAGGAGCAAAGGTTTCATTGATTATAGAGCAACAGCTATTCATTGGGATTACCGAATCAGGACGTATCAGAAATGATGGAGAAGTAAGCTTGAATTGGGAGTTGATAAACGATTTATCCCTGAACTTGAGCTTATATAACAACTACGACTCACAATCGCCATCCAATGGTGAAGCCTTGTTTGATTACGGTGTGGTGACTGGGATTTCTTATTCATTCTAACAATGAACAGAAAAGGTCTCGTTTTTATCGCGATATTCTTTGCTCTGAGTGCTGTCGTCTCTGGTCAGATTCGAAGGGAATACTGGACTGACATTATGGGTGAGACGAGTGCAAGTGGACGCTCAGAAATCTTATTTGAGTTGAGCACGCGTGCGAATTCTGAAACGCAAAATATCCATCAAGTGCTAGCAAGAGCTACGGTCGACTATCAATGGACAGATTCATGGAAAGCAGTTGGCGGTCTGGCTTTCGCACAGACACTTTTATTGGCGCCCTCCGATTTTCTTTTTGAGGCTCGTCCATTTATCGGACTCGAGTATGTCTACG
The DNA here is from genome assembly GCA_013373425.1 of Flavobacteriia bacterium. GTDB lineage: Bacteria > Bacteroidota > Bacteroidia > Flavobacteriales > Schleiferiaceae > Phaeocystidibacter. The sequence continues at coordinate 81,387 of JABXHW010000050.1, forward strand.
TTGAATTTGGATGGATTGAACTCTCTGTACTCGCTCGAAACGAGCTTAGAATGAACTATTTACGAGCGGGAGGGGACTTACAGGAATCTTACGCCAATCGACTTAGAGTTCGCCCGGGTTTACAGATTCGACCTTTTAGGCAAGGGAATCTTGAGGGATTGGTTCTTTTTGGTGATGCAGAGCTGCTATCAGAAAAGGTATTTGACTTCCCTACATCCCAGGCAACAGGCCGATATCGTATGGGATTGCAGTATGCCTTGAACGAAAGATGGACATTGGAAGGAAGCTACTTTATGGAGAGAGGTCTGTCTACCTGGGGCAGCTTTTACAGAGATGTGTATCGCCTTTCTGCTACATACACTTGGTAAACCCACACACGCCTCTGCATCCACACTTCCCCACTTCCGCACCTCCGTACGTCCCCACGTAAAAAAAAATCCCCCAGCGCCGAGAAACACTGGGGGACTAAAATATCTGTTGTCTTCTACCTTAGTAGCGCTCGCGAGCTGAGAAGAAGAAGTTTCCTTCGATTTCAGCGTTTTCGTCGCTGTCAGATCCGTGAACCGCGTTAGCAGCGATGCTAGTTGCGAAAAGCTTACGGATAGTTCCTTCGTCAGCTTTTGCTGGGTCGGTGTTACCGATAAGTGTACGGAAGTCAGCTACAGCGTTGTCCTTTTCAAGGATAGCAGCTACAATGTGACCGCTTGTCATGTATTCAACGAGCTCTCCGAAGAACGGACGCTCTTTGTGAACAGCGTAGAACTGTCCTGCATCACGACGGCTCAATTGAGTCATTTTCATTGAAACGATACGGAATCCTGCTTCATTGATTTTAGCAAGGATAGCACCGATGTGGCCATTTTCAACCGCATCTGGCTTGATCATCGTGAAGGTTCTGTTACCAGCCATAATTTCTTGTCGATTAATCGTAATTCGGCCGCGAAAGTACTTATTTCCGCATAAAATCTCACCCTGTCAAAGTAAACTTTGCGTAAACTTTTACATGGAGGCGATGATTTGAAGAGAATGTTCAATCATCTCATCAACAACGCTTTGCGGATTAGGATGGAATTCCCCGTTCATTCGATTCGCCAAGAGAGCAGAAATGCTGAGTGCGTCGTGGCCCAAGATGTCGGCCAACCCGTAGATACCTGCCGTTTCCATTTCGAGATTTGTCAATCTTGAATCATCAGATAAGCGGAAGTTCGCAAATCGATGGAATCGCTCGCTTGTTGGGTTAGTAAGGCGTAGTGCCCTTCCTTGTGGGGCATAGAACCCTGGCATAGTAAGCGTATGGCCTGTGCGGTACTTTTCAGAGGAGAATGCAGCTAGCAGTGAGTCAGAAGCGTGCGCGATATAGGGGAGTGGGAGGCCTTCCAAATGCTCTTGTAAACGAATAGCGTCGGTTTGATCCGAAGAGGTGCTGCCATAAAAGTGGAGCAAATCGTCGTAACCGAAAGCTGACAATGAAACCAACCATGTCCCTAAGTCAATATCGCTTTGAAGTGCTCCAGATGTTCCTAAGCGTATGAATCGCAAAGAGGTATGATCCTGCTTCACTCTTCGCGTCTTCAAATCAATATTGACTAATGCATCGAGCTCGTGCAAGACAATGTCCACATTATCAGTCCCGATTCCTGTTGAAATGACGGTGAGTCTGGTGCCTTTGTAAGTTCCCGTATGCGTGACAAATTCGCGATGTCCCTTTTTGAATTCAATAGAATCAAAGTGTTTTGAAACTTCGGAGACACGGTCGGGGTCACCAACGGTGATGATGGTATGTGCTATATCCTCCGGTAGAAGGTGCAAATGATACACGGATCCATCCGGATTCAATATCAATTCTGAGGGGCCAAGTTGATTTCTTTCCACGTGTCCGAAATTACGTATTAGGAACCACGGGGAAAAGTCCTACTTTTGGTTCAAGTTGAAATCAACATAAATACACCAATGAGTAAGAACACGAACCGCATTCTAGTGCCAGTTGGCTTCTCTGAGCAGTCGATTACAGCACTGACGCACGCCATTTCTATTGCACAAAAGACCAACTCTGAGATCACCCTATTATCGGTAATTGAAGATGCTGGCTTGTTCTCTCGACTTTTCGGCAGTGAAGTAGAAAAGCACGAAGAAAGAATGAAAGAGGAAGCTACCAAGAAGCTCGAAGAGCTCATCGAGGCAAACTCTGGTTCTGGCGTTCGAATGAATCATATGACGGCGAAGGGCACCGTTTATTCTGAGATTTCAGAAGTAGCGGATATGCTCGACGTTGACTTGGTAGTGATGGGAACTACGGGTAAACCAAATAACGTTCGCGGAAGCGTTGTAGGTTCGAATACCTATCGCGTGGTTAACAACGTAAAGCCACCAGTAATGACTATCCCAGGCGGCGAAACTCCACGTCCTATTAAGAGAATCATTTTCCCACTCGTCCTCGACCGTCGCTCTCGTGAGAAGGTCGGACCGGCGCTTCACTATGCGCGCATCTTTGGCGCTGAGATTCGCATCGTAGGTGTGTCTAGGTCTAAAGAGGAAGCCAAGAAGCTTCAGCTCAATTTGAACCAGACTATGAAATTCATCGCTGACGCTGGAACGAAAGTGGAAGGCGAAATCATTCGCGATGAAGGTAAAGGGGTGGCAGAAGCTACTTTGGAATACTCACATAAAGAGAATGGAGATCTTCTCATCATCATGGAAGAAGGAGATCAAGGAATCTTCCGCCTTCGCAGCAGCGATGTGGAGAAAATCCTTTACGGTTCTAAGATGCCGGTGATGTCCGTTACTCCATCCAAAGCGAAATACGAGAATCAATTCTCAAACTTTTAACGTGGATACGCGCATGCGTGGATACGTGTAAACGTAAAAAAAAAAAGCCTCCCGAATTTCAGGAGGCTTTTTTATTGGAATTAATCGAACCTATCGACTGAGTACCACTTTGCGAACACCGCGCTTCTTCTCGTCGGTGATTTCTACATAGTAAACCCCTTCAGGTTGAGTCAATATGATTTTGGTGGTTCCGGTCACTTGTGCTCCGTAAACCAGAACACCAGTGCTGGTGAAGATCTTTAGGTCATACGCCCCGTCGGCTGGAATGTCAATAGTAAATGTTCCGTCGGTTGTGGGGTTGGGATAGAGGCTGAACTCCATGGGTTCCCATTCGGTTTGACCAATACCTGTAACTGCCTTACAAGCCGAAGTGTCGGTGCAAGCTCCGCTCGTTACTATCACAGCATAGGAGCCATTTGCGCTGGCGGTGAAGGTGGAGGAGGTCGCTCCATTGATAGGAGTGAAGCCATTGGAGCAATCTACCCATTGCCACGCATCTGCTGTAGATGCAGCAGTGAGTACAGAGTCCGTGACAGTCACTGAAGTGTCATTTGGTGTAATGGTTACCTGATAGTTAATGATGGAATCACAACCACTGCTGGCTTGAACGGTATCGGCGTAAGCACCACTCATAGTGACTAATTGTCCAGAGGAAGGAAGGGTAACGCTATTGCAGCCGCTGAGTGTATCATAGGAAGTAACTCCTCCAGAATTCAAGACTGTGCTTCCGTTCACCCAATTGGATCCAGAACCATTCAGACTGAAGTTGTTCAAGGTTCCGTTGTTGCCAAAGCCATCGTCGATAACAGTAGTTAGACCGGCATTATTCCCTCCCGCTGTTCCTTGGTTGAAGCGATAGTAAAGCTTCAAGGCGTTTGGAGCTGCACAGTATTCGTCGTTGGCTGAAGCCTGAATATCGTTGGCTGAAAGTGCTGTATTCCAAACTCGAACTTCATCGATGTCTCCATCAAAAAAGTTGACTCCATCAATACGACGACCGATGGTGATGCCTAGACCAGTCCCGGTATTCACTCCTGTAAGCGATCCAGTGGTTTCTAAGCTGCCATCAATATAGAGTCTGGTATTAGGAGAAGCAGATGGATCGTATGTAACCGCCACATGGTGCCAGTTTCCATCATTTACAGCTGTCGTTCCGCTAACGCCCATTCCTCCAATCTCTATGCGTATGGAATTGCTCCACAAAAGATTCAAGGTAAAGCGTTGACCCGTTGTGAAGGTCCCGTAATCTATTATCACTTTTTGAACTCCTCCTGCATTGGGGTTGCAATTTGCAGTTGTCCTGATGTGCGCCTCAATAGTACGGGCACCGTTACCTGTAATTGCACCGTATGAGCTTGAGACGAAATCGTCTGCTCCATCAAAGTTCAGAGCTCGCTGTTGAGCAAATGAAATAGTGGAAATCACCGCTAGCGCTGCGGCGTAGAGTAGTTTTGTCTTCATAAATCCGTTTCGAAGATGGTTAGTTTCATCAAGTATATGACGAATGAGAAAATTAGCAATGTTTTTAAACATAGTGTTACAGATTTCAACATTTGTAATGAAGGAGTTTCATCTAATTGAAAATCAGTACATTTAGGCGAATCTCACTTGCTCGTTCGAATTGTCAGGATACTCCTTCGCATTAATTGGACGTCTTGATTTACCTTCGATGGCTCAACAACCGCTACCATGAGAACTCTTGCCATAATCCCCGCCCGTTACGCATCTACGCGCTTTCCGGGAAAACCATTGGTCGATTTAGTAGGTAAATCCATGATTCGTCGTGTGTATGAACGCGCGAGCATGGGGTGTGATGAAGTTCTGGTGGCCACCGACGATAATCGAATATTAGAAGAAGTAGAGAGCTTCGGCGGAAATGTGGTAATGACATCAACCAATCATTCTACAGGAACAAATAGATGTTTAGAGGCCTATGAGATTTGGCGCATCAATGCTGGGGCTGATGTGGATGTGGTTATCAATGTTCAAGGCGATGAACCGATGTTGAACCCCACATCACTTCGTACGCTTGTACACCCTTTCGTGAATCCTGATTGCGACATGTCTACTTTGGTGAAACCCGTGAAGAACGCGGAGGATCTGAAGAACCCGAACAATGTTTTCGTAACGATTAATCAGAACGGACAGGCTTTATATTTCAGTCGACACCCTATCCCATTCGTGCGTGGAGTTGAGATGGAGAATTGGCTCTCTAAAGTTGATTTCTTCCAACATATCGGTCTCTACGCATTCCGACCTAAAACACTGCGTGACTTTGCCTCCATGGCCATGGGAGATCTTGAAAAAGCCGAATCACTAGAACAACTGCGCTGGCTAGAAGGCGGACATGAAATCTACTGCGGATTAGTACAGGAGGTATCGGTGAGTGTTGATACGCCAGAGGATGCGGAGACGGTGAGGGCGATGTTGGGGGAGTAGGGGATTGGTACTGGGTACAACATTTCACAGCTAGGGGTAAGCTCATCTAGTGGGGAGAAGCTGTTCTGAATTAATACTGGATGCTGGATACTGGATACTTGGGTTGCGTGCTTACGTGCATGCGTGCCCACGTGCCCGCGTTCTTCACCAAACTTCACATCGGTGGTGGCGGTGGAACGGGAAATTGATTCCAAAATACAATTGGCGACTCATTCGAAATATTGAGTTCTTCACGAATTTCGATGTACTTCAGAAGTGTAGTCCTTAGCGTGGTCCCATCAAATGAACCTATTTCAAAATTTGTAACGAGTTCGTCAGGTGAAGAGCTCCAATCCTTTAATTTACCATGGTTTGAATAGTCTTTGGATAGTACATATTCCATACTGTCCAGAGGGTAAACATGTCCAGCTTTCCTAATCCCTTTTCCGGTTATTAGTAGAAAGTTAAATCTTGGAAAATCATAGACATCCCGATGGCAAGGATTGGCAGAAATGATTTGGAAGATATGTGTTTCGGATTCAACCTGTAATACTGGTAAAGCACCATTTTCACAAAGTGAGTCCATTTGCTCTGCAATATTATCTCTCCCATCTACAAGAATTATCCAATCATGGGGAATAGAATCATTTCCCAAATGCACCGTTCCGTCGTAGACGACAATTTCTTTTTCAAACTCTGGTGGGCCTTGATATTTCGATTCTTCGGCACAGCTGCCGAGGATGATGAATCCGATCGATAGTATTAAGAGGTTCGACTTTCTAATCATCTGCTTAATCATTAATCACTTGTCTTCATTAGCCTGTCTAGTTATTTATCCTTGCAGCGCGTTCGTGCTCACGTGCAATCGTGCTCACGTTCTCCATTCACCTTCCATCATATCGGTAATGCCCGATAATTCTGAACTTGAAAAGAACATCTTCCAATACTTGACCTCTTCCGATATTATGGATGATTTTATAGCGTTGCCCATTGGTGGTGCGCTCATCTGATACTATCCCAATGTGGGTAATACCTCCGCCAAGATTCCAACAAACAATATCCCCAGGACGATAGTCAGCGGAGTTAGTTGAGTTTGACAATGTCAATCCGTGTCTACTAAAGAAAGTCATCAAGTTTGGAACTCTACGATGATCGATGTTTCGGTCTGGACGTGACAGGCCCCAATTCTTTGGGTAGAGTTGAAAATGGTCACGCATATCTTGATGAACATCAACCTGCAAGTCGATTCCCATCTTGCGATAAGCGCGAATCACCACATCAGTGCACACCCCTCGATCGGCAGGGACATCGCCGCCGGGATAGTCGATACTGAAGTAGGAGGGGTCATATCTTACACGATCTAGAGTAAGTGTCTCTGCTGAATCCGCAAGTTCAGAGTAAAATGACGTTTGACCTAAACAAGTGGTACCACTTAAAAGAGAGATAAATAAGAGAGCGATTGTTTTCATCACCTAAGATTTATTAGTAATTCAATCACGTGTAGAGTGGGACTTCCTAAACGTGCTCACATGCCTGCGTGCTTACGTGCATCCCTGCCATAGAGATATAACAACGCAATCACGAGAACTAGCGCATACCATCTCAAAATACTCAATGAAATGAGATGGTGACGAATAACGAGGAGGGTTAATCCGAAAGATGTTGCTCCCGTAAGCAGAATGAGGGTTGCTTTTCGAAGATTCGAGCCGTGATATCCCTTCCACATTCGAAGCAAGCCAACATGGAGCGCAGGAATAAAGAATATCAAAAGCATGCTCCACATGATGGCATCTCCTAAAGCATCACCAACTCCAATCATAATTACTGAAATGTTAATTCCATAAAATATAAATCGAATCCGGGTGCCCAGTAGTCCTTTTCTGTGCGAACGAGATTGAATCCGTTCTTTTGGTAAAATCGATAGGCCACTTGGGAAGTCCGAACGACAATCGTCTCAATAGAACTCATCGATTTTAGTATTGCTAATCGATGCAGCAGCAGTTTAGTGCCCAATCCTTTGGCTTGAAAATCAGGATGGAACATGTCCCAACTGATGATGCCCATCTTTTCTTGCTCATCGAAATTGATGCCTCCACATCCTACTACTTCACCACCCATTTCCATTACGAAGTATTGCTCAATCTCCGAATCCAGATACGCCTCGAACTCCGCTTCTTCCTCCTCAGCAAAGTACTCCGGCGTATTCAAACGGATTAACGCAAGGAGGGAGTCGCGGTGGGAGGGGGCGTACACGTGAATTCTTGGAAGCATGTTATGATTGGTAACGAGTACAAGGTACTAAGTACTAAGTACTCGGTACTGGGTTACTAGTAAGGTCGAAATTCTATTGTCGATTTAAATTTCTGAATTTCATCGTAATCGTGAATGCCAAGAATGTCGATTAGGTTGATGAAGTGGAGTACTTCAGATTCGTAATAGTGAATGAATAGATCTCCGGCCTGCGAAAGGTCCGAAGCACTTTTCATCTGAAACATGAGGTGAATGGTTTCACCACTTTTCTATTTCAGATTGAAATAATTCTGTACGCCAATGGAATACTTGTGTGAATGACTACCATGCACAACCTGTCCTACATAGTCATCCACTGTAATAGATAGATTAAGTATTTCAGAAGGATGAATGTATCTGCTCCCTATGGTTACTGAGTCTTTTTTAAGAACTAGACTAGAGTTCAGTGTTCCATGTAGTTTCTCTGTAGCATAAAGTGACCTCACCCTTAGCCCTAATATAAAAGCCAACATGATTCCAATACCTAAGAGATGATTGAGTCCAGGATGAGGAAAAAGTTTGAAATACCCAAGGAGCATAAGCAACAAGCATACGCCAATCACTACGACTAAAGCCTTGTCTTCTTGAGTAAGCTCTTTCTTCCTCTCGTAAATCTTTAACTCAATTTCTTGCATGGGATAGTGAGCTTGTAACCTGGCAACCTAGTGAGCTGGTGAGCTGGTGAGCTGGTGACGTGGTGACCTAGTGAGTTGGTGAAGTGGTATCTCTATCGAGAAACCTTTACACTGAAGCACATGAGCACGCATGCACGCGATCAAGCATATGAGTTGTCAGTTCGCTTCACATGAGTTTCGTTCTTCAAGAGAACCATCATTGTCCAGCCCTAGTATTGAGTATCCAGTATTCAGTATCACTGTAAAACTTCCTCGCCTCTAAACAAGAGCTTACCTCAATCCGTGCTAGTTTGTACCCTGTACCCTGTACCCTGTACCCTGTACCCTGTACCCTGTACCCTGTACCCTGTACCCTGTACCC